>DASZGF010000150.1:0-38301 GCA_035939115.1 Binataceae bacterium (SeqCode)
GTCCACAATCGCCTTGCCAAACTCTGAGCATTTGAGCAGCTCGGCGCCGGTGGTCAGACGCTCGAAATCGTAGGTCACGGTCTTGTTCGCGATGGTCTTCTCCAACCCGCGCACAATCCCGTCGGCCGCCTCCTGCCATCCCATATGCTCGAGCATCAACACGCCCGACAGGATCACGGAGCCGGGGTTGACCTTGTCCTGGTTGGAGTACTTGGGCGCGGTGCCGTGGGTCGCCTCGAACACACCGTGGCCGGTGATGTAGTTGATGTTGGCGCCCGGCGCGATGCCGATTCCGCCCACCTGCGCGGCCAACGCGTCGGACAGATAGTCGCCGTTGAGGTTCATGGTCGCGACCACATCGAACTCGTCAGGCCGGGTCAGGATCTGCTGCAGGGTAATATCGGCGATATTGTCCTTGACCAGGATTTGTCCTAACGGAGGATTGCCGTTGCAGTCGTCCCATCCGATCGCGCGCCCCTGGTACTCGCGCTTGGTCAGCTCATAACCCCAGTCGCGGAAGGCGCCCTCGGTGAACTTCATGATGTTGCCCTTGTGCACCAGGGTCACGCTCTTGCGCTTGTGGCTGATCGCGTAATCCAGAGCGGCGCGGATCAGGCGCTCCGAACCTTCGCGCGAGACCGGCTTGATACCGATTCCCGAGGTGTTGGGAAAACGGATTTTGGTCACGCCCATCTCTTCCTGGAGGAACTTGATGACCTTTTTGGCCTCGGGCGATTCCGCCGGCCATTCGATGCCGGCATAGATGTCCTCGGTGTTCTCACGGAAGATGACCACATCCAGCTTTTCCGGATTCTTAACCGGGCTGGGCACGCCTTTGAAGTAACGCACCGGGCGCAGACAAACGTAGAGGTCGAGCATTTGGCGCAGGGCCACGTTGAGCGAGCGGATACCGCCGCCCACCGGCGTAGTGAGCGGCCCTTTGATCCCGATCAGGAACTCGCGAAACGCCTCCACGGTTTCATCCGGCAGCCACGAGTTGAACTCCTTGAAGGACTTCTCCCCGGCATACACCTCCATCCAGGCGATTTGGCGCTTGCCGCCGTAAACCTTTTTGACGGCGCCATCAAACACGTACTGCGAAGCACGCCAGATGTCCGGGCCGGTGCCGTCGCCCTCGATAAATGGCAGAATAGGCCGGTCAGGGACTTCCAGAGTATGATCGGACTTTAGACGAATCTTCTCGCCGGTGGTGGGAACCTTGATCGTTTTATATGCCATCGCTCCGAATGCTCCGCTCCTTACTTTCATCGCCGGCGAACGGCTCGCGTCCGCTGCCGGTCTTGTTGCCGAAAATCCAAAAGCGCAGGCAGCCGTGCCGCGTGGCTTTACTGCCCTGGTGCCCGTTATTTTGAATGACATCAGTTATGCCGATAATACAAGAATGCCTCGCTGAAACCAGTACCGCGCGGTCCGCCCACCGCGGTGGGATCCGTTTTCCGCTGTCGATGCTCGTCCTCGCGCTTGCGGTCCTTATTTCCGCATACGGCGCCCAGGCTCAGCAAATACAACACCAGGGTTCCGGCACGCTCGAGGTGCCGCCGGCGCCGGGCGGACAGACGCAAGTCTTACCCAGGGAACCTGCCGCAGCTCCGATGCGGCCTGGCCAAAACGTGCTGGTAATTCCGCGCGCCAGCCGCGACTTCGTCGGTGAATGGGGCGGCCATCTGCGCCTGACCCGCGTAATCGGCATGGCGCCGGCATCACACGATTCGATCGTCAGCCTGGCTTTTGGCGAAAACAACGGCACCGTTTTCATGCAGACCACTGCGTTTGCCGGCCGCTCCTCTCAAATCGTCCAAACCAGCGCTGACGTGGTCAATCCCAAGACCATCAAATTGAATCTCAAGGGACTGGAAATGTCCTTCAGTCCGCCGATTGTCCACAAAGAGGAACTGCACCTTGCGTTGACCGGCAAGAACAGAATGAACTGTCTTAAGTATGTCGACTTTTATCAGCCGGGAAGTGACGTCGCGGTCGCCTCAATGGCGTATGAAGGTGACCTCCATATTCTCACCCCGCAGGAACGGCGCGCGCTGACTGAGCAGGTGCTCAAAAAGGGGCAGATACCGCAGCAGCAAATCGAAAGCAGCCGCCGCTTCGCACCTTAGTAAGGGCGAGCTTAGGTGCCCGCCAGCGGAGTTGCAGAGAATTGATGGCGCGGGCGACTAAAACTTTGTCGGAGAGGACGGAGCAAGGGCCGGTGTGGAAGAGTTTAATGCCATCCTGATAGGGCCCGCTCCCTTTCGCTCGGTCAGGATGGCACTGTTTAGCCCTAGTGCCTAAGGCGCGTCGACGTCGATTATCTGTCCCGGCTGCGGGCCGGGAACTATTCCCTCGAGGTCGGCATCTTTGCTGCCTGGTTCGCGTTTTTGTTTCTCAGAAACGCGTTGCACGCGACGTTGTTGCTTATCCTGTTGCTTCTGTTTGCGTAATTGTTCTCTGCGGCGTTTTTCCATAGATCCCCATCGCGGGCCACAATTGTCAGCTCGCCGTCCGCTTGATCCCGGACTCGCTCGCCAGCCATAACCCGGCTATGCCGAGTTTAGGGACGAGATCCGAACTGGCTCGCCCTCTCCTACCGGAATGAAAAAGGCGGGCCGAAGCCCGCCTTTCGGTTGTTACCAGCGGTTACGGCCACGGCTCGCGCCGCCGCCACCACCACCTCCGCCCCCGCCGCGGGGGCCGCGGTTTCCACCGCCCCCGCCGAAATTCGATTCGCGCGGCTTGGCCTCGTTAACCCGAATGTTACGGCCTTTGAGTTCAGTGTCATTAAAACGCTGAATAGCCGTAGCCGCGTCGCCGGCACTTGCCATCTCGACAAAGCCGAAGCCCTTGCTTTGGCCGGAGACCTTGTCGGTAATCACGGTGGCGCTTTGCACCTCGCCCGCTTGCGAGAAAAGTTCTTCGAGATCGGCGCCCGATACCGAGTAGGCCAGGTTGCCGACGTACAATTTGCTGGGCATTCATTGCCCTCCGAAAGTTTTGCCGGTTAGCTCCGAGCATTAAACCCGAGCCCATTCCCGGGTTAGATGAAAGGAACCATCCGAGCGCCTAACTGATGATACCCTTTTAAGCCATGCAATGATATAGGAAAAGCGCGTTCAGCGCCCCTTGTCCAGCCGCCTGTCGCGACGCTTGCGCCACCCAGGATTATCGGATCAACTAATCCGCCGCAGCGTTTTAAACCAAGCCCCTTTTTCAATCAGATTATCCATGGATCGTACTATAACGTCGAAATTATGGCGCCTGGAGCGACCCATGTACACCGCCCCCGGCAAAGGATAACATACAGATACTCGCCTTTCGGACATGCCCCATTCCCGGAGGTCTCTTCATCGCCTGCCGGGAAAGTCCGAACTGCTTGAAACAACAGGAGGGTATTCGATGCCCAAGGTTTACGTTGGCAATCTTGCGGGCTCCGTCACCAGCAGCGACCTGGCCGCGCATTTCGCGCGCGCCGGAGAAGTTGTCGGGGCGCTGGCGGTTACCGACAGGACTTCGGGACTGTGCCGGGGATTCGGCGTGGTTGAAATGGCCGAGCGCTCCGATGTCGCGGTGGCATTCAGCCTATTGAACAACAGCGAACTTAAGGGGCAGAAAATCCGGCTCGAACCGGATCCGGCGCTGAAAAACGGAAAAGCGCGCAACCGGGCGGTAGCGCGCTAGACGGCGGACCCAACGATCGCGACTAAGACGGGAGTGGTTAATGGCGGAAATAAAGAAGCCTTGGGAAACACATGATTTCAAGGTGAAGATGCTCGACTGGTCGGCGGCCCGCGGTTCGCGTCTGGCCTATAGCTGCCGCTTTTGTGGGCGGGTGTTTTGCTCCTTCACGATCCAGAACCACGGAGCATGGGCTGCCGACAGCAACGGCCGAGCGCTGGAGAGCGCAGTCAGCGACCGCTGGCTTGCGGAACAGTGTCCTCGGCTTTTAAGTGCCGGAGACGACGAGGACCGCAAACGGCTGTCCAGACCTCCCGCGCAATGAAATTCTCTGCGCGTCGCATTCCAGGCCGATGCCGAGGCCTAACTGCATCGACGGCCGGGCGGTCAGCGGCGCGACCTTCCCGGTCGATTTTCAGTACGCCCTCTTGATTTGATGTTCTGACGGCTATATAGTGCGACCAAGCCAAACCGTTGGCCCAAGCGCGCGGATTCACGCGACGCAACCGACTAACCCCTCAGAACCTTTCGTTCGGCTTTATCGCCCGACCTGAATCCACTGGCTCTGAAAAAATGGAGTCTTTCTGCCTTTTTCCGCACTCGCCCTAACACCGGAAGTACTGCGCTCGGTCCACGATCGCGGCCATCATGATCCGACCCCGATCCAATCGGCCGCAATTCCAGCCGCCCTGGCCGGACGCGACCTCGTCGCTACGGCAGGAACTGGCAGCGGCAAAACGGCGGCCTTTCTGCTGCCACTGTTGAACCGACTTCAGAACACCCGCAACAGCGGCGTGGCCGCGCTGATCCTGGCGCCTACGCGTGAATTGGCCGCTCAGATCAGCCGCGAATTCAGCCTGTTTTCTCGCAACACGGCGCTGCGCGCTGCGGTGATCGTCGGCGGCGAATCGATGAGCCGCCAGGTGCAGGAACTGCGCAGTGGTGCGCAAGTCCTTATCGCCTGCCCCGGACGCCTGATCGACCATCTGGAGCGCGGCACGGTCAAGCTCGATCGTGTCAGCCTGGTGGTCATCGACGAAGCCGACCGCATGCTCGACATGGGCTTTCTGCCCCAATTGCGCCGGGTTTTGCGGACCGTAAGGACGCCACGTCAAACCTTGATGTTCTCAGCCACGATGGATGCCGGCGTTGAACAAGTCGCGCGCGAATTTCTACACCAGCCCGATCGGATAAATGTCGGTGAGGTCCGCACCCCGCCGGCCGAAATCCGCCAAACCATCTATCCGGTCACGATGGACAACAAGGCGCCGATGCTGGTGGAACTGCTGGGCCGCAGCGAAGTCAACAGCGCCATCGTATTCACGCGCACCAAGAGCCGCGCCGACCGGATCGCCAAAATGCTGGTGCGCAACCGCTTCAAGGCGGTCGCGATTCATGGCGGGCGATCGCAAAGCCAGCGCAATGCCGCGATGGCCGGCTTTCGCAAGGGCCATTACAGCGTCCTGGTTGCCACTGACGTTGCCGCCCGCGGCCTCGACGTTCCCGACGTTTCTCACGTCTTCAACTTCGACCTGCCCGAGGAATCAGATACCTACATCCATCGCATCGGCAGAACCGCCCGAATGGGCAAGTCCGGCCAGGCTCTGAGCCTGGTGATGCCGGAGGAAGGGGCGTCGCTGCGCGGCATCGAGCGGATGTTGGGCATCCGGCTTGAGCGCGCCAGCGTTGCCGGATTCCATGCCCCGGAGATCGCGCCGCATAAGCCGGAAACGACCGCCCGCCCACCGCTGCCGCGCCCTCGTGCTCCACGCCCGGGCCGGCGCGAAAACGATTTTTCACCGCGAAAGAAAGGATTCTCGATTGGCCAACGCCGCACTACTCGATAACTCCGAATTACCATCTGTGGGATCTGACTGGCCGTGGTGGCGCTCCACACGGCAGGACGTGATGATCCTGCCATGGTTCATTCTCATCCATTTGACCGCCGCGGTGGGATTGATCCTGTTTCCATTGCCGGGCTGGCGACTGTTCTTTGGCGCTCTGGCGCTGAGCTGGATTGGCGGTATCGGAACCACCGTCTGCTATCATCGCGCACTGGCCCATCGTGCCTTGCGCCTTCATCCGGTCACCGCGGCAGTCCTGACTTTTTTCGCCATGTTCAATGGCTCGGGCTCGCCCACCACTTGGGCCGCCAGCCACCGGGTGCATCACGCCTACGCCGATACTTCCCAGGACGTCTCAAGCCCGGTGTGGCATGGATTCTGGTGGGCTCATCTGCGCTGGATGTGGCAATCGGAACCGCCCAACGTTAAGCGGGTTTGCCCGGATCTTAACCGTTTCTCATTCAAGGTCTGGCGCGTTCTGCAACCCGGCATCCTGGCGCTGTCATTTTTCGGCGGGTTGTATTTCGGCGTCGCCGCCTTCTTCTGGCTCGGCGCTATCCGGCTGGTGTTCTCCTTGCATGCTCAATGTTTTGTAAATAGCGTATGCCATGGGGAGCCCAACACGCCGGTGGGCGAGGATTCCAGCCGCAACGTCTCGTGGCTGGGTTTCATGCATATGTTTCAAGGCGAGAACTGGCATCGCAATCACCATGCGCGCCCCGCCTTAGCGCGCCTGGGACAAGGATGGCGGCAACCGGACCTCGGTTACGTCGTCATCTGCGGGCTGGAAAAGATGGGGCTGGTAAGTGAGGTGCGTCGGTCACGCCGCCTGGTTTCTACCTCCTGACCGATCGCAATTGATGGCACAGACCTGCAACAAGATGACCGGCCCGGGATTGGCTTGACCACGAGCTCCACCGGGCCGAAAGGCAAAATATTCAATGTCCTTAACCATGCGGGAACAGTTATATCGCATTTGCCTGGATTTCCTCGAAACCGCCGAAAACAAGCGGCATTGGAACATCTTCAATGACATTCCCTGGGACAAGCTCGACGCGTCCAAGCTAACTGACGAGTTTGGCCGGCGCGTGGAGCTTTTTTGTGCCGAAGAAATGTACGCGCCCGACTACAGTTCCAAAGGACTCGATTTGTCGCGCGCGACGTTTGGAACGGCGTGGTTCCAGATTCGATGGGCTTATGAGGAATCCAACCATGGGCTGGCCTTTCGCGAATACCTAATCCGCTCCGGTCTTCGCTCCGAAGCGGAGTTCGAGGCTTTGGAACGTGAGACTTTTGCCCGGGAATGGCACCTGCCCTTTCCGACCGCCCGGCTAATGTCATGTTACGGCGCTCTGCAGGAGGGCGCGACCTATACCGCCTACAATATTCAAAAAGCCCAGGCTCGGAGCGCGGGCGATGAGGTGCTGGAGGCGATTTTCTTTTTGCTCGGCCGCGACGAGGCGGCCCACGCCGGCTTCTATCGGTCCCTGGTGCAGTTGGAACTCGCCCAGGACCGCGACGCCACGATTGCCGATCTGGCCCATGTGCTGGCGAACTTCAAAATGCCCGGTGTTGGCTTAATCCCCAATTATTTGGAGCGGCTGCATAGTTCAGGGGCCGCAATCAGCGCTCGCGTGTTTTTCCAGCGCGTGGTCTGGCCGCTTCTGAGCACGCTGGAAATCAGCCGCGAAGAGGTGAAGAGCCTGCTGAGGCAGAACGCCGGAGCCTCTGCCGCTGCCTGAGTTCCACTGTCTTAGCCTGAAGCGAAACAACTTCTGTCCCCCTGTTCCTGTCGGGTCGGCCTCCGTGTCGGCCTTCCTAAAAAGCGCCCGAAAGGTCAACCTACTCCGCGTCCGAAACCCGCCAGCTGCGTGCATCACGCAACGCGATGGACTTTGCCTTGCCGCTTGCTCTAACGTTCTGAGCGGTTGATCCCGCGCCAGCTCTACCGAGCGACAGGAGGCACAAGATGAAGTTAGTACGCTTTGCCCTGAATGATCGCGTGCAACATGGATCGCTCGAAGGCGATCAGATCCACCCGCTGGAAGGGGAACTCCACGGGCTAAGGCCCGCGCCGGGCGCCAGGCCGATTGCGCTGGCGTCGGTCAAGCTCCTGAGCCCAACCGCGGCCAGCAAGGTGGTGGCGATTGGCCCCGGCCGCCGCCGTGTCCTGGGCGCCGGCGCGCAGCCGCCGGAACGCCCTACCCTGTTCTTCAAGCCCTCGACCGCCGCGAACAATCCGGGAGATCCAATCATCTTTCCGCCCGAACTTGACTACCTCAATCACGAAGGCGAAATAGGGATCGTCATTGGCCGGCTGGCCCGGCGGGTCAAACGCGAAAGCGCTGCCAACTATATATTGGGTTATACCTGCGTGAACGATGTCACCGCCGGAGAGCTGCGCAAGACCATGGGAACGCCCATGATGTTTCATGCCAAGTCGTTCGACACCTTCGCGCCGTTTGGCCCCGTGATTGCCACCGAGATCGATCCCTCCAACCTGGACACCGAATGCCGTGTCAATGGCGAAGTGCGCGTCAAGGCGCGCACAGACGATCTCATCTACTCGCCGGACTTCCTGGTCAGTTGGATCTCCCACATCATGACGCTGTTGCCCGGCGACGTAATTTCAACCGGAGCGCCGGGCGTGGGTCCTCTAAGACCGGGCGACATAGTCGAGGTGGAGATCGAAGGTATAGGCTGTCTGCGCAATCCGGTAATCGCCGGAAGCTGATTCGGACTCCTCGTAAACAGCCAACTATCGAGGTGAAATCATGTCCCTATTGCGAGTGGTCTCAGCGGATTCGCACATGATGGAGCCGGCGGAGCTCTGGACCCAGCGGCTGGACCGAAAGTTCAGCGACCGCGCGCCTCACATGGTCAAAACCGACCACGGCTATCTCTTTACCGCTCCCGGCGTATATCCGTTCCCGGTGGCAGGCGGTTTCGGGCTGGGCCGCGGCGGTAGGGAATTGGGCGAGCACTTCAGGCACAGCGGTTACGAGGCGGCGCGGCCGAGCGGATAGGACCCCGTGGAACGGCTCAAAGACCAGGATATCGACGGCGTCGAAGCGGAAGTGCTCTACACGACACTGGGGATGTCGCTGTTCGGGTTGGCCGACGCGGAACTCCAGCAGGCCTGCTTCAAGGTTTATAACGACTGGCTGGCGGAGTTCTGTTCGCACAATCGAAGGCGGCTGCACGGCATCGCGCTGATCTCACTGGCGGATATCGACGCTGGAACAAAGGAACTGGAACGATGCGCCCGTGCGGGACTCAAGGGCGGGATGATCTACGGCTGCGCTCCGGCGCAGCGGCCCTACCTGAGCCTCGACTATGATCCGTTCTGGACCGCGGCGCAGCATCTGGAAATGCCCCTGTCGTTGCATGTGTTTACGCGGGGCAACCGCGGCTCGCAGCCCAGCGTAGAGGGTCCGCACACCTCGGAGTACATGAATTTTTCGCGCGCTTATGTGCGTGGTCTCCATGAGGTCCAGGACTCGCTCGCCGACCTCATCCAAAGCGGGGTGCTGGAACGCTTCCCGCGGCTGCGGATCGTTTCCGCTGAGAACGACACCGGATGGCTGCCACATTTCATGTACCGGCTCGATCATGTGTTCGAAAAATTCGGGGCTTTTTCGCCCGAGCCGCAGCCGCTCACGATGAAGCCCAGCAACTACGTACGCCGCCAACTCTGGGCAACTTTCCAGGACGACCCAATCGGCCCCGCACTGTACCAGCTTTTCGGCGAGAACAATTTCATGTGGGCCTCCGATTTTCCGCATACCGATTCAACCTGGCCGCGTTCGCACGAAGTGATTGAAGCCAGCTTCCAGGGCGTGCCGGAAGACATCATGCGCAAAATCGTCTTCGACAACGCGAACAAATTGTACCGCATGGGCCTGTAGTCAGTTTGCAGCACACTAAGGGAGAACACGATGGCACGATTGGATGGCAAGGTCGCGATAATCACCGGGGCGGGTTCGGGAATCGGGCGCGCAACCGCCCGTCTGTTTGCCCGTGAGGGCGCCAGGGTCGGCGTGGCCGACGTCAACGCGCAGAGGGCCGAGGCGGTGACCGCCGCCATAACCGACACGGGCGGAGAGGCGATTGCTATCGCGGCGGACGTCACCAGGGCGGCCGATTGCGAGCGCATGGTGAACGACACGGTCAAGCGCTTCGGCAAGCTCGACATAATGTATAACAACGCCGGCATCAGCCCGATGGGCCTGGTGCATGAAATAAGCGAGGCGGACTGGCGCAAGGTGATCGACATCTGCCTGACCGGAGTGTTTCTGGGTACCAAGTATGCCCTGCCCCACCTGATGAAAAAGGGCGGCGTGGTGCTCAACACCGCTTCCATCGCCGGCATCACGGGCCAGCCCGGCCTGCCGCACTACTGCGCCGCCAAACATGGTGTCATTGGATTTACCAAGGTCGTGGCGCTGGACTACGCCAAGTACAAGGTGCGCGCCGCAGCCATCTGCCCCGGCGCGGTGGTAACCAATATCGGCGAGTCGATGGGCATATCAGTCGATCCGGAAACCACCCGCAAGCTCGGCGCGGCGCTCCATCCACTGGGCCGCGCCTGCGAGCCCGAAGACATCGCCAACGCAGCGTTATTCTTGGCCTCGGATGAAGCCTCGCTGGTGAGCGGCGTAATACTCACTGTGGATGGCGCCTGGACCTGCGGCCACACGTTCCCTCTGCCCCAGCAATAGTCGCCGCGGGGCAGTGTAGAAACTAAGGTACTAGCTTCAATGCGAAAATATTTACTGTTCGAGCCTACGAACAGATTGGCCCGCAGGCTTTTTTTGTCCCCTCTCCTTATTTTAGGAGAGGGCGCGGGAGAGGTCAGATGCACCAGCCCTTGACGCATTTTCCACTCTCGGACGACGGCATTTCGCTTTCAAACCTATAGCCCTGCCCCATTTGCATGCGCGTTACTCCCCTACTACTGTCTGTTGAGAAATCGCTCCGGCGGCAGCCATGAAGCATCGTTTCCCATAGCGCCGCCGGGGCCGGATGAGGCCGGCAATGGACTTCAATTACACAACCGAGCAGGAGGGGTTCCGCCGCACGCTGCGCTCGTTCCTGGAGCGCGCCAAGGCGGAAGTGTTTGACCGCGGCGATGACCTCAACGTGGGCAGCGACAGCGAAGATCGCTGGAAGCGCCTGCTTCAATACCATCGGCGGCTCTATGACGCCGGTTACGTCGCCCTGCACTGGCCCAAAGAATGGGGCGGCGGTGGCGCCGGCATCGTCGAACAAGCGATCTATCAGGACGAAGCGCTGCGGCTGGGACTTCCCATTTACGGCGCCAACACGCTGGCGATCGATCGCATCGGGCCGACGTTAATCTTCCTGGGCACCGAGGAGCAGCGCAAACGCTACCTGCCCAAAATGCTCTCCGCGGAGGAGATCTGGTGCCAGGGATACTCCGAACCCAACGCCGGTTCGGACCTAGCTGGACTGCAGACCCGCGCCGAAATTCAAGGCGATTACTTCGTCGTCAACGGACAGAAAATCTGGACCAGCCTCGCCCAGCGCGCCCACATGCAGGTGTTGCTGGTGCGCACCGATCCCAAGGCGCCCAAGCACATGGGCATCTCCTATTTGCTGGTCGACATGAAAAGCCCCGGCGTCACCGTGCGCCCGCTGCGCCAAATCACCGGCGGTTCGGAGTTCAACGAGGTCTTCTACGATAACGTCAAGGTGCCGCTTGAGAACCTCGTCGGCGAGGTCAACAAGGGATGGCAGGTGTCGATCGCGACCCTGATGTACGAACGGGCCTCGGGCGGCACGCGCCATCCGGTGCAGAAGTCGGTCGAAGACCTGATCGAAATGTCCAGGCACGTGCAGTTCGAAGGCGTCACCGCGTCCCGGCATCCTTACGTGCGGCAGAAGCTGGCGCAGTTCGCGATCGAAGCCGACTGCATACGCCTTATCCGCTACCGCGGTCTTACCAATCTGCTCAAAAAGCGCATTCCGGGGCCGGAGACCTCCTACGGCAAGCTGCACGCCACGGAGCTTAACCTGCGGGTCCAGATGTTCGCCGACGAGCTGTTGGGACCGTTCCATCAGATCAGATCCGGTTCCACCGGCGCGGTCGAAGGCGGGCGCTGGCTGGCCCGCTTCCTGACCGCGCGCGGGATGACGATCGCGGCGGGTTCCAGCGAGATTCAGCACAACATCATCGGCGAGCGTGTACTGAAGCTTCCCAAGGGTTAAAGTATCGCTTAGAAATGGGCATTGGTCGGACCCGCGGCGCCAGTGCTGGGCCCGAAACCGGGAGCGTGACCTGATCCAGGGGGGACGAGAGAGATGGCAGTCGGGTGGGTGATTGTGTTTATCGCCGTCGCCGGACTTGTAGGCGGGCTTCTCAATGCTTTGTTCGCCGCGGAGGGATTCATTTTCTCGCGAGTCGACACTTTACCTGACGGCCGTAAAATCTGGCGCCCCGGATTTCTGGGCAACGTGTTCGTTGGAATGGTGACCGCGCTGGTGCTGACGGCGCTTTACAGTCCGCTGGGCTCCATAAGCCTCGGATCGGCACCTGCTACATATGACCTTACCTTGGCCAAATTGGCCGGCGCTTTCCTTTCCGGTCTCGGAGGTGCTCGCCTGTTGACGCAGGAAGTTGGCCGACACTACGATCAAGTGTCGCAAGAGCAAGCTAAGGCAGTGCTGAGTTCGTTGACAAAGCGTCCCGATGACGGGGAGAACGTGGGGCCAAAGCGTAAATAGTTGAGGTTCGGATATGTCAGTAGATCGCGACACGATAATTATGGAGCTTATCGCGGAGCTCCCGGAACTTGTCTTCACGGGCGATCCGGTAGTTAATTATCTGGCCCCCAACGCTTTGGAGAAGTTGGTGCGTTTGCGAACTATGATTCGCGAGGGTCAATTCAATGTGGCTGCTGAACTGGTCGAGCGGGACCTCGCACCAACGTTGGCGAAACTGGAAGATACGCTCGGTGAGTTGGTTGAACGCAATGTTTCGCCATATAAGGGAATGACCGCGGTCAATAGGGTGATGAATCTGTGCCGCGAATTCCAGGAAGTACACCGGCCGGAATTTCAGCGTTCAGTTCATGATCGGTGACCGCATATTGGTCCCGCGGGCCGAGTCGAAAATCGCCTACCGGTCCTGGTTATAAACATTCGTGGCGCAGAGGTAAAACGCGTGAGCGAGAGCAAAATCAATATCAAGACTGCCGACGGCAACTGTCCTTGCTACACCTGCACCGCGCCGGGCGATGCGCCGGCGCCCGCTGTTATTTTGTATATGGACGGGCTCGGCATCCGGCCCGACTTGCGCGCGATGGCGCAGCGGCTGGCCTCCAACGGCTATTTTGTGCTGCTGCCCGACCTGTACTACCGCGCGGGAGATTATCCGCCGTTTAATATGGCGACCATGATGACTGACGAAAAAGAGCGCAACCGCATGATGGGACTGGTGCAGTCCGTCACCAACCCGCGGATCATGAGCGATACCACAGTGTTCCTGGATTTCCTTGGCCACGAGCCCAAGGTCAAGGGCGCGAAGATCGGCTGCGTCGGATACTGCATGGGCGGGCAACTGGTGTTATCGGCGGCCGGCACCTTTCCCGACCGCGTGGCAGCAGGCGCATCGATTCACGGCGCGAACCTCGCCAACGATCGCCCCGACAGCCCGCACCTGCTGGCGCCCAAAATGCGCGGCAAGATTTATGTGGGCGTCGCTGAGATCGATCCGTGGCTGACGCCGGGAGAGACCGATCGCCTAAAGGCCGCGCTGGAAGCCGCGAAGACCAACCACACGGTGGAAATGTATCCGGGCGTGCAGCACGGATTCGCCGCTAACGGCACACCGATGTACGACCGCGACGCAGCCGAACGCCACTGGGAGCGTATCCTGGCGCTGTTCCGCGAAACGCTTTCGTGAAGACGGCCGCAAGCGGCGATAAATCCTGCAGCGACCCTGCGGTAATTAGACAGCCCTTTGGGAAGGTTGAAGGAACGGCGCAATCGTTAAAGGACCAAGGGCATGAGCATCAAGGGAAGCTGCCATTGCGGGGGGACACAATTCGAACTAACTGAGGCGCCGGCAAGCGTGACGCGCTGTACCTGCTCCTTTTGTTGGAAGCGCGGCGTGTTGTGGGCCTATTACAAGCCGGTGCAGTTCCGGCTGACCTCCTCGCGCGAACAGGTGGGCACATATCAATGGCGCACCAAAACCGTTCAGCATCATTTCTGCCAGACCTGCGGCTGCGGCACCTATAGCGAGTCGCCCGACTGGTCGAGGGGCAAACCAGATTTGCAAAATCCGAAGATTGGCGTGAATGCGTGGCTGCTGGACGGCTTCGATATCGATGCCGTGCCAGTGACGATCATCGATGGAAAGAATTTGTGGTAGGGCCGTCCACTCACAGATAGCCAATTGCAAATGCTCTCGTGCTGCTCCCCGGCCACTCCTGAACTCCGGCCGATATTCGGTAGCGCGAGCAAAAAAAAGCTCGCGCGTCATCGACAGGCGAGACGCCTGTCCCACTGATTTGGAGGCCATCCAGTCCAGGCTTCTAGGTTGTTACTAGAGAATCCATAGAAGATGCGGCAAGGACCCTCCGAGGCTCGCCCCGGCGGGATTCACTGACGGCTCTTGACATCACAAATTGCGATATTTATATTGCAAATAGCGATAAAGAGGCCTGGCCTTTTTCGCACAGAGCTGAATGAAGCTGGGGGAAAAAATCCGCTACTTGCGCTTGGTCGAAGGTACGCTGCGCGGCATGGGACGCGAGATGACGCAGCAGGATTTGGTCCGGGCGCTCAAGAAGGAACTGGGCGCCGGCCTCAGCCAGTCCTATCTCTCGCAGATCGAAAGCGGGGCCCGTCCGCATCTGACCAACTCCTCGCGGATGGTGTTGGCGCGCTTTTTCAAGGTGCATCCCGGCTACCTGGTTGACGACCCCGAGGGCTACCACACCGAACTCACCAGCGACTTGCGGGCAACACGGGACCGGCTCGAAATGTGGCTCATCAATGGGGCCGAACAGTTTGCCGGCGATCCCGAGGTTAGTCATACGTTGCGCCAGGCGGCCATGCATCCGGAGACGCGCAAATGCCTGGTTTTGCTGGGCGCGATCCTGGAGGCGCCCCAGTTGATGGAGCGGCTGACCGAAGTTCTGCGGCCGGCCGCGCACACCCATTCGCATCGCGGGGCCGGCCGGAGAAAGCCGGCGGGAGCGAATCAATGAACAGGGCGATGTTCTATCTGGTATGCTTCCTGGTGGGAGTGGCGCTCAGCATGGTGTCCTTTGTGGGCGCCAGCCTGCATCTTCCGCATCTGCACCTGCACCTTCCACATGGCCATGTGGACCTGCCGCATGTTGGTGGCCCAAGCCATCCGGGAGCCGCCCGTAGTGCGGATTTTCCATTCTTCAACCTTGCTACCCTGATCGCGTTTCTGGCCTGGTTCGGCGGGACCGGATACCTGCTGACGCGCCATTCGACCTTACTGGTTGCCGCGATTTTGCTGATCGCGATCGCGGTTGGACTGCTGGGCGCGGCCATCGTCTTCTGGTTTGTCGTCAAGCTCCTGCTCCCGCACGACCGCGCGCTTGATCCCGCTGATTACGAGCGCGTGGGAGTGCTCGGCCGCATCAGCAGCCCGATCCGCGAAGGGGGCACGGGCGAGATCATCTTTTCGCAGGCGGGAGCCCGGCAGACCTGCGGCGCTCGCAGCGAGCGCGGCGAGGCGTTGCCGCGCGGCACCGAGGTTATTGTAACGCGGTATGAGCACGGCATTGCCTATGTCCGCCGGTGGGAAGAAATGGCGGCTGACGACGAAGTAACTACTAACTAGGATCACGCTACCCGTTTCGGGGAAGGGAGTATGCCACAAATGCCAACTGATGCTTTTATCATCGCCGCGACGGCGGTGGCTGCCTTAGTGCTGCTGATGGCCGTTCTGGCCAGGCTGTATCGCAAGGCCGGACCGCACGAGGCGCTGGTGGTGTACGGCTTTCGCGGCACCCGTGTGATTAAGGGGCATGGCACGGTGATCCTGCCGATGGTCGAGAACTGCCGCGAACTGTCGCTGGAGTTGATGTCCTTTGACGTCGCGCCGCAGCAGGACCTCTACACCAAACAGAGAGTCGCGGTTACGGTGGAAGCGGTCTCGCAGATCAAGGTCAAATCCGATCCGGAGTCGATCTTGACTGCGGCGGAGCAGTTCCTGACCAAAAGCCCGCAGGAGCGCGACGGACTGATTCGCCTGGTAATGGAGGGACACTTGCGGGGAATCATCGGACAGCTCACGGTGGAGGAGATCGTCAAACAGCCCGAGATGGTCGCCGACCGCATGCGTTCGACCTGCGCCGACGATATGGACAAGATGGGCCTGGACGTAATCTCGTTTACCATCAAGGAAGTCCGGGACAAAAACGAGTACATCACCAACATGGGGCGCCCGGACATCGCCCGCATCAAACGCGATGCCGACGTGGCCGCCGCCGAGGCGGATCGCGATACCGCGATCAAGCGCGCCGTTGCCCTGCGGGAATCCGCGATTGCTAAGGCGCAGGCCGATCAAGAGCGCGTCGTGGCCGAGACGGCCTCCCTGGCGCGGCAGGCTGAGGCGCAACGCGACCTGGAAGTGAAGAAGGCCACCTACGGCGAGTTGATCAAACGACAGCAGGCACAAACCGACAAGGCCTACGAGATCCAGAGCAACTTATGCAGCAACAAGTCATCACCGAAGCGGTCAAGGTGCAGCAAGTCGAGAAAGAACAACAGGTCAAGGTGCAGGAAGCCGAGATCCTGCGCCGCGAAAAGGAACTGATCGCCACGGTGCTCAAGCAGGCCGAGATCGAGCGCCAGCGCATTCAGACCCTGGCCGAGGCCGAACGATCCAAGACGATGGTCGAAGCCGAAGGGCGCGCCAGCGCGATTCGCGCCCAGGGCGAGGCGGAAGCCGAGATCATCTTCAAGAAGGGCGATGCCGAGGCGCGCGCGATGAACGTAAAGGCCGAGGCTTACCAGGAGTACAACCAAGCCGCCGTGGTGGACAAGCTGATCACGGGACTGCCTGAGGTGGTGCGCGCGCTGGCCAGCCCGTTGGCCAAGATTGACCGTATCACCGTGGTCTCAACCGGCAATGGCGATTCAGCCGGAATGCATAAGATCACCGGCGACATCACACAGATGGCGGCGCAGGTGCCGGCGTTATTCGAGGCGCTCTCGGGCATGCGGATGTCCGAACTGTTCGCCAAGATCAGAACCATTGGCGATAACCGCAAAGGTGCGGTGGAACCGCCTGACGCCGGGGGTAAGGCGCCGGACGAGAACAAGTAGCGGCCACCCCTGTTGTGGAAGCCGCCGGAAGGCCCGCCCATCGCCTTCCGGTAGCCGTTTGTGACGAGTTTTGAGGGAAGCCCGCGGCAATACGGGCGAGGAGTTTTGTCATGGCATTGCTGGATCGTGTAGCAACACTGGTTCGGGCCAACTTGAATGATTTATTGGATCAGGCCGAGAATCCCGAGAAGATGTTGAAACAGGTGATCCTGGACATGGAGAACCAGTTCATGCAGGTGAAAACGCAAGTAGCTATTGCGTTGGCTGATCTGCACCTGCTGGAGAAGAAAAAAAAAGAATATGACGATAAACATGCCGAGTGGATGAATAAGGCGGATCTCGCGGTCGACAAAAAAGATGACGAACTGGCGCGCGCGGCGTTGCAGCGCGGGCTCACGTTCCAACAACTGGCCGAAAGTTTCGCCCGGCAGATGGCGGATCAGGAAGCTCAAGTGGAGTCGCTGAAATCAGCCCTGAAGCGGCTGGAGCTGAAGCACTCCGAGGCGCGGGCCAAGGCGGATCTACTGATCATGCAGCATCGCCGCTCACGCGCGCGTCGCACCGCGAAGGAGCGGCAGCCCACCAACGGCGAACACTCCAGCTTCGAACGCGTGCGCTCCGAAGTGGTCCGCGAAGAGGCTCTGAGCAGGGCCGACGGCGAACTGCTGGATGACGACATCGAGACCCGGCTCGACGGTCTGGAGCGTGAACAGAAGATCGACTCGCTGTTGAAGCAGATCAAAGCGAGAAAGGGCCTCGGCATGTAAAAAGGAGGTCGTGGATGAGTGACGCAGTCGCTATCGGTTGGGGTCTCGCCCTGATTTTATTCATTGTCTCATTCTAGATTCGGAGGCAACGCCGCGTTCGACGCCGTTTATCCACTCCGCCTGTGCGACCCTCAGGAGATTCCACGCCAAAGCCAAGTGAGATGCTGGTGTGGATAAATGTTGATGGCTCGGCACGGGAACTTACCGATGCCGAGAAGAAGTACGTTGACACCGAGTTCTCGCCCTTTGATGGGGCCAGGCCCTATATCAAGTCACACTACGGCCAGCGCAACGGATGGGGTGAACTCAGCGGCTACTTGCAGCGGAGCGAGGTGCCCGGCGGCATGGTCATCAATCCTGCACCCCTGACAAGCCGTCCCGCAGAATCCACACCCCAAGCAGTGGCGGATTCGATTCTCGAATTGATCCGGAAACATGAGCGTCATTAGGCGTCGTGGAGAAATCGGCTGTTAGCGCTTCGCAGTCGTCTTTGATGATCGCTCCCCGCGATGCTTACCGACCTTCATCTTATTATCAGGCCTGAGCGTTGAACCGGCTTCTGGCATCTACCGCCCATCGGTCCCGATCCGGTACTGCCATGCCGTGGAAAGCGGCCGCGCTATTGCATATAAGGGGAGGTGCATGTCCAGCCAGCCGGTCGCCGATCCCTCCTTAGTCAGTTGCCAGCACTACGACCAGCTGCAGCGCCTGCTAGACCTTGCGCCCGGCGCGTCGGCGCGCTGCGATGAGGAACTGTGGCGCCCCCGGGAGGACTCTCTGAACCGCACATTGGCCCTGAGCATCGGGGCCGCGATGTTCTACGTGGTCGCTGAGTCGTTCGACCCACGGCTGATCTGGGATGCGACAAATTTGAGCGAGGTTCGAAATGGTTGAACAAGAGAGACCGCCTTCTCCGGTACCGGAGTCTAAAGCGGTTGCCAAAAGGCACACGAGGCTCTCCCCGGTCTGGATAATCCCGGTGGTGGCGGCGTTGCTTGGTGTCTGGGTCGCCGTGACCAGGATCATGAGCGAGGGCCCGAAGATCAGTATCGTCTTTCCCTCCGCCGAGGGGCTCGAAGCAGGCAAAACCAAGATCCATTACAAGGGCGTGGACATCGGCACCTTGAGCACGATTCGGCTCTCGGACGATCACCAGCGCGTTATAGCGACCGCGCAAATGGCGCCCAAGACGGAGGGCTTCCTGGTCCGGGACACGAGGTTCTGGGTGGTGCGGCCGCGGATCTCCGGCGCCAACGTGAGCGGGTTGGGAACCCTCATTTCCGGGGCCTATATAGGCATAGAAATCGGGACCTCCCAGGAAAGCAAAACCGATTTCGTGGCGCTCGATACTCCGCCCGTGGTGACGGGCGAATTCCCCGGCCGTTTCTTTGTGTTGAAGACTCCCGACCTGGGTTCGTTGGATACCGGCACACCGATTTTCTTCCGCCGTCTCCAGGTCGGCCAGGTCGCGTCCTACAAGCTTGACGCTGACGGCCAGTTCTTTGCGGTTAAGATCTTCGTGCAGTCGCCCTACGAAAACTATATCACCGAGAACACACGCTTCTGGCAGGCCAGCGGCATCGACGTTTCCCTTTCCGCCAGCGGGCTAAGCGTACAAACCCAGTCGCTGCTGTCGATTTTGATCGGCGGTATCGCCTTCGCAACGCCTCAGAGGGCTCTGGCCATGCCGGCGGCCGATGCCGACACCACCTTCACCCTGTACGCCAACCGGACCCAGGCCTTCGAACCGCCGCCGCGCAATCCGCAGACGTACGAACTTATCTTCAATCAGTCGGTCCGTGGGCTGACGCCCGGCGCACCGGTCGATTTCCGCGGCATAAAAATCGGCAAGGTCACGGAAGTTCGCGCGCAAATCGACGCCAGGACGCTCCAGTTCTCGGCTCCGGTAACAATCGAGTTGGACCCCGAGCGACTCGGAGTTAAGTTCCTGGACATTCGCGCCGGCATGGATCTCGCGCCCATCCGGAGGAAAATAATCGACAGCCTGGTTTCCCACGGGGTCCGGGCGCAGTTGCGGACCGGGAGTCTGTTGACCGGAGCCGTATTCGTGGCGCTCGACTTTTTCCCCGGGGCACCCCCGGTAACCGTGGACTGGTCGCAAACTCCAGTGCAATTGCCGACCACTCCCGGCGAGATGGAGACGTTGGAGGCGAGCGTCAGCAATATTCTCAGCAAGCTCGACAAGCTGCCGCTCAAACAGATCGGCGACGATGTGCGCAAGACGCTCGGCGACCTCGATCTGACGTTGGCAACTGCGCGTGGTACGTTGGTGAATGCCGACGGTACACTGGTTAGCGCGCGCACTACCATGGACAGCGCCAATAACTTTATCGAGCCGAATTCCGTGCAGAGTCAGGAACTGGACAACACGCTCCAGGAAGTGAGCCGCGCGGCTCGTTCGATACGCGTGCTGGCAGATTATCTCGAGCGCCATCCCGACGCGCTCCTACGCGGCAAGTCAGGGGAGGCAAAGTGATGATGAGCTGGATCGCACATCTGACCATTTCCACCGCATTGATCGCGCTGGTCGCAGGCGGTTGCAGCACTGCGCCCTCGCACTTTTACACGCTCGATTCAACGGCCACGCCGGCGGTTGCGCCGGCTACGCGCACCACCGTCGTGGTCGGGCCGGTCTCCGTCCCTGATACGGTTGATCGGCCGGAGTTCGTGGTCCAGGTTGCGTCTAACCAGGTTGACGTCGAGGAGTTCAACCGCTGGGCCGCACCGCTCGGCGACGGCATCGCGCATGCCGTTGCCGGCGACCTCTCGACGTTACTCGGAACACCGGACGTGGCCGTGGGGCCGATGGCAAACTTCTCCCCGGCCTATCGGGTCACGATCGACGTGCAACGATTTGATTCAATTCAGGGCCAGGCCGCGTACATCGACGCGATGTGGACCGTACATAACATTAGAAACGGCAAAACGCGCTCGGGCCGCACCGTCGCACGCGAGCCGGTGCAGGGTGATGGCTTCCAGGCGCTCGCCGCGGCGCACAGCCGCGCGCTGGCCAAAGTAAGCATCGACATCGCCGCGGCAATCCGGACCGAGGCCGCGCAAAAACAGTAATCCCGACTAACTTACCCCTTCAATTAGGAGTTACCGTTATGGCCCAGAGGCTTGGTTTCGGCGCCTTCCTGCCCCCCTTCCATCCCCCTTCCGAGCATCCCACCCTCCAGCTCGAAGCGGACTTGGAACTAGCGGAGTTCCTGGACGAATTGGGTTTCGACGAGCTATGGGTCGGCGAGCACCATTCCGTCGGATGGGAACTGGTCGGCTCACCCGAGATGTTCCTGGCCGCGGCAGCCCAGCGTACCAAGCGGATTCGCCTGGGCACCGGCGTGGTTTCGATCCCCTACCATCATCCTTTCAATGTCGCCCAGCGCATCGCGCTGCTCGACCATCTAAGCCGCGGCCGCGCGATGCTCGGAGTCGGGCCGGGTGCGCTACCCTCGGACGCCTATATGCTGGGAATTGAATCCACGACGCAGCGCGCGCGGATGGAGGAGGGCCTCGGCGTGATCTTGCGCCTGCTTAATGAAGACGAACCGATCACGTTCAAATCCGACTGGTTCACCTTGCAGGAGGCGGCCCTGCAGCTACGGCCCTTGCAACAGCGCCTGCCGGTAGCGGTGGCGTCTCAGATTTCGCCCGCCGGGATGCAGACTGCCGGAAAATTCGGCACCGGAGTGCTTTCCATCGGTTCATACTCGGAACAGGGGTTGCGGGCCTTGCCTACTCAGTGGCAGATCGGCCAAACGGTCGCCGCGGAGCACGGCCAGCACATCGACCGGTCCACTTGGCGAATAACCGTTCCTTTTCATCTGGCGGACTCCAAGGAACAGGCCTACCGCGAGGCCGGCGAGGGGCTAAAGAACTGGCATAACAGCTACTACATCGAGTTGCTCGGCCGGACCGACGTGCAACCCTTCAGCGATGGACTTGAGGCCGCCGCTTCAATGGACAGTTCCGGCGCGGTCATCGGCACGCCCGATGAGGCCGTTGAAAGGCTTATCAGGTTGCAGCAACTATCCGGCGGGTTTGGCACCGTCCTGGCGTTTGGTCATTGTTGGACGACCCGGGAACAGACCCTGCGAACCTATGATCTGCTCGCGCGTTACGTGATGCCCCAAATCCAGGGTTTGCTCGGCCCGGTTCAGCGCACCATGAAGTGGGTAGCGGAGCGCAAGGAACCATTGGCACAAAACACGGTCAACGCGGTGCGCAAAGCGATTCATGACTACAACGCGACCCATCCCCGCAAATCCTAAGTCTGAAGCGAAAATAATCGGGACAAATCATCAGAAAGGCCTGGCAGTTCACCCGCGCGGCGTGGCTGTCGCAACAGCCACGCCGCTTGCCCGCTCCCGCAACCAGCGGGCGAGGGCTCGCAGCCATCAGGCATCGGTAGGCACAATTATTTTCAGTTCAAGGTTAAGAGAGGTAAACATGTTGATCGACGCATCAATGCGCAGGCCCATCGGCCAAAAATTCAGCCGCACTTGGATCTTCCAGGTGTTGGCGGTGGTGTTGCTTCTTCCACATGCCGCCGCCGCTCAAACGGCTGGCTGGTTTGAGGCTCCCCCACTCGTGCCGGCCCAGGTGCTCGCGCCAGCATCGCTGGTGTCGGGAGGCGGCTTTCGAGTCGACAGTCCGGTACCCACCGATGGTTTGATGGCGCTATTTACGATTCGCAGCAACGTCGGCAATTTCAACGCGCCAGGCCTCGAGATGCTCAGGATTCGCGTCGCCGAACTGCCGGCCATCGTGCAACTGCGCCAGACCAGCAAGACCGGAGTCTTTGCGCAGTCGCTGGCCAAAAATGCGGTCGCACCCGTCCAGGCGGCGGGAGAGATGCTGATGAATCCCGCGGACACCGTGAAAGGCTTGCCGGGAGGAGTCCAGCGCTTCTTCGGACGCGTCGGCCAGGGCGTCCAGAACGTCGCTCAAGCCGCGACTGACAGCGATCAAAGCGGCGGCGAGCGGGCCGGAACGATGGCCTCGCGAATCGGCAAGACCACCAAGGATATCCTCGGCTATGAACAGGAGAAGCGGCACCTGGCCAAGGAACTCAACGTCGACCCATATACAACCAACCCGGTTCTGGCGCCGCTGCTTGATGAAATCGCGCAGGTGGCTTTCACCGCTCATGCTGGGGTCAATATCGCGATATCTGTGGCGGTACCCGGCGCCATGGCGATCACCGGTACGCGGATGATTCACAGCTGGGTATGGGACACGCCGCGCGCAGACCTTATCGTCCGCAACAAAGATAAACTCCGACAGATGGGAGCGCCGGATGGGACAGTCCGGACGTTCATGAGCAACAGCGCGTTTCCGCTAAGCGTTCAAACCAATTTCGTCGAGAACCTGAGCCATCTCTCGGGTTTGCCCGGCGTGGTGAACGCGGTCGCTCTGGCAGGAACAGCCCAATCGGAGATGCAGGCGCGCTTTCTCACGGACGCGGTCGGGATGTTGGCGCGCTATCACGCGCGCACCCCGCTGTCCTCGATTATCGCCAAGGGCACCATTGTAGGACGCGAGCGCAACGGCACGATCGTGGTTGCCGCTCCGGTTGATTACGTATCGTGGACCAGCCGGGCATCGTACTTCGCTCATCGTCCCGACCTTGCGGCACGCAAGCGCGTCGCCCTGCTCACGGGCCAGATGTCGCCAATGGCGAAGAAAAATTTCAACGCCTTGGGCTGGACCGTGTACGAAAGAGTATCGCTGTAATGATCGGCCTGCGCCGGACAGACGCCCGAAATCATCCCGGTGGTCAACGCGCGGAATAGCCGCCGTCCACTGTCACGACGGTTCCGGTGACGAAATTGGAGGCGTCGGAGGCCAGGAAGATGGCGGCGCCGGCAATTTCATCGGGCGTGCCGAAACGGCCCGCCGGCGTGCGCGTGATGATCTCGTCATACTGGGTGGTTTGCTTGACTGGCGCGGTCAGGTCGGTGTCGATCCATCCGGGCAGGAGGGCGTTGACCTGGATGTTTTGGGGCGCCAGATCGATTGCCATCGACTTGGTCAGTTGCACCACCGCTCCCTTGGAAGCCGAATAGCTGGGGATCACGCCCGACCCGAAGATCGCGTATTCGCTGGCCAGGTTGATGATCTTGCCGCGGCCCCGCTTGACCATCGAGCGCGCCGCGAGCTGCGAGAGCAGAAATACCGACGTCAGGTTGGTCTCGATCACTCTATCCCAGGATTTCTCGTCCGCATCGAGCGCTCGCTTCAGGAACGCGATTCCGGCATTGTTCACCAGGATATCGAGCGGCCCTAACGCTCGTTGCACTTCAGCGATTGCGGGCTGCAAGTCGGCGCGTTTTCTGACGTCGAGCGGGAGCGCGAACGCGGGTACGCCCAATTTCCTCAACTCCTCGACCACACCGCGATTGTGGTCCTGGTTACGCGCCAGGACCGCGACCGACGCGCCCGCCTGCGCCGGGCCCAGCGCAATTCCCCGCCCGATACCGCGGTTGCCGCCGGTTACGGCCGCCACCCGGCCGCTCAGGTCGAACATCTTTAGAGAAGCCAAATTACCTCCTCAGACCAACCGCGCGCCGGGGAGTTGAGCGCCTTTGTGCGAGGCGGTTTTGCACTTCAGTCCCCATCCCCTGCCATGCCCTTCGCCCCTTTTGTCGGCTGAAGCCCCAAACCTTTGGTTTTTCCGCCGACGTGCTAAGATACGACCCGGTTTTGGACTGCCTGTCCGCGACTGCCAGACTATCGCACATAAGCGGCGCTCTGGTAGGTTTCCGGCGCGACCTGGCAAAATCATTTGAGGGGATCGTAGTGACACAAAGCTCGAATAGTTGGGGCAAATCGGTGCGGCTTAGCTGCGGCGCGGCCGCGTTTGAGGTGAGCTACTAATGCCAGCCACAGACGGCAATCACACTGGGGGAATCGGCAAGTTCATCATAAGCTTTCGGGCGCCGATTGGCATCCTTCTGATAGCCATCACGGCTTTCATGGGCTATTGGGCGTTGCACGCGCAGGTCGGGACCCAATTCAACAATTTTTTCCCCGCCGGTCACCCCGACACGAAACTGTACCGCAAGTTCCAGTATCAGTACGGCGGCGCCCAGACCCTGGTCATACTGATGCGGCTTAAGCATGGCGATATCTACAACTCCAAGATGCTGCACAAGATCCAGGACGTCACTTTCGACGCCAACGCACTGCCCGGCGTCAATCACAACGAGATTTTCTCGCTCGCCTCGCTGCGTCAGGTTTACGCCGAGGCGCAACCCGGCGCATTGATTTCCAGATGCTTCATGTATCCGTTCGTGCCGAAGACGCAAGCGGACATCGACAAGCTCAAACGCCTCGTGGACACCCATCGCGAGTCGATTACACCGTTTGTCAACTACGACAACAAGGGAGCGGTGGTGACTGCCAGCTTCGTCGAGGACAAGCTTGACTACAAGCAACTGTTCGACGGC
Organism: Binataceae bacterium (SeqCode); assembly: GCA_035939115.1. Lineage (GTDB taxonomy): Bacteria > Desulfobacterota > Binatia > Binatales > Binataceae > JAJPJA01. The sequence continues at coordinate 25,105 of DASZGF010000150.1, forward strand.
ATCCAGGACATCATCCACAAATATCAGGACGACAACACGGAATTTTACGTGGCCGGGCTGCCGGTGGTGGCGGGATGGGGCTACTATTACCTGCCCCGCATCACCTTCATCTTTTTCCTGTCGATCGCGCTGATGCTGATAATCCTGTATGTGAGCCTGGGTCAGCGCTCGAGTTGGTGGGCGCCGATTCTGACCGGTTCGTTTTCAGCCATATGGGGGCTGGGTTTCATGGGCCTGATGGGCTACAACTTCGACCCCGTCATGCTGGTGATACCCTTCATCCTGACCGCGCGCGACTTAAGCCACGGCATCCAATGGCAGGGACGATATTACAACGAACTCGACGCGCTGGACGACAAAATCCTGGCCTGCATCACCACTACCAACGTGATGCTGCCGCCGGGGTTGCTTTCGATCCTGGCCGACATCGCCGGCATCATCTTTATCTCGCTGGGCGGTATCCCGGTCCTCAAGGAGATAGGCCTGGGTGGAGCGGTATGGTTGGCCGGCAGTCTGACCATGGTGTTCGTCTTCCAGCCGATCTTCATGAGTTACCTGCCCCGTCCGACCGTCGTGGCGCGGCGATGGTGGCAGCGTGAAGACGTGGCTCACGGCACCGCGGCGCATGGGTTCGTGCGATGGCTGGTCAGGGTACCGGTAACGCCCGGAGCGCTTCGCACAGCCTTGCTGGCGGGCGGCGCGCTGTTCATCGTGTGGGGAATCTCCTCGGGGCAGCGGGCGCGGATCGGATATCAGCACCCGGGGACGCCGCTTTATAAGCCCGACTCGAAAGTCAACCGGGACATGGAGGTAATCAGCCATTATCTGCCCACCGACGAAGGCTGGGTGGTGCTGAAGACGCCCGACTTTCCCGACCCGCAATCCAGCATCGGCCCGGAAGTGATGCGGATGATCAATTCAATGCAGGACTACCTGCTTAATCGGGGCGACGTACTGGGAGTGGTCAGCTTTGGCAGCGTGGGAATTGCGCCGATCAATCAGATGTTCCACAACGGGCATCCCAAGTACCGCAACGTCCCCTCCAACGTGAAGTTGGCAGGCGCGCTGTGGTACATGTTCCTGGGCGGGACGGCGCCGGGCGAAATCGAGCGCTTCTTCGCCCACAGTCCGAAAATGACCAGCTCATGTATCCGGCTGTTTCTCCAGGACCATACCTACGACCGGTTAAACCGGGTCAGGCAGCAACTGGACGATTTCGTCAACACACACGTCAAGAACAATCTCAATCTCAGCAAGGTCGAGGTCAGCTTTCTCGGCGGCGATTCGGGACTGTATCTTGCCGCCAATGACGTTCTCTACCATCTCGACCTGATCAACATAACCTTCGTGCTGTTGGTCATTTATCTGGCGTGCACGTTCTCCTTCCGCTCTCCCATCGCCGGGGCGCTGTTTATCGTTTCGGCGGTGATGGCGAACTTCGGCGCCTTCATCTACATGAACGCGCGCAAGATCGGGTTGACCATCGACACCATTCCAGTCATTTCGCTGGGCATCGGACTGGGCATCGACTATGGAATTTACGTGGTAGCGCGCATCCAGGACGAGGTCATAGGCGGCGCCACCATCGAAGAAGCCGTCACCACGGCGCTGAGCACGACCGGCGCCGCGGTTTTCAGCACCTTCGCCGTGATGGTGGGCGGCATCCTGCCGTGGGCCTTTTCGCCACTGCTGTTCCATAACGAGATGAGCGTGTTGCTGATTTTCCTGATGGGCACGAACATGGTGGCGGGATGCCTGATCCTGCCCTCCTTCATCGCCTGGTGGCGGCCGCACTTCATCAGCCGTTACCTGCTGCCGCGCGACACCCGACCCGCGACGGGCCGCGCCGTGGTTAGCTGACGTTTGGACATCGTCAATGGTTTGGCGCTACTTGTAGGAGCAAACAGGAGGATCCCCTTATGGCAAAGATCGATGGAAACTCGTTGGTGGTCAAAGCCTTGAAGGATGAAGGGGTCGACACGGTCTTCTATCTCACCGGGGGACCGATGGTGGACGTCGGCGCCCGCTGCATCGAGGCCGGGTTCCGCACGATTGACTGTCGCCATGAACAGGCGGCTGCGATGGCCGCACATGCCTACAGCAGAGTCATCGGCAAACCCGGCGTGTGCTTCGCCGCCTCCGGACCGGGGACGACCAACCTCATCACCGGGGTGGGCAACGCCTTTCTCGATGCGATACCGGTCATCGCCATGGGCGGCGCCAGCCCGGTGTCGGAGATCGGCAAGGGCGCCTTTCAGGAGATGGACCAGGTGGCGATGTTCAAGCCGATCACCAAATGGTCCGAACGCGTGATGCACGCAAGTCGCATCCCGGAAATCATCAACAAGGCGTTCCGCATCGCCACCGGAGGCCAGCCGGGACCGGTCTATATCGATCTGCCGGCCGACGTGCTGTACGCGGTGGCCGACGATAGCAAGATTGCTTTTCCCAAGCGGCCCCATACCGTGCCGCGTGTGAGCGGCGACCCGGCGCTGGTCAAGAAGGCCATCGCGTTGCTCAAACAGGCACAGCGGCCCGTCATCCTGACCGGCACCGGCATTTTCTGGTCGGGTGCGATGGAGGAACTCAAGGAGTTCGTCGATCTTAGTGGGATTCCTTTCTACACCACCCCGCAGGGACGTGGCGTTATTCCCGAGGACCATAAGTTGAGCTTCCTGGGCGCCCGCAACCAGGCGTGGAAAGAGGCCGACCTGGCGCTGGTGGTGGGCACCCGCCTTAACTTCATCGCCGGCTACGGTCTGCCGCCGCGTTGGGCGCCGGACCTGAAGATCGTCCAGGTTGACATCAGTGACGAGGAGATTGGGCGCAACCGGCCGGTTGACGTCGGTATCGTGGGCGACGCCAAAATCGTCTTGCGCCAACTGATCGAAGAGGGCCGCAACGCGTTTAAGGGGCACAAGGAACTGCCCTGGCTTGAGACTCTGCGCGGCTATGACAAGCGCTCGCAGGAGAAGTCGGCCGCCTTTCTCAATTCCGACGCCGTCCCTATTCATCCGCTGCGCCTGTGCAAAGAGGTGCGTGAGTTCATGGACCGCGACGCCATCATCGTCGTTGACGGCCACGAGATCCTGAACTTCGCCCGCCAGTCGATCCCCACCTTCGTGCCGGGCCATCGGCTCAACGCCGGCCCCAACGGATGTATGGGAGTCGCGGTGCCGTTCGGCCTTGGTGCAAAGGTGGCGAAGCCCAACACCCAGGTGATCGTGCTCAGCGGCGACGGCTCATTCGGCTTCAACGGCATCGAGGTCGACACCATGATCCGCCATAAGATCCCGGTGATGATCGTGGTCAGCAACAACGGCGGATGGGCGTCGGTGGGCGGCATGAGCGCCGGCCGCGACCTGGAGTTCAGCCGTTATGACAAGATGTGCGAGGTATTCGGCGGACACGGCGAATTCGTGGAAAAGCCCCAGGACATCCGGCCCGCGCTGGAGCGCGCCAAGAAGTCCGGGAAGGTGTCGGTGGTCAACGTCATCACCGATCCGAAAGCTCGCTCGACCACAACCGCTTTCGCCAATTACCGGGCGATCTGACGGCCACCCGAAATCAGCGGGACAGCAGCATCAGCGCTGCCCCGCTGAGATCTACAGCCATTTACTGTGCTAGAGTTGGATACATTGGCATGATCCAAATATCAGGGGTGATCTTATGACAGCGCTTCGGGTGATATCAGCGGACTCCCACATGATGGAGCCGGGAGATTTATGGGTTGAACGGCTGGACCGCAAGTTCAAGGACCGCGCGCCCAGAGTAATCACGCACGACAAGAAGTCGCAGCCGCTTTTTTCCGCTCCCGGCATGCAGCCCTATCCGGTTGCGGTCGCTTTTGCGGCGGGCCGCAGCGGCAGGGAGATGCAGGAATTTGTCGACCACGCCACCGACGAGCAGGCCCAGCGCTATCGCGACCCCGCCCTGCGGATCGAGGACCAGGACCGCGACGGCGTCAGCGCGGAGGTGCTGTACACCTCGCTGGGCATGTCGCTATTCGGCCTGGAGGATACCGAGCTTCAGGCGGCGTGCTTCCGCGGCTACAACGATTGGGTGAGCGAATTCTGCTCCTACGATCGCAAGCGCTTCATCGGCATCGCGTTGATCTCGCTGGCCGACGTCGAGCAGGGCGCCGCGGAACTGCGGCGGGTGGCGAAGGCGGGGCTTAAGGGCGCGATGATCTGGGGAGCGGCGCCGCCGGACAAGCCGTTCTGGCATCGGCTGTACGATCCCTTCTGGACGGCGGCGCAGGAACTGGCGATGCCGCTGTCGCTGCATGTAATCACCGGCGCTCCCGGGACCAGCGGCCGCAAGGCCCATCCTGAACAGCCGGTAGCCAAACTCAAAGGCGCCACGCGGGTGACGCGCTATATGACGCTGCCGCTGGACGCTCAGGCGTCATTTACCGACATGATCCTGGGCGGCGTGCTGATGCGCTTTCCGCAGTTGAAGCTGGTTTCGGCCGAGAACGACAGCGGATGGATAGCTCATTACATGTATCGGCTGGATCATGCGTTCGAGAAATTCGGCGTCTTCCTTGAAACCAAGCTGGACGTAAAGCCCAGCGATTATGTCCGGCGCCAACTTTGGGCGACCTTCCAGGACGATCCGATCGGCCCGCTGACCTGGCAGTACTTCGGTGAAGACAAGTTCATGTGGGCGTCGGATTATCCGCACACCGACTCGACGTTTCCTCATTCGCGCGAGGTGATCGAGCGCGATTTCGCCGCCATCCCCGAAACGGTCAAGAGAAAAATCGTGTGCGACAACGCCGCCAGCCTCTACCAGGTGGATCTCAAATAACAGCGAACAGTATCGCCAGGGCGCTGAGGAGCGGGATCGCTTAAAAGAGTCTCGCTCTCAGCGCCATGTACGACAAAACTTTTCATTAGATCTTCGTTCTTCCACCCTCTCAGACAGCACAAGCTCCTGATGGAGAGACGGCCTCAGGGCAGCGCCATCGTCTTGCCCAGCGCGGCCGGCGCATAGTTCCATTCAGAAATATCTTGAACCATGGTTTACTTTTTTCACTTACAAGAGGCTTTTACTGGCTCGGATTGCCTTTAAGCTGTCCGCCTTTACATCAAGGTCTGCCAATGATAAGCAAAATAGAGCATCGAAACGAAATTTCAACTTGGATGGCTGGATGTGAAAAAATTAATCGTAAACCATTGTTTTCTCGTGGCGGCGGTCTTGCTTGTCGTGTGCGCCAACGCCGGTATGGCGATCGCTCAAACCAACACCGCAACCGGATCGGGTGCGCTTAACAGTGTCACGACCGGGGACCAGAATTCCGCATTCGGATTCGACGCGCTGTTCAACGTCACCACTGGCAACGACGACACCGCGGTGGGCTGGAACGCGCTGGAAAACGACAGCGTTAACGCCAGTTATAACACCGCCGTTGGCGCCGGTGCGCTATGGTTCGATCAATCGGGTTATTTCAACACCGCGGTAGGCGCCTTCTCGCTCGATAGAAACACAACCGGCATCCAAAACACCGCTGTCGGCGCCAACGCGTTGTTCTTCAACACGGCCAGCAACAACACGGCCATGGGTTATGATGTGTTGCAGGGCAATACATCTGGCGCATACAACACCGGCACCGGAAGCCTCGCCTTGTCGAGCAACACCACGGGATTCGACAACACGGCCACAGGCGGGGGCGCTTTGATGAAAAGCACTAACGCCATCTACAACACCGCGACCGGAGTGTACGCGCTCAACTCCGACACCATTGGCAGTTATAACACGGCGAGCGGCGTGGACGCGCTGGAGCTCAACACCACAGGTCAGCAAAATACCGCCACCGGATGGCAGGCGCTTTTGTTCAACACCGGGGGCAGTTACAACACGGCCGACGGAGTGAACGCGCTGCAGAATGATACGGGATCCCTCAATACGGCCACCGGATTCAAAGCGCTGAACCAAAACAATAGCGGCACTGAGAACACCGCTACAGGAGCGAACGCGCTCTTCAGCAATACCACCGGCAGCGTGAACACTGCCGTTGGGTCACGCGCGCTATATAGCAACAACGCTGGCTTTGACAACACCGTAGTGGGAGTCGCGGCGCTCTACCACAACACCAGCGGCGCCAACAACATCGCTCTTGGAGCCGCGGCCGGAACAAACATCACCACCGGAAGCCAGAACATCGAGATTGGAAACCAGGAGACCACTGGGGATGCTAACACGATCCGCATCGGCACGCAGGGCCAGCAGACCGCGACTTTCATCGCGGGGATCAGCGCCGCAGGCGTAACGGGGGCGGACGTGTTGGTCAGCAGCAGTGGCCGATTGGGCGTACCGACGTCGTCGGCGCGCTTCAAGCGCGATATCCGCGATATGGGACAGACCAGCGGTAACCTGATGCAGCTGCGGCCGGTAACCTTCGTGTACAAAAACGACCCGCAGGGCACAAGGCAGTACGGTCTGGTGGCGGAGGAAGTTGAGAGAGTGTATCCGGAACTGGTGACCTACGACGCCGACGGCAAGATCGAGACGGTGCGCTATTCGATGCTCACCTCGATGCTGCTTAACGAACTGCAGAAGCAAAAAAGAGAAAACCAGCGCCAGGCAGAGCAGATCAAGACGCTGTCAGTGCAGATGGTCGATCAAAAGACCATGAACGAGCGGCGGATAGCCGAGCTGTCGAGCCGGCAGGCCGAGCAAATCCAGCGCCTGTCCGCGCAAGTGACCGAGGAGGAGGCCAGCCGCAAACACGAGATAGAGGCGCTGCGAAACACGTTTACTGAGCGCCTGGCGGCGCTGGAGCAGGCGATGGGCAAAACCAACGGCCACAAGCTGGCGGCTGCCTTCGAGAAATAGTAGAGGACCGCAGCAGCTTGGTAGGCTCGAATCCTCCGGTCCTGCTCGAAAAGCACGGGCCGGAGGAGTCAAACTGCCCATCAACTTGCTCACGCTTGCTCGCGTGCCTTTGAAGACGTCCGGATCGCCGCCCGTCCATAGTTTGACTGTTGGTGAAGCCGAAGTCATTGAACTCCGGCCTCTCTCATCTTGCCATCCTAGACCGGTTACGTAGACTTCCTTTAAAAATCGGACAGCGTCCGCAAAGGTGACTTATGAGCGATCCCAGAGGGTTGGAGCAAAAGATTCAGGAGCTGCTGGATATCGAGGAGATCGCACGCCTGAAGGCCAAATACTGCTTCGGCTGCGACGGTGTCTCCAGTTCGGATGTTAACCGCAACCGGCAAGTGGATTATGAATTGGTGGCGTCGCTGTTCACGGAAGACGCACGGCTGGAAGGCGTGGGACGCTGCGAGGGGCGCGAGGCGATTCGCGAATACTATAAGGGTATCCAGCGGTTGCCACTGGCGATCCACTGCGTGGCCACCCCACTTATCGAAGTCGATGGCGACACCGCGACCGGCAAATGGCACGGGATTATTCCCCTGATAACCGCGGAAGAAAAAGTCGCGGCCTGGCTGGTTGGAATTTACCAGGACGAGTTCGTGCGAACCCCGCAGGGATGGAAAATCAAAAAGCTGGGCTTCACTCCGCACTTCTCAACCCCCGCCGGCGAGAGCTGGGCCAAGACGCGCTTTTTGGATAGCACGTACGAGTTGCGTTTCGGAGGAAAAGATTCCTAATCGTGTAACAAGATGCTCGCCTGATAGAGTCACCAGTAGCGTTGGTACCTGAATTAAACGCCGGGGAATTACTGGCCTCTATTTTCTGGGTCAGGGCTCGGAGAATATGCTCGCACGGTACGCCAAGCCCATACGCCTGGATTCTTTTCGTAGCGCCGGCCTCCGTGCCGGTTCTTTTCAATGCAGATCAAACCTGGACCTGCAGCGGCTTTCGCGCGGGCGGTCTGCCGAAACCCTGTACTTCGTCAGCAAAGGAAAGGAACCGGCACCGAGGCCGGCGCTACGGACAAGCGAATTTCGTTCACGGATGCGCACCAGCCCAGCCTACAAAATATCGTCCGGCACGCCACCGACCCAGTGGCCGCCAAGGAAATCCCTTGAGATGTTTCATGCTACAGCGGTAACGAAACTTCAGCCGGGCCCTTGGCCATTAGAGAGCCGTCCTGGTTCTTCATTTCCACGTCGATCGTGACGATGCTTCTTCTGCCCGCCGGGTCGGTCTGCTTCTTGATCACCTTGCCGGTCAGGTAGGTCACGTCACCGACGAAGGCTGGGAACATGTAGCGCACGTTGCAATGCTGGACCATTCCGCCTTCTCCGGCCCAGTTGCTCAAGTAGTCCAGCACCCACGCGCCCATCGAGGCGCCATAGCCGTAGCCCCGCGGCACGCCGATCAATTGCGCATACTGCTGATGGACATGGCCGCGCGAGGCGCCATAGTACAGGCCGTCGGCGTAGGTCGGATCGATACGGGCCTTTTCCTCGCTACGGGTCATCTCCGGCAGCCAACCGGCGTTCGCGGTGGTAGTCAGAAATTCTGTGTCGAGCGCGTTGGCTCCCCAGACCGTGAATATGTAGGAACGCCATTCGCTGGTGAAAGTCTGGAGCGTATGCGGTCCGATCGGCCGGCGCGGAAGCTCCTCGTTGTCCTTGACGTCCTTCAGAGTCCGCTGCGCGTGGTCCTGGAAAGTTGAATAGTAGGCGAACTTCTCGTCTTCGACCTTGTCCAACTTCTCCGGCGTCCATTGCGGCGCCCGCGCCTGTTCCCCGAACGAGTTCAAGGTGCGGGCGTTGTCGGCGCGATAGCGAATCGAGGTGGACCGCTGCTTGCCGACAATCTCCCCGTGCTGATTGACGTAGGTGGTGTCGCCGCGGGAAAACATCGTCGGTCCCGCAAACTTGGTATGCGTGACCTTGTAGTCAACCAGCATCCGGTCGCAGCGGATCTTGTCGCCCGGACGGATTCGCGGCCCGTAAAACCACCATTCATCGCCGCCAAAGAGCATGTGCGAGCCGGGCACGTTCCCCTGAATTGCGGGCTGGGCGCCGTGTCCCACGGTGCAGCAGACGGTAAATGATTGGGGCGCGACGATTCCTCCGAACGCGCTCTGCGCGGCGTAAGCTTCGTCGTAATAAAGCCGGTTGGGGTTCTGCATTCCCTGGACCCACCGCCGGATATCAGTGACCGTGACCGGCTCCTTTAACTGCGCGCCCGCCAGCGGCACGCCGATCCATCGGTCGACGTCCTTGGTGTCCATCGGGGAGAGATCCAGTTCGGGTGCCTTCGATGCCATCTGCGTTGCTCCTTCAGTAAGAAATTGCCTGGCAATCCAAAAATCACACCAAAAGCTTTTTGACTGCGCTTTCCACCCGCGTGCCTTTGAAGAAGTCCGGGTTGCCGCCGGCCCATAATTTGGCCGGGTTGGTGAAGACGAAGTCCTTGAAATCCTGCGCGCTCATCTTGCCCTCTTCTACCGGCTCGTGAGCTTCTTCCAGAACCTCGGTCATGTCGGGAACGTCCCAATGCCCGATGTCGGAGCCGAAAACGGCGTTGAGCCGGGCGCCCAGCGGATTGTGCTTTGTATCGAATGCCGATGTGGTCACTGGATCATCGGCTTCGCATCCAAAATAGAACGGGGCGAAGAGCTTGCCGATATCCTCAACCGTTTCGATACTGCATTGGGCCCATTCATCCAGCATCTGCATATCCTGGGAGGGCAGTTCGGTGTCGAAGGCCTTGAAGGCGGCGGGCAGAAATTTGTGGGCTACGTCGCTCAGCGTGACGTTGCGACCGTAGCTTTTGGTCAGCTCGTCGCCGTAGCGAACCATCAACTCGCCGAATTTCCTGAGGTCCAGATTGCGCGGATCGTAGTTCGCCAGCGCCGCGATGTTGCGCTTGCTCCAATGACCGATAATTCCCGCCAGCAGGCTGCGGGCCCATCCCACGCCGCCTTCCAGAAAGGCGAAGTTCAGGGAGAAACGCCGTGTTACTCCGCCCAGGAATAGCGATTTGCAAATAGCCTCGCCGGCGGCCGCAAAGTGTCCGATGTGGTTGTACATGAAGCTGGTGGAGCTGGTGAAGCTGCCCCATCCCGCGCCGAGGGAATGAAAGGTGGGTGCAACTTTCAGCTCCTCGCATTTGGCCCACACCGGATCGTAATCGTGCTCGCTTTCGACTGCATAAGTGTCCAGCCAAAAGGCGTAACGGTTCGCATCCGGGTACTTGCGCGCGACCTCCGCAATCGGACGCCTGACGTATCCGGGAAACAACAAGACCTTCAGGCCAAGCTTGCCGACTGCGAATTCGAGTTCTTCAATCGCCTCGGCCGGCGTATGCATCGGGATCAGGCCCGCCGGCGTCATCGCGTCGGCGTAGTCGCGAAACTGGTCGGCGAACATCCGGTTCAATGCGCGGCAGGCGGCGCGCCGCAGCTCTTCATCGCCGAAATGAATCGCCCCAATACCCATTGAGGGATAGAGCACCGTGTAGTCCAATCCGATCTCTTCCATGCGTTCGTAGAGCAGGCGCGGCAGTATGGTAGTGGCGAGATCCTCCGCGCGCCTGGTGGGAACGCTCCAGAAACCGGGACGCGTGATCCGGCGCTCGCGCCGCTGCTCGGGCGTCAGTTTGAACCACAGGCTTCCGACTACGGAATTGGACAGGGTCTTGGTCATACGATCCGCCGCGCCGACCCCGGCCTCGGCTTTGAGGTAGTCGAGAAACATCGGATAGAACTCGAACAGGTGGCCGTCGGAGTCGATTACGGGATGATCGAGGCGGGAGTGGATTTGGGCTGATCGTGATGACATTGTTTGATTTCTCCCGGCGTTTTCGTCGCAGCCGGCCTCCGTGCCGGCGTTACGTAGCAGCCGGCCTCCGTGCCGGCGTTCTTTTGTTCATTTCGAAATCAGTCACCCTCACCCTGGTCAGGGAGAGGGGAAAGCAATAGCGGCGCGCAGAAATCGGAGTCCACCCGGGCAGATGGCAAATTTCCCATCGTGACTACGACCTCGGATCGTTGGGGACCGCGCGCTCGGTGAAGCCGACCACCAGCCCGAAGGTATCTTCCTGGTTAAGCAGCAGCGAATCTCCGCTCTGGGCTTCGATACGGAGTTTTTTTGAACGCAGGAAATCCGCCGCCTTCGGCACGTTGATGGTCTTGAAGGTGACGGCGTAAATGCTGTCGCCATTTTGCTCCAGGTCGCGTCCCTCGGGGCTGGTTGTGGACAGCGGTTGGCGCAGTTCAACCACCGTATCCTCACCCACGGCGACGTACGCGCTCTTGCTCTGCCCTGCCCTTTGCTCTTCGTGAATGAGCCTGCCGCCCAGGACGTCGCGATAGAAAAACGTCGCGGGCGCAAGCTCTCGCACCAGCACAGTGATATGTGATGCGCGCTCGATTCCCAGCGGATGCCGCTCGCGCCAGAACGCGGACGACCATCCGGGCTGCAGCCGGGCGTCGGTGGTGAACCTGGGGATTTCGGCGAACTCCAGCAGGCCATGGGTCTGCCGGGGCTGCGTCCAGATGGCGGTGCCCGGCTTGACCGGGGCCTTCACCGGCTTCCCCACCAGGTTGAACATGTGGACCTGGTGGCGGTCGAATTGGGCGGCGAGGCCGGCTACATCCTCCACATACCAGGCGATGGAATGGAAGCGCTGGCCGAAGCGGGCCTTGAACTTTCCGATCGGCGATTTCTCCGCGTCCGGCACCTTGGCCAGGCTGAGCGGCTCCATCACCAACTGACCGATCGTGAGCAGCGAGGCGTCGCGCACGGCAAGCTTCTCATAGCCGCGATAGAAACGGTTGCAGGAAAAAACCTCGTCGTACCACTGATCGCACGCGTCAAGGTCATTGACGAGATGGGTCAGATGAAACAGCTTTCCGATCTTGAACATGGGTTTTCTTCTCCTATCTGCCTTGCGCCACCGACGCTCCCGCGGTCCGCGTCTGATGGGCCAGGCGCGCCCACCGGCTGAAGACAGTCTCGCCGATCGCCTGAAGTCTGCCACAATTGACCGTGGATTCGGCCGCCAGGCGTACCGCGTCGCCCCCTGCCTCGCGCAGTTCGTCGGCGAACACCGCCGCCAATTCGGCTATGATTTCCTCGGTCATCTCCAGATGAAATAGCAGTCCGTACGCGGAATTGCCGTAGCGGAATGCCTGATGCGCCGTCAATTCGGACGACGCCAGGTTGACCGCCCCTGCCGGCAGATCGAACACGTCGCCATGCCAGTGTAGCACCGTGAGATCGCGCGGTACTCCGCTCCAAAGCGGATCTGGAGGCGCCGTTTCGGAAAGCCGAATCGGATACCATCCGATTTCCCTGCGCGGTCCTTTGCTGACGTTGGCGCCCAATACCGCAGCCAGCAACTGACTGCCCAAGCATACGCCCAGCACCGGCTTTTCGGCTTTGAGCGCGGATTCGATCAGCCGCAGTTCATCCTTAAGGTGCGGATAGCGGTCCTGCTCGTAAACGCCCATCGGACCGCCCATGACGATTAAACCACCGGCGTCGCCGATCTCCGCTGGAATCGGCTTGCCCTCGAACACGCGCACGTACTGCCAGGCCAGCGCCTCGGCTTCCAGAGCGTCGGCAATCGTGCCCAGCGTTTCGCACGCGGTATGCTGCACCACCCAAATTTTCGACATGACCAGCGGGCCCCGGGACCCTGCCGACAAGCTACTTCAGTACTGAGGGATTCGACAACCGCAATCGGCCGATCTTTGCTGGTCAGTGGGGCGAGCGTCCCTGCCCGCCATGCCTGTGTCAAATGGCGGGAAGGCGGGCAGGGACGCCCGCCCCACTGATTTAGTTTAGGTGTTGATCAGTGCGAGGGCGCGGTTGAGGCGCTCGACGGTGCGCGAGCGGCCCAGTACCGCGATCACTTCGTAGATGCCGGGACTTACGGTGCCGCCGGTCAGGGCGACGCGCACCGGCTGGGCCAGTTGACCGAGCTTGAGCCCGAAGCGAGCTAACAATTGCTCGAACACTGCCTGCACCGCGCTTTCAGCGCATTCCTCAGGCAATGCGGCGATCCCGGCGGCAAGCTCCCTTAATGGCTGGGCAATCTCGGATTTGAGAAATTTCGCCGCGGCTTTCGGATCGATCGTTATATCGTCGCTCAAATAGAAGTGCGCGAAGTCAACCAGTTCGACCAGCGTCTTGGCGCGCTCGCGCAACGTCGTGACCATCTTCTCCAGCCAGGCCTCGTCGCCGGGGATTTTGTAGCCGCGCTTTTCGATGAACGGAATCACCTCGCAAGCAAGCTGCGCCGGCGTCCGCTCCTTCAGGT
>DASZGF010000151.1:0-4242 GCA_035939115.1 Binataceae bacterium (SeqCode)
GCGCCGCCGCCGGCGGGAGAAAGTAAGGATCTCTCGAAGATGGATTATCTTTAGAACGCGCAACTGGGAGCTATCAAACACGCAGGGGGTGGGGCCAAATCAGGATATCAAAAGGGGCCAGGCCGGATTGACGAAATCACAAAACAGCAGTCATCAATCTTCTCACATCACCGTTCTCCCCCGGGCCGCAGTTCAACTCCGGACAATGCGGGTTGCGTGATGTGGTTGGCGATCGCTACGTCCTTCCATTCGGGACCTTTCCTCGCGAACAGGAGGCTACCCTAGGCGAAAATTATCATCGCACAAAATCGAATCACACTGTTAGCCGGACCTTTCATTTTCTGATCTAATTTATGCCCGCATCGGTCCCGCGGGTTACAACATTCCACCGGTATCTTGAGACCGTCAAACCTCGCCTGCTTTCACCCCGTCACTTTCTATTGGCACCTTTAGCTGAAAACGCTATGAATGCCAGTCATCATGTGGCGAAAGATGATTTGGCAAAGCAATATTCGCAAATCGTTCGGTCCGGTTTGCGCGACGCTTTTGATCGCGTTGAGTACCGCGGCTTTCGAAGCCCGCGCCCAAACCGGTACCAAGCAATGCGTGGACTCGGGGCCGTTCGGCTCCCTGCTCAATTCGCACGAGTTCGACGCTTCGGTGCAAGCGCTCCCGCCCGCCGCGTTCCTCAATCCTCCGGTGCAGCCGCCGCTGCCGACGCAGGCATTCCTGGACAATCTGCCGGCGGTTTCCCAACAGGGCACGGCCGCGAATCCCGGTTCGCCGGGCAGTTGCGAGGCGCAGTCCTTCGGCTATGGGTTGGGATCCTACACGGCGGCGCGCCATGCCGACGGCACGCCCAAATGGAACCCCGCGCTGGCGCAAAATTCGGTCAGCCCCGCCTATCTGTATGAGTTGGAGCACACGATCGAGGGTCGTACTTGCCCGAAGGGATCCCTGGCGCTGGGCTATCTGTCGCAACTGATCGCATTCGGCGCGCCCACCCGCGACCGCGTGCCTTACGAGCCCGACTGCGCCTATTTGGATGCGATTCCGGCCCAGCATGACTTTCCGCAGGACTATCCGGAGATGCAGCGTTTTCGCATCGGCAGCTACGCCGCCTTCCACATCGACAGCGATCCGAGCTCGGCGGTGGAAATGATCAAGGAATATATCGCCAACGGCCAGGCGGTCGCGTTTTCAGGCAGCGTGCTGTGCGGCTATGGCAAAAATCTTCAACTGCAGGACGGAGTGATCTATGAGACGTCGATCATGCCGATGTCCGGGCATGGACAACTGGTCGTCGGATATGACGACAACGTGGGCACTCCCGGCAAGACCGGCGCGCTGTTGATTCAGAACAGCTTCGGCACCGACTGGCCGCCCGCGTCAGCGGGCCTGTCGGCCGCGCCGCCCGGGATGGCCTACTGGTCGTATGACACCTTCAAGAAAACCCAGAAGCTGGCCGCGGTCGCGTATCCGCGCGCTACGGCTCCGACCGGCGTCAAGCTCAAAGGCAGTAAACACCCAGCGGTGGCGTCTATCACGAGGGCCTTCCAATGGGCGCCCGACGGCCAGCCGGGAGTCTATTTGGTACTGACCCACTTCTTTCATGATCTCATGTTTCTCAATAGTGTTGCGCTCACCGAGCCCGGCCCTGGTCATACCACTGCCACTGCCGAGTACAAACAGTACATCAGCACGGGCTACAGCTATCTGAAGCGCACTGACTCCAACGCATTCCTTGCCGGGACGTACGCTGTCACCCTGGGCGGTCACGACGTCGCCGGCAATCCGGTGACCTACACCGGCTCGGTTGAAGTCGGCACTCCGCACCCCGACATGCCGCCGGGAAAGTCGATGGCGGGACAAATTATAACCGGCTCGACCGGAGTAGCTGCGGCGCTCAGCCCGTAGCCGTCCGGCGCCGGTATTTTGTCCGCGAGATTCCGCACCGGAAAGGACGGCGCGCCGCCGTAGCTAAAACTGGGCGAGGGGGAGTTGCACGCCGAGACGCAGACGGGTAGCTATGATCGTCTGAAAAGCCGCGCTGACGGCATACGGGCAGGTAGCTCAGTCGGTAGAGCAAAGGACTGAAAATCCTTGTGTCGACAGTTCGATTCTGTCCCTGCCCACCAGAAAAGCCTTATATAGTAAGCACTCTTACATTCGCCTCTGGGCCGAAAGCTCCGAAAGTATGCCGCTTCTATGCCGCTTCTGCTCGGTCTGCGCCACGGCGAGCTTTTCGCCGGCTTCCTGCAGCATGGTCGAGTCGGCGATGGCGTAGCGCGAGTAAATCGATTGCGTCCGATGACCAACCATAGCCATCGCGGCGCTCCGCGACACTCCGGCCCGCTCCATGGCTCTCACGGCCGAGCGACGCATGTCGTGCAACAGCTTCCCTGGCAACCCAACCGCGCGGCAGGCGGCGATCCAGGTTTTTCTGAAACTGCCGATCGCCTTTCCATCGTGATGGAATAGCCATGGCACGATGACGCCGGCGGTACGCTCGAAATCGCGGGTCTTCTCAAGCTGCGCTTCGAGGATAGCGCGCAACTCGGGAATCAGCGGGAAGTTCCTGCCCTCGCCGTTCTTGGTTTCACCGGGGTCCAGGCGGAGCCAACCAGCTTGTAGATCCACGTGGTCGCGCCGGCGCGTCAGCACTTCGGACCGCAGGCGCCATCCGCTCAGGTACGCTGTCCGCAACACCGGCTCCAGTTCGCTCCGAGTCAAATCCCGCGGGTGCTGGCGTGTCGTCGGTAGCGCCTGAATGATGGCTTCAAGTTGCTCGGGCTCGAAGAATCCTTTGCGGACGTTGTTCTCCTGCAGCAGCTTTATCTTGACCCGGTGGGCGACCTTTTCGGCGTCGACCGCGAGCGCAAGCGCGTGTTTCAAGCAGGCCAACTCGCGGTTGATCGATGCTGGCGCGGCGCCGACATCCAGGCGGTCAGCGATATATTGCGTGATGCGATCGGTCGTGATGTCGCGCGCCAAGGCATTGGCGAAGAAGGCACTGAGGTGGCCGAGCGAGTTCTCAAGGCGCGCGCAGCTACGCCGCTGATTCACGCTGTAGTCGGCGCGGATCATGCTGGCCAAGACTTCGAAGGTGGTCTTCTCAACATCAGGTCCGACAAGGCGCCCTTGGCTGATCTCGCCGAGCCTGCGCTTAAGGAGCCTGACCGCGTCGGCGTGGTTAACTGAGTGGGAGGATTCCCGGTACTTCCTGCCGCGGTGGTGATATCTGATCCACCATAGCGCGCTGTTGGGCTGTTGATAGACGGCGCCCATCCCACGGTTGCGGTTTTTCATAGTTTTCCCCACTCTCAAACGCTCTTTCGGGTCGCGATCCAGCGCATGAGCCCAGCGCGCGATATGAGTATTTTCTTGCGCGAGATTCGATGGATGAAGGGCAACCGGCGCCGGTAAAACCAGCGCGGTTCTTCGTGAATGATGGCGGCGGCCTGCTCGACACTCAACATCTCGTCTGGCTCGGCCACGGCGGCCGGATGGGGCTCGGTGCCGCGGTCACCAGCCAACAGTCCAAAGACCACCGCGGCGGCTAGTTGGGCGAGTTCCTTGGGCGCCAGCGCGGTGCTCATGGTCGGGTTCTCGACCAACTCGTGCAAGGTCGGGGTCGCGGTTTGCGGATTACTCATTGACCGTCCCAACTTCTCCGGTTTAGGGCGCTACGCGATTACTTTCGCGTACTCCAGCTTCCGGCCCGGATTAGCGGGGAGATCGCTTTACCGGACCGTCGCGACTTGCAGAGGGCCGCGCAGAACCCAGGGTCCTGGTGGTCTCGCAGCGCGGTGGCGAGCGACGCAATCGCTTTGAGGCATTCAGGCGGAGTCAGGTGCTTGGCGCTCCTGTTGCGCCGTCCCGACAATGTCCGCGTTGCCATCACGCCTTTGTTCTTAGCCATCAACTCTCGGTTCTTCACGTTGAATTCGACCTGGTATCGAATTCGCTTGCCGGCTCAATCCAGTTTTGATGTCCTTGAGCTAGTCGGCGACGCTCTTGCGCAAGCCAGCGATGTGCGCGCGCATGAAGGCGGAGAGCGCGTTCCAATCGATCATCCGCTTGTGGCCAAGGCGTCGCAGCCCCCTGTTCGGTCCCGAGCTTTCCACCGCTGATCCAGTGATAGATGGTCCAACGAGAGAGTTGCAGCTTAGCGGCACACTGCATTGGCGTCAGAAACGCCGGCCGATCTTGAATGTTCGCGAGTTCCATGCTCGCCTCCCT
>DASZGF010000152.1:0-3716 GCA_035939115.1 Binataceae bacterium (SeqCode)
GCGCCGCCGCCGGCGGGAGAAAGTAAGGATCTCTCGAAGATGGATTATCTTTAGAACGCGCAACTGGGAGCTATCAAACACGCAGGGGGTGGGGCCAAATCAGGATATCAAAAGGGGCCAGGCCGGATTGACGAAATCAAACCGCTTTGCCCATTCACTGGGGCCCAAGGCCCAAACTACCTCCATGCTGCCGTCCGGGCCGCTGCCATTGTGGTGTTGGCAGCGTGCCCTCGGCGACCGCACGTAAACTGTGGCGAATGCGTGGGTCCTATAACAGTTTCAAGTCAGGACGTTTGCCGCACGCAACTCTTCGATCTCCCCGCGGGAATATCCGAGCAGTTCCGTGAGGACCTGATCGGTGTCGGCGCCCAGCACCGGCGCGGGTTTGTGAACCCGGCAAGGTGTCGCGCTCATGCTCCATGGAACGCCCGAATGGATCCGCTTGCCAACCTCGGGATGCTCCAGTTGGACCAGGAAACCACGCTGTCCAAGATGGGAATCAAGCGCAACGTCCTTGTTGTTCAGCGTCGGGAACGCCGCGACCCCGCATCGCTGCAAAATTTCGGTTATTTCCCAGCGGTCGCGCTCCGCGGTCCAACCCGTAATCAGCCTGTCCAGTTCTTCCTCGTTGCGCTTGCGCAGTGGGGCGGTGCGGAAGCGCGGATCCTCCGCCAGCGACGGCTGCCCGATGGCTGCGCACAGCGCGCGCCATTCCGCTTCGCTGCCCACCGCGATGGTTACCCACTTCTCCGCGTCTCCCAGCGCCTTGTAGCAATTATGGGGCGACATCACCGCGTCGTGATTGCCCATCGGGCTCGGATCGCGCCGGTTCATTGCGAATTCCAACAGCATCTCGGGCGACACCATCTCGAGCACTTCCCACATCGCGACGTCGAAGTACTGGCCCTCGCCGGTGCGCGCGCGATGAATCAGGGCGGTGTTGATCAGATAGGCCGTCATCAAACCCATGGACGGATCTCCGTATGCCACCGGTCCTTCGCGGGGACGGTCCTGCTGCGGATAGCCGGTCATCGCGTACAACCCTGATTGCGAACCGATCTGGGGACCGTAATTGACAAAGCGCGAATAAGGCCCGGTCTGGCCATAGCCGGACAGTGACGCCATGATCAGGTCGGGCCGGTGTTGCCGCAGCGCCTCATAGCCGAAACCCATGTGGGCAATCACGCCGGGTGAGAAATTTTCCATTACCACGTCGCAGCGCCGCACCAATTTATAAACGATCCCGGCCGCTTGCGGCGTGGCCAGATTAAGTTGGATGCTGCTTTTGCCCTGGTTCCACTGGTTGAACAATCCGGCGCGGTTCGGCCCGGGCTGGCGGTCGGCGAAGGGCGGAAGGGTTCGCGCGATACACAGCCGCTTGGCGCTCTCGATCCGGATGACTTTGGCGCCCATATAGGCCAGCTGCATGGTGCAGAAGGGAGCCGCCCAGACCCAACTGAAATCAAGGACGCGTATCCCGCTTAGGGGGCCGTCGCCCGATGACCGCGCCCGAGCTTCAGCAACCGGCGCTGCGGGCCGCCGGCTCTGACGCGCAAGGATCTCCTGCTGATGTTCGCCTAATCGCGGTGCCGCGCGGGAAAGTCTCCAGCCGGTCGCGGTGGATTTGAACGGTACGGTGGGCACCTCGACTACCTGGGCTTTTGAATTCGGCAGCGGCAGCGGGGCGATAAATTCATCAAGGCGAAGTCGAGTATTCCGACCACACCATCGCCGATTTGACTTTCCTCCATGCTGAATCCGGGAGCAGGGTTGCTTACCCATGCGTCACCGTAGTAACTCGCCGCCGGCGTACATAACTACGGCTGACCCAGCCGACTGAAGGGTCAGCGATGGAACCGTGATCGCCGTATTCCGGCCTGGTGCCCTGGGCGACAGTGGTGCCGATCGGGTTACTCAAGTTGAATCCCGACCATTCCGACACCGACCAGTTGGGTGTGATGGGCGTGGCAAAGGAAAAGCTCACGGTTGTCGGATCTCCAGTCTGCCAAACGTGATAATACTCCGCCATCGAGCCATAATCTTGACTGTCGGAATTGAAGTAGTCCGCGCGAATCTGCGTGTACCCGGACGGAGGAATGATCGGCAAGGTTTGAGCGGTAAACGTTTGCCCATTCGTGACCACTTGAATCAAGATTAAGTGGCCGTTCGTGGGGCTGGAACAAAGCGCTATGCTCGCGGACGTCTCGCCGTTGCCAACCCGGTCCTACCCATAGCAATGTTGCACCAGGCTAACCGTCGTCACAGGGGCCTGGGTCGGCACCGCAGAAGGTGTTACAAGGGGCGTCGGAGTCGGTGTGGGAGCGGGCAACGATCTCAGTGCAACCGAGATGCCCGAGTTTAGACTCTCCGCAGATGAATAGGTCAGGCTTGGCGCGGCAACGGTTCCATGCGTCGCCTGATCCAGGTTTCCGACCGCCATACATCCGTAATAGTTTCTCGGTGCGGAGCCGTTGTCGAGCTGGCTCTCAATGGTGCCGCCGCTAAGGGCATCGACCCAACCATAGTTCCCGAACTCGGTAAAGAACCCGACTATTTTATCCCCGTCATTGGTGGTTGTGAGGGAGGGCGCTGTAATGCGGGCGGCAAGCTGGTGGAATGGGTCTCGAGCGGCCCGGCATCGATACCTGAGACCCTCTGATAGGCGACCCCTTCGATCTCGGCGTAAGAGATTCCGCTGGCGTCAAAGTTCAGGACGACGCTCGACTAGATCGTGGAGTTGGCGGGTAAAGTTTGTAAACCAAATACTGTACATCGTAGATGTCGATGACCGACTTGAAGATCCTCCAACCCATCGGTGCACTCAACGTTGGCCGCCCCGCGCGCGGGAAGCAGTGAACCAAAATCATGGTGGAAACCCCGACCTTCTGACCGGCACCGGGGAGCGGGAAGGTTGTTGCCGAGCCGCCAGCCTCCGCTTGCCTGGTAGGGGCACCGAAGAGCGACACCGAGAGCATCGATGCATTTGTCGCGGCGCGGGCATCTCTTGGATGCAGGGTCAGAAGTGCAAACGCTACGATTGAGCTGACCATTAGCGGCCAGGACCGCTGCCATTTCGCTACTCTTATTACCACCACTCATCTTCGCAGCACTTTTTTATGAAATTGTAGCTATACGATTCTAAACGAATGTATTTTCGAGTAAATTGCTTGCAAAGACCGATGGCCAGCGGAAACCTGCATGCTTCGCTTGGGAGCGCGTAACCCGTCCCTCACTCCTCTGATTATCGGCAGAGGCAACAGAAAAAGACTGTGCGCCAAGGCATTCGTGTGATTGTGCGCAAAATTGCTGGTTGGACTCGATAGGCCCGGTGTTTTACCACCCGAGTGTTTTTGGAGTCGTGAATGGTGTCTCGCCCACGATGCTGGAACGACGCCGGCCAAATCCCTTGCAACCCAGCGGTGCCATTGGGGAGTGTTCTGATGCAGCAGCTCAATTCTGGACATTGGCTCTATCCCCGCGGTTCTGTTTGTCCAGTTTGCGGTTGTAGTGCGCGCCGATAGGAAGCTTCGGTCATTCGCTCTGCGCTGAGATCTTGTAATAGCGAGCACCCGTTCAAGATCGGTCCCCGTCCCTTCGATCAATCCCTGCAGCTGCCACACCTGCTCAGCAGAGACCAGAGTTTCTGATCTGAAAGCAGTCCGCAAATCAGCGCGTTGGTCCTCCGGATCGTCGCCGGTCGCCAGCAAAAAAGACTG
>DASZGF010000153.1:0-3690 GCA_035939115.1 Binataceae bacterium (SeqCode)
GCCTTGGCGGGTGTTCCATCTGATGTCGACGGACATTGCGGTAGCAGTTGCTGCACGAAGCCGGCGTCCACCACATGCGCTCGCTCGGGCAGGATCGAACCGACATTCCGGAGAGGCTCGCCGGCCACTTGGCCGGGCAGCGCAGCGGCCTGATCGGGGGTGATGATCGGGGTACCCGCGGTGGTCCCGTCAAAGATTTGGGTCGGAATCGTCCGGCCAAGCACCTGCGGCGGCGGTGTAAAAGTACGCATGTAGCCGACGTGCAGGGCGGTCGCCCACCATGGTTTATACGTCAGGCTCGCGCGCGGACTGAACTGGTTCGCGTCGACATATTGGAATATCTGATCGAACCGCAGGCCGTAATTGAGAGTGAGTTGTTGCGTCAACCGCCACTCATCCTGAACATAGGCTCCGAGCTGCCAGCCAAACAGGTTGCTGGCGTCGCGAATGTTGAACGGGGTATCTGTCGCCACCCCGCAGGCGTTGGGCGGGCCGCCGGCGCAACTCGGATCAGCCAAGTCGAGCGGTTGAACCGTGTTTACGGTTGCGACCTGGGTCTGCTCGCCTTGCGTGTAGAAGCCCGTGCGAAGGCTATGGGCATCGTTCAGGCGGTACGAGAAATCGCCGGAAACACCGTTCACGAATGAGCTGCGGAAAACATCTGACGCGACGTTGTTCTCGAAGAGATCGCCCACCGGGTCGGGCACGAAGTGAAGATCGCTGTAGCGCGAATAATACGCGAGCTGCGCATCGAAATTGCCTTCGGATTTCTGCCAGGCGATGACGTTGTAGGCATTCTTCTCATATTGGTTTTGATTGAGGGTGCTGGAATCGAAAGAGGGGAAGCCGAAGGCCGTATAGGGAGCCCCGCCTGGACCGGTAAAGTTTCCCACGTTGCCGGGCTGCCCGGGATTGTTGGGAATCTGGTATCGGGACTCGCCGAAACCCGAAATAGTGACTATCCGTGTCGTCGGATCGAGCAGCGTCGATGTGTAGGCAAAGAACCTGCCCTGTTCGGAGTGATCGTGAATAGCGTTGAAGGTGGATATGGGATTCTCGAGGCCGAGGCCGGTGCCAAAATAGCGGCCGGTGACGAAGTACTCGGTATTTCCCTCAACCCCGCCGTATTCAAAGCTGGGTGAGATGGTCTGGCGGCTGCCGCCGTAGAGGCCGACGCTGCCGCCAGCGAGCGCCGTCCCACTCTTGGTGGTGATGTCGATGACGCCGGACGTATGCAGGCCATATTGCGCTGGCAGCGCACCGGTGAGTAGCTGCATGCTGCTGATGAACGACGTTTCCAGAATCTGCGAGAAGCCCGAAACGCCATCGGGTAGCAGAATTCCGTTGATGCGGTATTGAACGTTGCCGTGCTCGTTGCGGATATGGAAGTCGCCCTGGCTCGTCGAGTCCTGATAGACCCCCGGAAATTGCAGCGCGAGGTCACTGAGCTGAATGGCATTTCCCTGCGGGATGTTTTCGAGGTCCCTCTGAGTGAGTTCGTAGGTACTGGCGCCAGTCTTCGGCAGGAGGACATTGTCACGCCGCTGGTCGAGATTCTCTGTCCGCTGGAGAGTTTCACGATTGGCCTGGGCCTCCACCTGCGCCTGGGTCGGAGCTGGCGGCTGTGTCGAGACTACTTGCGGCGGCGCGGGGGGCGGCTTTCGTCGCTGTACCGGCGCAGCTACCCGCGTCTCCGGCAATACGGTGCCGCCTGAGGGCTGCGGCGCAGGTTTGGCCTCTTGCCGTTGCTCCGGAGCTGGAGCGCCGCCACCTTGTGGCTGCGCAGGTTCGGCGGCCGGAGAGGCGGAGGGTTGCGGCGTGGCCGCAGCGGGCGGCGCTTGAGTTTCGCTTTCGCCTTGCGCCAGGACCGGCGCGCTTGAGACAGCCATCCAGACGAGCGATGAGACTGACAACAGGATGTTGTGGCGAAGCCACGGAAACAGACGGTGACGCATGAATGGATTCCTGACCTGGATTTTCGCGCCCGGCGACACGAGGTGCGGCGTGCGCGACGGCGGTAGAGGCTTCGGACCGGCGGCAACTGCGAACTCAATCCGCAGCGCTGGAGGAGGCGAAGCAGCGGCGGTGTCAGGAAATCGGTGGTCCGCGCGAGTAGAAGGCCGCCCGCGGCGACTGCGGGACGGCAAGAACCGGTTCAATCGTCAGGTCGATCGACGACCAGGCTAGCGCGAGCGGCAAGACCGGCGGCGCGGAGCTTAGGGCATGACCAATGGCGCCAGCCGCCATGCAGATCGGACAAAGCAGATCGACCCGGTCACCGTCGTGGTGGCCCGGCGTCTGCCCATCATCAGGCGAAACGGCCGCCGCTATTTCCGAGGCAGAGCGATGGTGGAGGCCCCTGCCGTCGATCGCATGAATGTGGCCAAACGACAGGCTGATGTTAACGGCGAGCGCAACCAGCGCCATCCACGAACCGCGCCTGATATGGTCACGAAACCAACGCATTCGGGCCGAGCCAGTTTTCGACAGATTTCGCCAGAGTGGCCATTCTAGCCGGCTCACCGGGCCGGTCAATCGCACGGCGCAATTGCGACATCAATTTGAGATAGCGGTGCTCTAAAGTCACATCTTCGCAGCTGGGTTCGCGGAGCCATCGCTCGAGGTCGCCTGCTGGCACTTTTCAGACGTGCCGGTCAAGCTGCCGATGGCCGATATTGGCGGCAAAGCAGACCTCGCGATTACGAACGCGGACTTCCGATTTTGACCGATGCTGTCGAAAAAGGCGATTCGCCAGGTGGCTTTAGTATGAGGAGCCGCTTTCCGCTTGCTTTTGGCTGGGCGTCAGAGCCTGATCGGCGAACGCCACAACCGACTTGCTAGGCTGAGTTCAACCTTGAACTCGTCATTTCCGCGGCATAACCTGCTTAAGCCGCATAAACCTGATGCGGCGGCAAAGGGAGGAATGTGCTGGCGCCCGACATGCTGTGGCCGGGGTACGAGTGAGTGACCCGGGGTAAAATTCTGAAAGACTGTAAATGAGTGCGCCAGTTGTTGAAGTACAAAACCTAGTCAAGTGGTACGGCCCGCGTCTCGCGGTACGGGACGTATCATTCTCCGTTGCCGAAGGTGAAGTCGTTGGGCTGCTCGGCCCCAATGGTTCGGGCAAGAGCACCATCTTCAGAATCCTGACCGGCTATCTCGTGGCGACATCGGGTTTTGTAGCGGTGGCCGGCAACGATGCGACAACCCAATCCCTAGCCTTGCGACATGAGGTTGGGTATGTGCCAGAGGATGCGCCGCTCTACGATCACATGCGGGTCAACGAGTTCTTGCAATTTATGGCGCAGCTCAAGGGTCTGTTTGGTCGCTCCAGCACTCGCGCTGTTGGGACCGTTGCGGAGCGTTTGCAGCTCACAGAGGTGGCGGGGGTCCCAATCGGGAAGTTGTCGCGGGGCTATCGACAGCGTGTCGCCATCGGCCAGGCGTTGCTCAACGATCCGAAGTTGCTCATTTTCGACGAGCCAACCAGTGGGCTAGACCCCAACCAGGTCATTGCAATACGTTATCTCATACGGGAGCTAGCTGGCACGCGCACCGTTCTGATGGCCTCACACGTGCTTCCCGAGGTGGAGCAGATCGCTAGCCGCGTGATGATCCTGCTCGAGGGCAAGCTGCTGACGAGTGACGCGCTTGCTCTAGCGGCCGATGGTCAGCGGCTAAGGTTACAAG
>DASZGF010000154.1:0-2348 GCA_035939115.1 Binataceae bacterium (SeqCode)
TCGTCGAGCGTCGCCAGCTTGGCCTGGAAAGCATTTTCGACCTGCCTCGCGTCGACTTCAGTCAGGCTGTTCTTGGCGCCAAGGGTCCGGTGCGCCCAGATTGCTGCGTCATCAGGCGAGGCGATTGCCTTGAGCTCCCCCAGAAGCTGGTCGCGCAACGTGGCTGATGCCTCTGCGCTGAGGATCGGCTTTGCCAGATTGGAGCCGACTTTTGGGCCGCCACGGCTCGGACTTTGACCGCCGTTCGGCCGACCGTGGCTATTCGGCGCCGGCTTCGCGGCCGCCGATGCCGGCGGCATCGGGGCCTTGAGATCGGGCGCGTCGATATCGTCCTCCCCGGCAATCCCGACTAACGTGAAGAGGGCATAACGGCGAGCATAGGTCAGCGCCGCTCCCATCCGGTGCGGGGTCGCGGTCTCGCTGACGGCGCAGACTGGCCAGTCCGACGCGATCCATTCCCCGGAGGAATGCGCCAGCACGGTGGTCAGATTGACGACACCAGCGCTCTGGTCGATCGCTGTGGTCTGCATGGTCGCGATCTCATGTTGGCCCAGGGTCTTGCGCACGATGTCGAGCCCACTCGAGAGCGGGGCATAGCGGAACGACCGTTCGGCCTCGCCAGGGCCATTCGGCTGGATGGTCGCCACAAGCGATTTTTCCGGATTGGTAAGCTCCGCCTGTGCCTTGGCCAATGCGGCCGCCAGGCAGGCGATGGATTCACTCGACCGCTGCATGGCTGCCCTCCTGCACGAGGAGGTCAAAGCTCACGGCGCCGGATTTCGAGCGCTTGGCCCGGACGCCATGGCCGATCGCCTCCTTAGCATCCTCCGGTATCAAGGTCTTGAGCTCGGTCTTGGCTTGCTCGTGCTCGAGGTAGGCGGCCCTGGTATGGACAAAGATGCCGGCGAATTCCGCCCAGGCGTTAGAGCCGCTCATATCGACAATCCGAAATGCCTGGATGCGCGGTTTCGGCGGCTCGACCCCGAATAGGCAAGGGGGCTCGCCGCTTTCTACGCAGCGCCAGAATTTACGCTCAGCTGTGAGGATGAGGTGCTGGTAAAGCGGATCCGCATGGGTGGTAATCTCGACCCACTTTCCGCCGCCGGTGATCACCGACAGCACCGCAGCTCGAGAAGCCACAACCCACATGTTGTGCTGCAGCTGGGCCATGTATTTCTCGGCGGCGGCCTCCTCCGAGAACGACCAGGGCAACATGAATTTGGACTCGAAAACCGCGCCGGTCGCCTTGACCCGGCCGTCTAGGGTCGCGCCCATCCATCGGACAGTCGGGTGCCTGACCTGCCGCTGGGCGTCTGCGATGACGTGACCGGTATTCGACTCATACCACCGCCTGTTCAGCTCCTCCGTGGCTAGACCGAGCTGCACGATGAGGTTTCCCGATAGATCCTGCGGCTCTATCTCGCCTCGCTTTTCTCGCCAAAGCCGCAGCAGGGGGCGTTCATCGTCCCCCATGATGATTCGGGCGTCGGAGCCGCCGATGAAATAGCGTCGGTCGGTAGAGCGCCGGTTTGTGGACGGGTCTGTGCGCGCGCCTGTGATCGGGGCGCGAATTGGGCTAGGAACAGAATCAGCCTGGGCCATAGGTTACCTCCCGTGGCTGGGGTTTGAACTGACCCAAGTCCGCCGCTTGGGCAAATGGACTCTATGCATTTATGCGATTTCTGTCAATACAGAATATATAAATATGACCAACCGCCCCCGTGGCCGCCCTACAAAAATGCCGCAAGATCGGCCATTTCAAATGCGCGTCTCAGAGGACTTTCTGCGCACTGTAGACGACTGGCGGCGCGGACAGACCGACCTTCCATCGCGTGCCGAAGCAATTCGGAGAATGGTCGAATTAGCGGCCAAGATGAAGAAGAAATCTGGATCGAATCACTGACCGCTTGCGGGTCGCTAAGCCTAGCAGCGGCAAGCGCATGTTCGTCACTTTTAATGCCAGTGACTTCTAAACGTCTGTGAGACAATTTAATTGACTAAGACGGCCGGCAAAGGAAAAGATGATCGCAAGATCAACTCCAACCGCGCCAATGCTCGGGCGAGCACAGGGCCAAAAGCCGCTCACGGCCGCGCTCGATCGGCAAGGAATGCGTTTCACCACGGCCTGAGTCTGCCCCTAGAGTCCGATCAATTTCTATGTGAACGGGTGTAGGCGCTTACACATCAAATCGTCGGCTCGGACGCTTCCATTCACATCCAAATTCTCGCACGCCGCGTCGCGGAAACGCAGGTGGATCTGCACTGCGCGTCATCGACTCTTGTCCGACGCACTCAGCAATTCTGACTATCAATCTCCAGCACTAATGGGGAGGAAGTCGGCGATGATA
>DASZGF010000155.1:0-2510 GCA_035939115.1 Binataceae bacterium (SeqCode)
GGTGCCATACCCCACCGGCTTCTACGCCAAGGGTCTCGATGGCCGGATCGACGATCCGAATGCTGGCTGGAAAGGCCGCGGCGTGTGGACCTCGAGCGGTGATCGGGCGCCGTGGCATCAGGAGGGCGGCAAGGGCATGACGCCCATGGCTGTGTACTTCCAGATCCGTCCCGATCCGCTCGCCGACTGACAAACGGCGCCCGCGCCGCCGACGGGCGGCCGACGAAGCTTGCGCGAGATTTCACGCGTCGAGCGTGCCGGCTACACGCAACGAAGCGCAGCGTCCGTTTCATCGGGGCAAGTGTCAACACGGTGGCGCGCACCCTTTTGGCCTAAACTAAGTCTGCCGCTTCAACCCTCGCGGGTAGCCTTTATGGGCTCGATCACCGTCGGCACATTCAAACGGACTACCTTCGCGTTGTTAGGTCGCGACGCCATGGGCTGTGCTTCTTGGGCTCCGGCCCGCCGAGCTTTACGCCGCTCGCTTTGGCAGCACTATAGAGATTTGGTCACCAAACGAACTCTCAAGAATTGGTCACCAAACGAACTCACATCTTGCTCGGCTTGGGCGTCGTCTCCGTGATTATTTCGAGCTGCCCGACTGTCTCTTTGCCGAACAGCAGCGGGACGCACGCCCCAATCGCCGCGACGACAGTGATCGTCCCAAAGAATATCGTGGCGGATCCGACGTGAGGCTCCAACAGAAAAGGTGTTAGCACGCCGGCAAAGAACCGCGCGGTCGCTTCCCCGAAGAAGTGCCCGCGTCCGCGCAGCGCGGTTGGAAACTGCTCGGACAGGTAAATCCGCACCGCGGAAAAAGACGATAGCACGGTCAGCCCTGTGATCATCGCTCCGGCGCTCATGGCGACGGTTGCGTATGTCCCCGTCCGATGCGCTAGACCCATCAGCACCAAGCCCGGAATCGCGCCGCCAAGGCAGTAGGTGATTGTCCACCGGCGCCCGATGATCTCCATGATGAACCCGATGAAGAGCTTCCCTGGTATGGTCACCATGAACAGCAGCGTGGTGAGCCCAAAGCTCAAGCTCACCGCAGCGCCTTGGTCGACGAGCGCCTTCGGCAGCAGGATGGCGGAGCAGTAATAGGCGGTAGCGGCGGCGGCCATGCAGACAGTGCCGACGATGGTCCAGCGCAGTTGGCTGCCACCGAACAGCCCCAAAACCGAAGGTAGCTCGCTGCGCGACGTTTGTAGATCGGTCCCGAGTGCCGCGACCGTTAGCGGCGGGACGCGGTGGCCGCAGCGGATGATCATCCGATTAACTATGTCGACCGCCGCTTGGGGATCGCCTCGGCTCAAGTACCAGCGCGGGCTTTCCGGAAGACCGAAAAGAACCAACAGCGGCACGATCCCTAACGCAAGACCGCCCGGCAGCGCGATTAGGCGGAAGCCATCGGGGTTGCCAGCGAGAATGAAGCCCACAAAGGGCAAGATTGTGAATGCGCTTGCCAGCATGACCTCGTAGATTGCGCCGTAGGTGCGTCGGTGCTGTGCTGGCATCAATTCAGCTGCGATCGGGAATGGCGCCGAGATCGCAAATCCAAGGCCAATGCCAGTGAGCACCCGGATAATGACCAGCTGCGTGCCGGTTTGCGCCAGCGGTATCAGCAGCGTGAAGAACGTGCTGGCGATGACGCCGATCTGCATCACGGTCTTGCGGCTGATGCGGTCGGAGATCGCGCCGGCCACGAACGCGCCGACCACGATGAGGAGGGTCGGCGCGACCGCAAGCCAGCGGACCTGCTCGGGGGTCAGATGCAGCGGCTCCTTCGCCAGCACTAGTAGCGAGCCGCCGAGCGCGAGATCGTAACCCTCGACGAAGCCAACCGCTCCGAGCACTAAAATCAACTGTAAATGATAGGCGCCGAACCCGAATGCTATCGAGCTTTCTTCCAAGTAAAAGGCTGGCTGAATTATCCGAGGTAGCGATCGGAGAGGCTTCTGTCACGGTGTTATCCCAGACTGGCTACCCGGAGAGGTAGATCTAGTCAAAGCGTTATCAAGTGCCTTGAAGGAGCTCGTAGGCGTTCGACCCGGCCGCGCACGAAGACGCATGAGCACCTCGGATTCAGATGTTAGATTTGGTCCACTAGGGCAATTTGTGAGGGCCGTGGCATAGTGATGGGGCTGGGGCCGACAGCGCGGCCATTGAACGCCACTTTCGCCGGGCTGCCTAGCGGTGGAAGGCGCGGGGCCGGCTGCGATGCTCCGCGGCGAGCGCCCTTGTCGCCGACGGCCGCCGCGCCGACGGCCGCAGCACCGACGCCCCGGCCACGGCGAGCATAGGCTCAGGTGGCCTACCGCTTCCCCACCTGCGGGCCTTTCCTGGGGAAACTGGGCGCCTTCTGGCATCCTTTTTCTTTTCGGGCGCGCTATGATCGTGGCGCGACGCAAAGTTGCTTGGAGCAGATAATGTCTAAAGGCACCGTGAAGTGGTTCAATCCGACCAAGGGCTATGGGTTCATTCAACCGCAGGGCGGCGGCGGCAGAGAT
>DASZGF010000156.1:0-32249 GCA_035939115.1 Binataceae bacterium (SeqCode)
GGTCCTGACCGGATACATAGGTGACATCTAGACCGGAGACATGGGTGACAGATTAACTACCCGGCAGGAGGTAAGCGAATGCCGTGGCGGGAGGTCTGTGTGGAAGAGCAAAGGGAAGAGATGGTGTTGGAGGCATTGGGCGGACGGCGGAGCAAGGCGGAGATCGCCGAGCAGTACGGGGTGACCCGCAAGACGCTGTACAAATGGACGGAGCGCTACAAAGCGCACGGGCGTGAGGGACTTGGCGACCGGGAGCGGACGCCCCACCATCTGGCGCGCGCCATATCGGGGAAGGTGGCGGAAGAGATAGTGCGATTGCGGCTGGAGCAACCGCGCGAGGGTCCGCTTAAGATTCAGGCCAACCTCAAGACGCTGCATCCGCAATGGGAGATTCCGGCTCCCAGCACGATCGGCGATCTGCTCAAGCGCCGCAAGCTGGTCAAAGCGCGCGGGTTCAAACGACACTGGCCTAATCCGTGTCCAGGGCTGACCCAGGCGCGTGAGCCCAACGAGGTGTGGGCGACGGATTTCAAGGGCTGGTTTCGCACCCGCGATGGCGCGCGCTGCGACCCCTTGACGATCAGCGATCTGTACACGCGCTATTTGCTCACCTGCCACCATGTGAAAGCCGCGGACAGCGATAGCTGCGAGCCGGTCTTTGAGGCGGCCTTCAAGGAGTTCGGCATGCCCTTGGTGATGCGCTCGGATAACGGCTCCCCCTTTGCCTCCACCGGTCTGGGCAGACTGACGCGACTGTCGGTGAAATGGATCAAAGCCGGCATCAGGCTGGAACACATCGAGCCCGGCCACCCCGAACAAAACGGCTGTCATGAGCGCATGCATGAAACCCTCAAACAGCACACCTGCCTGCCACCGGCCACGACCATCCCTGAAACAGCAGGAGCGTTTTGACTGCTTCCGTGATTATTTCAATAACCGACGCCCCCACCAGGCGCTGGACCAGACCCCACCGGTGCAGCATTATCAGCCTTCGCCCAGACCTTGGCCGGCACGCCTTCAGGACCCCTGGTATGACGCTGACCACCAGGTACGCCGCGTCCGCAGCAATGGACAGATTAAATGGCAAGGGGAAAAAATCTTTATTGCTGAAAGCCTCAGCGGCGAACTGCTCGGTATCCGTCAGCTGTACTGGGGCGATTGGTTGCTGCGGTTCGCCTACCTGCCATTAGCCCTGATCGACTTCCGCAGCCTTAAACTCAAAGCGCTGGGGGCGGGGGAGTACCCCCTCCCCCAGACCCCCACCCCCTAACCAAATGAGGCAAACGTATGTCACCCATGTCTCCGGTTTTTTTGTAACCCATGTCTCCGGTTGCACATGGATTCAGCGGCTCTCGGGATGCTTGACGGCGGCGTCAATCACGATGCCGCTACCGTCGGTCTCGATAATGTAGCGGTCGCCGTGGGAGTTCTCGAAAAACATGAGTTTGCCCCCGGTTTCGCGCAGGGGCTCGACGAAAAAGGGATGTCCGAGCTGCTCCACCACTTGCGGAATGGTTCTGCCTTTCAGAGGACGTATGATTGGAATCGGGTCATCCGCCTCGCCACCCGGTCCCGCCCAACCAATCACCGTCAGCATCGCCAACGAAATTGACGCAGTTACGATGATGAGCGGGTAGTGAGCCATTGGCGATAGTGAATCGTTAACCACCCCGCGCCTGCCGCGCCGTTGTGGCGGCCAAGGAGGCTCGCCCTACCGTTGCAGGCGGCTTAAACTTCGACCAGGACCGCGTCGCCCTCCACCTTCACGGCATAGCAGGCGAGGCGCTTGCTTTCGTCTTCCATATAGCAGCCCGTGGTGACGTCGTAAAACCATCCGTGCCACGGGCAGGTTACGACGTTGCCGTCGAGGTCGCCCTCGCCCAGCGGCCCGCCCCGATGCAGGCAGGTGTTGTTAATCGCGTAAAACTTGCCGCCCACATTGAACAAGGCGATGGTCGTGGCGCCCACCGCAATTGGCTTGCCGGTCCCTTCGGCAATTTCCGCCACGCTTGCGACCTTAACAAAGTTGCCCACAGTGAGTTACCTCTCCGACTGGAAAAAGCCGATTCTAATGGCAGTGCGCCACGGCCTGCAACAGCGCTTATGTAGTATATTCCGCGTTGATCTTGACGTAGTCGTAGCTCAAGTCGCAGGTCATCATGCTAAAGCGCGCGGCGCCCTGCTTGAGATCGAGCCGCACGCTGAACTCGCGGCGGCGCATCGCCTGCGCGGCCGCCGCCAGCGCGCCGGTCAGGATCATGCCGCGCACGGCGATCCTGATTTTGTCCACCCATAACTCGATGCGGTCGGGGTCAAAGCGCACGCCGCAGGCGCCCGCCGCCGCCGTGATCCGTCCGACATTCGGATCGTTGCCGAAAAACGCGGTCTTTACCAGCGGTGAATTGGCGATTTGGCGGGCGACCCGCGCGGCATCGGCGGCCGAACGCGCGCCGCGGACTTCGACGTTGACAAACTTGGTGGCGCCTTCGCCGTCGTAAACCAACTGGCTTGCGAGGTTGCGGGCGACGGCGGCGACGGCGGCTTCAAAGGCGACCAGTTCGCCCGCCGCGGGTTTGCGGTTGGCCGCCGCGCCGCTGGCCAACAGCATCAGCGTGTCGTTGGTCGACATGTCGCCGTCAACGGTGATCGCGTTGAAGCTGAGCGGCGCCGCATGCGCCAGGGCGCGTTTGAGTGCGGGAGCGGGCAGGGCGGCGTCGGTCACGATGAAGGCGAGCATGGTGGCCAGGTTGGGGGCGATCATCCCCGCTCCTTTGGCGGCTCCGGCAATCGTGATCGCGGCGCCGCCGATGCGCAGGGTGGTCGATGCGATCTTGGGCGTTGTGTCGGTGGTCATGATCGCCGTCGCGAATTCGCCCAGCCCATCTGCGGAAAGAGCCGAGCAGGCCTGATGTACGCCCGCGCTGTATTTTTCCAGGTCATAAAGATGGCCGATCACGCCGGTAGAGCAGGGCACCACGAGGTCCTTGCCGCAGCCAATCTCGGCCGCCACCGCCGCGCATGAATCGAGCGCCAGCTTCATCCCAGCCTTGCCGGTAAAGCAGTTGGCGGAGCCCGAGTTCGCGGCGACCGCGCGCAGGCGTCCGTAGCGCAGGCGTTGCTGGGTCAGAGTGACCGGCGCGGCTTTGACCTGGTTGGTGGTAAAGATGCCGGCGGCCGCGGCCGGCGCGTCGGCGACAATCAGGCCCAAATCCTTGCGGGCCGTATCGGCCTTCAGACCGGCCGCCACTCCGGCAAATCGAAAGCCAGCCACCACGCGCGGCTCCGCTCTAACCTCCATTGGTATCCCTCCGTCGCGCTATCTAAACCAGAGCTGAGAAAGTGGGGCAAGCCGCAGGCGATGGCAGACAAAAAAAGAAGGAACGGAAGCGAATCACAGGCTGGAAGCCTGTGCCACGGTATCAGAATTGCCTGCGTGGCACAGGCTTCCAGCCTGTGATTCTAATTTTTCTCAGGGTTCCGGAGAAAGGACGACGGCTAGAAGTCCGTACCGCGAAGGATCCCCGCGACACCTATTTCCCGTGGCAGCGTTTGTACTTTTTGCCCGAGCCGCATGGGCAGGGGTCGTTGCGACCGACCTTGTCGCCTTCGCGTTTGACTGGCGTGGTGCCTGCCTCTTCGCGCTCGGCGCCGTGGCTCATCACCATCTGCTGGGGCCGGCGCTGTTCGATCTGTTGCTCGATCTGCTGGACCTCCTCCTGGCGCGTGACCTGCACCGAGAAGATCTTCTCCGCGACGTCCTGCTGCATCACTCCCATCATCAGCTCGAACATCGAAAAGCCTTCCTTCTGGTACTCGACCAGCGGATTCTGCTGGGCATAGCCGCGCAGCCCGATTCCCTCCTTGAGATGGTCCATCGCCAGCAGATGATCCTTCCACAACGCATCCAACGTCTGCAGCAGGACGATCTTTTCGATTTGGCGCATCACCGGCGGCGTGAAGGCGGCTTCGCGTTCCTCATAGAGCTTGCGCAGGCGCTCGTGCGCCATCTCGATCAGCGCGTCGGTGTTCTCGGGCGCTGAGCCGTTGCCACGGAATTCGGGGCGGAATTTGAACTGGCGGTAAAAGGCGTCCTCCAGCGCCTTCCAGTCCCATTCTTCGGGCGTGGCATCGGACTCAATGTGTGCGCCGACGATGTTTTCGATCAGCTCGTCGCACATGTCCAGCACGTCGTCCTTGAGCGACTCGCTGCCCAGCAGCTCGCGCCGGCGATGGTAGATCACCTCGCGCTGTTTGTTCATCACGTCGTCGTATTCGAGCAGATGCTTGCGGATGTCGAAGTTGTGGGCTTCGACCTTTTTCTGTGCGTTCTCGATCGCCCGCGAGATCCATCGATGCTCGATCGGCATGCCGTCTTCCATGCCGATTTTGCTCATGAAGCCCTTCAGGCGATCGGCGCCGAAGATTCTCAGCAGGTCGTCTTCCAACGACAGGTAAAAGCGCGATGAGCCCGGGTCGCCTTGGCGGCCCGAACGGCCGCGAAGCTGATTGTCGATGCGCCGCGATTCATGCCGCTCGGTGCCCAGGATGTGCAACCCGCCGGCGGCCAGCACCTGTTCGCGCTCCGCCAGGCATTGCTTGCGGTATTTCTCCAGCGCCTCGACGTAATTCGGATCCTTCAGATCCCTGGTTCCGGTTTCCGACGCCGCCATGAACTCCGGGTTGCCGCCCAGCACGATATCGGTGCCGCGGCCGGCCATGTTGGTGGAGATGGTGACCGCCTGATAGCGTCCGGCCTGGGCGACGATTTCCGCCTCCCGCCCATGGTTCTTGGCGTTGAGCACGTAATGGCGCACGCCGGTCTTCTTGAGCAGGTTGGAGACCCGCTCGGATTTCTCGATCGAGACCGTGCCGACCAGCACCGGCTGCCCTCGCTGGTGGCAATCCTTGATCTCCTCTATGACCGCGTCGAACTTTTCCTCCTCGGTCTTGTAGATCGAGTCGTGGTGGTCGATCCGGATCATGTCGCGGTTGGTCGGAATCACTGTCACCTGGAGATTGTAGATCTGCTGGAACTCGACCGCCTCGGTATCCGCCGTGCCGGTCATCCCGGCCAGCTTCTTGTACATGCGGAAGTAGTTCTGAAAGGTGATCGTGGCCAGGGTCTGGTTTTCGGACTCGATCTTGACGTTTTCCTTGGCCTCGACTGCCTGATGCAGTCCGTCGCTCCAGCGCCGCCCCGGCATCAGTCTGCCGGTGAATTCGTCGACGATAATGACCTCGCCGTCCTTGACCACGTAATCGACGTCGCGCTTGAACAGCGCGTGCGCCTTAAGCCCCTGGTTGACGTGATGGATCAGCAGGATGTTGCGCGGGTCGTAGAGATTTTCAACCCCCAGCAGCTTTTCGACCCGGGTGACACCCTCTTCGCTCAACGAGACCGTGCGCAGCTTCTCGTCGATCGTGTAGTCCTCCTCGGGCTTGAGCCGCGGGATGACGCGATCGACCACGTAGTAGGTATCGGTTGATTCCTCGGAGGCGCCCGAGATGATCAGCGGGGTGCGGGCTTCGTCGATCAGGATCGAATCGACTTCGTCAACAATCGCGTAATGGTGCGGGCGCTGAACGTAGTCCTCGAGGTTGAACTTCATGTTGTCGCGCAGGTAGTCGAACCCGAACTCGTTGTTCTGCCCGTAAGTGACGTCGCAGGCGTAGGAAACCTTGCGCTGCTGATCGGTCAGGCCATGCACGATGACGCCCACGGAAAGGCCGAGAAAGTTGTAGATCTGCCCCATCCATTCGGCGTCGCGCCGGGCCAGGTAGTCATTCACCGTGACCACGTGGACGCCATGCCCGGCCAGGGCGTTGAGGGTGACGGGCAGCGTGGCGACCAGGGTCTTGCCCTCGCCGGTCTTCATCTCGGCGATCTTGCCTTCGTGCAGTACGGCGCCGCCGATTAACTGCATGTCGAAATGGCGCTGGCCCAGGGTGCGCTTGGAGGCTTCACGCACGATCGCGAAGACTTCGGGCAGGGCATCATCCAGCGCCCCGTTCTGCTCTTCGGGGTCTTCGATAGCCCTGATCTTTTCCTTCCAATTGGCGATTCTGGCGCGCAGTTGGTCGTCGGATTCAGCCTCCAGCGTCGGCTCAAAATCGCCGACTAATTTGACCAGCGGCCGCAGGCGCTTGATTTCGCGGTCATTCTTCGAGCCGAATATTTTGCGGCCCAGACGGTTTAGGGTATTCAGTTCCATCTTTAGATTTTAGTTTACTAGCAGCGGCGCAAGCGCGAAAGCCGCTTGTTGGCGGTCGGCCCGCCGCGTCTAGTTGCGGGCGGCAAGCCGTTCGCCCAGGGCGGCCGGACCGGGCGGGCGGGCGCCAAAAATCCGCTCGCTCATGGTGGCTGATTCCATGCAAAGGTAAACGGCAAGGCCGGGCGCCTGTTTACGGATCCGCTCGGACAGCAACCGGAACAGCCGCGCGCGCAGCGGTGTGAAGGTACGATAGCGCCCATCGGCCGCCAGCACCTCTTCGCCCAAAAGCATCGGGTCGGCGGGGAAGCGGCGGCGCGCCGCGGCCCGCAGCCCCGGACTCATGCGCAACCCGCCGATACTTATGAATCGAATTCGCGACGGATCCAGAACTGCGAACAGGCGGTCCAGGAGTTCCAGGTAATCGCGCTCCGCGCCGCCGTAAGCGATAACCGGGTCCAGGTGAAACGCGACTCCGTATCCGGCCTCGGCCACGCGGCGAGCCGCCTCGATCCGCACCGCGGGCGGTGCGGTGCGATGCTCCGAGCTGGAGAAAACGGCCGGCGGCGACAACGTCCAGGAAACCATTATCTGACCCTTGGGATCGACGGTCAGCAGGTTTTCGATCTCATCGGTTTTGGTCTTGAGTTCCAGCACCAGGTTGCGCTGCCGGGCAAAGAAATCGATCAGTTCCAGGCTAAGGCCAGTGAGGCGGTCGAAGGCCAGCGAGTCGGCCAGTTCGCCGGTGCCGACGCGGAAATGGCGGTTGGGTGCTTTGCGCGCCAGCGCCTGGAGTTCATCGAAAGCGTCGGCGTAATTGGCGTAGACCTGGAATCCCGGGTTGTCGGCCACGTACTCCTGCAAAAAACAGTAAGCGCAATCCATCGGGCAGTTCGAAGCCAGGGTCAGAACCAGGTAGCCGCAGCAGGCAAACTCGCCCGAACCCGCCGGACAAGCCATCAGAAACGGACTGCGCCGGCGCATCAGAACAAGCTGGCGTTTACCCGCCGCGAACGGATCCGCCTGGCTGCGATCGGGCATCGCCGCGAGCCGTCCGTCGGGGACATACTCGACGCCTACCTGCGAGGGCAAACGCTGAAGTACGCGCCGCGCTATCGCCCCGCCGCGGAATTCGTGTTCGATAAAGACCCGGTCGAGCTCAAAGTTCATACGATTTTGGATTCCGAATTTTTGTGGCACAGGCTTCCAGCCTGTGATTTGCCTGGAAATCTACCCCGCTCTCCTGGCGATACCCACAAGTCTGCGGATTTCCGAAGATCACCGGCTCGAAGCTTGTGCCACGCAAACAATCAAATTTCATCCGATCCGCCCAAGCCTTCGATTAACGCCTTGATTTCCTCCCTGCACTCCGCCAGCGCCGCCAGCAGCTTTTCCAGTTCGGCCGCGCTACGCACCGTCACTCGAATCCTCAGCTCATCAGAGCTCAGATCCTTGGGCAAGAGCAGCGCCACGCCGTGCGGCAGGCGCATCGCGGCCACCGCCGCCTCCAGCTTCGCGCGCGTACGCGCCAGGCGCGGATAGCGAAGCTCCCTCAGCTTATCAATAAAGGCGCTGGCACGCTCGGGGCGCGATCCGCCTCTCCCGATGACCGCGTGCAATTCACGCCGCGCCAGGACAGCGGCGGCGCCTTCTCCTTCTCGCACGCCGATTTCCGCCAGCATCTCCAGGGCGCTCAGCAACTGGCCGGTGCGCAGACGCAACTCATGTGCGACCGCCAAAATTGCAAGAGCATCGTCCTCGCCAAGCGCAAGCCAGCGGCCCACAGCCGCCTCCGGTACGTGATGCTCCATCGCCCACGCCCGCACCGCGGCCCTATATCCGGTGTCTTCGCTCACGCCTGATCGATATCCACCGGCTGGTCTTTGAGTGCGGCGATCCAGTAACCGGCCGCAGGATCAGCTTGGTTATCAAGCAGGGCACGCGCGCTCTGCCCAAGGCTCGAGTAAAAATTGAATTCGTCCTGACGTCCACGCCGTGAAAGCCCCTTGGCATAGATAGCGCATTTTTCCGCGATGACTTTGGCGACCGCAAGCCTCCGGCTGACGGCCAATTCACTACCGGCCAGCAGTTTTACCAAGGCACGGATTCGATAGCGGTCCAACGCGGCAACGGTGGCCGAGAGCTGATCGGGATGCCCGGCGCGGCGCGTGACCAGGGGCTCATCGAGCAGTCCGACCTGATAGCGGCATAAGATCCGCAGCCACAAATCATAGTCTTCGCAGGCCGGCAGCACTTCATCGAAGCCGCCCATTTCGTGAAACAATTCCGTCCGCATCATCACCGCCGACGGACTGACCAGGCAGGTGCGCAACGAAGGCTCAAAAATGTCGCCAGCCTGTTTTTTGTGACGCAATCCAGGATTAATGCGCCGTCCGCCCCGTATCCAGCATTCCTGGGTTTGCGAGAGCGGAAATTCAGGATGCGCCTGCATGTAAGCAAGCTGGCGCCCCGCCTTTTGCGGCGCCCACAAGTCGTCAGAATCCAGAAAGGCGAGGTATTCACCGCGTGCCACCGCCGCGCCACAGTTGCGCGCCGCCGCCGGCCCCCGCCGCGCCGTCCGCACCGCGTCGACGCGGCAGTCACACGGCGCCGCCGCGATGACTTGCTCCAACTCGCCGCGATGCAAGTCCTCCCAGGTGCCATCGGTGGAACCGTCGTCCACGATTATCAACTCGAAGGACACGTCGCGCTGCGCCATCACGGAACTGACCGCATCGCGCAGCATCCGCCGCCGGTTGTATGTCGGGATGACAACGCTGACCTGAGGATTCATCGCAAGTGCAGAAATTATAGACTATTGCGAGGGCTAAGAATGACCAGGATTAAGACGCTTCCAGGACAAATATTGAAAGAAGAACCCCCTCCGGACGCATCGTGGACATCCTCAACGGCAAAGGGTCAATTATCGCCGATACCGCTTTGGGATTGGCCCAATACTTCCGAAACTCGGCACAATTTTGGATGAATCTCCAGACGCATTATGATTTGAGCGTCGCCGAACAGGAACAGCGCGCCGAAATTAATTCCTGCGTCGTCCCTGCCGCGTTGTAAGATCGCGACGAACCGAAATTGACGTCGACGTTATGGAACAGGTTCCCCGCTAGTTCGGTTGATGCCGTGGGCGCGGGTTACCTTGAACAGGCGCTGGCGCAGCGCATCGAGCCCTTCGCCGTCGGTGGCGGAGCAGGGGAAGACGGGGGCGTTTAGGGGATCGAAGCGGCGTAGCATTGCGGGGCGTTCGCTGCGGCGGATTTTGTCCGCCTTGGTGATGGCGATCACGAGTTCAAGGCCGCGGGTTCGGACCATCTCGGCGAGGGCTAACTCCTCCTCCTGCGGGCCTCGGCGCGAATCGATCAGCAGCAGGACCGCGGTCAGGTTGTTGCGCTGGGCCAGGAAGTCGCTCATCAGCGCGCTGACCTTGCGGGCCAGTGCTTCGGGCATCCGGGCGTATCCGTAGCCCGGCAGGTCCACCAGCGCCAGTTCGTCGCCCAAGGTGAAGAAGTTGAGCGCTTGCGTGCGGCCTGGCGTGCGGCTGGTGCGGGCGAGCCCTTTGATCGAAACCAAGGCGTTGATGAGCGAACTCTTGCCCACATTCGAGCGCCCCGCCACCGCGATTTCGCGCCGATCCCAGCGCGGACACTCGGCTATCGCGGTCGCGCTCTTTTCGAACTTGCATTCAAGCTTCACCCGGTTAGTTCTACCACATCGGCGATGCCGGGCTGAGTTATGGTGATACGATTTCGATTCGCCGATTGCTTGTCTAGCCGGAGAACTCTCTCAGCACGGAGGGAGGCCATAGCCACGGCCACTCATGAACCTCCAGGCATATTCGGTGGCGCGAGCAAAAAAGCTCGCGCGTCATCGAAAGGCGAGACGCCTGTCCCACTGATTGGAAGCAGGGAATTAGCGCGCTGTTTTCTGTTCCGGCCACATTCAGCACAGTGCGAGACAAAAAGAACCGGCACGGAGGCCGGCGCTACGTAAAAGAGCGCTCGCTTCAACACCAGGGAAGATCAGATGGAAAGGCCCAGGTGGTAGGGGCGGCGACGCGTCATTTCCGGGAGGGGGCGCCGGGGAGCATAGGCTGGTATTGGCCGACTGTCATGCCTCCGTCCACGGCGATCTCGGCGCCGCAGATGTACGACGCGTCATCGCTGGCCAGAAACACCGTCGTCCGCGCCACTTCCTCGGGAGCGCCGATGCGCTGGATTGGCTGACCCGCATAGGCCTGATTGGCCTCGGCCTCCGGCGACCCCGCCGGGTTGCCCATCATCGTGTTGATACCGCCGGGGTGAATCGAGTTTACCCGGATGCCGTGGGGTCCCAGTTCCATCGCCGCCACCTTGGTCAGGCCGCGCACACCCCACTTGCTGGCGGCGTACGCGCCCAGCCCGTTGCATCCCTTCATCCCATCGACCGAGGATATGTTTATGATGGAGCCCTTACCCTGATCCGTCATAACCGAAGCCATGCTCTTGATGCCGAGAAAGGTGCCGACCAGGTTGATGCTCAGCACCATTTCAAATTCGGTTTTCTCGGTATCCAGGATCGTGCGGAACAGCACTACCCCGGCATTGTTGACCAGGACGTCGATACGTCCCCATCGACGCTTGGTATCAGCTATCAGGCCGCGCCAGCTTTCCTCGTCGGTGACGTCATGATGTCGGAAGTGCGCGGCGCTTCCGAGTTCCTGCGCCAGCTTATCACCCTCCCGATCGAGCACGTCGGCGATCACTACCCGAGCGCCTTCGGCGGCAAAAAGGCGTGATGTTGCGGCACCCATCCCGCGCGCGCCACCGGTAATGATCGCAACCTTGTCCTGTAGTTTTCCCATCCGCGTGTCCTCGTTCGGAAGAGTTGTCAGTCGCATGCGAGATCTTGCGTGCGCCCGGCTTCCGATAATCGATCTTCGGCATGGGGCCGTCAATTCACGCAGCCAATTCAATTCAGCGTCAGGCAAATTCGATTTTTGCGGCTGCAGGTAGGGCGTGGACGCCGCCATGCTCGCGAGCTTCGGTAACGCGCGCGAGTTGGACGCTGAGCGCGTAGCGCAGTTCGCGCAGTTTTATCCCCTGATGCCGGTCGGGGTATGGCGCCAGGAAGCGCAAAGCAGCCTGAAGGTGGATGACCGCGCTTGAAAACTCGCCTTGCCCCAGCTTGTGATTGGCCACCGCGGCGCGCAGGAGGCCCAAAAAGAACTCCCAGTTGCCATCGTCGTCGGCCTCATCCATTGCCTCTTCCATCGCTTCATGGGCTTCGAAAAAATCCCCGCGATTGAACAATTCCACTCCGGTGAGGAAGGACTGCCGCGCTGCGTCGCTGCGCTCCACAATTTGATTGTATCAGGGCGCCTGTATTTTGCGGCAGCCCGTAAGGTGCGCAAGCAAAAAACCACCGCGCGCCCTCAGACGACCAGTCCGATAATCCGGAACGGCAACAGGATTATCGTTCCCACCAGGTGAAATGTCGCTCCCAGCACGCTGTCAGGCTCGCTGCTGCTGGTAGTGGTGGTCGTCGTGGCCGGCGGTGGCGGTGCCGGATAGCTCTCCGAGCTGGTCGAAGCATAATCCGGGTTGGCCACGGTGCTACGCGTGGTAGTGGTGCTGGTGGTTTGCTCGCTCGAACACCCCGGCGCTATCGACACGACGCCCAGCAGTGCCGCCAAAACCAATAGTTTCCTAACCCTCATTTCAGGTTCCTCCTTCAGTTCAGGGGACTGAAGAGGAAGAGGAAATGAGGCAGTGCTAAACGAAGGCCTTGCGCAGCGCCTCTTTGTCGAAACCCGCGATCAACCGTTTACCGGCGATGGTCAGCGGCCGCTTGATCACCCGCGGTTCCTCCACCATCAGCTTGATTGCCTGCGCGCCGCTAAGCTTGCTCGCGTCAAGACCCGTG
Organism: Binataceae bacterium (SeqCode); assembly: GCA_035939115.1. Taxonomy (GTDB): domain Bacteria; phylum Desulfobacterota; class Binatia; order Binatales; family Binataceae; genus JAJPJA01. Next base: position 12,126 of record DASZGF010000156.1, read on the forward strand.
GCCTTGAAGGCGGGGCTTTTCGGGTTGAGGAAGTCGCGTGGCTCATGGCCGGCGAAGATTTCACGCAATTCGTCGGCCGTAAGCGCGGTCTTGGCGTAATCGCGTTCCACCAGGTCAACCTTCAGCTCGGAGCGCAGGAACTCCCGCGCGCTGCGGCATGTGGTTCAGGTCGAACGCCAGAAAAATCGCGCCTTCTTCATGATGTCACCCGCTAACCCCGGCTATTCGATGTCGTTTTCCCGCACCGGCCCGGTACCCGAATCGCCCGGTCCCGTGATGCGAGTGGTGAAGCGCGTCGGCGTGCCCGAGGAACTGTATCCGCTGCTCCCGGCCGGCACCGAAAGCGGCGGCGCACCGACTCCCGTCGCTGGCGAGGTCGATGGCGACGTGTTGGAAGGCCTGTAGGGATACACCGGAGCGCTGCTGGCGGTCACTGATGGCGGTGGATTGTAGCTCAGCGGCGGATTTGCCGGAGGCATCGCGGCTGGCGGATTGGCCGGACCGCTGAAGTGAACCGGAGTTTGGCCGCTGATCATGTCCGGGGTCAGGACGTAGTCCCCGCCCAGCGAGCTACGCCAGATGGAGTTAGCCGTCTGCTGATTGCCGCCGGTAAGGGCATAACCTGCCCCGCCAGTAATGCCACCGAGGATGGCATACACGGTTTTAGCGGGAATATACCCGACGTTAGCCAGCAGGGTTGCGGCGCCTATGCCGGCCCCCTTCCAGTTGACGCCGCCGCTTTCCGGCTGCCCCACCTGGGGTTCGCCGGACTGTGTGCCGGTAGTTTGCGCAAACGCGCCGATAGGCATCGCTAGCGCTATTCCGAGCGACACCATCGCAACCTTATAACCAATGCGTCCCATGAACTGTCCTCCTCTCCCACACTTCTCCTCAACCTCTTCAGTCCCCTGAACCGAAGACGCAAAAGCAAGAGTTATTCCGTCTTTATTATCACGTCACTGGGTAGCAGTTCGAGTAGATAGCGAAAGGCGCGATCGAGATAATCACGATCTTTCGACTCAAGAGTCACTTTGACCCGATACTCGGAATTGCCGATTTTTGGATAAGAACCCAGCAATAACTTTGGAAATCGCTCCAAACAGTCGTCCAGCAGAGCGGCGATTTTGCCTTCGCCGGCGCTGGTGTAGATCGCATGAATGAAATACGGGTCGGCGGTGAAACGCGATTTGAGCGCCAGCAGCTTGCCCTCGAACAACTGCGGGATGCCGGGCAGCATGTAAATATTTTCAACCTGCACGGTTGGGAAGATCATGGGCCCGCCTTCGATCAACAGCGCACCCTGTGGAACCTCGGCCATTTTAAGTCCCGCTTTATTGGGCCGATCGCCGAAATGCTCATGAATCAGCGCTTCCAGTTGCGGATGGATCACCACCGGCCGCCCCAAAGCCGCCGCCACTCCCGCGATGGTAATATCGTCGTGGGTTGGGCCTACCCCGCCCGAGGTGATTACAAACTCAAAGCGTTGCGAGCAGTAAAGGACCTCTTGAGCAATCGAATCAAGTTCGTCGGGAACCACGGCGATGCGCTTGAGTTCCACCCCAATCGCGCGCAATTCGCGGGCCGCGAAGTAGGTGTTGGTGTCGTGGATTTTGCCCGAGAGAATCTCGTTGCCAATAACGACCAGCGCACAACTTCGTTCCTGCATCGCGAGTCCGGCTTTCGCCGCCTGCGCCGGTGTCCGAGGATTCGAGCGCTTTGCCGACCCGAGGCGCGCGGCGGTGGAGTTGCGTCGAATTATCGCAGGAGGGCCGCGCCGAGGGCAAGCCTCCGCGAGCTACAACGGTTTCCTTTGCCTGCAATGATCCTCAAGCGGGGCGATATAATCCCGGAGATGGATGGCTGGTTGAAGCCTCGGTTGTGAAGATGTGGCGTAAGTCAGGCGCCGGCGCTCTGGTCGGCGTCGGCGGCCTGCGATTTGATGAATTCTTTGAGTTTGCGCTTGAGGCGGGTTTCGATCTGGCGCACTCGCTCCCGGCTGATACCAAAACGCTCGCCGATATCCTGTAAAGTGAGCGGCTGCTCGGCGAGCAGGCGGTTTTGAAAGATTTCCAATTCCTTGTCTTTGAGAGTGCTGGCGAACTGCTCGATCTTGTCCTTGGCGAAGGCGCGCCATTCCGCGTCGGCTGTGGCTTCCTCGGGGTTGTGGCCGGTGTCGGGCAGTATATCGAGCAGCTGGGAGTCTTCGTCGTGACCGGTGGGCTGATCGAGCGAAATCTCGCTCTGACCCATCCGCTCCTGCATCTCGCGCACCTCGGCTTCCTTGACCCCGATGCGCTGGGCCAGCAGTCGCGGCTGGGGAGAGAAGCCCTCGGCCTCCAGCCGATCGCTCTCCTTCTTCAGATTGAAGAACAGTTTGCGCTGCGCCTGGGTCGTGCCGATCTTCACCAGCCGCCAGTTATTCATCAGGTAGCGGATGATGTAGGCGCGGATCCACCACACTGCGTATGAGGGAAAGCGGATGCCCCTGTACGGATCGAAGCTTTTGATGGCCTCCATCAGCCCGATATTGCCTTCCTGTATGAGGTCGAGCAGGTTGCGGGAGGCGCGGGCAAATTCATGGGCGATCTTGACTACGAGTCGCAGATTGGCGGTGACCAGGGTGAGCGCGGCCTGGGTGTCGTGCGTCTCATGGTAGCGCTTGGCAACCACGACTTCCTCTTCGCGGCTAAGCAAAGGATAACGGCGGATTTCGGCCAGATAGCGTGAGAGCGGATCGAATGGTACGAGGCTGCCGGCGCTGGCCTGATCCGACTCTTCAGCGGTGTGTTCGGGATTTTCGATCTCCGGCGGGGGTTGGTCAGAATTGAACTCCGGCGCCGGCGGGATCTCCTCTTCCGCAATCAAACGCGCTTCGCCGGTCAAATCCTCGCCCGTGCGCGCCGGCTGCCTCGCACGCCGTTTGGATTTGGCGTCCTTTTCGGCTGGTTTACGAGGCACGCGCAAAACCGTCCTCTTGTGTTGAATGGACTGATAGCAAGCCGGCCTTGCAGCCGCGTTTCAGGGTTCAGGTTTTTCGACCACGACCTTGCCTGCCGCGGTTTCGCGCAGAGCCGTGACCAACTCTTTGTTGTCGGATTCGACCAAGGGCCGGGCGCCCTTGAGTAGCTGTTTCGCCCGCTGGGCGGCGACCAACACCAATTCAAACCGATTGGGGACGTGATCGAGGCAATCTTCTACGGTGATCCTGGCCATTACACTATCTTCCAATGCCCAATCGCCCAAGTCAACGTCCGCCTTGGCGGGCGGCCATGTAGCGGCGCGGGGCTCACAAAACTTCCTTCGCCGGTGCCGAGCCCATTTCCGTCACCGCCGAAGCCATCTCGGCCAGCGCCGCTGTTACGGCGGTGGGCGACGCGACGCGATACCTGGCCCAACTGGGAGCGGGCTCCGCACAGACTTTTATCGTGACTCCGCTTTCGCGGAGCGCTAAAAACGCATCTTCGTCAGTAGTATCGTCGCCAAAGTAAACCGCCAGGCGCTCTTCGCCGGCCTCGCGCATCAGCGCACGCACCGCCGCGCCTTTGTTGGCCTGCAGCGGCATCGCTTCGATCACCAGCTTGCCGTCGCCGAGGATCAGCGCCGGAGTATAGGTGCGTACGAATTCACGCAAGCGCAACCGCACAGTCAGGGCGAGGTCCGGGTCGGCGAGCCGATAATGGAGCGCCACGCTGAACTGCTTGTCTTCGATGACAAAGCCCGCGCCCAGGGGAACATTTTTGCGCAGCCATTCTCTGATGGCGTCCAGCGAGGGCATGAACAGTGCCGGATCGACGGCCATGCGGCTGCGTCCGTCCGCCTCCATGATCTCAAGCCCGTGATTACCCACAAAGGTGATACCGCGCGATACGCCGAGCAGGCGGGCCAGCTTTTCGGTCTGACGGCCACTGATCAGCACCACCCGGAAGCGATCGGGACGCGCGACCAGGCGCTCGATCAGCTGGTCAACGCCTGGCAGGGGTTGAGCGTTGGCTATGTCGGGCGTGATCTCCGACAGAGTCCCGTCATAGTCCGAAAAAAGAATGATCTTGTGATCCATGGCCAGCCGGGCGGGCAAGCCGGCGGGCAGCGGCAGGGGAATTTCAGTCGTGGATTCCGGTGGCATAGCGGCCGAGGGCGTTTTGCTGTTCGAGGGCGCTGAGAAAATTGTGCGACCAATGATCCAGGTTGTTGCCGTGTACTCGGGCGCGCAAGGCGCCCATCCGCGCCCCGCGTTCCTGCGCCGTCATAGTCAGCGCCTGCTTCAGCGCCGAGGCCATCGCGTCCATATCATAAGGGTTGACCAGCAGCGCTTCCTTCAATTCATCCGCCGCGCCGGCGAATTCGCTCAATATCAGCACCCCCTCGTTGGCATTGCGCGAGGCGATATATTCCTTGGCCACCAGGTTCATCCCGTCTCGCAAAGGGGTTAGCAAGGCCACGTCCGCCGCCTGGTAATACGAAACCAACTCCTCGGCTCCGAATTGCGTGTAGAGATAGCGAATCGGGACCCATCCCTCGGACGAGAAACGGCCCACGACGCGGCCCACTATCTCGTCCAATTGGCGCTTGAGCCGGGCGTAATCGTCGACCTTGGTTCGGGAGGGCACCGCGATCTGCACCAACGCGACGCGCTTGTGATAGGACGGGTTAAGTTCCAAAAACCGCTCGAAGCTTTCTACCCGTTCCAGGATGCCTTTTGTGTAATCCAGGCGATCGACGCCCAGGATCATGGTCGGAACGCCCAGCGACGTCTTGATCCGGCGCCCGCGCGCCTGCACCCGCTCGGTTTGCGCTAATTGGGCGAAATAGTCTGCGGGAATTCCCAGTGGGAATCCCTGTACGCGGACGGTGCGGCCTTGCCAGCTTACTAGGCCCTCGGCGTGATCCACTTCCAGTCCACAGATGCCCGCGCAGCATTGCAGGAAGTGATCGGCATAGCCGGTAGTATGAAAACCGATCAGGTCTGCGCCCAGCATCCCCTCGAGCAATTCCCGCCGCCACGGAAAAATGCGGAAAAAGGACTCCGGTGGAAACGGCACGTGCCAGAACAGCCCGATCGGCAACGAGGGCCGGCGTGCGCGCAGCGCCGCGGGCACCAGCGCGAGGTGGAAATCCTGAATCCAAACCCGGTCGCGATCGGTCGCCTGGGCGTCGGTTACCTTGGCGAACAAGTCGTTGACCGATTTGTAATTGTTCCAATGCTGCGAACGGAAATGGCAGTTTTGCGGCATCAGATGCATCAGCGGCCACAGCCCGCGATTGCACATCCCGTAATAGTAGAAGGAGATATCGCGCTCGCTCAGCGGCGGAAATATCATCGAGAAGCGCGGTGCGTCGGGCGGCATGCGCAACGGTGCCGGTGCCGACTTGCTGCCCGACCATGCGATCCATACGCCGCCGTGGCGTTCCAGCAGGCGCAGGAAGGTGGCGCCGACTCCACCCACCGTCGGTTCGATCCGGCGCCGGCCACCAACGGTGACAATCCGGATTGGCGCTCGATTGGAAAGCACCAGAAGCCGTCCGGCGCCGTCGTACGTCAAGCCTATCTTGCCGTTGGTTTCGTTCGGGGTAATATCTAACATCGCGAACCCCCGGCACGCTGCCATTCAGCGCGGGTCGATCGGTCGAGCGCAAAAACCGATGATGCGGAGAGATGATTCCGCCAAACCCAGTGTAGTCCCTCGGTCCACTACAGGCAACGAAAAATCGTCTAAGCGTCGAATCACCGCGACACGCGGGTCTGTTGCGCGCAATCAGCCCTGATGCGAATTGATTCGGATAAGCTGTGACGGGCGAGGAGGCAAACCGCGTCGGCCGGCTGGGACGCCGGCCGACGCTTAATCGAACGAAATTACTTGTTGGGCTGGGGCGTCATGCGCAGGTAGGGTTTCAGTTCCTTCCAACCTTTGGGGAACTTCTGCTTCATCACGTTGGGGTCGGTGATCGAGGGGACTATCACGCAATCCTCGCCCGCTTTCCAGTCTGCGGGAGTCGCGACCGAGTGGTTGTCGGTAAGCTGCAGCGAGTCAATCACGCGCAGCAGCTCCTGGAAATTGCGCCCGGTGCTGGCCGGATAGGTGATGCTCAGGCGAAGTTTTTTTTGCGGGTCGATGATGAACACTGAGCGCACCGTCAGCGTGTCGTTGGCCTCGGGATGGATCATGTCATAGAGATGCGCCACTTTGCGGTCGGGGTCTCCCAGGATCGGATAGTTGATCTTGGCGTGCTGTGTCTCCTCGATGTCCTTGATCCATCGCTTATGCGAATCGACATCATCCACGCTGAGCGCAATCACCTTGACATTGCGCTTTTCGAACTCCGGCTTCAGCTTGGACACAACTCCCAGTTCGGTCGTGCACACCGGTGTGAAGTCCTTCGGATGGGAGAACAAAATCGCCCACTGGTTGCCTATCCATTCATGGAAGTGAATCGGACCCTCGGTCGAGTCCTGAGTGAAATCCGGTACAACGCTGCCCAGATGAAGAGCCATCTTGCCTTTCCTCCCGTAACGAGTTTGGCCCGGCGCCTGGCATAGAAATTACGCCCGGACCGTCTGCCAGTCTTTGTTTTCACAAAACGTAACTTAGATGACTCACTAAGTCAACTATTGTTCTTTTCCGTAGCGCCGGCCTCCGTGCCGGCTTTCTTTCGCGCGACAGACTCCCTCCAGGATGCGCAGTAAAGATCACGCGGACCGCGCGTCAGCGATCAGGTCTTATCGTGGGCGACCGGCAGGCGAGAAGCCGGCATTGGTTATCGCGCTTATGGAGGATTGTCCAGTGCAAACCGCACCGTAGAACCGCTCAGCGGTCCCGCGCGGGGCGGCCGGATGGGATTCGAATCTCTCACTAACGCTTGCGCTTTTGCTTGCGCGCCTCTTGGCGGCGCGCGCGCAACCGCTTTTCGCGCCGCTTACGGCGCCGCTTGATTTCCTTTTGCCGCTCACTTGCCATTCGCAGTTGTCTCCCCGTCAAGCGCCACCTGGCGCTCGACCTTTTGTCCTGATTCCAGATGTACCGACCGCTCCATTGTGTAGGGCCGGCCCTTTCCGGACTGGTTCTCTACGTAGATGTCATAATCGCCCGGGTCAAGGGTAAAGCGATGCTCCGCGCCAGGTGCGCTGGCGCCAGCCTGCTTTTGCGTCCCCGCCCGATAGATCACAACGCGGGTGCTCCCATCGATCGGAGTTTTGGAAAAGCTGGTGCGGACAATCAGTTCCGCCGGCTTCTCCTCCTTCAATTCCAAGGTCGCGCGATGGCCGGGCTGGAGCGTGACCGCATGCCAGAGGTAGCCTTGCGGCGGCACGTCAACTTTCACATCGACCTGGCGCTGCGCAAACAGCATCTTGTCGCCGCTGAGAAACTCGGCCAGCTTGTCATGCGGCGGACTGGCATCGGTCACCGTCACCCCATAGCCGGGCTCTTTGCCGCTGCTGCGGGCGGAGACGCTCAACACCGCCACATCGGTGATCAATACCGTGTGAACGCGGCCGGCCTCGACCAGCACGCCCTCGCGCACGATCTTGCCGCCCACCACGGGCAGCACCAGCTTGTAGGTGCCGGCGGGCAGTTCCACGCTCCTGCCGGGGGACACCTCGCCCGCCTTGCTGCCGTCGGCGGCGAAAATCTGCGCGGCCGGCTTGGCGCCCGCACCCAGTTCATCGAGCACGTCGAGCTTGAGTGTTCCCTGCTGCGCGCCATACGCAACGGACCATAACAGGCAGAGCATCATCAGGGATATCGGAATCAGCCGGCGCAGCATCGCAGGACCATCATAGAGACCACGCGGCGGCGGCGCTACCGCTAAAAAAGAGGGAAAAGAAGTGAGGTAAGAGAAGTGAGAGCCAGAACAAAAATGGCTGCTTTGTTTTCTCACTTCTCACTCCTCCCCCCTCACTTCTCTCTCTCTTTCTTTCCGCCGTGTGCCGCGCTACAACGGCCTTCGTCAACAAGGAGTTCCCGCGATGGCCAAGGTAAGCGTTGAGAAAGACATATCGGTCCCGATGCGTGACGGCGTGGTGCTCAAGGGCGACCTCTACCGCCCCGACAGCAACGAAAGGCTGCCGGTACTGCTCAATCGCACGCCCTATGGAAAGGGCGGGCCGCTGCTGGCCACCGTGTTGGATCCGATTCGCGCCGCGGCGCACGGCTACAACGTCTTGGTCGTGGACTGCCGCGGGCGGTTTAATTCCGCCGGCACCTGGAACTGCTTCACGGTCGAGCCGCAGGACGGCTATGACACCGTCGAATGGGCCGCGCGAGCACCGTGGGCCAACGGCGTCGTCGGCAGCTTCGGCCCCTCCTACATGGGCGCCACCCAATGGCTGACCGCGACCACCGCGCCGCCCAGCCTCAAGGCGATGGTGCCGAGCATCACCGCTTCCAACTACCATGACGGATGGACCTACCAGGGCGGCGCATTCGCGCTCGGATTCAACGTCAGCTGGACGATGTCGTCGCTGGCGCCCGACCGTCTGATGCGCGAGCGCAAAGACAACCCCGCCGCCGCCGCCGAGTTGGGCGAGGTGCTGGGCGGTATCGATGAGATGCGCAAATGGATGGAGGTGATGCCGCTTAAGAACTACGAGCTGTTCAAGATCGGTGCGCCGTTCTTCTTCGAATGGCTGGAGCATCCGAGCTACGACTCCTACTGGCAGAAGATCGACATCGAGAACCATCACAGCAAGATCAACGTACCGGCGCTCAACGTCGGCGGATGGTACGACATCTTCCAGGGCGGAACGATCCGCAACTACACGGGAATGCACGCGCATGGCGCCGGCGCGGCGGCACGCGAGGGCGCGCGGCTAATGATGGGTCCCTGGGCGCATACGATTCCGATGGGCAACATGGTCGGCGAAGTCGACTATGGTTACCGCGCGGCGTCGATATCGATCGACCTGGACAGCCATGCGTTGAAGTTCTTCGATCGTCATTTGAAAGGGATTGAAAAGGGCACTGAACTACCACCCGTGCGCCTGTTCGTGATGGGAACCAATCGCTGGCGCGACGAAAACGAATGGCCACTGGCGCGCACCCAGTGGCAGCGCTATTACCTGCACAGCCGCGGACGCGCCAACAGCTCTAGCGGCGATGGCGCCCTGTCCACGCAGGCGCCCGGCCACGAACCACCCGACGCATTTCTCTACAATCCGCTGGACCCCACGCCCACGCGCGGCGGCGGATTGTGCTGCTACGCCGCCGTGGTGCCGGGGGGCGCCTACGACCAGAGCGCGATCGAGGCGCGCCCTGACGTCCTGGTTTATACCACCGAACCGCTCACCGAAGATGTCGAAGTGGTGGGGCCGATCAGCCTGACCCTGTACGCATCATCCTCCGCCCCGGATACCGACTTTACCGCCAAGCTGGTCGATGTCGATGACTGCGGATGCCTCTCCCGCAATCTGACCGACGGCATCATCCGCGCCCGCTACCGCGAATCGCGCTCGCAGCCGGTCCTGCTGACGCCGGGCAAGGTCTACGAATACACTATCGATATGTGGTCGACCGCCAATGTCTTCAAAGCAGGACATCGCATCAGGCTGGAGGTAAGCTCGAGCAACTTCCCACGCTTCGACCGCAATCCCAACACCGGACACGACCTGTTCGCCGACCCCGAAACGCGCCCGGCCCTGCAATCCGTGATGCATCAGAGCGGGATGGCGTCGTATCTGACCCTGCCGGTGATCCCCGCATCGCGTTGACATTTGCTGCTACCATCGCCGCGCCTGCGGCCAAGCCGCGGGAGTGGTCACGAGTAAGCAATCTGAATAGTGGGACAGGCGTCTATGCCTGTCGATGACGCGCTAGTTTTTTTGCTCGCGCTACACTTTAAAAGTGGGCCACCGCCCGCAACCGAGGTCCCGACTACACCCGGATGCAGACCTTGCCGAAATGCTGGCCGCTTTCGACAAAGGCCAGCGCCTGCGCCGCTTCCTCGAATTGGTAGGTGCGATCGACCACCGGACGCATTCTGTTGAGCGCGATCGCCCGATTCATGTCCTCGAACATCTCTTTCGAACCCACAAAGATTCCCTGCAGCCGCACCCCCTTGAGAATGATGTTGCCGGGACTGAACTTTTCACCGGCGCCGCCCAGGACGCCGATCAGGCTGATGAAGCCGCCATGGCGCACCGCCCGCAGTGAGCGTGGCAGCGTGCCGGCGCCGCCGACTTCCACCACATGGTCCGCGCCGGCGCCGCCGGTCAACTCCAGCACTTGTTTATCCCATTCCGGCGTAGTCTTGTAGTTAATCACTGCGCTGGCGCCCATCGACTTGAGCCGCTCCATCTTCGAATCGCTGCCGGTGGTGGCGATAACTTTTGCGCCGCACAGCAGCGCGAACTGAAGCGCGAAAATCGAAACCCCGCCGGTGCCCATCACCACAACCGTGTCGCCCGCCTTGATGCGCCCCTCGGTAACCAGCGCCTGCCATGCGGTCAGTCCCGCGCAGGGCAGGGTGGCCTCTTCCTCGAAGGACAGATGCTCAGGGATGCGCACCACGCCGTGCTCCTTGAGCACGACATATTCGGCCAGGACTCCGTCGATCGTCTGTCCCAAAACGGTGCGGAAGATGTTTTTTGTGACCGGTCCGGACACCCAATCCTGAAAGTAGGTGCCCGCCACGCGATCACCGACTTTCACGCCGCTCACGCCCACCCCCACCTCGACCACTTCCCCAGCGCCGTCGCAAAGCGGAACCAGCGGCGCACTGCGAGGCGCTTTCCCGATCAGCAGGTCGCGGTAATTGAGCGAGGTCGCCCGAATCCGTACCAAAACCTCGCCCGGCGCGGGTACAGGCCGCGCCCGCTCCACCATAGCTAGCGTCGTAGACCCCGACTCATTGCGCAATTCGTAAGCTTTCATTTTTTCCTTCTTTCTGTCCCCTCTCCCATTTTTCTATGGGAGAGGGCGAGGGAGAGGGTGCCTTATCCCTCTCCCACATATGTTGTGGGAGAGGGCAAGCGGCGCGGCTGTTGCGGCTCTTTTTCGCAACAGCCGTGACGCGCGGGTGAGGGTGCCTGGTACACTTCAAGCACAACCAAGCGCCTAAGATTCCGTCGGCTCGACTACCGGCGCCATCGCCTTGCGCACATCGTCGAACTCGGCGTCGCCGACTGCATCTTTGACTGTAAGCTGGTCGGTGTATTCGGTGATGGCTTTGATCTTGCCGTTAACGAGATCAAAAATAAAACAATAGTCATTGGCGTAGGGCTTGCCGCCGGGCGTTGTTGCGCGATTGGTCATTTCAAGGATTACGCTGTCGCCGTCGCAATGCGTGCGGCGAATCTCGGTCCGATAGCCCTTGAGCTTGCCCGCCGACGCCCGCGCCAGATGGAGAATCGATTGTTTGCCCCTTATCCAGCCGCCCTGTGGCAGCTTCCAGGTAACGTCCTCCGGCATCGCGGCGAAAACCTTTTTCATCTCGCCCCGCGCAAATGCCTCCCAGATGCCGCGGACGAAGTCGATCTTCTGCTGCCTGTCCATAAAACCTCCTGATACCGGCGCTTGCCCTTCGCGAGTGTAATCGAACCCGCGAAAAAGCTATAGAGAACCGATGGCTGCAAGTCCTGCTCAACCAAAGCCGCCGCTGGAACCCTATCGAGTCCTCGATCTCAGTGATGAGCGGGGGCTGTTGTGCGGTCAATTGCTCGCCGACCTCGGCGCCGACGTTATCGTCGTAGAGCCGCCCGGCGGCTCCCCGGTAAGGCGCCTGGCGCCTTTTTACCAGGACCGCCCCGATCCCAACGGGTCGCTCTACTGGTGGGCTTACAACCGCAACAAGCGCGCCATCACGCTCGACATCACCGCCGCGCAGGGCAGGGCGCTGCTGCTTCAACTCATTGTCCGCGTGGACTTTCTGATCGAATCCGCCCCGCCCGGACGCATGGATAGCCTGGGGCTTGGCTACGTCGATTTGGCGCAGACCAATCCGGGGCTGATCTACGTTTCGATTTCGCCCTTCGGACAAACCGGTCCCAAAGCTGATTGGGCGTCGAGCGACCTGATAGTGATGGCGGCGGGCGGTCCGCTCGCCCTGACCGGCGACGACGACCGCCCCCCGCTGCGAGTTTCGGTGCCGCAAGCCTATCTCCACGCGGCGGCGGACGGCGCGCTGGGTGCGATGCTCGCGCATTTCCATCGCGTGCGATCCGGGCGCGGCCAGCATGTGGACGTCTCGGCGCAGGAGTCGGTGACGATCGCGACGCAGTCCGACGCGTTGGCGACACACTTCAACGCGGCCCCCTTCCGGCGCCATCGCGGCGGGCTGCGTCTGGGGATCCTTGAGAATCAGATCATCTGGCCGGCAATGGACGGCCACGTAACGCTGGCTGTGGCGTTCGGCGCCAACGCCGGCCCCTTCATGGTGAAGGTACGTGAGTTCCTTTACGAACAAAGCCGGCTGCCCGACGCCGACCCGGAGCTCAAAGCCCTGAGTCCGCTGCTCGAAGACGGACGATGGCCGGAGGAGGCGCGTGATCAGATTATCGCCGTGATTCGCCGTTTCACGCAGAGTCATACCAAGGCCGAACTGATGGAGCTGGCGGATCGCCACGGCCTTCTAATCGGGTCGCTGGAATCGGTGCCCGAAGTTTTCGCCAGCCCGCAACTCAAGGAGCGCGGCTACTGGCGGATGGCCGAGCATCCCGAGTTGGGCCGCGCGTTTGCCTACCCGGGACCGTTCGCCAGGTTCGGCGCGACGCCGCTGCGCTATCGGCGCAGACCGCCAACGATCGGTGAACACAATCGCGAGGTCTATGTCGGCGAATTGGGAATTAGCGATGAGCGAATGCGCGAATTGCAGAAGTCGGGGATCATCTGATGACCGCTGAAAGGCCTCTGTCCGGAGTACGGATCTGCGACTTTACCTGGGCGATGGCAGCGCCGATGGCCACCCGGATACTCGCCGACTTCGGCGCCACTGTGGTGCGCATCGAGCCGCACAACCGCTATGACGCCGCGCGCACCCAGCCGCCTTTTCTTAACAACGAACAAGGCGCGGAAAACTCCGCGATGTGGAGCAACTGCGACGCCGGCAAGCTCAGCATCGTGCTCGACCTCGCGCGTCCTTCCGCGCGGCGCGTCGTGCTTGACCTGGTGCGATGGGCCGGCGTGGCGATGGAATCATTCTCGCCCGGCACGATGCGCAAGTGGGAGCTCGATTACGAATCGCTGCGCCAGGTCAGGCCCGACCTTATCATGCTCAGCAGCAGCCTGATGGGTCAGGACGGCCCGATGGCGGACTACGCCGGATGGGGCTATATGGGCGCCGCGATGGCCGGGTTCCATCAGGTCACCGGATGGACCGATCGCGATCCGTCCGGACCATTTCATTCCTACACCGACTACGTCGTCCCGCGGATGACCGCGCTCGCGCTGATTGCCGCACTCGACCATCGGCGGCTGACCGGCGAAGGACAATTCATCGATTTTTCCCAGGTCGAAGCCGCGATACATTTCCTTGCCCCGGCCTACTTAGACCATTCGGTCAACGGCCGCGCGATGCCCCCGATGGGCAACCGCGATCTGAATTTCGCACCGCACGGCGTTTATCCCTGCGCCGGCGACGATCGATGGATCGCAGTAGTTTGTGAGAACGACGCGCAATGGCAGGCACTCTGCAAGGTCCTGCAACTTCCCGAACTCAAGCGCGATCCACGTTTCACGTTGCTATCGGCCCGCCTGGCTCATGCCGAGGAACTCGATCGCATCGTGGCGGGCTGGACCTCAACGCTCGACCAGTATCAGGCCGAAGCCATGTTGCAGGCGGCGGGCGTGCCGTCCAGCGCGGTCCAGAACAGCGCCGAGCTAAGCCAGGATCCGCAACTGGCGCATCGTGGACACTTCGTCCAGGTGAATCATCCGCTGCATGGGACCATTTTTGTGGAATCCCCGCCGATCAGACTGTCGCTTACTCCAGGATCGATCCAAAGCGCCGCGCCGATCCTGGGCGGCGACACCCAGCACGTGCTCGCCGACATCCTAGGCTACAACGAAGAGCAGATCACCGAACTAGCCGCCGACGGCGCCTTGGGCTGATGCGAGCCCCTGTTGTCATCCCGAGCGAGTCGAGCGCCAGCGAGACGACGAGGGATCAACGCGAAGCGATTTGCCTGAAACACCCCGTCGCTAGGCTCTGGCCGCGCCAGAGCATGCTTGCGATGGGCAGGAAAGCCCGTAATATATAACCTTTCCGGCCCCACCCACGGTGAGCCGTTAGCTCAGGCCGGTAGAGCATCTGACTTTTAATCAGAGGGTCCCGGGTTCGAGTCCCGGACGGCTCACCACAAAATCCCAATAATAATTGTGATCTCTGTGCAAATCCTGATCGCGTTCAGCACTCAGTTCCACTTTTAGGTACCAGTTAGGTACCTGATTCGCCAAAAGTGGCAGTCTGTCGCGCGAGGATGAGAGGTGCCGGATGGCGCGCGGTGGCGGTGGACCTCGGCCGCGACGCGTGGTTTGGGCTGGGGCAGCTTCGTCTCGCGGGCGACCTCGGCCGGGTCCGCGGCGTCGGTTCTAGCGGCGCGCCCAGCAACCTGCCCGGGCGTTACCGGGACCGCCGAGTATCTCAATGGCGCCACGGCACGGCGCGCCGTCGCGTTAGCAGGTTTGAAACGCGCCAGCGACGGCAGTAATGGAAGGTAAGCCAAGCCTCGAGTCACCCCCTCCCAGAGTGGTTCAAGGACCTGGACGAACCGAACCAGTACGCGGTCGGCAAGGAATTCACCCGAGCGATCGCGCGGTGGGAGGTGGAGAGGATCAAGCGAGAGGTTCAGCCGCGGGCGACACAGAAGTAAGGGCTTTGCCGAAGAAAATGGCGACGGTAGTTGCGCGACGTTTGAGGGCTTACTAGCGTTGCCCGAAATGCGCCAGAAGGTACAAGGTCAGGCACACCTGTACCCTTCGCAAGGGGCTGAGGGACGACAGGCGCCGAGATCGTCGATAGTCATGCGGGCATGTGCTTCATCCTTCCAGCGATGCTGATCGTGATGGCTTGTGCGTGGGCCTACGCGACCTTCGGTCGCTTCCTCAGGTGCGGAGCGTATTGTACGGCATCAAACCCGTCATCATTGCCGTGGTACTGCAGGCTCTCTGGGGGCTCGGACACACAGCAATCAAGAATGGTTTCCTGGTGAGCGGCCAGCCGGCCGCCAAGGTTGTCTCTCTGCTCTGATGGCGTCCACCCGGAGGAAAAAAAGGGGGCGAGGCCCCAAGCTGCTTGAGGGACCGCCGCCGCCGGTGCCGCCTGAAGTCGATCGTGAATTTCTGGAATACGCGCGCCGGCGCAATCCCGAGGCCGTATCCAGGATCGAAAAGAGCCCGGCCTACGGCGAGCTGCGCAAGGCGGGCGTCCCCGCTGGCGCTGTCGCGCTTTTCTGTCTGGATTGCGCCGATTGGCAGCGGCTCGATGAATTGAGGCGCTGGCGCAAGCAAATCATCTTAGCGCACCGTCGCCTGGAAGCCTCGCACGCCGCGTTGAAGGAACTGCCCGATCTCGAGCCCGTTCTATCGTCGTTACAGGTCGCGATCGAGCTTCCGCGGCTGGAACCGGGGCGCATGCGCCTGACATCCGAGGCGCTGCGCGAGATGGTGGAGATGATCGCGAGCTACACGGAAGAGCTCGGGCTGATCGCCGGCAAGCTTGCGGCGCCCCGTGGACGACCGCGCAGCTTCTCACGCGATTTCTTTATGAGTGAGTTTCGCCGGCGTGTCGTTCCTCCACAAGTGCGTGCCCGGCGAAGCCTTGACGGTCTAGCAGCAAAACTCTACTCAGAGTTATTCCGGTACATTGATATCGACGTCTATGTGCGGGCGCGCCGGCGCCGGCATCCGCGCCAAGATACCGTGTCATAATTCACGATTCCCGGCGATTTTTGACATTCTTGATAGGCAGAGCGCGTCTGCGCTTCACTACACGCTAGAGCATTTCATGCGTGTCGTGAGGTTTAAGGATGTCTGTTGAAATTCTCGATCGAAAAGAGCTCAGAAAGAAAGTTAAGCTGAGTGACGCCACCATCTGGAGACTGCGGCGCCAGAAAATGTTCCCCGAGCCCGTCAAACTTTCGGCGCGTCGCGTCGGCTGGAGGCTCTCGGACGTTGACACGTGGCTGAAAAACGGCGGTGTGGCGGCTAGTGACGGACCGCTATGAGCGCTGCTGCGGAAATAATCGTACACGGCTCGGGGGCAAACCGACCATGCAGCAGACCACAACCACCTTCCGATAGCCAACATCGGCCGGCATCGCAAGCGAGGCGCGAGATGGCGCTCGACGCGGCGATGACGCGTTGGGTTGTCGCCAGGGCCGACGAGCGGCGCGGGGAGATGGCCGGCTAGGGCTCGCCTTCGCCGGCTGCAAACGCGGTGACGTCATCGGCACGTTCAACACCTTCCGCCAGGCGGCCTGGCCGTTGGCGGTCCCTGGCGGCCGGAGGAGCCGGATCAATGACTGCCGTCGATCGATTTTTTGCCGGTGAGATTGAGCGGACCTTGAGCCTGTTCTTCCGCCTGACCAGGGCCGCAGTCCTGGAGATCCGGCGGGTGACTCCGCACACCACGAGCTGTTTCATCGCGCCCTCGGATATCACCACGGTGGCCGCCCTCGTCGTGGATACCGACGACGTCGTCGTCGAAGCCACCTACATCACGCTCAACCCGGTCAAGCCCAGCTTGCTCTCAAGGTCGCACGCCCGGTTTAGACGGATGAGCAAGGGCGCGGCGGTTTCGGATTGCGACGTAATCTGCCGGCGCCTTCTGCTGGTCGACTTTGACCCCGAGCGCTTTCCGAAGAAAATTTCGTCGACCGACCTCGAAAAGCGCGCCGCTTACGAGCGCGCGCTTGATTGCCGCGCGTGGCTCGTCGGCCGCCACGGCTGGGCCCCTCCGATCCTCGGCGACTCCGGGAATGGGTTTCATCTGCTCTTCACGCTTGCCGGACTGCCGATCAACGAAACCACCGACCGGTACGTGTCGAACTGCTTGAAACTGCTCGACCGCAAATTCAGCGACGAAGTGGTCAAGATCGACACCAGCGTGGCCAACCCGGGCAGAATCACCAAGCTCTACGGCACCTGGGTTCGCAAGGGACAGCCGACCTTGGAGCGCCCCTGGCGCCGCTCATGCCTGCTCGAAGTCCCGGAGGAGGTACTGCGTTGATCACGGCCGAAGAACTGGCGGGGCTGGCGGCGCAGTGGGCCGAGGAGGAAACCCGGCAGCGGCGGCAACGCCAAGCGGACGGCCGCCAATGGTCTTTCAGCAGCGCCACCTCGTCCCAGATCGAGGACGCTCTTAGGCACGTCCCGAACAACGACGCCCCATATGACTTTTACGTGCGCATGATGATGGCGACGAAGAACGGCCTGGGCGATGTGGGCGAGGGCGCCTTCGACAGTTGGTCGCGCCAATCCCAGAAATACAGCGAAGCCGAGCAGAGCAAGTACTGGCGCAGCATCAAAGCGGAAGGCGGCATCACCGTCGCGACCCTTTTTTACGAGGCGCTCAAACACGGCTGGCAGGGGACCAAAAGTTCCAGGAACGGCAAGAGTGACCGGACAAAATTGCCCAAGGCACACAAGGCGGAGGACCCGGATGCAGACGAACTTCAGGGGCCGGAAACCGACCCGCCCGCCAAGTATTCTGATCTAAGCCTGGCCAACCGGCTCATAACCGAGCACGGCCTCGATCTCCTGTACATCAAAGCCGAAGCCGACTGGTACGTCTACAGCGAGACCGAACATCGCTGGAAGCGTGATGAAAAACTCTTCATCTTCACGCTGACCAAACGCCTTATAGTCGCCGCGGCCCAAGAGCTGTACCACGAGGTTTACAACGCGATTATTGCGAAGAAAGGCGATACGCCCGACGGGCAAGCCGAGGCCCGAAAGGCGGCAAAGAGCGCAGCCGCGTCCATCGCAACCGCGGCAAAGGTCGCGGCCGTCGAGAAAATGGCACGATCAGACCCGCGCGTGGCTACCACAACCGACGTTTTCGATTCCGACAGGTGGATGATCAACACGGCCGACGGAGCGGTCAATCTTAGGGACGGAACGATTCGGCCGGCGCGCCGCAAAGACTACTTCACTAAGGTCACGCCCGTGGCGGCTGAGCGGATGCCCACGCCCATCTTTGACAAGTTCATCCGCGAGATCATGGGCGGCAGCCTGCCGCCGGACGCCTGCCCCTGCGCAGCCTGCAAAAACAGCACGGCGCGGCCGCAGGCCGAGCGCGAGGCCCTGCATCTGCAGGAAATAGACGAACTGGTCAAATACCAGTTCCGCGTTTACGGGTACTGCCTTTCCGGCGACGTTAAGGAACATATGCTGGTGGTCCAGGTTGGCGCCGGCGGCAATGGCAAGGGCGCTCTGAACGACCTCATCTCGCAGGATGTGATGGGGCGATCACCCGCCGGCTATTCGGCCGAACTGCCGATCGAAGCGCTGCTCGCGCACAAGTACGACCGCCACCCTTGCGACCTCATGATGTTGCGCGGCGCCCGCCTTGCTCTCTCCAGGGAATCGGACGAAGTGGGCAGCTTCAACGAAAGCCGGGTCAAGAAGTTAACTGGCGCCGATCCCATCACGGCCCGTGGGATGCGTGAGAACTTCGTCACATGGGACCCGACACACAAGGTCGTGGTCTTCACCAACGTCCATCCTCGCCTGCAGGGTGCAGACCAGCCTGCCTGGAAGCGGCGCCTGCACATCCAGCGCTTCCCCCAGCAATTCGCACAGGAAGCGGACCAAAAACGGAATGTGCTGCCCGCCGACCTGGAACTGGCCGATAAACTGCGGGGCGAGGCGGCCGGAATACTTCAGCGCCTAATCGACGGATGCGTCGAGAGGTGCAAGCTCGGGTCCACAAAGCCGCCACGGACCATACGACTTGCAACCGACGAATATCTGCAACAACAGAACCTGGTCCAACGTTTTTGCGAAGAGAGATGCAAACGCGGCGAGGCCTTCGAGACCACTGCCACCGTCCTCTGGGCTGGTTTCACCCAGTGGGCCCAAGAGAACGACGAGCCGACGGGGCGACGTGTCGACTTTAACGACCGGTTGGAGAAGGCCGGCATCAAGATCACCCGGCAGGGGGGCACTGGTCTGAGAGGGATCTGCAATGGAATCACCCTGGCGGACTCCCCAACGTCCCAAAACGAGGAAAAGCCTTGAGTTTATTGATCAATTCGCGGTTTTGTGACGGGTGTGACGGGGGTTCCCCCTTTTCCACCGTATAAAAATACGCGCGCCCGCGCGCCCACATGCGCGCAGACGGTAGAAATCGGACCGACCCGTCACACCCGTCACAGAAGACCGAATTTCTCAACGAATTCAGGGGAAATTCGACATTTCGAGCCTTTTGGGTTAGCGTCGGTTGGCCGCACCCGCAGGTCTCCTGGCCGCACTTCCTTGAACTGGAAGAGCCGACGCCGCGTGGCAGGCGGCCGGCCGCGCTTCGGCTCCGGCAGGCCCGGAAGTCCGGCTCGTCAAACTCCAACGTGGTCGGCAGGCCAGGCTCCGAAGCACGCGGATTACGTCGCGTATGAAATTCAAGTCACCGGCTCGCACACGCAAATAACACCTCCGCCCCCACTCCGCAGCCGCGAGAACTTCAGCCTTTAACCCACATCAATGCCAAGAGCGCCTTGAGGCGCTTCTCGACCAGCCCTGCTTCGAGATTCGTGCGCGCACGTACCGCCCCGGCGATGCAGAGATCGAGATCTTCCAAGTGCCCGCGCCGGCAACGCCCTATATCCGGACGCCGCTTCGTATAGCAGGGCTTCGTGGGCGAAACCTCGAACTGATCGAGCATCGCGTGTTGCGCCGCCTCACCCAAGAAGGCATCCGCTTCGATTCCACGCGCGACCCCGCCGCCGCGCGACGCGGTTCCGTCCGCCCTATCAGCGAGGAGTTGGCGATGACGCTCGGGCTGGTGTTCCGCACCCTGGCGCCGATGCGGAGCCGCGACCGGATGCGCGAGGTGGTCGAGGGAATCGAGAAGATGGAGCGTGAGGAGGCGGCGTACTGGCTTGGGATGGCGATGCATCGAAAGTATCCGCGCCGGGTGCTGAACGCGCTGCGCATTTTGCTGACCGACTCCAAGCGTAACCTGTAACTGCCCCACGAT
>DASZGF010000157.1:0-121172 GCA_035939115.1 Binataceae bacterium (SeqCode)
GACAGAAATTTCTAACTCCTGGCTCCCTTTTGTCTGCCTCTCACTTCTCACTCCTCTCCCCTCACTCCTCGTGTTGGCGCATGTTCAGAAAACAGCGGAGGTAATTTGATGACGCCCGAGGAGCAACTCATTGAGCGGTATTTCGATGCGTTCAACCGGCACGATATCGAGGCGGTGATGGCCTGTTTTCACGACCATCCCACGATTGTGGGCGCCGACGGCGGCCGGCGCGAAGGGCGGGCGTTAGTCAGGCGCCAATATGAGGCCGAGTTCGCGGCGATGCCCGACGGCCGCTGCGAGTTGCGGATGTGCACGGGAAACTCAGGCCACGGCGTGGCCGAATCGCTGTTTCACGGCACTCGCGTTAGCGACGGCAAGGTGATCGAGGCGATCGGCGCCGAGTTGATGGAAATCGTGGACGGCAAAATCAAAGAGATCCGCGACTATCATCGGCCCGCGGCCGCGAAGGCTGCCTAGTGCTGCCCAAATATTTGAGATTTCTCAAAGAGCGGCCATCCGTCCCGCTCGGTCCATCCGGAGAGGGATGCCTGACTATCCGAGCCGCGCGCGTGAGCGAGCGGTCTGGGTCGGGTTTTGCCACCTGACCGCTCCTTGACGGTCGCGGCTCGGATTCAGGCACTGGATGCGATCAAACAGCTAGAGCGGTCTTAACTCCACGCAGGCGGAATCCCAGGGCGAGCAGCACAATGCCGAACACCAAGGCGTAAACGCCGATCAGCCAGATCAGGGCCAGCGCGCCGGCGCCCGGGTGGACCATTATGATGATCGCGAAGACGATCGAGCACAGACCGCCCAGCAGCATCCAGAACTCGCCGGCGACCTGTTTGCGCAGCCGCAAGGCGGCGGCAATTTCCAACACGCCGGTGGCCAGGCTCCAGGCCGCGATATAGAACAGCATCACGATCGCGGTCAGCCCGGGCTCGAAGAAGGTGATCAGGCCGACGCCGATCCCGAGCAATCCTTCCAGTAACAGCAGCCATTTGGACTCCGACTCATCGCCGCCGCCAATCGCGTGGAGGACGGCAAAGATTCCGTCGGCGAAAGCGTAGGCGCCGAACAGGATTATCAGGGTCGCCAGGGTGATTCCGGGCAGCGTGATGGCGAGGATACCGAAAACAATCGCCGCCACGCCCCGCAGGACGATCAGCCACCATCGCCGCGCGAGAAGATTAATCATCGCTGCAAACCTCCTCTGCCCCCAGGTCCCCGGCTGCGTTGCGGCGCCACGCCGGGAGCCCCTTTTCCGGCCAAACCGAAGCCGGCGATTTTTGCCTATGTTGGCGCGATCAATCTCCGAATGCTACCTCGCGCCGCGTCGTGCGGACTCCTTCCCGTGCGATTGACGAACTGTGGCGCACCTGCTGGGCGAGCATTTGCGCCAGGTCGTGGACCAGGCTGCTCAGCGCCGCGGCGCGTTCCAGACCGGAGTACGGGGACGGCACATTTTGCGCGGCCACAAATTGACCATGCGCTTCGGTGCTCCCGGTCCGGGCGTTCACCACACGCCAGTTGGTCCTGATTTCCGCCGAATTGTTCGAAGCATCAAACTCGAAGTTGATTACGTCCACGGTGATCTGGCGATCGACGGTGGTCGTCCTGTACCACGGATAATCGATGATTTGGTCCCCGCCCAGTTCGAGCGCGAGGTCCTGCTTCAAAACATCCTTGAAGGTGTTGCGCAGCGGCTCACCCCACTGATCGTAGGCCGACATGTACAGCCGGTTGCCTTCCCGGCGCGAGACCATCGCAGGCTGGTCGAGATAGTCGGGCAGATTCACCGGACCCAGGCCGATGACCGTGGCCGAGTTGGCGCTGGCGACAACGGATTGGGACGCGCCGCCCATCGGTACCAGAACGTAAAATCGCGTCGGGTCAGGCTGCGGAGCCAGTGGATGGCATGCGGGCAGCGCCAAAACGGCCAGCAACACAGCGGCCAGCGCAAGGCGGCGGTGGTTGTTCACTTTTTGTCCTCGTCGGGAAAATATCGGCCACGGATCAGTATGCTGGGATTGCGGTCAAGCATCCGGCTGAGATCGGCGAGGTTGGTCGCCGCCTCGCGCACCGCGACCAGAGTACGATTGAGCTCCACGATCGGCGGCGCCGTCGGATTGACCACGGTTCCCACCCCTTCAAGCGTGGTGTTGGCGGTGGCCAGAGTTTTGTCGACGTGGTCTAGCGTATCGGTAATCTTACGCTCCATGGGCCCAAATTCGGTTTCGACCCGGGCCATGAGCTTGCGCATATCGCCGACCGCTGCTTTCGCATTGTTGATGGCCGAGCGGGCCTCAATGATGGTGGACTGAGCGTCCCCCAGCGTGGTGTGGAGCGAGGCGATGGTCTTGGGCAGCTCGGGGTCGGCGGCCAGCGTCGCTACTGCGTTCATCGCCCGGGTGCCCGAGTCGACCAGGGCGCTGAGATTGAGCTTTTCAATGTCGCGGACCGCTTCCATCAACTTTTTCTGAAGCATCTCGAGGTCGGCGGGGCGGGTTGGAATCTCGGAGAGAGCCGAGTCGGGCGGTTCGTAAAGCGTGTAAGGGGTGCCGGGTAAGAAGTCGAGGTCAACGTAAAGCAGGCCGGTCAGCAGGCTTTCCATTGCGAGCTGCGCCCTCAGACCCTCCCTGATCGCGGCGCGAAGGTTGTCGCGATTGCCGAAATCGACCGAGCTGCCCTTGCGCAGGAGCTGGCGCTGCTCGAGCTCGATCACTACCGGCAGGGCGATGTTGTTGGGATTGATTTTCCAGGCCGGCACGCGATTCTCGCCGGGTTTGGCGAGCGACAGCCTGATGGCCACGACCCGGCCCAGCTCCACGCCCTTGAATTTAACCGCCGCGCCGACTTTAAGCCCGTTGACGCTGCCGGTGAAATAGCAGACGTATTGGGTTTTGTCGGAGAAGAGGCGGCCGGAAGCCACGTAGGCGATCGCGGCAAACGATATCAGCAGTCCGCCGAAAACGAAAATTCCGATCGCCGTGGGGCTGAATCTACGCATGTTTTTCCGCCCGCTCCTGCCCGCGATTGAGAAACTCGATCACCTTGGGGTCCTTTGAAGTCGCCGCGAGCACCTTCGGATCGCCCTGCGCGATGATCGTGCGGGACTCCGCGTCCAGCATGATCCCGTTGTTGGCGATGGCGAAGATGCTGGGCAGTTCGTGGGTGACAATCATGACGGTTGCCTGCAGGCTGTCGCGCAGTTCTCTGATCAGACGATCCAGGCGGTAGGAGCTGATGGGGTCCAGTCCCGCCGAGGGCTCGTCAAAGAACAGGATCTCGGGGTCCAGTGCGATCGCGCGCGCCAGCGCCGCGCGCTTCTGCATCCCGCCGCTAATCTGGCTGGGATAGTAGTCCTCAAAGCCGCGCAGCCCGACCAGGGCCAGCTTGAGGCTGATCTGGCGGCGAATCTCCTCCTCAGAGTAATTGGTGAATTCGGCCAGTGGCAGCGAGACGTTCTCGGCCAGCGTCATCGAGCTCCACAAGGCCCCGCCCTGGTATGAAATCCCGCAGCGCCGCAGGAACGCTTCGCGTTGCTCCTCGCCGGCGGCGGTGAAATTGAAATCACCGTAGCAGATCTCGCCCCGCTCCGGGCTCTTGAGCCCCACCATGGTACGCAGCAGGGTGCTTTTGCCGCTGCCACTGCCGCCCATGATCACGAAAATGTCGCCCCGATAAACGTCGAATGAGACATCGCGCATCAGCACGTAGTTGCCGAAGGCGATGGTCAGGTTCCTGACCCGGACATGGACTTTGCGCCCATCGGGCGCGGGGCTGTGATCGGACACGGAATCAGATTCCAACCAGGTTGAGAATGAATGCGGAAATCCCGCACGCAACGACTACCATTACGATCGAGGTGACCACGGCCGAAGTGGCGGCAAAGCCGACCGCCGATGAACTCTCTCCGGATTCGAAGCCGCGCAGGCATCCGGCGAAACCAACCAGCACCCCGTAAATCGCCGCTTTGACGACGCCAATGGTGAAATCCGTCATCGTGAACGCGCTCATGGTCTCGTGGAAATAAGCCGACGGTGAGACGTGGAGCATGACGCTGCCGATGAAGCCGCCGCCGACGATTCCCAGCAGGTCGGAGTAAACGCACAAAATCGGCATCATCAGGAACAGGGCGATAACGCGCGGCAGGCACAGGAACTCGATCGGCGATATTCCCATCGTGGTCATGGCGTCGATTTCCTGCGCCACCTTCATCGAGCCCAATTGCGCGGCAAAGGCGGCGCCGGTGCGGCCGGCCATGATGATCGCCGTCATCATCGCGCCCATCTCGCGCAACATGCCGATCGCCACCAGGTCGGCGACGTAGATCGACGCGCCGAAGCGCTCCAACTGCACCGCGCCCATGAAGGCCAGAATCACACCCACCAGAAAGCTGATCAGGCTGACGATCGCCAGAGCGTCGGCGCCGCATGCCTGCATCTGCTCGAAAATGTCGCTAACTCGGGTGCGCGAGCGTCCGGTCAGGAACCGGCCCAGGGCGATACTCAACAGGCCCAGGAAATCAAACAGCGCCGCCGCGGCATCGATCATGGCCGTGGTCCGATTGCCCAGCGCCGCGAAAAATCCCTGGTGCGCCACCGTAACCCGCGCGTCGGCCTTTTCCGGCACGGATTCGGCCAATGCGATCAATCTGCCGGCGCCCGCGGGAAGCGAATTGCGCTCCAGCGCTACGTGGAATTGCGCGCAGCGGGTCTCAAGGTCGAAAATGAACCCGACAAACGAACTGTCCCACGCGCCCACGCCGCGCGCGTCCAGCACCACCGTCCGAGGATGCGGCGCGCGGCCGATGTCCTTGAGCAGTTCCTCCACGCGCGGCAAGGTGTGCTTGCCGGTCCAGTCCCCGTCAAAGCGAATTGAATAGGCGTCCTCACCGATGCGTTGAGCCGCGACACGGGGCTCTGCGCTAGCCGTTTCCGGAAAGTTGTTAGACATCAGGTTCGTGAACGGTCACAAGGGTCTGCGAAAATCCGCGACCATGTTGGGTGCGTTCACAATGCTAGGCCAACTGAGGACCAAGGCGGATCGATCTCGGTTAATTGTAGACACGGCATTTCCACATTATCGCAGAATCAAATATATCGCCCAATTAGAGCTATTTTAACGTAACACTAATCATAAACCATGCCAAGTGACCGAGCCTGGCGTATCGGGCACCATCCGAGAGCGTTGCAGCGAGGGCGAACCGGCAGCCACGATCACCTCGGATAGCCGGCGGCGAGCGCTTGCTCCAGTTCCGCATCGTAGCCGTAGATGTCGTCGAAAAAGTGCACCTCACCGTCGGGTTCCACCACCGCCGTGCTATAGAGGATCAGCACGGGAATGGGCTTGTCGAGGTTTACCTGGATGGTCTGGCTGCCGGCAATGACGGCGCGGATCCGGTCCAGCGTCCAGCCCGGCTTGTCGCGCAGCACCCACGCCGCCAGCGCCACCGGATCCTCCACGCGGATACACCCGTGACTGAAGTCGCGGCGGGCACGGGAAAACAAGCTGACCGCGGGAGTGCCGTGCAAATACACGTTGTATGAATTGGGAAACACAAACTTGACCGGCCCCAGCGCATTTTTAGGCCCGGGTTTCTGGCGAATCTCGCCGTCCACGACTTCGAATCCGTGACTGGCAAGATAGGAGGGGTCGCGCGCCTGCTTGGGCCACAGTTCCGCCTGAGCGATGGAAGGCGGAACGTTCCAGTATGGATGGAAAATGACGTAGCGCATTTCGTTGGCGAAAACCGGGGTCTTGTGGCGATAAGCCCTGCCAACCACCACGTTCATGGTCAAAAAGCCGCCCTCCGCGCGCCGCAAAGTGCGCAGTTTGAACTCGGGGATGTTCACTAAAACAGGCGGCTGCGGGAAGTCCAACGGCAGCCAGCGGTAGCGCTCCAATGCCAGTTTAAGTTGCACCACCCGTCCGCTCAGGGGCTTGTTGATTTCCACTATGGTGCCTTTGCCCAGCAGCCCGTCGGGCTCCAGGCCATGGCGAAGCTGAAAATGCTTGACCGCATCGACCACCACGCCCTGATATACCGTCTCCCGGGTCGCTGGATCATCGACCGAAGCAAGGTCGCCGAGTTGATGCAGACGCTGGACCAGTTGTGGCATCCCGGCAAACGTGTTGCCCGGCCTTACACTGCGGGGCGGCACCGGTACCGGCTGCCCGTCACCCTCCGCGGCGAGCTTCAGGTATTGCGCCAGAGCGGCTTCCGCCCGCCGATAACCGGCATAGGGACGTTCGGCGGTAAGGATAACGGCGGGAACATCGCGCGCCGGCAACAACCGAACGCGCAGGAAGTCGGCGAGGTCGAGCTGATTGGGGCCCGCGCCGAGGTCGAACTTGAAGTGGTTCGGATTGATCCGGCCAAGGTGCAGGTCGGAGATGTAGCGCATCGCCAGGACCGTCATCGCGACGTCGAAATGGATCAAATCCGTTGGCGCCGGGCTGGGCGTCGCGGGAGCAAGCTTCGCCAGCCGTGCGTCCCATCGCGATGCGTCGTAATCCTCGGGATTGAGCCCTTTGAGTTGCGCCTGCTTGAATTGCTCGACCATTGCCTGCGCCTGCGCAATCGGCTTGCCCCCGCTGGTCCACGCCAGCGCGTCTCCGCCCGCTTGGTAGAATTTCTTCACCGCGGGACGGTAGTCGGTGAAATTCGGCCAGCGCAGATCAGACAGCGTCCCGGCGTCAATGATGACGTCCAAATCGCCATGGCCGGCGGGCGGCGGCGTCGCCGTTGACGCCGCCGGCACAGCGCCGGCAGACGTTGCCGGCGGCGCGATGCTTGCCGGGCTTTGCGGCTGCGCCGCGGGCGACTCGGTTCCTGCGCCCGCTTGTCCGGCCGCGGTGATGACCCAAAGCGCGGCAGCCAGCGCTGCGACGGCAGCGCCATATGCCCGAGCGCGCCCAAGGAACAAGACTGACCACCACCTGCGATGGCGGCGGGCGTAGCAGGATTGGGATCTGTTCATAAATGGGTGTGCCATAGTTGATCGAAGTCTTATAAGTCCCTTGCCGCCGCGTGACAATAGACCATGCGCTCCGAAAGCTTCGTGGCGAGCCAAACAAATACAGCCGCCCTATGGGCTTCAATTCAACTCGCCCACGGTCGCGATTTGGTCCCGGACGCCGGCCAATCACAATCCGCGACGGCCACGGCGAGTTGCCACCGGCAAGACCTGGGCGGATTTTCGCGCCACAGTACGCGACGCCGCGGCTAAAATGTATCGTATGGTGCCGGTTGCTGCAGGTCCGATCGGCAGACAAAGACCGCACCAGCAGCTAACCTTCGTTATGATTAGCCTGGCCGACCAGGGACCGATAATTGCTGCATGTATCGTTGTCCTTTGCGCAGCGAGCGCGATGGTTAGGCAAGATGATTGTGGTCGCGATCATCGATTCGTGGCAGGGGAACACTGTATTGAGAGGTACCTGACTTTGGCCGCTACCGACATCAGCGCGGTTGACGCCGCAACCATTATGGCTTTGCAGGAAGACGGGGGCTCGCTGCTCCGGGAGCTGAGAGATCTGTTTTGCACGGAAGCGCCCGAGCAACTCGCCAAGATGCTCGAGGGGCGTCGCAACGCAGACGCCAAAACGGTGGCGCTAGCCGCCCATCGGCTCAAAGGAACCGCAGTTACCTTCGGCGCCGGGGAAATGCAGCGCCTGTGTTTGGAGATTGAGCAGCGATCGCGAGGCGGCGCGGTGGACGGCGTGGATCATATAATCCAGGAACTCAGCGCTGAATGTGACCGGGTAAAACTGGCTTTGGATCAAGCGATCGACCATTCCTCCTGAACCGGCAAAAAATATTACCGGTGCCAGATCTTCCCTATCTCTCCCTGTCCGGCGGAGACGAATTTCGCAGAGGAGGGAAAGGGAACATCACCCGGCCAGCAGCTTCACGTGGGAGACCAGAATCCTGGAAAAGCGGCCCGCGTAGTCGACCCGCAGATGCGGACCGCGAGGCAACTCCGCAACTGCCTCCGGGTATTTCCGGGCGCTCACCAGCCAGGCGCCTCCGGCCTCTCCAAGGCGGGCCTCGATGAGCTTTCGTGCCGTGGCCGGTTGTGAAGGCGGTACCACCGCGCGCGGGTTGCCGCGATGAAAATAATAATCGAAAGGCACACGAAAGAATCCCTGCGAAAAGCCCTGGTCGTCACCGGTGTCAATCGCGCCGTTAGCTGAGAAAAACCCCGCTTCGAAAAAGATCGGCTCCGCCGGGTTGCCGGCGGCGGCGATCTTGGCCGCAACTGCCGGCCATGGGTCATGTGGAGCCCGGTAACACAGCGGCACCAGCATCACGCACAATGCGCCCACCGCGACCGTGCCCAGGTTGCGCAGCCATGGGCCGCCACAATCCAGGAAGTAGGCGGCAATGACTGCCAGGACCGCGAAGGAAGGGCTGACGTAGCGCACTTCGAACATCGGCCGTATCAGCACCGAACCGGCGCCCAACGCCAGCATCGGCACCATCGCATAGACCAGGCATTGCTGCAGCCGTTCACGGCGCTCCTCAGCCGCGGGATTGGCCAGCCCCAGCCACAGCGCCGCCGCCGCCGTCGCGGAGCCAAACAGCAGCATTTGCACGGGGGACCCCTTGCTCACCCCGAGCCAGTCCAGCCAATGGCCAAACAACAAGGCGCGGCTTTGGGCGATGGTGACCGGGACGAACGGCAGGAACAGGACGCCTGCTATCGCCACGGCTGGCCAGCTACGACTGCGTCCGTCGCGCCGAAATTCGCGGACGATTACAACCATATCGGCGGCCACGATTAACATCGCGCCGAAATGAACGTAAAGCATCGCGCCGCCCAGTACACCCGCCATCAAAACCATCGTACTGCCCGCGCCGCGGCGCACCTTTTGGAGCGCCAGCAGATGGCCCAGCGCGAATGCGACTAACATGCTGTACATGCGCGCCCAACGCGCAAACACCACCGCCAGGGGGTTGAATGCCCACAACACCGCGGCGCACCAGCCAACCTCGAATCCGAACAGATCCTCGCCCAGCGCCAGAACCAGGTACACGGAGGCCAGGCCAAAGATGACTGATAGCGCGCGCAAGCCCGCTTCGCTCAGACCTGCCCAGCGGCAAAACCAATGAAGCATCAAGTGATAAAGAACCGGTTTGCCCGGGTCGAGAGTTAAGGCGCTATGCGCTACCTGGGTAATCGTCGGCTGCGCCGCCGCCAGAGCGCTGTAAGCCTCGCTCGCTGCCAAAGGCTCACGCCCAAGATGGTACCCATATGCCAATCCAGCCCCAGCCAATAACAAGACCGGCGCCAGCGCGCGTGCGAGGGCTCCAGGGCTCATCGCAATAAAACGCCGGCGCCACGCTGACCCGACGTGCTTAAGCCACCACTGGCGCAGCTGTTGGGCACGCACGGACGTCGCAGGTTTTCCTCCAACAAAGGCCGGCTTCCAGACCTTCAGGCCCCGGCTGCTATGGTCGCTACAAAGATTGCAATCGCGTGATGGCACGGGTTCAACACCCTGGGCAGGCCAGGTAAGACAAAAATTCGAGGACGGTCTGCCCCACTTCTGTGTTCTCCGCAAAGGGAGAAGACTAAGGACCGCAGCCTGCTGTATTCAACGTGGCTGAAAATCATTTGTTGCGCCGCCGCGAAGATTAACTTTTGCGCGAGCCAGCGCGCGCCTGCGTTTCACCGCAGGGTCAGTTCGGGGAATACCCGCGACAGCCGCATCCGCACCTGATCGAAGGAGTATCTGGTGAACGGCTTTATCACGTAGCCCAAAGCGCCCTCCTCCATGAATGTATCGCGCGTCTTCTCAAATGGAATCGCACTGACTATCAGGATCGATGCGTTCGGGTTCTCTTCACGGATAGCCCGAAATGCCTTGAGGCTGTCGACTCCTTCGACCGCGGGCATCATCACGTCCAGAGTCACCAGATCGGGCTCCAACTCCTTGAACATACGGACCGCCTGCGCGCCGTTATCCGCCTCGCCCACCACCGTGCATCCGTATTGCTCGAGATGATGGTGTATTACCTTTCGCGCAAAAGGCGAATCATCGACAATTAATACCTTGACTCCCACCTGCGACACTCCTTAACACGATACGTTGACCACCTTCGGCGCAACAGGTTGCATGCTTTCGCCCACGCGATCCTCTGATATACCACCGGCCACACATGCGACCTTCGGCTACGGCACCCCTCGAACTATCATTCAACCCTCTTGTTCCGGCGCAATGAGTCAGCAAATCGGGAGAGCCACAAACGTGTCGCAAAGTTACAAAGTATTGAACGCCATTCTCTTGGCGACCTCTCACATGGCATTATCGCCATGGCCACCACGTCATATTCCGGGCGGCGCCCGGACTGGTGTTGCCGTGGCTGCGCCCACTCCTGCGGGGAGACGCACCCTCGGGGTACGGGCCAACGGCCTGAATATCCCTGAAACGTCGGAGAAGATAACGCGAACTAATCCAGGGCATCGCGGCGCGGGACGGGTTGTCTTTCCCGCGGCGGTCCCCTTTTGCGTCAGCATCGAGAGAGGTACAGCCTGCCTGAGATATACATAGCTTACGCTGGAATCTAAGTGGTTGATGCATGTATCGAGTCGAATCAGAAATACCCATGCACTTGGGTCGCCGCGGGTACCCGGACCGGCCGGTAAAGATGGAGAAAGCGGTCTGGTCTGAATACGCTCACTATTTATCCAACAGGTTGATGGCACATGGATTGCTCATAGTTAAGAGCGACACCAATACGGGAGGATAAAGTATAAGGAGTCAATATGATGTTTAACCAGTTCAATATGGACGCCGAGACGGCGCCCGCAATGGAGGGGGTCCCCGGTCAGACCATGACCGAGTATGCATTGATCCTGGCCGCGATCGCGATTGTGGCCATTGTGGCCTACACCACCCTGGGCACGACCATCGTGGCCCTGGTGAACAAGGTCATAGCGTGTCTGTAATGGTATAAGTGCGAGGTCGATGCACAGGGTCGCCGGCAACGGCGCCCCTGGGTTCGACCGCATTTATCCTCAACGGAGCAGGCGTCAGGTTCTGGTGTAGCGCTGCGATGAGCATGGTGGTGGCAAAACAGCAGAACCGGCGCCCGCGCATGGAGCGAAATTTGGCGCTCGGGTTGCAAGGTGAAAGAGTCAATTACGTACGATATCCGATCGCGCCGAGGTAGATCGATGACTACATGCCATCCAGTATTTCGCTAGGTATCAGACAGCGCCCGGTTTACCCATCCGCGGCAGGCGCCGATGTTCAGAGAGCGGTCTTTGAACTCCATCTAGGCGATTCGCATTTGAGGTACCGAAGGGAGCATCGGTGAATAGCGCTGGTTTCGGGTATCAGGCGCAAATCCTGGTTAAAAGTAGGCAACGGTGAGTCGTCGGCTGACATTCTTTCTGTTCACCGCGGCGCTGGCCCTGATGGCCGCATTTCTGGTCCACAGCGCGCTCAAAAGCAAACAGGCCAGAATCGAGCGCTGCAGGAGAACACGGTCCGGATCGTGGTTGCGGCCCGTGCTCTGACACCTGGTGAGACGGTCGATAATACCGCCTTGCGGTTGATTTCCTGGCCCCGGGGCGAGGTCCCGCCGGGTGCGTTCAACGACTTTGAGTCGGTCACCGGCAAGGTGGTGAAGAATTCCCTGAGCATTAATCAGCCAATCGTGGCGACCGCGCTTTTGGAACCGGAGAAGACTGGCGGCGTGCTCCCGCTTCTGATTCCGCCGGGCATGCGCGCGTTGTCAATCGCGGTGGACGATATCAGCGATATGGCGGGCTTCGTCTTGCCCCATTCCCGCGTTGACGTGCTGGTCTCCGTGGCGCTGGGCGGTCCGGCCGCCGGCCCCGCCGCCTCCGGCGAAGTCACCAAGATTGTGTTGCAGAACATAACAGTACTGGCGGTGGCGCAGACGCTGGAGGCCGGACCCGATCAGCCGCGCGAAGTCAAAGTGGTGACGCTGCTGGTAACGCCGCCGCAGGCCGAGCGGCTCGCGGCCGCCAGCCGGCTGGGGACGCTGACGCTGGCGATGCGCAACTTCGCTGACGACAAAGAACTCGCCACCAGCGGGGTCAGCGTGCCCGCTTTGCTGGGCCTCAGCCCGCTTGAGCTGAGGCCGCCAGCGCAAGAGGAGCAGCAACCGGTGTTATTGCGCGATCACGTCCAGGCGCCGCGGCGCCAGCGCTACAAGGCCATCGAAGTGATTCGCAACGGCATCGATCATCAGACCAGCTATTTTTCGGCTAACGGCCGGATTCGTGCCGCCGCCGCGCCCGCAGCGCCGCCGGCGGCCGCGGCTGGCCCATCCGAGGCCGGGCCACCGATTCAGTGAGCGGGATTAAGTTGCGCCGAATCCAAAGGGGGAAGCACAGATGTGGCAGCAAAGGGGTAGGGGCCGATGGCGTCCGCGGTCAAGTACGGAAAACCGGCCGCCCGCCGTTGCCGATCGACCTCGGCAGGAATGGCCGCGCCGCGCTTTGGCATCGGCAGGTCCAAAGCGGGCGCTGGCGGGGCTGATCTTTGTAGTTGGGTTTTTGCTGCCTCCACCAGCGGCCCACGCGCAGGAGTCGATGGCGGTGGGGCTCAAGGCGGGGGAAACATTTCTGCTCGCCGGGTTATCCAGCGACAGCACGCCGGAAGTTAAATTCAACGACAATCCAAACTGCTTTATTCTGGAATGCAGCGGGCCGGGCAAATGTTCCGTGCTGGGAGCGGAGGCCGGTCATGGGCGCATCCGCGCCCGGCTGCAAAGCGGTGAGTCGATAGTTTACGAAATCTCCGTGTCCGCAGTGTCACATCCGGGCCAGCCGTTGCAAGCGGGCGTGACGCCGCATGCCGCCGGCGATATTTTTGTTAATCACGGGGCCAAGACGGCGGGCGCTGCGGCCACCGCACCGTCAGTCGCCAACGCCGGCTATCCGGCCGCCAACGCCCCGCCCCCCGCCGCCGTACCCCCAATCCCCGCAGGTCCAAGTCCCGCCGCTCTAAGTGAGATTGCGCCGCCAGCCAGCCGGCCGCCGAGTTCCGAGCGTCCGCCGCCGGTCAAATACACGCAAAACCCGGCGGCCAATGCCCTGGAGGTGCCGCCCAGCGCTCCGGCCGCGATGAAACACTCTCTACCCGCCGCGACCGTGAGGATGACCGCCAGCTCCTCGCGAATCTTCGACTTCCCCGCAGGCCTGACGCGCGTGGCGGTCGCGGACACGGCCATCGCCGATGTGACCGTGGTTGGTCCCCGTCAACTGATGGTGGTGGCGCACAAACCGGGGGCCACGACACTTTCGGTATGGCAGGAAGACGGCGAATATTTCGAACGCTCAGTGCGAATCGAGCAGGGCGGTCCGCAGCAGGTTCAACTCCGCGTGGTGGTGGCGGAATTGGATCGCTCGCGCCTGGAAGCACAGGGGCTGGACCTCTCCGTGGCCCTGGCCAACGCGGGCATCTCGGTGGTCGGTCTGCAAGGCCAGGTGGCGACGCCCTACAATGTCCAGACCAATCTTACCGCCACCGGAGGAGCCGGGACCATTGTCGCCTTGCCTCCCAGCGGCGTCTTAACCCCGGGTGGCTCGCTCATTCCGCTGCTGTTGTCCAACAGCATTACCTACGGCCTGGCTTCCACCAACGGACAGTGGACCACCAACGCCATGTTCCAGTTTCTCGAACAACATGCACTGGCCAAAATTTTGGCCGAGCCGATGCTGATCGCCGCCTCGGGCGAGCAGGCCAAGTTCCTGTCCGGCGGCGAGATTCCGATCGTGATCGCGCAGGCGCTCAACACCTCCATCGTGTTCAAGCAGTTCGGCACCTCGCTGGTGTTCGTGCCGACGGTTATCGACGACGATGAGATCGAGCTGGAGGTCGCGCCGGAGTTCTCCCAGCCCGACTTTACCCAGGGCGTGCAGATGTTCGGATTTACCGTGCCCGCCTTCGTCACCCGCAAGGCGCAGACGCTGGTGCGCATGAAGGAAAACCAGACGCTGATTCTGGCCGGCCTGCTCGACAACGTTATATCCCAGGTGCGCAAGACGCCCTACCTGGGCGACGTGCCATATCTTGGTGCCTTCTTCAAGCATACCTCCTACCAGCGCAACAAAACCGAACTAATGATGACCGTGACGGTCCAAATCATCCGTCCGATCCCTTCCGGCATCAGGGTCGCGCTGCCCACCAATCGCGGACCGATGAGCCCCGAGGAGGTGCGCACGCTGCCGCTCAGCCAGCCCGACGTGTCGCGGTCCCGACTTCAATGACCGGCGTAATTTCAATGACCGAGCCAATTTCAATGATCGAAGAGAGCAAACGGCAGGAGCGGGCGCCGGCGCGCAAGAGCGGCCGGCTGCACCCGATATGTGTCGCGATAGCGGGCGGCGATGAGGCCCAGCGCGGCGCGCTCACCACGGCGCTCAACCAAATCACGGAGCTGGAAATCGAATTCGTGGGCGAGGACGAGGTGTCAGCCAAGCGCGGTTCCAGAGCCATTATCCTGATGCTCATCCTGGACAGCGACAATTCCGATACCTGGCGTCACGAGCTGCGCAAGCACAATTTCGACCAGCGCTTTTCCTCGGTAATCGCGCTGGTCAACGACGATTCTCCCCGCGCGCGCGCCGCGCTGCAAGCGGGAGTCGATGACGTGTTGGGCATGCCGCCGATTCCCGAGCAGGCTTATCACACCCTGTTCCGCATGAGCGAACTGTCACACCGGCATGAAGGAGCACGCCAGAAGATCGTCTGCTCGCTGGTCAGTGTCAGCGGCGGCGTCGGCGTCAGCCATCTGACGGTAAGCCTCGGATTGGCAATGCATCGGTTGTTCGAAAAACGCATAGGGATCGTGGAACTGGACCTGCAGGCCGCTCCGCTCACCGTGATGCTCAACCAGGATCCCGAACACACCATCAGCGAACTGGCCGACCCGACCAGTTCGATCGATTCGATTCGGCTGGAATCGGTGCTGTGCAAGCATGACTCGGGACTGTACTGGCTGGCGGCGTCCAAACGGATTGAAGAGGCGGAACTGATCTCGGCGGCGACCGTGGAAGCGACGCTGAAGGTGCTGCGCGAACTGTTCGACGTGGTCCTGGTCGACTGCGGGACCCGTCTGGCCGAAAGTTCGATCGTAGCCTGGGAGCGATCCGACCATTTGCTGTACATCCTGGACCAAACCGTCACCGGCATCCGCGCGGCGCAGCGATTTTTGAGCCTGTACCAGCGCTTGGGGCTCAGAGACGTCAAGCCCAGCTTTGTGCTCAATCGCTATGTTGCCTCCAGCCCCATTACACTGGAGCGCCTCGAGAACGCCTTGGGCCAACCGATTTACGCCACGCTGCCGCGCGACGACAAATCCTTCAGCGAGCAGCAGGTAACCGGCCAGGACTTCTGGCAAATCCGGGCCGCCTCTGCCTTGCGCGAGAGCCTGGGGGCGCTGGCCCGCAAGCTGCGCGGCACCAGCGCCGATGACGACGACAGCGCGCCGCGGCGCAGCCTGCTGGGCAAATTGTTCGGTGCCTTGGGCGCACGGAGGAGTACCACCAATGGGTCTGACTGACCGGCTGCAGTATCAGGTGCCGCGCGCCACCGTGGAGCCCTCGCTTATCGAAGGCGGGGGTTCGCCGCGCAGGCTGGCGCCCACCGGCGCGCAGAATCTTTTGGAATCGCTCAAGGGGCGCGTGCAGGACCGTCTGTTCGAACGAATCGGGCCGCGCAAAATCGATGAAGTCGGGCCCAGTTCCCTGCTGGCGCAAATCACTGATGCGATCCGGGAGATCATCACCGAAGAAGGGCTGCTGCTCACCGACAGCGATCAGGCCGCGCTGATCGAAATGACCACCAACGAGATGCTCGGCCTGGGGCCGCTGGAGCCGCTGCTCCAGGACAATGACGTGTCAGACATCCTGGTCAACGGCTACGGCGAAACCTCCGTCGAGCGCAAAGGCAAGCTGGCCAAGACCAATGTGCGTTTCCACGACGACCAGCACCTGATGCAGGTCATCAACCGAATCGTGTCCCGGGTGGGACGGCGCATCGACGAGGCCTCGCCGATGGTCGATGCGCGCCTGCCCGACGGTTCGCGGGTCAACGCCGTGATCCCGCCGCTGGCGATCGACGGTCCCGCCCTGTGCATCAGGCGCTTTGGCGCCTTTGCCAACGATATCCAGTTCCTGGTGCAACGCGGTTCGCTGACCGAACAGATGGTCCACTTTGTGCGGGCCGCGGTCGGCACCAAGCTCAACATCCTTATCAGCGGCGGCACCGGCACCGGCAAAACCACCTTCCTTAACTGTTTGTCCTCTTTCATACCCGAGGATCAACGCATCATTACCATCGAGGACGCGGCGGAGTTGCGCCTCCAACAGCCGCACGTGCTGCGGTTGGAGACCCGTCCGGCCAACGTCGAAGGCCAGGGCGAGGTGACGCAGCGCGAGCTGTTTAAGAATACGCTGCGGATGCGGCCCGACCGCATCATCGTCGGCGAGACGCGCGGGGCCGAGGTGCTCGACATGCTGCAGGCGATGTCGACCGGACACGACGGCTCGATGGCGACTATCCATGCCAACAATCCGCGCGACTCGCTGGCCCGCCTGGAGATGATGATGCTGCTGTCGGGCATCGCGCTGCCTGAACGCGCGATGCGCCAGTATATTTGCTCGGCGCTTAATCTGATCGTCCAGCTCACCCGCTTCTCCGACGGCACCAGGAAAGTCTCCAAAATCTCGGAAATCACCGGGATGGAAGGTGATGTGGTGCTGATGCAGGACCTGTTCGAATTCGTCTCTACCGGGCTCAGCCCGTCTGGAAAGGTGCTGGGTGAGTTCCGCTTCACTGAGATCAGGTCCGTGCATACCGAACGGATGATGAAGGCGGGGTTTTCGCTGGGCGCAATCCATACGGGAAATGGCAGCAGGTAACCATGGAGACGCTGGTTCCCTTCCTGATGATGTTCCTGATCGGCACGCTTGCGGTGGTGCTGTACCTCGGACGCCGGCGTGGGGAGGAGGCGCGCGAGCAGGCGCTTGTCCGGCGCATCAGGACCTTTATGCCGTTGCTCCCGCGCGCCGCCAGCCAACCGCCGCCGGTGCGGGCGCGGCCGGTGCCGTCGTCCTTTCCGATGACCATCACAACGGATTTGCTGCGTTATGTCGATCGATGGCTGGCGCAGGCCGGGATGACAATCCCGGCGACAAAATTTCTGGCCCTGGTGTTATCGATGGGAGCCGGCGCCAGCGCCTTGGCTGTGCTGTGGCTCTCCAGGATGGTCGCCGTCTTTTGCGGCCTGGGGGTCGCGGCGTTGCCCGTGGCCTATGTGTGGTTCGAACGCAAACGGCGTCTGGCGACCTTCAGCCAGCAACTGCCCTATGTGTTGGATTTCCTGCGCTCGGCGCTCTCTGCCGGCCACACCTTGCTGCGCGGGGTTCAAATGGCCACCGAAAATTCGCCCGAGCCGATAGCTACCGAACTAAGGCTGGTGGTCGACCAGATTCGCCTGGGCAGCAGTCTGGCCGAAGCGCTGGATAACATGTTCAGGCGCGCACCCGAGGAAAGCCTTGGTTTCCTGGTTGCGGCGGTGCGGGTGCAATCGGATGTGGGCAGCAGCATCTCCGAGATTCTCGACCGCGTCACCGATACAATTCGCGACCGCCAACGGCTGCAGCAGGAAATCAGGACGCTGACGGCGCAGACACGCATGAGCGGCATGATCGTCGCTGCGCTGCCCTTTTTGCTGCTGGGCTTTTTCACCGTGATCCGGCCATCGTACACCTATCCCCTGTTTCACCATCCGTTAGGCATAAGGATGCTCGAGGCCGCGATCGTGCTGGACGCGGTGGCGATGCTCGTCATACGGCATATGGTGCAGGTCGATTAGCAGGATGGTGAAAAACGACGAGTGACGTGCCAGCGATGGCAACCGGCTTCAGCGCCCTGCGTAAAAGATGGCGTCCTTCCTGCCAGGCCGAAAATCTCGTGGGTGTAAGCGATGGATCCCTTCCTGCTGTCCATTTTAATTTTCGCCTTGACCGTGTTGGGTGGGGTAACCCTGTATCAGACGGTATTCGGCGGTCAGCCGAACCTTGACGAGCGGCTCTCGAATCAGGAGGTGGAGCGCGATTCCAGAATCGGCGGCGTCCGCGCCGACCGCCTGCTCAAATGGCAGATCCGACGGCTGCGCGAAACCCAGGCGAAAAAAGCCCCGGAGGACAAGCTGCCGCCCAATGCCCTGAGCCAGGCGGGTTTCAGAGGAATCGAATCGATCGCGCGGTTCCAATTGGCCCGTGTCGCCGTGATGGCCGCAGGTAGCGTGGTGGGCGTGGTGTTATGCGTGGTGAAAGGGAAGTCGTTGCTGCTCGGGGGCGCCAGTGGTCTGCTGCTTGGATACATCATCCCCACAATCATCGTCAGCCGGCTTGCGAAATCCCGCAAACGCAAAATGGTCCGCGAACTGCCCGACGTGCTCACGGTGATCGTGGTCAGCTTGGAAGCTGGTATCGGTGTGAGCGAAGTGCTGAGGCTGGTCGGACGGGAGACACAGCGCCAGGGAAAGATACTGGGACACGAACTGACGATGACCTCGGCGCAGATGGCGGCGGGAATGAGCTTCGAAGACACGCTCAAGGATTTCGGGACGCGCACCGGCGTGGACGAGATCAGATCGCTGGCGGCATTGTTGATCCAAAGCGAAAAAATCGGCGCGCGGCTTGCCCCCGCGTTGCGCGCGGCCGCTGAACTGCTCAACGCCCGCCGCCGCATGTCGGCCGAGGAAGCCGCGCGCAAGACCTCAATCAAAATGCTGTTTCCGCTGGTGTTCTTTATCCTGCCGGCGATGTTGCTGGTCATCCTGGGTCCGGCCGTCATCCAGCTTATGGCAGTATTTGCCAACCGATGAACCAGGCCGGCCGCATTAAACTTAGTTAAGCAGCTCCACCTCATGCGCTCCGAAAAGGCCGGCAGGGTCAGGATGCTGATATTTCTTGGTTGCTTCGTCATCTTTTCCGCCTCGCCCGTGACCGTCCTCCTGGACTCGCAATTTGCCCTGCTCACGACGGAGAGCCTGCTTAAAAACCACACTCCTTCGCTAAATCGATTTGAGATCCCCGGGCTTGATCCCTCAGTGCTTCCTGCTCGAAGGGGGTTGCAGCAACCGGGGATGTTCTATCAGCTCGTGCGCGTCTGCGGCCGCGTCTTGTACGCATATCCGCACGGCAGCTCTTTCCTGTCGCTGCCTTTTGTCGCCGTTCTCGACGCGCTGGGTATCTCGACGCTTAATAACGGCAGGACCTACGACTTAATGAGGGAAGCGTTGTTGGAGAAGTTGCTCGCCGCACTCCTTATGGCTGTCACCGCCAGCGTTTTTTTCGAAATCGGGATGCATACACCGTTGCCGATCAGTTGGAGCGCTGTGCTCGCAATTGGCGGAGCGCTGGGCACGCAGATATGGAGTTCCGCCAGCCGCACGCTCTGGTCGCAGACATGGGAGGCGTTGCTGGCAACCTTTACGGTGCTGCTCCTGCTGCAAGGCAAGGCGGGACGCGCACGTCCGATCTGGCTGGCAACTGTGTTGGCATGGATGTACTTCGTGCGTCCCACGGCCGCGGTCGCGATCGTGGGTGTGACTCTTTACCTCGGGCTGTTTTACCGCCGCAAGGTTGTAACCTACGTGATCGTGCTGTCCGCTTGGATGCTGATTTTCGTCCTCTATTGGATGCTGGTCTTCGGTCAGGTGGTGCCTGATTATTATCGTCAGGGCGGCCTTCTTGAGTTGACTCCCATAGCCGCGACCTTGCCGGCGGTCCTGATAAGCCCTTCACGCGGGCTGTTGGTCTTCGTGCCGACCGTGCCGATGGTGCTTTACCTCGTAGCGCGATATTGGAAAGCACTTGACCGCCGCCTTGCGACTCTGGCCCTGGGAATTATCGGCAGTAATCTGCTTCTGGTCGCTTCCTACCCGATCTGGTGGGGTGGTTGGTCCTACGGACCTCGTCTGCTCACTGGTACGATTCCCTGGTTCGTACTCCTGGCTGCCTTGGGCTGCCGGAGCCTGGTGGCAGATTGCTGGCGCAGTCCGATTGTAGGACGGCTGGGCCTCGCGCTGATGCTGCTGGCGATCGCGATCAACGGCTGGGGCGCGGTGTCCGGGGCCACCGTTCTCTGGAGCAAGGAGGTAGGAATAAATGCCCGCCCCGAATTGGTCTGGGACTGGCGCCATCCACAGTTCCTGGCCGGCCTGTAAGCGGAGTCTTGGCGCTGGCACGGGACTATTTGATGCTCATGCCGTATTCCCAACCAGCGCGCGCCGGACCCATCGAGGCGGGTAGGCAATCACGCCGGGCTCAGACCTGTCCCCCCGCAAGTGCAATCCCGACCATTTCCGCGATTCCGTATAGCGGCAGGCGCAGCCACTCGGGTCGGTTGTTGAGCTCGTAGCCTACCTCGTAAATCGCCTTCTCCATCAACAAAGCGTCGAGCAAAGCGGCCAGGTCGTCACGATCCTTGGGCACCAGCGAGGGCCGATCGGCGGTCTTCACATAGGCGCTCAGGAACGCCTGCGAAGTCCAGGTCACCCATAGCTTGGCCCACGGCTCGATGACGGCGAACTCGACCTTGCCCAGCGCGCCGCTGCGCAGTTGATCGATCAGCGCGGTATAGGCGGCGTAATGAAATGATCGGATCATGCCGGCGACATCGCGCAGGGCGGGGCGTTTGCGCCGCCGTTCACTCAGCAGCCGGGCCGGCTCGCCCTCGAAGTCGATGATGACGAAATCTTTCCCGGTGTAGAGCACCTGCCCCAGGTGCAAGTCGCCATGGGTGCGCATCCGCACCACTGTCAGGCGGCGCTTAAGAAAGGCGTCAAAGCGGGCCCCGATCTGATTCTGATTGGCCAAAATCGCCTGCGCCTCCGCTCGCAGCATGTCGGGCACCACGGACAGACGGCTGCTCAGCGTGCGCATGACCTGGCCCAGAAGATTGCGCATCGATTGGTAAGCCGAGCGCTGGTAAAGCGCTGTGAAAGGTTCCGGAATGAAGCTGGGGTCCAGGTCGTCCTCGAGCAGCGTCAGATGAAGCTCGGCGATGCGCTGGCCAAGAAGTCGGGCCGCGTCGAGGTAGGCGCCCACATGATGCACAACGGTTTGGTCGGGCTCCTCATCCAGCAGGTCCACCAGCCGCTTGGCCGGCAACTGCGGCGGCTCGGGCGCGGTGGCGGCGTTCTCGAAATAGCGGTTGAGCTCGGCGACGGTGAACTGCCACGCGTCACCTTGGTTGGGAACGAAGGCCTGGAGTATGCCGACGTCGCGGGTCTCGGCCCTGGGCATGTGGAAATCGATCTGGCCGGCGAGCTTGGGCATGTGGGCGAACTGATGGCGCTCGGTCAGGAACCGGCTCATTTCGAGGTCCGGATTGAGCCCGGGATCCAGGCGGCGGAAAAGTTTCAGGATTAGCCGATCGCCGAAAGCAATCGAGGTGTTGGTCTGTTCGGCGCTGAGCACTCGCGGCTCGCACGGTGCGTCCTTAGGGCCCCGCGCTTCATGGAAGTGCTTGGCGGTCGACGCCGTCAGCTCCCCGGTGACGCCTTTGATCCGGCGATGGCGCTCGATCATGGAGAGCATGGCCGTGGCGAACTCCGGATCGGCGACGGCGTCGTAAAGAACTCCCTCGCCCGCCCCGTCGCGCTCGTTAAGTCTGAGCTGGGCGATTACGCGGTCCGGCCAGCGCGATTTGACGGCAGCGGCGCCCTCGCCGGTCGCCAGCGCAATCGGCAGCATGTAGGTTTCGGATTCGGCGCTGCGGTAATCCACGTTGATGATGGTCAGGTGTGGGGCGCCGGGGTTTTCCGACAGCGGCATCGCTTCGGTAATGGTCGCCGACTTGATCGCGCGTGCCTTACCGCGAAACCATCGGCAATGCGGCAGGTACTCGGGCAGCACAAGATTGATCTTGCTGCGCAGCGGAGAGCGCATCAGGTGCTCGAACGTGGTTGAGATCTCAATATGCGGCACCCGGTAGCCGTCGACGGCACCCAGTGAATCGCGATGCGCGGGTTGGATCGAAAACCACAGGAACACATGCGGCCCCAGGGTAAAGGGATAGGGGCGCTCTTCGATGGCCGGGAACGGATTGCGGCCGAACAACTCCACCGGCACCATCGATTTGAATTTCGACAGATCCAGTTCCGCATACTGCACGAAGCGCGAGAGGTTGGCGACCACCAGGATGCGCTCCTCCTCGTAACTGCGGATGAAGGCGAGCACGTGGGTGTTCTCGGGACTGAGGAACTCGATTGAGCCGCGCCCGAAGGCCTTGAACTGACGGCGCAGCAAAATCAGGCGCCGCATCCACCATAACAGCGAATGGAGGTTGCTATCCTGCGCCTCCACGTTGACGGTCTGGTAGTGGTACTCGTAGTCGATGACCACCGGCAGGATCAGCTTCTGCGGACTGGCGGTAGAGAAACCGGCGTTGCGATCGGCGCTCCACTGCATCGGGGTGCGCACGCCGTCGCGATCGCCCAGGGAAAGATAATCGCCCATGCCCAGTTCGTCGCCATAGTAGATGACCGGGGTGCCGGGCAGGGAGAAGAGCAGCCCGTTGTTGAGTTCGATGGTGCGGCGGTTGTTGCCGAGTAGGGGTGCGAGGCGGCGGCGGATGCCGAGGTTGAGCATCGTGCGCGGCTCCCGGGCGAAGGCGCGATACATGTAATCGCGCTCCTCATCGCTGACCATCTCCAGCGTCAGCTCGTCGTGATTGCGCAGGAACAGCGCCCACTGGCAGGCGTCGGGAATCGGCGGCGTCTGCGACCAGATGTCGGTAATGGGAAAGCGATCCTCCATCCGCACCGCCATAAACATGCGCGGCATCAGCGGAAAATGAAACGCCATGTGGCATTCGTTGCTGTCGCCGAAGTAAGCCACCGCGTCCTCCGGCCATTGATTGGCCTCGGCCAGCAGCATCCGGTTGGAGAAATTCTGGTCCACGTGCGCGCGTAGTTGGCGCAGAAACTGGTGGGTCTCGGGCAGGTTCTCGCAGTTGGTGCCGTCGCGTTTGTACAGATAGGGCACGGCGTCCAGGCGCAATCCGTCCACGCCCAGGCCCAACCAGAAATCCATCGCCCGGAACACCTCGCGCTGGACGGCGGGATTGTCGTAGTTGAGGTCGGGCTGATGGGAATAGAAACGATGGAAATAGTAGGCCTTGGCCACCGGGTCCCACGACCAGTTGGAGGGCTCGAAATCCTGAAAAATGATCCGCGCGTCCTTATATTTCTCCGGCGTGTCGCTCCAGACGTAGTAGTCGCGATGGCTGCTGCCGGCCGGCGCGCGCCGCGCGCGCTGGAACCATTCGTGCTGGTTTGAGGTATGGTTGACCACCAGCTCCGTGACCACGTGCAGCCCGCGGCCGTGAGCCTCGCGCAGGAACACCTTGAAGTCGGCCAGCGTGCCGAGATCGGGATGAATATCGGTGTAGTGGGAGATGTCGTAGCCGTCATCGCGCAATGGCGACGGATAAAACGGCAGCAGCCACAGCGCGGTCACGCCCAGGGACTGTAAATAGCCGAGCTTCGACGTAAGCCCGGGGAAGTCGCCGATCCCGTCACCGTTGCTGTCCAGAAACGACCGCACCCTCAACTCGTAGAAGACGGCGTCCTTGTACCACTGCGGGGTGGCGGGAGCGTGGATTTCCTTGGTTTGTTTCATAATGGTCCTTCCACGCGCAGGATATGGGCCGGTTGATAGGCCGGATCGAGGCGCACGTAGTTGTACTCCGACCACTCGTAGCGGGCGGCGGTCAGCAGGTCGGTAACATGGTAGCGCTGGCCGGGCGCCATTCCGATGATGTCAGGGGGAACGGTCACTGTACATGCCTGGGGACGGAAAGGATCGAGGTTGACGGCGATCAGCAGGGCGTTGCCGCCATGCGGCATGGTCTTGGCGTAAAACAGGATCTGGTAGTTATCCGCGGGCAGAAAATGCAGGTTGCGGAACTGCTGCAGGGCTGGATTATCCCGCCGGATCGCGTTGACCTGCGCCACCAACTCCTTGATGTTGCCGGGCTGGTTCCAGTCCCGCACCCTGATTTGGTATTTCTCGGAATTGAGATACTCCTCGCTATCGGGCCCCACCGCCTGGTTTTCGCACAGCTCAAAGCCGCTGTAGATCCCGTAGGAGGGTGAGAGCGTCGCCGCCAGCACCAGGCGCATCCTGAACGCCGGCCGCCCGCCGATCTGAAGGATCGACGTGAGGATGTCGGGCGTATTGGTGAAGAAATTGGGGCGGAAGTAATCGCGCATTTCGGTGGTGGTAAGCTCGGTCATATATTCGGTCAACTCATACTTGGTATTGCGCCAGGTGAAATAGCTATAGGACTGGCTGAAACCGGCCTTGGCCAGCGCCTTCATAATCTTGGGCCGGGTGAATGCCTCACCCAGAAAAATCACATCCGGCCGCCGCGACTGGACCTCCGTGATAAGCCAATCCCAAAAAGCCACAGGTTTGGTGTGCGGATTGTCGACCCGGAAAATCCTCACTCCAT
This sequence comes from Binataceae bacterium (SeqCode), assembly GCA_035939115.1. GTDB lineage: Bacteria > Desulfobacterota > Binatia > Binatales > Binataceae > JAJPJA01. The sequence goes on from DASZGF010000157.1 coordinate 24,526, forward strand.
GATCCACCCAGAACCATATCACGTCGAGCAGGGCCCGCATCAGCCCCGTCTGGTCAGAGGTATCAAAATCAATCGGAAAAATGTCCTGGTACTCCTTGGGCGGGTTTTCCGCGTATTTGATGGTGCCGTCGGGGCGATGCTTGAACCATTGCGGATGTTCCTTGACCCAGGGATGGTCCGGAGAGCATTGCACCGCGAAGTCCAGCGCCACCTCGATTCCGAGCCGGCTGGCGGCGCTGACGAACCGGTCGAAGTCGGCCAGTGTTCCGAGCGCCGGCTCCACCGCGGTGTGGCCGCCGGCACTGCTCCCGATCGCCCACGGGCTGCCGACGCTGTCCCGCCCGCCGTTTAGGCTGTTGTTGGGCCCCTTGCGGTTGGTTTGACCGATCGGATGGATGGGCGGGAGATAGGCGACGTCGAAACCCATATCGTTGATGTCGGTCAGCCGGCGTTCGGCGTTGGCGAAGGTGCCCTGCCGATCGGGGCCGACCGTTTGGGAGCGGACGAACATCTCGTACCATGAACCGAAGGCTGCCTTGGGGCGGTCCACGGTCAGGTCAATCAGGGGTTGGTAAAGTGTCGCGCCGAAGCGCTCGCCGCACCGCGCGGCAGCCGCGGTCAGTTGCGGGGTTGAAACAATCGCCAGGGCTGACTCGGCCTCCCCATTGCGGCGCAGCCCGTTGAGGCTGACGGTTACCAGTTCGAGGTCGTCCCCTTTGGCCCGGCCGCGAATCGCTTCCAACAGGGCGATACCTTCCAGCAGGTCGGAGCTTACGTCCTTGCCGGCGCCGACTTTTTTCGCGAAGTCGGCCAGCCATGACGCGTACAGATCGGTCCACGCTTCGACGGTGAATACGTAGCGCGCGTTTTCGGCGGGCACGAATTCGCCGCGCCATCGGTCATTGTCCACTATCGCCATCGGCGCTTCGCTGAAGCCTTCCTCGTCCTTGCGCCGCCATTTGACGGCGGCGCGCAGCAGTTGATGGCCGTCGCGGAAGATGTCGGCCTCCACCACGCACGGCTGGCCCGCGATGGACTTGGCGGGGTAGCGGCCGCAATCGACCATCGGCGTGATTCCCTCGATGATGATATGACTTAGCATGGCATCCGCCTTTCGGTTTTAGTGATGCGGCAGACCGCCGCAAGCGCTCACAATGTCGCCGGGCGGGGCGCGCTCAATACGCCAGGCCCGCTCGTTGTCCTGCCCACGCCGGGGGCGCACTTGTTCCGGTCGTTTTGAATTATACATAGGCGGCCACGAAGCGAACAAAGTCAATTGTGTCGGACCCTGCAAGATAAAACTCGGCCCCATTGGGGCCCGCTGTTCGCGCCGTCAGGTTCGGTTTTTACGATTGACCTGCGGCCTCCTCTCGGATAACAAACGAGCAGCCGCTCATAAGGCAACAATAATACCGATGTTTCCCGGTCGGAGCACCCCGGTCACAAAAGAGAAGGTCCATGGATTCGTATTACAAAACGCTTGAGACCATCCTGGTCAGCAAGGATAACGGTGTCGCCACCGTCACCCTCAACCGGCCCGATTCCCGCAATGCGGTCAGTCCGCGCATGCACTTCGAGCTTTCGGAGATCTGGCCCCGGATTTCAGCCGACCCGGAAATCGATGCGGTTATCCTGACCGGCGCGGGCAAACATTTTTGCGTCGGCGCCGACGTCAAGGGACTGGATGCCGGCGCATTCAAGCATCGCGGCAGCATGACCACCGAGGCGCGGCTGGTGGTTACCACTTTGCTGGAAGTCGAGCAGCCGATTATCGCGGCGATTAACGGCGACGCGATCGGACTGGCCGCAACTATCGCGCTATTCTGCGATATCACCGTGGCCGCGGAAACCGCGCGCATCGCCGATCCGCACGTACGCATAGGACTGGTCGCGGGGGACGGCGGCGCGGTCATCTGGCCGCATCTGATCGGACCCAATCGCGCCAAGGAGTTCCTGATGAGGGGGAGCATGATAAACGGCGCCGAGGCGGCCCGCATCGGACTGGTCAATTACGCGGTCCCGGCCGGCGACGTGATGAAGAAAGCAACTGAGCTGGCACGCGAACTGGCCGATGGCCCTCGCTGGGCAATCCGTTGGACCAAGGTGTCAGTCAACAAGGTGCTCAAGGAGTCGGTCAACCTGGTGCTCGATACCTCCCTGGCCTTCGAAGAGGTAAGCATGAAGCTCCCCGACCATCAGGAAGCAACGCGCGCGTTCGTGGAAAAGCGCAAACCCGTTTTCAACAAAGATTGAAGATCACAAACCGGCTGCGTGGCGCAGGGACGCCGAGCAGCCGTTTGCCGCGCTTATATTTGCATTCAGCAACCTGCGTGATGCATGTTCGCCGCCGGATCTATAAGCTCTCGGCTATTGTGTAGTGAAGGTTTTTATCGAACTGGTGATTCCGTCGCTCTTGCCGCTGGAATCCATCGATCCCACGGTGTAGTAGTAGGTCGTCTTCGGCGGAAGTTCGTACAGGTTCACGCGGAACACGCTCGATGAATGGTTAGGGTTTAACCTGATCGGATTCTTGGCGGTTTGGCTCAAATTTTTTGGATTCCTGCCATAGTGCACGACCCCGTAGTGCACGGGCAAGCCACCGGGATTGTTTACCGTCCATCGGATAACCGTCAAATAGCCACCCACCAACGGGACTTCCGGCCCCTCGCTGATCTGTACCCGCTCGGCTCTTGGAGTGATTGGACTCTCTTGAGCTAGCAGACTGCTGCCGCTCAGGATCATGATCGACAATGCCAGAAGAGCTCTATTCATGTTCAGACCTCAACTAACTCAATGATTAAAAGCGAAGAAATTCTGGTCAACAGCCATCGAGCGTCTTTAGCTCCGGCTCGTCCGCTCGCATATCAGGTTTTGCGAGACGGACGAGCCAGAGAAGCTGATGTCATGGCTCCGTATAGCGTATTGGGCTACGGAATCGGCGGGCTCGGCACCGGCGGCACTCCGCAGACCGCCGAAGCGCAGGGCGGCAGAGGTGGGGTCGGGATAAGTTCGCCATTCCCTTGCCTCGACGGCGAACAATTGGGATCTGTGGCGGGGTCACACGTCATACAACTGCCGGTAAAGGTATCACTGTTGGGGTAAGGCGCCGTGTAACCGTCGTTGAGTGTTTCCAAAAACGCGACGATCTGGTCTTCCTCTTTATCCGTCAAGCCGAGCATCCCCGTCGTCGTGTCGAGGTTGTTCGGGACCTCTTTCATGGGCCAGCAGGTCACCCTCTCAATGGTCCCTGGCGGGCAGTGTCCGGAAGTGACCGGGTAGGCGAAACTGGTGTCACGCGTGTTGTAGAAATGTACCAGCTGCTTCAGGCTCTTGATGTAGCCGTTATGAAAGAACCCCTTCTGGAAGTAAGGTTTCCCGATGCCAGCTTCCGTGGTGGGACACTGCGGCGGTGTCATCGCGACATTGCGAGTTGTGGCCACTTGGAATTGACCGTCAACACCTGGTGCAAATTGTGTCCATGTCCGGTTTGGGTTGGGGCCGGAGCCGAAGCCACTTCGAAGGAAAGTTCCCATTCCCAAATCTCTGTAGCCGAAGCCGTAAGGATTAGCGATGAATCCAAAGGAATCCGGCGTGGTCGGATAATAGAAAGCATTCCTTGGATTCAGAGGGAGACCCTCATTGGCCGAGCCGAAGCAGGTGAATAGAGGAGGATTCGCCGTCGCGGTTGTGCTGGTGTCCACTTGGCCCGGCTGCAGAGTCGTCCCTCTTCCGTCAACGTGGCACGAGTTGCAATTGCCTTTGCCGTTGAATAGGTTGAAGCCAGCCATCTCGTCTGCAGTCATCGTGTAGTTGTTCTTCAGGAACGCGTCGAATTTCGACGTGAAATTGCTGACCTGTACGGACTGCTCGTATGCGTCAATAGACGCACCCCAGTGGTCATAGACCGTGTCTGCCTCTGTGCGTTCTTCCGGCTTCAGCTTGATCGGTTCGGGGTCTCCGCCAAATACCGCAGCCCCTCCTGGGGTTTCGCAGATCTCCTCGGTGTTGCGGGGGAACTTGATATCAAGCGATTTTTTGCCCCACATCAGTTCGAAGAGAGGTCTGTACACAGCCTGCGAAAGCCGAAACGCCACGCAAGCCGTGTCAGGGAAGCCCATTTCTTGAGTATCAACAGGAGGACCCTGTGCCTGCTCAGCGTCGGGATTTCGAAGCCTGTATCCGGTCGCGCGTGAATCCCAGAAATTCCCGCCAAAGAATAGCATCTGTTCCTGGTTGTATTGCAGCACAGGGAAGAACGGTGCGTACGTGTGTCGCTGCGGCGTCCGCTTGCCGGCCCGAAAGTGAACCGTTCCGGGATAGGCGATCATCGTCAGGTTCACTGACGGGATCGGTCCGCTCCAACCGGCATACGGCATGTGGCAAGACGTGCACGCTTGATTTCTGCCGGGCGACATGTTTTTGTCGAAAAGCATAAGCTCGCCGAGGGTTTCGATTGATTCAGTTCCGGTACCTTTAAGGACAGGCGGATTCGGGCCCGGGCGAATTTCCAATCGTGTCGGCAGCGGTAAGGAGTGCCATCTCTCGATAGCTCTACCTTCGATGACATCGATCTCTCGCAGAACTCTGGCTATCTCCGAATCCAAATCGCCCGGCAGGATGCCCGGGGGATACGGGTTATATATCGGCGGCGGTGGTTTCTCACGATCGGCTCTACTTTGCGCCGATACGAGTCCGGCTTTAGAGGGGATCAGCAAACCGGCGGCCGTAACAAAAACTGCACATAATGCTACGAGTCTTCTTCGCTTCATGAGCCTACTCCGTTTCGTTTTAATCGTTCGGAATGGATGCCATAAAGAGACACGTAACGCTTCCTTCGAGGTGTCACTCGCTGGGTTTGGGCATTTGGCGTGCCGCAGACTTCAGACCGCCAGGCGCAGACGGAAAATCGTCTCGGCCTGGTTTCGGTTGAGTCAATGTGCGATTTCGCACTCTCGGTCAGATCACCGGGATCCGTGCCGTAGTGGACTATCGCGTTGAGCCACTGTGTCTGAGCTTCGTCGAAGATGCTCGAATTTCGCCTTGAACCCTGGTTATCTCAGAAGGCAAATCAGGCGGGAGAATGCCGGGCGGGTACGGGTTGTAAGGCGGCGGTGGCGGCTCTTCCTTCTCCCTTCCTAACACGCGTTGAAAAACGATCACATTCGCCAGCACTATCTTGAAAGTCAAGGCGGTCAGGAGTCGTGGACTCATGACTCGTACCTCACTGGTTTGCGATCAGATTCTCTTCGTAATGAACGGGAGAGCAAGCCTAGAGTTCCGCCTTCGTTTCACTACGCCTTACGCACGAACATGGAGAGCAATAATGTCACCACGGAGGCGATCGATCGTTTTGCATGGTAATTTCACCTCCCGCCACTTGGTGAAATTGACAAAGCGATTCGTGGTTGGGCGTGCCTAGGCACTACAGGATGCGTGATAAGTAGCTAAACATGGGCAGCTTGTCAAGTGCTCCTATAAACAGCCAGAGGTATTTCTCCGGGGAGGGGAAACTGTTTCAGGCCTAATTTCCGGTCCACGGACCCTCCAGGGCACCATCCTATCGATCAGTCCGTCGCGCAAAATCAGCGTGTGGAATAGGACCGCGCTGAAATGCGCAATGAATGTCGCGAAGAACAAGTATGCGACGATAGTATGCGTCTGGCGCAGGAGCGCGTAGAGCATCGGACTGTGCGGCAGGATAAAAGGCAGATGGATCGGGCCGTAAAGCACGATCGGATAGCGTGCCGCCGACAGCATTCCCCACCCGATCAGCGGCATCGCAAACATCATCGCGTACATCAGCATTTCGGAAGCGTGAGCCACGATCCGCTCCTCGTGTGGCATAGTCGCAATGAACTCGGGCGGCGGGTTGAGCTTCCGATTCACGTAGCGAATTATGACCAAAATCAGGACCGCAATCCCCAGCGGGCGATGGATCGAAACCAGCACATGGTAGTCGGCCAGCGAGGCGACCATCGCAACGCCGACGAACAGCATCGTCAGGATCATCGCCGCCATCGTCCAATGCAGTATCCGGGAGGGCAGCGTAAATTGACCGCTGCCCGTCCATCGGGTTACTCGCTCGCTGCCACTCATTGGTTTGTCTCCGCGGGCGTGACCGCGCTGGGCTCCTTGGTTTCGCCAGCTCGTCTCGTAAAGGATTGTGAATAGATGGCAGATCGCGCGCTGAGCAGGGGATCATCGGAAGGCGCAATTCCGTTGGGAAGCACCAGCGGGTCGAAATTGATATCGCGGCAGCTTCCGTGCGCTTCATCCACGACGCTGTCGATCGTCAGCGTGCCCGCATCGAGATGTTCGCGAGTGTAGGGCCAAGCGAGGGTGGCGTCATCGGTGGAGTCGCCCGGTTCCCCAATGGTTAGGATCAGGTGCCATTGCACCGGACCTCGCCTAACGCGCGCGATTAGCGCGTCGAACAGATAGTTCTTGTTGTGCGCGGCCGCTTGCCCTTCCGGAGCGAACGCATCGACGGGAACCATCGACCATCGAACGGGAGTGGAGACGCCCGCTTCGTTCGCGAAGCGAAATGCGTTGAGGCCGTTAAAGGTGGCGTTAGCGAATCCGGATGAGAACGGTTTTGCCTTGATAATCGTCATCGCGCGCACCGTCTCGGGATGTCCGGCTAGAAATGCGCTCATTTTCGCCGGATCGGGTTTGCCGGTCGCCGGATCGATCTTCGAGGCCAGCAGTTGGTCGTAGAAACCCTCGGGGGTCCTGACCGCAAACACTGGAAGGTCGATCATCGCCGTGCGCCATTCCTCGCCGTGGCGAGGCTCGAAGCGCAGCCCAAATCCACGCACTGCCGCTGGCCCATCTGCCGCATATGGTTGCCCGCCGGCAAGGGAAAAACGACCTATCACCGCCACCCGGCCCGCCTCGAACACGCTCGCCTTGGAAAGGCGCGTGCCCTTTCCATTGCTTTCGAAATAGCCGCCGACGCACACGCCCTTGGCGTGGTTACGGCGAAATCCAGGATGGACGCCGTTGACCTCTTCGAATCCATCCACGAAGCGGCGCGGCGTCAACAGGCCCGGTGAGAACCATCCGGCCACATACGCAAAGCTGCCCACGATACACAGAACTAGCGCGCCGATGATTGCCAGCTTGACCACTGTTCGCGGCTCGCTCAGCATCGCGAGCACGTCCTTGGCCGACGGTCTCTCTTTCGGATGAGGTGAACTGTGGTGAGGCAACTCTCCGCTCCTTTTCGGTCATGAGCGAGAAAGAACAGGGTCGCGATCGTTCGTGATGTAGCATGGTTTCCGGTACAGCTCAACAATTCCTGTTAAAAGCGCACCCCGCGGCAAGGCCTTACCCTTAGCTAACGGACTGCAGCGTAAAACCAGGTAGCAGTCGCTGCGACGCGTTCGGTCGAGGCTTTCATTTTCGTCAATGATTAGATAATTAGGTTTTTAATAGCCTATGTTCAAAAAGGACGGCTAATAGGGGGGCTGCGCCTGACCACATGCCTCGGACGGAAATTCGGCAGCCGCGCTGTGCGGCAGCCGCGTCAAAATTAAAAAGGCTGGCTGAATACGCGATAGCAGCGGTCCTTATCCTGGCGTTTTCCAGCACGCTTTCGCTGGCCCTGCAGGGCGATCTAATCGCGGATCGAGTACTGGGGCAATTCGACTTTGCTCACAGCGGAATCAATATCCTGACCAATATGGGGTTGAACAATCCCGCGGCGGTTGCGATTGATCGCAGCGTGGTTCCCAACCGGGTCTATGTGGCCGACAACCAAAACAGTCGTGTGCTGGGATGGCGCAGCGTCGATGCGCTGACCAACGGCGCGCCCGCGGACCTGGTTATTGGCCAGCAGGATTTCCTAACCTCCCTGGCCCAATGTAATAACGCCGCGGTAACTGGGGAGACGCTGTGTAATCCAAGCGCGGTCGCGGTTGATGCAGCCGGCAATCTTTACGTTGTCGATTCGCTCAACAACCGGGGCCTGGAATACAACAGCCCATTTAGCACGGACACGGTGCCGGATTTGGTATTCGGTCAAAACGGAAGCTTCACCTCGAGCACTTGCAATTTAGGCGGGAGCATCACCGACGCTACCTTGTGCCGTCCCGGTGCAGTCGCAGTCGACCAGGGGGGCCATGTCTATATCTCGGATAGCGACAACTCGCGGATCCTCGAGTACAACGCTCCATCGCTTGCCAACACGCGCGCCGACACTGTTTTCGGGCAGGGCGGCAACTTCAATTCGAGCGTATGCAACAACGGCGGGGTTAGCGCCAACAGTCTTTGCAGTCCGAGCTTTCTGGCACTTGACGCGGCCGGCAATCTCTACGCCGAAGACGCTGGCACGCGCGTACTCGAATACAACAGTCCGCTGACGACCGATACTACCGCCGACATGGTATTTGGCCAAGGCAACAGCTTGACCTCGGAAACCAACAACTGCGCGGCAACGCCCAGCGCCGGCAATTTCTGCGCAGCCGCCGGGGTCGCAGTGGACGGGAGCGGCAATCTTTATGTCGGGGACGGGTTTGCGCGGGTATTGGAGTTCGACGATCCGATCAGTACCGGCCATACCAGCGCCGACGCGGTTTTTGGACAGCTCGATTTCTCCTCGAGCGGTTGCAACAACGGCGGGGTTGGACCCCAGGGCCTGTGTGCCCCGGGTGGACTGGCTATCGATAACGCGAACAATCTCTACGTCGCGGATGCGCAAAACAACCGCGTCCTTGAATTCAACAGTCCGCTGGCGGTCAATCCGCCGAACAACACCGCTGATCTCGTTCTGGGCCAGCCCGATTTCAGCCATTTAATGCCGAATATCGCCAAGCCCAACAGCCTCTTTTTGCCCATGGGTGTGGCCGTCGATACGAGCCTTGCGCCCAACCGGTTGTACGTGTCCGATTTTCAAAATCACCGGGTACTGGGATGGCACAGCGTGCCGGCGTTCACCGACGGAGCTCCGGCAGACCTGGTGATCGGCCAGCCAGACTTTTTTTCCGGCAACTGTAATCAGACATCAATGGGATCCACGTTCACTCCGTCCGCAAACACCTGTGCTCCCCCCATGGGATCGCGGTCGACGCTCAAGGCAACCTCTATGTTGCGGATAGCGGCAATTCCCGAGTGTTGGAATATGATCAACCCTTCAGCACCGGCAAGATCTCCGACCTGTCAGCGGATCTCGTGTTCGGCCAGCAGGGAAGCTTCACCACTGGAATACCGAATAACGGGGATTGTCAGCCGACAGCCTGTCAATTCCAAACGGCGTGGGTACGGATGCCGTCGGCAACCTTTACGTCGCCGATACGCAGAACAATCGGGTACTTGAGTACAGTTCGCCGAAGGCCCTCAGCAATACAACGGCGGATGCGGTATTCGGGCAGGATAACAGCTTTGGTACTAACATTTGCAACTTCGATCAGACATGTAACCGGGCCGGATGTACACTGGGACCCGCCGGACTATGTAATCCGCTGGCGGTGGCGGTCAACCATGCGGGAAACGTATTCATCGCTGACGGTGACAACGGACGGATTACTGGCTACCTCAGCCCGCTGACCACGGACAAGACCGCAGACATCATCATTTCCCAGGGAGGGCTGTCGGGTGGTCTTGGTTTCGACTCTTCGGGCAACCTATACATATCCGCGACAGGGGTGGTCGAATATAATGCCCCGCTTTTCACCGGTGCGCACCCCAACGCGGTGATACCCCAGGCGGCAGGCGGTTTTTGCGGACCCTTCGGGGCGCAACCTGATGCTCTGAGCTTATGTTCGGCGGCCGCAGTAGCCCTGGATTCGGCAGACAACCTTTACGTTGCGGATTGGCCCTACAACCGTGTGCTGGAATTCGACAAACCCATTCCGACTGTTACACCGACTCCAACCACAACGCCGACCTCCACTCCCAGGCGGACCGCGACCCCAACCACAACGCCGACCCGCACTCCCAGGCGGACTGCGACCCCAACCACAACGCCGACCCGCACTCCCAAGCCGACTGCGACACCGACGCCTATGCCACCAGTCATCAAAGGCATTCCCTGCGTTATTTTGGCCGGCGCCAGTTTCAACATCGTAGGGTCGAATTTCACCACCGGTTCCAAAGTCAATTTCTTCGTCGCCACCTCTCGCGGTTCGCGTAACGCCGGGCCTATGATCCCGACGGCGAGAAGTCTCCCCACCCAACTCACGGTCTCAGTCCCGGCTAAGACCATGCTGGGCGAAGGGTTTGTCTCGGTGGAGGTGGTCAATACCGACAAGGGCTTTGGCGTATCCAATGGTGCCTCTGCCCTGCTGCAAGGTTCGGCCGCCGCCGGCATCCCGAGTCTGACCAGCATCAACGGCACGGGGCTGGCCACGACCTGCAGCGATCCTGGATACGCGATCAATAATGTGGAGACGGTGGTGCATCAGGGTAGCGCGGTGACGCTGGGTGGCAGTGGTTTCGATACGGTCCATGGCGTGGCGGTGGATTTGTTCTGCGCCTGCGCAGGCGGCAAGGTGGGACCGTTCTTGCTCGATCCGGGCAACCCCGGACTGAGCAGCACTTCGATAAGCTTCATGCTGCCCATGGCCGGGACCAAGGCGCCGCTGACTGGACCGGGGTCATTTGTGGTGAGCAACGCCGGCGCCTCCAAAGCGTATTCGGAAAAGAGCAACGCGGTATCGGTACCGATCGGGCAGAAGATTTCGGTGACCTCGGTGAGCCAGTCGGGAAGTACGATCACGGTTGTCGGGACGGGATTCTCGACCCTGACGGTGATCAACTTCTTCAACGACCAGGATGGTGTTGCCGTCAGCCTGGGGGGCTTTGGTGCCGGCGTGCCGAAGATTGCGCTGACGTTCGTCAACTCGGATAGATTCACTTTCACCAGGCCCGCGCGCGCGGTTGCGGGAGCCTCCTACGTACAGGCGCTTAATCCGCCCTTCCTGCCCTTCACTTCCTCAGGCAACGCCGCGGCCGGCGCATTCACTCTGAAGTGAGAAGTCGAGAAAAGAGAAACGAGAAAAGAGAAAAGAGAAATGAGAAATGAGAGTCAGAGGAGGAAGCAGAAATGAGAAAGGTGACGGGGCCTTTTCTTCCCTCTCATTTCTCTTTACTCATTTCTCTTTTCTTCCTACTTTTGCCAGACACGGACGGAAGGACAGAAAAATAGCGTCGGACTCAGCGCAGCGGAGGGGTTAATCGATGGATTTCAAGTACATTCTTTTTGACACCCGCGATCACATCGCGCGAATTACGCTTAATTCCCCCGCGACGCTCAACGGCTATCATGAAGCGATGCTGGCCGAGATCTGTGCGGCGGTGCAGACCGCGCGCGAGGATGACGATACCCGCGTGGTGATACTGACCGGCGCGGGCAAGGCTTTCTGTTCCGGCGGGGATGTGAGCGGATCGGAGGAAAGCCGCAGCCGGTTCCACCATCAGAAGATGGGCTATCTGCTCGAGATGCGCGAGGGGATGCATCAAACCGTGCTGTCGCTCACGCGCCTGGACAAGCCGCTGATCGGCGCGATCAACGGCGCCGCCGTGGCCGGCGGTCTGACCCTGGCGTTGTGCTGTGATCTTAGAATCGCCTCGGACCAGGCGCGGCTGGGCGATACCGCCGTTCGCTTCGGACTGCTTCCCGACGAAGGCGGGGCCTATCTCTTTCCGCGCTTCATGGGACTGGACCGCGCGCTCAAGATGTCGATGCTGGGAGAGGTTTACGACGCGCACACCGCGCATCAACTGGGATTGGTCACCGAAGTCGTCGCGCATGACAAGTTGTATGAGCGGGTCGATGAGATAGCGGTGCGGCTGGCCGACGGTCCGCCGCTGGCGATTCGGCTGGCCAAGCGCATGATGTACAAGCAGCAGGACATGACGCTGGTCAACGCGCTTGAAGACGCCGCCCTTTCAGTCATGATCACCAACCCCTCAGCGGATGCCGGGGAGGGCATTCGCGCCTTTCTCAAGAAGCGCAAGCCCGAATTCAAGGGCCGGTAGCCTTGCTTGAAGTCCGATCGGATTGGAACAGCGGCGCCGCGTTTTCATCCATAATGATGCGGCTTAAGTGAAACCCGCGCCGATCAAGGTCAAAAGAGGCGGCAAGGCCGCAAACGTGCCGCCGCCGCGCCCGCGCATCTGGGACCGCGTCCGCACCAAGGAGTCTGCGGCAGTGGCAGGTATCGTCGCGCTGACGGCGCTCGTTTACCTCCGATGCCTGGGCAACGGCTACGTTTTCGACGACCACGAGATGATCCTCGTCAATCGCTACATCGGCGAGTGGTCATTCCTGTGGAAAGCGCTGGTCAACGACAGTTGGTGGTTCCGTGATCCCGCCCATCTTCCGCAAAGCCATTACTATCGCCCCCTGCAGGACATTTGGCTCGGACTCAATTATCAGGTTTTCGGGCTGAACCCGGTCGGTCCGCACGCGCTGATGGTCGGGCTGCACCTGGTGGCGGTGGTATTTGCCTACCGTATCGCGACCAGGTTGGCAGCGGACCGTATCGCCGGTGTGGTCGCGGCGCTGCTGTTTGGACTGCTGCCGGTTCATGCCGAAGCGGTAATATGGGCCACCGCGATTCCCGAATCGCTCGCCGGGACGCTCCAGTTGGGCGCCTTTGACTTCTATCTCCGTTACCGGGAGGGAAACTTCAGCCGCGGTCTGACCTGGTCGATGACGCTGTTCGCCGGCGCGTTGCTCAGTCATGAAAGCGCGATCGGATTTCCGCTGCTGGTTGCCGTGCATGGTTTTCTGTTCGCGAAGAATGGGGACCGCTTGGACGGCAAGGCCGTGTCGGCGCAAGCCCCCTTGAAGGACGCCAGTCACCCTCACCCCGACCCTCACCCTAACCCTCTCCCTGGTCAGGGAGAGGTAATTTCGCAGCGCATCCGCGGTGCGGTCGCAATCGCCGTCCCCTTCATCATCCTTGCGATCGTATACCTCGGCGCGCGGTTCGCGGTGCTTGGATTTATCACCAAGCGCGACGTGAACAACCACGCTACGCTCGCGCAGATCGTTCTGACCCTCCCGACGGTGGTAGTCCACAACCTCGCCGATATCATTAATCCGTGGCAGGCCGGCCCCTCCCATCGCATCACCTGGGTGGACAGTCCATGGTCCGCCGATTTCTGGATGCCTGCCGTGGGGCTGGGTCTAATCGGCGCGGCTGGCCTGATCGCGCTGGCCGACAGCCCCAAGCGCAAGGTTTATCTTTTCTCGGTAGCGTGGGTATTCATCGCGATGGCGCCGGTGCTGAACCTGGGCATCCTCTACCCCAACGCGCTGGTCGCCGATCGCTACCTGTACTTCAGTTCATTCGGATACTGCCTGATGGCAGGGCAGGCGGTTGCCGCCATCGGGCGAGCCAATCTCACTCCGACTCGTCCCCTGGCCGCGACGGTGGGACTGGTGGCGGCGGTGTACGGTCTGACGTTGTGGCAGGTGCAGCATTTCTGGCATGACGAAATCGCGCTGTTTGGACGCTGTATCGAGCGTTTCCCGGAATCGGGGTTCTGCCACAACCGGCTCGGGATGGCGCTACAGAGTGCCGGCGATATGAAGGGCGCCGAGCAGGAATTGACCACCGCTTTCAAACTGGACCCCGCCGACTACGCCGCCGAATATGACCTGGCGATGGTGCATGCTCGGCAGTCGCACTACGCGCAGGCTGCCCGCGAAAGCGCCGACGCGCTCAAGCATCTGGCCAACGCCCCTCCTAGCGCTTACATCACCGTGGCCGAACTCTATGACGCGGCGGACGACCACCAGGCCAGCGAAGCCATGTTTGCGCAGGCCGAAAAGCTCCCCGGCGCCGCATACGAGGTGGCATTAGCGCGCGCCCGGATCAGTCTGGGGCGCAAGGACGGTGCGGGCGCCGAGCGCCAGCTCAAAACCCTGTTGGCGCTGTCGCCCGACGAACCCAGTGCGCTGCTGATGCTGGGGTCGGCGCTGGGCGTTCAGCAGCGTTATGAAGAGGCTCTGGCCGTCTATGAACACGCACTGCGGGTCGTCCCGTCCAACCAGACTGTACGTTTTCTGATCGCGCTGACGCGGCACAACCTGGGCCGCAACCGCGAGGCGCTGGTGCAATGCCAACTGGTGTTGCAGGCGGCGCCTTCCAACCCCAATGCGCGGGCGCTGATCCAGGCAATCGAGCGCGACATGCGCGCATCAGCCGGGGAAACCCCGCGTCCCTGACCCGGCGCGGCAGGTCCTGGCGGGATAGAACAGGCGGTGCAACCGGGCTATGTTACTGGTCGCCGTCGGCCGGCATCTCCCGAGGAAATGGTCCCTAAAGTCCGGGCGCGGTGTGGGGGATTGGAATGCGTACACTTACCGCTGGCGAATTTAATTTATCCGGCCGCGTCCAAATTCATATATGAACGCTTCGATGATCTTGTCCCAATCGCAATCATTGGAAAACTCCGCGTGCGGCGCCGTCCGCTACCATGGCCGACGGGGTTCATCCTCCGCACCGCTTTCTCAATGCCGGCAGCCGGCAACGGGCGCCGCCTGGGCACTGATCATGGCCTTTGCGTTTCTGATAGCGGGCAGCGCCGGTCTCTCTCGGGCAGACGACGCGTCGCCGCAGATCGTTCATGCCGTCCTGATCAAGGAAAAGATAGAAGCGATCGTGCATCCTAAATTCGTCGATGCGAAGGGGGCGGTATCTCTGCAGCCTCTCGACCGTGTGATCGGCGTGGTGATAGGCAAGGTCGCCAAGGCCTACCCGGTGCGGATCCTGAGATGGCACCAGGTCGTCAATGACGTCATCGACGGCAAACCGATCGCCGTAACCTACTGCCCCTTGACCGGCAACGCCGCGGTCTATGAGCGCACCGTTGGCGGCAAGACGATCACCCTGTATCCGTCCGATAAACTATACGAAAGTACCACCCTGTTTAGCGACGGCACGACCCACAGCCTGTGGTCGCAATTCAATGGCAAAGCGATAACCGGACCGGACAGAGGCAAACAGCTCAAAGCGTTGGCGAGCATCAATACCAATTGGACGCTGTGGAAGATTTTTCATCCCACGACGCTGGCCCAATCGATGGAAACCGGTTTTGCGCGGAATTATTTCATCGATCCTTACGAGCAATTCGAAGGACCCGGCGCGACGCAATTCCCGGTCAGCAACACCGACCGGCGTCTCCCACGCAACGAACTGGTGCTGGGCGTGGATGTGGACCATCATGCCGAGGCCTTTCCGCTCTCCCGCCTGTTCAATGTGAAGATGCCCGTGACGATGGAACTGGGGGGCAGGAAAATATCAGTGGTCTTCGATCAGAGCACGGCGACTGCGGGCGCGGCCGACGAGAAGCATCATATTCCCGCGTACACCGGGCAATGGTTTGGATGGGCGGCGTTTCATCCAAATTCCGAGATCTGGGGCAAAGAGCCGCCCAAGCCGCCTCCCCCGCTGCCGATCATCTTCAAAGAGGCGGGAGACTTAAGCCACGCGCGCGAAGCAAATAGCGCGACACGGCTTAAGAACGGCAAGGTTTTGATCGCCGGTGGGGACAATGGCCGCTCGCCGATGATCGCGGAGGCGGAGCTTTACGACCCCGCCAAGCATACCTTCATCGTCACCGGCGCCATGAAGAAGCCGCGTGGCGGTCATGTCGCGACGCTGCTGGCCGACGGCCGGGTGCTGATGACCGGCGGCATGGACGATCTTAAGATTATTTCCGCCGCCGAGGTTTACGATCCCGCCTCCGGAGATTTCACCGCGCTGGAGCCAATGCACATGAAGCGCGAGAAGCATACCGCAACGCTGCTCAACAACGGCCAGGTCCTCATCGCCGGCGGTTACCCGGGTGAGGCGTTCCCGACCGCCGGCACGGAGCTTTACGACCCGGCAACGGGCAAATTTCTCCAGGGTCCGCCAATGACGGTGGGGCGTCAGAATCATACGGCAACCCTGCTGCCCGACGGGCGCGTCCTGCTCGCCGGCGGCATCGGGAACAAGGGTGCGCTGTCCAGCGCCGAAATATATGATCCTAAAACCGGCCGTTTCAGCGCGGTAGGAAACATGAAGGCCGCGCGCGAGGGCCATGCCGCGACGCTGCTCAAGAACGGACAGGTATTGATTACGGGAGGCTCCGCAGGGAGCCTCCCCGCTGAGAAATCGGCCGAGCTGTATGATCCCGCAACCGGCCGCTTCACTCCCATTGGTGATATGGAGGTTGCCCGCGAGGGGCACCAGGCGACCTTGCTGCCCACCGGCGAAGTGCTGGTAGTTGGGGGCAGCGGTTTAGACCCCCAACATCGCTACCTTGCCAGCGTCGAAATGTACAATCCTGAAACCAAACGCTTTACCGTGCTCGGTGAAATGCTGCTGCCACGGTTCGGCCCTACTCTGACTCTGCTCGACAACGGCCAGGTGCTGGTCACGGGCCGGTTCGCTGCCCCGGGTTACTTTGCCACCTCGACCGCGGAACTCTATCAACCGCCCACCAAGGCCGACTGACAAGCGCAGCTAACCGCGTGACGCTTGACGCGGTCAAATCGCCTGACCGCTCCGTAATGGTGATTTCACCATAATTGTCAGGACGGCCAGTCCGCCACGCGTCTGCCACGGCAGCAACCGCTTGAGAGAACTACACGTCGAAAATTACCCTGGCGAACCATCGGCCGTCCGCATTGCGCACTGACAGTTCGTGATAGGTGACCGCTTTGATTTCCTGAAAGAACTCGTGGCGGCTGGGGTCGAAGCGCTCTCCCTTCAGGTGGACCTTCAGTCCACCTGCGTCCTCATCGACCTTCGCGGCGGACCAGATAAAGCTGTGGACCAGGAAAGTCTGAAGCAGCGCACTCAGCATGTCGTGCATCAGGTCCGCATCGCCTGTGCCCGGGATCGACAAGTGGCGGCTTTCGAGCAGGCGTACACCCGCCGTGTCCGCCATCAGGCGGGCGATCGCGATGGCCGCGTGACGGAACAACTCGGCGCGTGAATCGGCTTCAATCTCGATGCCGATGTCGCCGGTATGTTCTATTTGGCGAAAGATGTCTTCGTCGCTCAGCTTCGTCATCTGTTCGCAACAAAGGACCGTCTGCTATCGGGGTCGCGGTAGGCCCGCCACACCTCCCGGAGGCAAAGGTCCGAAATCTGACGTTTGCGGCCTTTTCCCCGCAGGTCGGGAAACCGCGCCATGGATGGATCAGGCAGATTCCGTATCAGTTGGTATAAACTATCTATAGCGTTTTCGGACAATCGCAACAATTTCGTGCAAAGCGGGCCGAAAAAAAAGGCCTTTTGAAGGGGTGGCCATGGCACGAAAGCTGCTTCACCCCTAAGGCAGAGGTTAAGCTGTAGAGGTAATCGGACCATGGAACCAAACACCGCCACCACCGCCGCCGCAACTTTCGATGTAATCGGCAAGATGTGTCATCTGCGCAGACCCATACGAGATCGAGCGGGCCGCAGCAGATTCAGCGAGACGCCCGTCATCCTGCGCGAACTGTCAAATCTGGACCGGCGCATGTACCTGGTGAAGTTCGCCGATGGGGCAACGACTTTCGTGTTCCCCGACGAGATTGAATTGCCGTGATGATTTCGATTTTGCGAAATTGGTTGAAAACGAACTATTGCTGCCCATCCGCGGCACTAGCGAAAACGCAGACCGGGCCACCCTGCCTGAAAGCGGGGTTGCCCGGTGTTGGCCTCGCCGTTTTATCCGGCGCCATTTCCAACCTTCGCCCATAGAAGAGACCTGGGACGCACGTCCGCTATCCCCGCGTTCGCTCGCCCACTAAAAACATAGTTTCTCCGAACTGGTAGAGCTCTCGTTCCACCGGATGTCTCCTTTGGATACGTTCGCGATGGCAAGCGGTTTGCTTAGCTACGAGTAGCCTAGACTCGCGCATCATACCGAAGGGGCCAGACTCTGAGGAGGGCAAAATGCTGGTAGCAAGCCGCATGAGCAAAAATCCGGTGACCGCTTCACCCAGAGATACCTTGGCGGAAGCGGATGCCAAGATGCATTCGGGGAATTTCCGGCATCTGCCAGTAGCAGATAAAGGCAAGCTGGTTGGGATGCTTTCCGACCACGATGTCCGCCCACATCAGGGCCATCTGAAGGACACTCGCGTGACCGGCGCGATGACCGATGATCCGATTACCGTCACGCCGGAAACGACCATGGAAGAGGCCGCGGAGATTATGCTGGAGCGCAAGATCGGGGGCCTTCCCGTGGTCGACAAGGAACAACTGGTTGGGATCATTACCACCACCGACCTACTGGGCGCTTTCCTGGAAATCTTCGGGACAACCGAGGAAAACGCAAACCGCATCGACCTAATGCTCGACGCGGTGCCGCCGCGCGACCTGCCCAACGCTTCACAGGTAATTCAGACTGCGGGCGGCGAGATTTTGGGTTTGGGTACCTACCGCGATCAATGGGAGGACGATCGCGTCTATTATCTGGTTATCAGGGCCGCATCGCTGAAACCGGTGACGGACGCCTTGGAGGGCAAGGGTTTCCGCCTACTCGGGACCCACTAAGCGTCACTACTGTAGGTAGGCACGTTGACTGGCGTTGGAATAGAGGGCTAACGCAGCACCGCTGTTTCTTAGGGCGTCATTTGCGAAGCTCTGTGCAGCGAAAGGATTCACCTATTGCGCGGGCGCCGCCGGCTGGCCCCTCAGGTGCCTTCCGACGCCTTGATTTGCTGCAGCTTGTCCTGCAGCATCCGCACCAGTTCCGGATAGCCGTGATTGTTGATGACCCGGTTGAACTGGTTGCGGTAGTTCCCGGTCAGGCTGATATCTTCAACGATTACGTCGTAAACCTTCCACTTCCCGTCGATCCATTTCATCCGGTAATCGACTCTGATTGGCTTGTCACCTTGCTTGAGCAGGACACTAGTGTCGATCTTGCGGTACTCGTCCCCCTCTGGAATTTCTTTGACATAGTCTATCGTGACCGAGTCGGTGTACTTCTGGGCTTTGGAAAAATTCGACCGTGAGAGGTAGATCGACTCAATCAGGTCACTAAAGAGCCGGGTGAACTCCTGGCGCTGCTGATCGGTGAGGGTCTTCCAATGGTAGCCAAGCGCCGACCGCGCCATGTCGGTCGTATCCCAATACTGTTCGATAAGGGTGCGCAGCCGGTCCCGGCATCCCGTCCGGTCTGCCTTGCACGAGGGATCCTTGGCGATAGCCAGGATGCGGTCTCCCAGCGACTTCGCCTCCGGCATCGCATTGGGCAGCGCGGCTCCCGCACTGGTGCAGCCGAATGCCAGGATCATCAATAGAACCGCCGTAATCAGGCCTGTCTTTGAGGACAAATTGCCGCTCCATCGTCGGGATTTGGCCGCAACGAGCCGGCCATAGCTTAGGGGACACGCTTATTGTGACTGATCCGCAGCCGGGATGAAATGCGAGCCCGCGCGACCCGCCGCGCCCTGGCGGGTCCCTGGGGGAGGCGCCCAGTTTGCGCCGGGTCCGGTACTGATGCTATTGGAACGGCCAAACTTCAACGATGCTGCGGGCTTCCCAGGGGCTGCCGGCGGCAGCAATAAGGAGCGCGCGGTGCGGGCCCTCAAATTCGGCATTTTTCTCCCAACCCAGGATTTCGCCAAAACCAAAGCCACCGCCCAAAGTGCGGAGCAGCAGGGCTATTACTCCGTTTCGATTAACGACCATTTCTTTCCCCCGATGGGCCCCGAGCAGCGCAAGGTTCCGCAATTGGAATGCTACACGACGTTGAGCGCGATTGCGGCTGTCACCCAGCGCGTCAGGCTGGCGCCGATGGTGACGGCGATGTCCTTCCGCAATCCGGCGTTGCTGGCCAAGATGACCTCGACGCTGGACCAGATCAGCGGGGGCAGATTCATCGCGGGATTGGGCTCCGGATGGCTGCGCGACGAGTATGACGCCAACGGCTATCCTTATCCGTCCAACGCCGAACGCCTGGCGCAGATGGCCGAAGGAATCCGCGTGCTCAAGGCGATGTGGACCCAGCCGGAGCCGACCTTCAGCGGCCAGTATTTCAAGATCGATAAGGCTTACAATTTCCCCCAGCCGGTGCAAAAGCCACATCCGCCGGTATTGATCGGAGGCGGCGGCAGCAAGCTTTTGAAAATCGCTGGCGAGCATGCCGACATCGTCAACGTGGCCGCGCCGATCACAACCGGAGCCGTGGATTTCGCTGCGATGCTCAAGTTCGACAAGGCGGAGCTCAAGCGCCGAATCGGGATGCTACGCGAGTTTGCCAAGGCGGCGGGGCGCGATCCGGATGCGATCGAGATCAGCGCCTTCGTAACCGTCATGCCGGCGGCGGACAAAAGCCAAGCCGAGGCCATCGCCGCAGGTACTGCGAAGTCAATGGGATTTGCCGACGCGCAGGCGGTTCGCGAATCGCCCATGTTCCTGATTGGCACGCCCGAGGAGCTCAAGCGCGAGATCAGATCGCGCAGCCAAGAGCTCGGACTGACCTATTACATCACGGTCTTCATGGCCGATGAGGCCCGCGAGCTTTTCGCCCTGCAGGTGATGCCCGAGTTCACGCACTAGAGCAGGGTATTGGCCTGGTCCTTTACAGGGAGCGCAGCACCTTGGGCGGCTGCAACCAGATCAGGACGAAGCGATCCTGTCCTTGGATAGGTGCCTGCTCCAGGCACGCCACCGCTCCTTTTTTCAACTCGATCTGGCAGGCGCTCGTCGAACCGGTGAGCATAAAGGAGGCTAATTCGGCCAGCCCGGGCAGATGCCCCACCAGCGCTATCTCCTTGAGATTTTTGTAGGGCTGCAGCGCCGCCAAAATGTCCGCCGGTCCATAAGGACCCGACCCCAACTCGCGCAAGTGCTCCACCCTTAGTCCGCCTAATTCCTGGGCGACAATCGTCGCCGTCTCCACTGCCCGCCGCAGCGGACTGGTAAGGATGATCTCAGGTCGTACCTTAAGGTCGCGCAGGCTCTTGGCCTCCTCCGCCATCCTGAGCCTGCCCTTGGGCGTGAGCGCCCGCTCCGCGTCACCGGCCGGATTATGGTCTTCAGCCATCCCGTGGCGTATTAAATAAAGCCTCATGGTCTGAATGTTGAAACGGTCCGCGCACGCCAGTCAACGCTTCCGGTAGGACATCATTTGGCGGCGGTTGGCGACCTTGCCGGTCAAGCGCTATCTTCTAGTGGTCGTGAGCGAAGATATAAATCCCCCCGCAGCCGCAGAACCGGCTCCGCTTGTGCTGGAAGACAGCAACGGGCGGGTGATAGATAACCGGACGCGGCTCCAAAAGCTGCTGGCCAAACAGTTGCGCAACTTTACCATGTTGTTTGCCCGAGTGCTGGCCGAAGAGGACGCCCACATCGTCCACGACCTGAGGGTCTGCACCCGCCGGCTTCAGCAAATTCTGTCCGCGCTGGCCCCGGAAAAGAACCTCAACAAGGCGCGCTCGGTGCGCCGGACGCTGCGCCGCGTGCGGCGCGCGTTGGGGCCATGGCGCAACTGTGACGTGGCGCTGCAATGGGTGACCCGCAAGGAGCGGCGCATCTCCAAGCTCGTGCTCAAGAGCGGGTGGAAACTGGTGCGTGAAAGCATATCCGTCGAGCGCAAGGACGCTATCCAAAGCGCCAGGCGCAGGTTGTACAAGTCCGGCGGCATCACGCTGAATCATAGAATTCAGCAGTTGCTGGCCCTTCCCGCCGGACGGCTGGGCAGCGTGGATTCGGGTGCCGTGGTGCGCCGGGCTGTGGCCGACGCGGCCGTGCAAGGGCGTCAGGCGCTGGAGCACGCGACCACCGACCGCTCGATCCCGAATATCCACGCCCTGCGCATTCAGACCAAGCGGCTGCGCTACCGCGTCGAAATGGCGCGCGAACTCGGCGCGCAGGAGGCGCCGGCGCTGATTCAATGGTTCAAGCTATTGCAGGACCGCCTCGGGCACTGGCATGACCGCCAGGAATTAAACCACTTCATCACGCGCGCCCTGGCCGGATCCGACGTGCTGATGGGGCAACCCCGCGTCGCGGTCGAGTTGCTCAGGGAGGTCGAGAAGAACCACAAAATCAGCTCCCGGGAGATGGAAGAACTGCTGCGGACCGTCAGCCAATCCGAAGGCGCGCGCCAATTGGATAATTGGCTGCAGTCCTATTGCACGATGGCCGTGAACGATTCGGCCGCCTCGCCCGCGGACGGCGCCACGTCAAACGCGCCCGCCCAACCGGTCCTGGATTCAGCACCACCGCGGGAACCCAAGGTTGAGCAATCCACCCAGGGGCAGCCCGAACCGTCCGGCCCCGACGGAAAGGTAGATAACTAATCGATGAAGAAGAGCGCAACCGAAACTCCTGTTTCCGACTCCAGCATGGCGCGCACGCTCGCGGTTGACATCGGCGGGACCGGCATCAAGACCATCATTTTGGATCCCGACGGCAAGCCGCTTACCGAGCGCGAGCGAATTCCAACTCCGCCGCGCGCGACACCCAAAAAGGTGATGACGATCATCGAGCAGATGGCGCATCAGCAGGGCGAGTTCGACCGCGTGTCAGTCGGGTTTCCGGGCGTGGTCAAGGATGGCAGGCTGCTGACCGCTGTCAACCTCGGTCCGGGATGGACCAAGTTTGATTTTCAGAAGGCGTTGAGCAAGCAACTGATGCGCCCGGTCCGTATCGCCAACGACGCCGACGTGCAGGGATTGGGTGCCGTCAGCGGCAAGGGCCTCGAGCTGCTGATCACCCTGGGCACGGGTGTCGGGTCTTCATTGTTCGTCGACGGAAATCTCGCCCACCTGGAAATGGGGCACCATCCGTTCCGCAAGGGCAAAACCTACGAAGACGAACTGGGTAATGCGGCGCTGAAGAGAAAAGGCGTAAAAAAGTGGAACAAGCATCTGCTCGAAGCGATCGCGATACTGCGAGCGGTGTTCAACTACGATCGCCTTTATATCGGCGGCGGGAACAGCAAGCACATGAAGCCGCCGCTGCCGGCCAACGTGCAGATAGTGAGTAATATCGACGGCTTGCTGGGCGGAGTCATGCTCTGGCGCGATTGAGGCCTGGGCATCAGAGATACTCGAGGCGTCCTGACCGGACCCACCGTGTTATAGCGCCCTCCCGGTCAGTCTCCGCATCAGCTTCCCGCAGCTGAAACCCGGGGTGGAAGAATTTTTTCACAAAGTCCCTCTCCCGCGCGGCCTCCTTGTGGGCGAACCGAGGTTTCGGTCTTAGCGGTAGCCCTGGATAGTGACGACCGCGGTCTGGCCAAGGCGAAAGGGGAGGTGCGGATTGTTGGGACCCAGGATGATGCGGACCGGAAAACGCTGCGACAACCGCACCCAGTTCAGCGTCGGCTCCACCTCCGGCAATCCTGCCACCGTCGCGCCGTTTTGCTGATAAAGACCCCATCCGATTCCTTGCACGCTGCCGCGGAAGCGCCGGTTGGGATAGCTGAGTAAAAAAACTTCCGCGGTCATGCCGGGGCGGATATGCGAGAGGAAGGTCTCACGAAAATTAGCCAACACGTACCAGTTCCGGTTGTCGATCAGGCTCAGGACCTCTTTGCCCTCATTGGCATATTGTCCGACCGCGATGTTGAGATTGGTCACGTAGCCGTCAAACGGCGCCCGCACGTAACAATAATCCACGTTCAGTTTTGCGTCGTAAACGGCAGCCGCGGCGGCTTTGCGCCGGGCGTTGATATCGCCCAATTGCCCCAGCTGATTTTGCGCCTGGCGCACCGTTGAGGACGCATTATCGACCTCGGCTTCGGCAGCTCGCGCCTTGCTGCGGGCGTCGAACACGTCGTTGGCGGTAACGAAATGCCGCTTAAGGAGCGGTTCGATGCGGTCGAGATACTGGCGCGCGTAAGCCGCGTCGGCGGCGCGCCTTTGGTGCTCTGCCTGAGCTGAGCTGATAGCGTCGGCAAACGCTTTGATTTCCAGGTTGGTCAGGTCGAGCCGAGCCTCGGCAGCGTCCAGCGCCGACTTGTAGGGCCGCGGATCAACCACGAACAACAGGTCTCCTTCCTTGACGTGCTGATTGTCGACTACCGGCAGGCTGACGATGGGTCCGCTGACATGGGGTGCCATGCCCACGCTGTTGGCGCGCACGTAGGCGTCGTCCGTGCGCGGATAGACGTAGTAGAGCCGGCCCACGTAAACCCCGGCCACGATCGCGCCCGCCACGATGGCCACGCCCAGCAGGCGTCCCAAAAGACGCAGCAGCAGAGGGTCTTTTGCCGTTGATTG
Organism: Binataceae bacterium (SeqCode); assembly: GCA_035939115.1. Lineage (GTDB taxonomy): Bacteria > Desulfobacterota > Binatia > Binatales > Binataceae > JAJPJA01. Next base: position 48,698 of record DASZGF010000157.1, read on the forward strand.
CGCCGCTTCCATAGTCTCAAATGCGGTTGAAGAAGATCAGGTAGGTGACGCAGGAAAGCAATACGGCCAGGCTCGGGTATACCAGCAACAGCGGCCCCATGTATGGTTCAAGCCGGAGCTTGACGAACAGTGGACGCAAAATTCCGGCCGCAATCGCTCCCGCGATGGAGCACACCAGCCAGCTTGGAAAATCCGCACCGGCAATATTGATTACCGGATCGCATCCCGAAAGCGCCAGTGCGCAAAGCGCAAATGCGCTCACAGCGGCTGTGAATGTGCAAGCGGAGGTTCTCAACGAGCAAATTGTGCACAAGCGGCGAGCAACATTCAACGGGCCTATCCGAATCCGGATAACCCGGGATTTCCATTTTCAATTCTGATTAGCTGCACCGATACCGGGGGTTCGCAAACGCGAAGTTCGAGCCCGGAAGGCTTTTGAACCGCAATCCGCGAAGTTCACCGCCGCGTTATTGGCCGGATAGTCGTTGTGGAACGGCTTGCGCGGACCGATATTGCGAAAGAAATTCTCGTCCTGAGGCTTGTCGATCAGCTCCGTCGAGTCGCTGGCGCTGAAGTGCGCGAATTCGTAAGGAATCCCCTGCCCAGCCAGAAAAGATGGATGGTCCACGATGTGGAAGTGGAGATGCGGTTCGGTTGAATTGCCGGTATTTCCCACATGACCCAAAACCTGGCCGGCTTTGACCTGGTCGCCCACTTTCACCGCCACCGTGCCGGGCTTCATGTGCGCATAGAATGCGTAACGGCCCCCGCCGATATCCACCACCACGTGGTTTCCGTCGGCGTTGAGGACATCGAGGTCGACAGCGAGCTTGCCCGAATGCGGAACGTTTTCGGGAATTCCGTCCAGCGCCTCAATCACCCGGCCGTCCGCGACGCTGTAGATTGGTACGCCCTCGCAGAAGTAGCTTTCGTTCTTATGCTCGGGTCCCGACCAGGTGCTGGCGAGTCCCTCGATCATCTTGTAACGCACCCAGTCAATCGCGTAGCGCTGCGCGAGCCAGGGCTTGCCGCCCAGCACCATGAGCGCCCGGCGATGGGCCGCGTCGGGATCCTGAAACACAAACGGAATCGCATTTACATTACGATTTGCAGAAGATCCAAACAATTAAGATCCGGAACCAACTATGGTGCACGCGAACTCGGAACCGCGTGCACCACCTGGCTCCATGTTTGGCCCAAACCGCTAATGGCCCGGCGCCGTCTATGGCGCCGTCACCGGGCAACTGGGGGCAGGTCCCGTTACCGTGTTGAACGGAACTCCTTGTTTGTCCACGTTTGTCTGAAAGGTGATCGGCGGTTTGGTTGTGCCGGCCAGGACCAATTGCCCCAGCTTCGCCGGGGCGCTCTGCGCATACAGGGGATAAGGCTTGCAGGTTGAAGCAGCCGGATTGTTATTCGGGTCGGTGAGATCCACCGAATACTTATAGTTGGGATCGTTCAGATAGATCGTATATACGGTGCATCCCTGCGCCGGACAGGCATAGTAGCTCTCCCTGAACTTATGCTTGCTCATGGTGAAGTCGGGACACGACGGATCGTCTGTTTCGGGATTGGGCGGATTGCTGCAGCTACCCAGCGGTGAAGGTGCGATGGCGTTGGGCTGATCCTGTGCAGCGTAAAAGTAGAGCATTCCGAAACCCGCGCTTCCTGAATTATCGTCATAGAAGTATTTGTCCAGCTTGGGTGTCCCGTCGGCATCAACCAGGCCGCCGATGGTGTCCGCCTTAGTTACCGGTTGGACCTCGAAGATACAGCTCTTCTTATCTTCACTCAGCTTCGAACGCGCCGGGCAACCCCCTCCTTCCAATGGCAAAGGCGCGGTGCTCGCTGACGGACAGTTTGGCAGGCCAGCCGGGTTCGGAAGCACGTTGTTCGGAACCGCATTGTCGAGGTTATTACAGGGGAGTTGCGTCGAGTACAGATTGTTTGCCGCGTCGGTTGAAACGCCGGCGCCGATAAAGGACTTATACCCGCGCATGATGGTAAATTTCGAAGCATCGGTGGGATGGGTGCCGTCCGCCCGCGTGTAGCAAATCCCTACTCGGACATAGAACGGGTTGGAGGCGCTGATGTTGGGTTTGACCACGTCGGCCAGACCCACGTCGATGAAGCTCGAAATGCCCACCCGTTCAGTCGATAAATTGTAACCGGGTTGCTGGGGATACGGCGGGACCCGCGGCGGCGGCGCCTGCCTGGCAACCGCGGCGCTTACAGTGTAGCCGAAGCCGCTGGTCACTTTGGGCTCCCACACTCCCAGGCCATTGCGGCTGTGCAGTGTCTCCGTGGGGCGCAGCGTACCGCCCTCGCCGTCGGGCACCAGGTCGTCGCGCGAGAAGGTGAGCAACTGGGTGTGGCTGTTGGATTGGCCGGGGAAGACAATGGTTTCTCCGCCGCTCTTGGTGTCCTTGCTGCCTGCGATACCGAAGGGCCACAAGGTGGAAAATTCAAGCGTGCCCAGGCTGCCTGGAGATATCAGCGAGCTCTCCCGCCCCTCGACCGCTTCGTTTTGGCCGCCTCTGGACAGGCATTCGTCCACCGAATTTGACGCACTATTGAATGGCAAATTGTTGAGCGAGATTGGAAACACGCCGGGTTCCGGGACGCCATCACCATTGATTACGCTCAGGCCGCTTAGAGTGCCGTCCTCATCGATTACGGCAGTGTTCTTGTCGCCGTCATTGAACTGATTACTCAAGCTAACCAGTTCGGTGTAGACCTGATGACGTAAGTTGGTATTCTCGAAAATGAGCCCCCTGCTCGTGGTCCCGGTGGGATAGCTGCTCTGATTGGACTGGAACCATCCGAATACCGCATCCCCCTCGTACTCGAAAGGTGGTCCCTGTCCGGTAGGTGTTGTGTTGTTCTTTTCATAGAACGTGAGATAGGTTTTGTCGGATTGGGTCAGTTGGTCGGTGAACGTGGTTTTCTTGTCGATGTCGGCGTTGAAATTGACAAAGCGATCATCGAACACTCTTACCGGTCCATCGTAGAGCATGTAGCCAAAAAAATTCTGCGAAGGGTCCGCGTAGCCCTGACCGATCTCATCGGCGCTGTGCGCGGTCACGCCTTTGGGGAGGGTCGAGCAATTATCACAATACGGAGTTTTATCGACGCACCCTGCCATCCCACCGGTGAATTGGCCAACCGAGTTTGGAAACGGGCAGGCACCGAAACGATCGACGTTGTTTTGGCTTAGGCCCACCAGCACCCCGTCCTTGACGATGTCCCACGCGCCCGGAGCGTTGCCGTCGATCCCTCCCGAAGTTACCAGGGACATGCTCAAGCGATTGGTTGCGAATCTGGGGTTGGTGATGGCGAAGAAGGACGGCCTCAACCACATGCCCCGGTAGCGGTTCCGGCTCGCGGTCATTCCATCGAAGTTAGCGACCAGCGGAAGGCCGGATGCTGTCCCGTCAGCGTGTGGAAAAAATTGACCGGATCCGGTGACGCTGAATTCCCCCTCGCCATAGAAGCCGGCGTAGCAGGAGTGAGCCCGGTTGTTGGAGAACTTGCCCACTTTCAGGAACTGCACATTTACCGAGTCGCCATTGATCATGATCTCCTTGTTCGGCGGAACCCACCAATACCCACGTCCGACACCCTGGCATCCACCGATCGAATTACCGCTCAGAATGGTGGTCGGATTTGAGATCCAGAAGCCGTTTGCGGGCAAAGTGTAAAACTCGGGCAGAGCGCAGTTGGGATCGGTGGGCTGGAAGCTGCAAGTGCCGCCGCTTTGGCACGGTATGATTTTTCCCTCCGGGTTCTCCTTCGTGACCACGGGTGCTTGCGGATCCCGGGTGATGCCGAATCCACCCTGGAAATTGGTGTTGGGCTTCTGGCACAAGCCGTGAACCGGATTGGTCTGATCGTCGGTGTTCGGGATGTTGAAGCCATCGTATCCGTTGGGCGCCGGAAAGGCCGGGTTGAAGGTCGCCGAGCTCGGAACGTTGTTGGTCAGATAGTCACCCGTCCACCAGTATTTATCGATGAGCTCCATCCGGGTTACTTTCATCGGATTAGGCGGCACCGTGGTAATATCGTAAATGTCGAAGGAATTGCTCATCGCGCCCAGACCCAGGTTGTTCAGGAACGTGATGTTGTCCTCGGCCCCGGTCTCTTCATAGAAGATCTGTCCAACGACGCGCGCACAGACGTTGTTCTGTACGGTCATGTTCTCCGTCGCATGAATCGTGATGCACTTGTTATAGCTGTGATGGATGCTATTGGAGTCAACCAGCGGCGCCTGGCTGGTGACGTCGCCGGCCATGTGAAAATGAATCGGATAGCTGCCCAGTTGGTCTTTGCCAAACTTCTCGATTTCCACCCCCTGGATCGAGACTTTCTTAAAGCCCTGATGGATCTTGATTTCGCCGCCCCAATGGAGGCTCTCAGCGCTGTCTGGAACCGCTGAAGTCAGCTTTATATCGCGGCTGATTAGTCCGACCTCGGCGCGCTCGTCCACGCCATAGTTCTTGTTCGCCTTGTCGCAAAACGAAGCCCTTACGGTGTTACCATCTCTGTCCTTGCAAGACCCGTCGGGTCCGCTGATGGGGTCGGCGGTCGGGGCTTCCGAACCGAAGTGGTAATACTTCAGAGGCTCTTCGAGCGTCACCGTGCTGCCGCCGGTTGCTGGATTCGGACTGACGGTCTTGATCTGTACAAACTCGGTTTCGAACGGGACGAAGCTGGTGGTCCCGACCACGATCCAGTCGTCGGGCTGCCACGCCTCGCCGGGGGCGGTAACCGTGGTTACGTCATCCGCCAACTCGAGTACCTGGTCCCCCTTATTCAGCGGGGGCGGTGCGACGTTGGCTCCGGCCACCGGTAGTCCAGCCGGCTGTCTCAAATGGGTCCAACTGACTCCTTTGTATGACGGCACGCCCTTGGCGCCGAACATTTCGAGCGTTCCGCCGGCCAGGACATCGATGCCCTTTTGAAATCCGAGGCCTAGTGGGCCGAGGTCAAACGCACAAGGGGTTTTTCCTTTGACACCGATCGGAGCGAAGAAGCGATCCCCGCGGAACTCCTGTACGATTTTGGTCGCGTTGGTAATCGGCGCCGCAGCTGTCCCGTAGGTGAGCGTGCCGCCGTCGGCGACGCAAATTTCCGCGACCGGGGGATAGGAACTCACCGCCTGCGCGTTGGCTACACCCACCCAGGCGGCCGCTCTGGCTAAGAGCCGGCCAACCAGCCCGCCGATTCCCGCTGAGCTCTGGCTCGACTGTGGTCCAACGACGAGCGTCCCGCCAGTATTTATGGTGATCTGAGCCAGAGCCGGGGGGTTGTCCGAGGGCTCCATCGCAACTTGGCCGCCGCAGCCCGCCGGAGCTCCCGCACCGATCATGACATCGTCCTGTGCATCGACGATGCATTTCGCGACCAAAGTCACCGAAGGACCCACAGCACCGGGAGGATTGCTCCCGCCCCCGCCGCCACCGCCACAGCTGACCACGCTAAGCGCGGCCAGCATGAGGAGCAGCAGCCTACCGCCCGTAACCCGCGCTCGGATCCCAGACCTCAATCTTGCCGATTTATTCCGGGTTAGCGGCGGGCGCTCCGACCATTCCGCGCGATGAAATCTCCCGCCACCAAAACCGAATCTGTTCTTAAACATGGCCCTCGTCTCCGCCTTAGTCGCAATCAGTGCAGATGCCCTTACCCACGCCGATGTCCTGGGCTGGATGACTATAGGGCCGCTCTTCAGTTTGGCAGTTAATTAACAGGAATTTGCGTTTCAATACCAGCTTCTTTGCCATTAATTCGATTTTTCAATTAACTTTTTGGGACCTGTCCGAAAACAATTTCGAATCAACTAAATTACGTGGAATCTCTGTTTTCTTAATAACGAGCGGCGTAAACATCTGAACCGGCGCCCAGTCGCCTATGCCGCTGGCACGGCAGCGTCACACTCCTGCGCAGCCTGCCGCCAAACGGCCGCGTCAGATGATTCTTCGCCAGGAGCAGCCGGTAGTAACGGGCGAGCATTTCACATCCCGCGCCCGTGCGGTGTACTAAAGCCACGTTGGATTGCGAGGCGATATGAAGAACTCTACCAAGGACCGTGAGACGAACGGAAAGTATCAAGCTGGGACCGCCGGCGAATCCATACGCCGGCGGCACAAGGTGTTGAGTGCGACCGCCTTGACGCTGGGCCTGGCCGCAGCGTTGGCCGGCTGCTCATACATGGAGCAGGAACCGGAGGTAAATCCAGATCGATTTGCGCCGCGCGCCATCGATCGGCCCTGGGCGCCACCAGCGGACCAGCGGCAAGAGTACATGGTCCCGGGCGACGCCACCGCCGAGCCGGCGGCGCCGCAGGCCGCGAACCACCTCTATGAACTGCCGGAATTGATCGACCTTGCCTTGCGGCAAAATCCGTCCACCCGGCAGCAATGGGCGTCGGCGCGCGCCGCCGCGGCTGCGTTCGGCGCCGCCAGGGCGCCCTATTACCCGATGGCAAGTTATGAAGGCGATGGTGGCTACACCAAGTTTCAGTTTCAGGACCAGGTCACTGAAATCGTGATCAAGCAGTGGCAGTACACCCCGATGCTTGCCCTGACCTATACGCTGCTCGACTTTGGCCGGCGCAGTGCCGCCGCGGACGCCGCTCGCCAACAACTCGCCGCCGCCAATTTCCTCTTCAATCGCAAGATTCAGGATGTGGTATTCAGCACGCAGCGGGCTTTTTACGCCTTATCCGCCTCCAAGGCCGCGGTGGACGCGGCGCGCAAGAATGTGGAATTGACTAAAACCGACGTCGACGCGGTCAGTCAGCGCCTTGAACTTGGGCTGGCGACTGAGCCCGCCCTGCTGCTGGCGCGCCAGCGGATGGCACAAGCGGGCTATGATTTGGAGAACGCCAAGTTGCTGGTCCGCGACGCGCAGGCGGATCTCGCGGTGGCGTTGGGGATGGCCGCCAATGCCGCACTGGACGTCCGCAACCTCGACCGCCAGCCGATGCCGCGAGGGCTGGGCGCCACCGTTGACCAGCTAATCCTCGCGGCGGTCAAGCAGCGCCCCGACCTTGCCGCGCAGGTGGCCGCGCTGCGTCAGCGCGAGGCCGAACTACGCCGGACCAAGTCGGCTTGGTATCCGACCATCGGCCTGTCCGCCGGCTATGGAGAGGACCTCTGGAGCTACAATTTAAACAGCCTCCATGCGGTTGATACACGAATACCCCAGTACAGCGCCCAGGTGACCATGCAGTGGGACCTCTTCACCGGGCTGCGCCGTCTCAATGACATCCGTCAGGCGGCCGCACAGCGTGATGCCGCCCAGGCCGAAGTGCAATCCTTCGAGGTTGATGCGATCGCCCAAGTCTGGCGTGCTTACTATCAATTTATATCCGCAGTTAAAAAGTACGAGTATGCCCAGGCGATCCTGGCCGCCTCGCGCGATGCTTATGATTCCAATCTCGAAGCCTATCGACAGGGACTCAGCACTATAGTCGAGCTGCTGTCCGCCGGCAACGATCTTGCCAACGCCCGCTATACCCTGATTCAGAGCAAGGCCGACCTGCTGACGGCGTCGGCCGCAGTAGCCTATGCCGCGGGTGCGGTGCAAACAGCGCCGGCACCATGAGCGTGGCGCGCCGCGCTGAAATGGCGATCAAGCTGAGCCACGAAAATGCCGCCCCCCTTTTCGTAACAAACTAATCTGAAAGGCGGATTGCGCGTATCGCCGCCGGTTTTGGTATCCAGCTTGCTCATCAAACTGGTCTATGGACCTCTTGATCCCGATCGCGTCACCCACTTCATCGATGCGGTGGAGCAGGGAGGCGCGGCAGCTGGAAGGAATCCGCAATGCGCCGCGCCGACGGCTCCTGGCCGGAGTTGTGGTGGTCTTGCTGATGGTTACGGCCGCCTGCGAACCAATATCCGCATCTGAATATGGAGTCAGCACCTATCGTCCCGGCCTGATGGATCTGTATGCCGGCATGCTCCCGCCGCCCGGTCACGGGATTGTGAAAGACTTGTTCCTTTTCCAGGATGCGAGCGCCAAAGTCGTGACCGCGGATGGGAGAATCGAAGTCGATACTCACACCATTACTTACACCGACGCGGTGTTGGCGCTCTATGTGACCAGGCTGCCGGTGCTGGGCGCTTACTGGGCGTTCGGCACGATTCAGATGCTTCGAATAGCGTCGCAATCCCTGAATTCGGGACTGCATGGCGGAGCGTTGCACAATCAGAGCACCACGATCGGCGGGTTGGGCGACGGCATCTTCATCCCCGGGCTGCTGAACTGGGATTTTGGACAACTCCATGTCAGCGCGGCTTTTTCATTCTATGCGCCCACGGGCCAATATGATCCAACGCGCATCATCACCTTGGGGCTTAATCGATGGGCATTTGAACCCGATGTAGGACTGACCTGGATGGACCAGGGCCGCGAGGCCTCGCTGTTCTTCGGTTATACCGTCAACACCGAAAATACGGCCGACCATTACCAAAGTGGCCAGGAATTTCATGCGGATTTCGCGCTCGCCCAGCACTTCCACAATGGTTTCCTGTTCGGCACGGCTGGTTATGCGTTTGAGCAGACCACCGCCGACAGCGGTTCGGGCGCGATACTGGGGCCTTTCAAGGGCAGTGTAATCGGGCTGGGGCCGATGGTGGGGCAGACGGTAACGATCAGGGAAATCCCGATCAGCTTTACCTTCAAATACGACGTTGAATTCGCCGAGCAGAACCGGTCGTCGGGAAATGAGTTATGGTTTACGACCTGCGTTCACTTTTAGCCGGATTTGAGGCTCCCGACGATACCACGCCTTTGAAGGCCACACCGGCCGGAGGAGTCACGAAAACGGAGACAATGGCCGTTTTGGAGTCAGTCGCGCCACTCTTCGCAGGCTACGTATTGTGGGGTGCATGCCCATTCGCACCAAGCCAGCGCCGCATCGTAGGTCAACCATGAACCCAAATGCCGAGGTCCACCAGACCAGCGCCGGTACCCCCGTCGCCGATGCGTACATGAAGTTGCTTCAACAGCTGCCGGAGCCGGCCATGCTGTCGGATCGCCACGGGATCGTGATGGCGATGAACCGCGCGGGATTGGCGCTGCTTGAAGCGGACGCGGCGACCGCGGTGGTGGGGAGGAACATCATCTCGTTCCTGACACCTGAAGCGCGAGGTGACGCCGCCGCTACTTTCCACCAGTTTGTGACGGGAGCGAGCCCACCCCGCGGCTACGATCTCGTAACGCTCAAGGGGCGCCGGCGCACAATCGAAGTCTTTTCGGTACCGCTAGTGGTGTCGGCTGGGGGTGAAGCTGAGTTGGTGCTGGGTTTGGCCCGCGATCTTACCGAGCTGACGCGTGCGGAAGGTGAGCACGCCCTGCTGGACGCGATTGTTGACTCCAGCGACGACGCTATCGTCAGCCTATCGCCTGACTTGCGCATCATGAGCTGGAATCGGGGTGCGGAAAAGCTGCTGGGTTTTACCGCCCAGGAGGCGATCGGCGCGCCGACCGCCATCTATATTCCGCTCGAAATGCGCGCCCACGGAGAGTCTTTTCTCAAGGACCTGATGGGCAAACTCGACCGCGTGCACAGTTTCGAAGTGCCCTGCGTGAGAAAGGATGGCAGCCGCCTGGACGTGTGGACGGTGTGCGGCGCAATCCGCGACGCCAACGGCAAGTTGCTGGGCATGTCGGCGATGCATCGCGACATCACCGAACGCAAGCGCGCCGAGCAGGCGCGCAATTATCTGGCCGCGATCGTCGAATCCTCCGACGACGCCATCGTCAGCGTGGACCCGCAAGCGCTTATTACCGGTTGGAACCGGAGCGCGGAAAAACTGTTCGGCTATACCGCAGCGGAGGCTATTGGAAAGCCTTTCACTATCATTGTGCCTCCCAGTATGCACGAGATTGCGCTCAATATGGTGCAGGCATTGCGCGAGCATCCCGAGCATCCTAACCGTATCGAAGCCCAGTGCCAGACCCGCAACGGCAGCTTGGTCGAGGTTTCGCTGGTCGCCTTTGCGGTGCGTGACCACACCGGCAAGCTGCTGGGCATGTCGGCGGTTCACCGCGATATCACCGAGCGCAAGCGCGCCGAGCGGGAACAGGCTCTGTTGGCCGCGATCGTGGAATCCTCCGAAGACGCGATAATAACCAAGGCGCCGGACCGTACAATCCGCACCTGGAATGGTGGCGCGCAGCGGCTTTACGGCTACCATGCCGAGGAAGTCATCGGAAAACCCGTCAGCATCCTGATGCCGCCGGATCGGGTCGATGAGGTGGAAAAGATTGTAGGCCGGGTCCTCAAGGGCGAGAAAATTCACGAGTATGAGACCAGGCGCCTGCGCCAGGACGGGCGGCTGATCGACGTTTCACTGAGCGAAGCGCCGGTGCGCGATGCCAGCGGACAGATTGTCGGAGTGGCGGCGATCGAGCGCGATATCAGTGAGCGAATGCGCGGGCGCGAAGTCGAAGCGCAGATGGCTTCGATCGTCAAATCCACCACCGACGCCATCTACAGCCTCGGTCCCGGCCATATCGTCAAAACCTGGAATCCCGGGGCTGAGCGGATGTTTGGCTACAGCGCCGAAGAGGTCATCGGTAAACGTTCGCCGACCATGATCCCCGAATGCCAGCCGCAACTGGACGAAATGCTGGCTCGCGTGCTGAGCGGGGAAACGGTGGAGTTCGAGTCCCAACGCGAGCGCAAGGATGGCGTGATTCTCGACGTCTCCGTCACGGCGTCGCCCATTTATGACCATTCGGGAATAATCGGTGGTTTGGCTGTCATTACCCGCGACATTTCCGAGCGCAAGCGAGGCGAGCGGGCGCTGCTGGAGACGCAGCGCGAATTGCGCGCGCGGATGCATCAGCAGGCGGCGGTGGCGCGCCTGGGCCGCAGCGCGCTCAGTAAAGGTGAGCCGCAAGCACTGATGGAGGAAGCGGCCGCGCTGACTGCCCAAACCTTGGGGGCTGACGCTTGCGCGATCGCGGAAATGCTGCCCAACAGCAAGTCGCTGGTGCGGCGCGCAAGTTACGGCGATCCGCAAACAAGCGCCGCTTGTCCCGCCCCCGATGCCGGGTGCGATAGCCATGCCGCCTTTGTGCTGAGCACGGCTGAGCCAGTTGTCGTTCGTCACTTCGCGGCGGAAAACCGCTTCCGGCGCAGCAGCTTGCTGGTCAGCCCGGACGCCGTCAGTGGTCTCAGCGTGATAATTCCGGACAGCGACCGCGCCTACGGCATAATCGCGGTGAACTCCAAAACGGCTCGCGACTTCAGTCGTGACGACGTCAATTTCGTCCAGGCGGTCGCCTACATCCTGGGACAGGTGCTGGAGCGGCGCCGGACCGAACAGGAACTCAAGGCGGCCCGCGACCAGGCCCTGGAGTCAGCCCGGGCCAAATCGGCGTTTCTGGCCAACATGAGCCATGAAATCCGCACCCCGCTCAACTCGATCGTCGGCTTGTCGAGCATGCTGGTCGATACCAGCCTGTCCCCCGAGCAGCGCGACTTTGCCGAAACCATTCGCCTCAGCAGCGACGTTCTGCTCGAAACCATCAACAATGTCCTGGACTTCTCCAAGCTCTCCAGCGGCAAGGTCCGCCTGGAAAACACCGAATTCGATCCCCGGGTCGTAACCCAGACCGCGATGGATTTGCTGGCTGACGCAGCGCGCAAGAAGAACCTTGAAACGGCCCTTTCCCTTGCGCCAGAGGTTTCGCGCGCACTGCGGGGCGATTCCGGACGGTTGCGCCAGGTTCTGATCAATCTGCTTGGTAACGCGGTGAAGTTCACCGCGTCAGGTGAAGTGGTGCTGAGGGTGGCCGCGGAACAGCAGTCGGACAAGAGCGCGATGCTGCGCTTCGAGGTGACTGACACCGGGATCGGCATTCCTGAGGAAACTCAACGCCGCCTTTTCCAGCCCTTCCATCAGGCGGATACTTCCACCACGCGCAGATATGGCGGCAGCGGTCTGGGCCTGGCGATCTGCGCGCAACTGGTTGGCCTGATGGGTGGACAGATCGGCGTGCGAAGCCGGCCTGGCGAAGGTTCGACCTTCTGGTTCACCGTTTCACTGGAGAAAGCGGCGATCAGCGCGGCTGCAATCGAGTGGCTTAATCAATCCAAACCGGTCAAACCATCGGAGCTGCTGCGCTGCCTTGCTTCGCTCCAGCCCGGGGATCGGCCCCCGGCACCGGCGCAGACCCCATCAGAACCCCTCCGCAAAATGCCCGATGTCCAAACCCCCGTTAGGCATATTTTGGTGGCGGAGGATAACCCGATAAATCAGAAAGTTGTGTCGATCCAGCTCAGGAAACTCGGCTATCAGCCCGACCTGGCCGGCAACGGCCGCGAAGCCCTGGAAGCACTCAAACGCATCCACTATGACATCGTCCTGATGGACTGTCAGATGCCCGAAATGGACGGCTACGAAGCGACTCGTGAAATCCGAAAAAATGAGGCCGGCTCCTCCTCTCATACAACCGTCATCGCATTGACGGCCTTCGGCCTGTCGGGCGACCGGGAGAAATGCCTGGAAGCGGGAATGGACGATTATTTATCCAAACCGATCAAGCTCGAGCAGCTAAAGGAAATGCTAGAGCGCTGGCTGACGCCTAAAAGCACCACTACCACCAATAGCGGCGAGCCGTCCGCAATTGCCGAAAACAAGGGCGGCGCGTGAACGGAGCTAAGGCTGCCGCGCCCGTACATCGCTTGCCCTGCGCCAGGTCAAATTGGGCGGCGCCAGCCAGAAAACCGCCGCGACGATGGTTGCGAACGCGATATAGCCGACCGTGAACACCCATTGCGGGAGGGCCAAGAAAATCAACGGGGCCACCCAATGAGCGATACATCCCGCCTGGTAGCCGCGCCCTCCGGCCGCTATTCGCAGGCGGCTTTCAAGCGTCGTCAGCGGACAGGTCAACCCCACGATCGACTCGGCCACGACCAGGGCGATCGCGGCCAGATGGGTGGAGCGGAACCAAAAATTCCTCACCCAATCCCAATCAAACACGATACCCAGCAAGATGGCGCCCAAGCCCAATACCACGTAGGCGACATAGGCGGCATGAAACAGCAGGACCAAATCGGCAAGCCAACTCCACAGCATTGTAAAATTATAGCGCCGCGGCTGAGCAGGCGATCATCAATGGGCATGCCAAATCACGTACACGCGATAATCCTAAATCGATGGCGGTATCGTACGGGCGGTTCGTGAACCGCTACCGCGAATGACAACTCCTAAGATAAGGAGAGGGGACAGAAAGAGCCTCTGCGCCAATGTGTTCCTGCACTCGAACAGCAAAATTATTCGCATTCCAAGAATATTTTAAATTCAGAAGCGGCGGGGGCTTCCCCGATCCGCGCAGCGAGGTTCTAATCCGAGCCGCGAGCGTCGGCGAGTGGTTTTTGTTGGCTCGGCCCAGCTGACCGCTCCCTGACGGTCGCGGCTCGGATTTTTCAGTTCGACTGGTTCGCGATCACACCTTCGTTCAGCGAGCCGGAGCGGAAGCCGCCCAGGTCGAGCGTGACGAAGCGGAAGCCGAGCTTGCGGAATTCGCGTGAAAGGGTTTCGCCAATTTGCGGTTCGAGCAGGCGGGCCATCTCGTCGCGCCCGACCTCCAGCCGCGCCACTTCGCCGTGGTAGCGCACGCGCACGACTCTGAACCCCAGCGACCGGAGCAGCTTCTCGCCGCCTGAAACCTGTTGCAGGCGTTCCAGCGTGATCTCCGTGCCGTAGGGAAAGCGGGAAGACAGACACGGCGAGGCCGGACGGTCCCAGGTCGGCAGCGCCATCGTCTTGGAGAGGTCGCGAATTTCCTGCTTGCTGAGTTCGGCCTCGACCAGCGGATGGCGCACGCGCTTTTCGGCGGCGGCCTGCATCCCGGGCCGGTAGTCGTGCAGGTCGTCGAGGTTCAAGCCGTCGACGATATTCTCGACGCCCAGTTCCGCCGCCTTTTGCTCACACACAGTGAAGAGGTTGTGCTTGCACAGGTAGCATCGATTGAGCGGATTGGCGGCGTAGCCGGGAATCTCCAGTTCGTCGGAATCGATCACCAAGTGGCGCGCTCCGATCAGCGCGGCGATTTCCCTGGCCGAAACCAGGTCTTCGTCGGGCATCGTGGGCGAGGTGGTGGTCAATGCCAGCACCCGCTCGCCCGCAACCTCATGGGCCACTCGCAGCAGGAAGCTTGAGTCCACGCCTCCCGAAAAAGCGACGATTACGGAATGCATCGGGGCGAAAATCGCCTGCAGGCGAGCTAATTTGGCCTGGAGCAAACCCATGGGTTTCAGATTCCCTCAGCCTGGAACAGGTCGGTGGTCAGGTAGCGTTCTCCGGTATCGCAGAAGATGGTGGCGACCACCTTGCCGGGGCCGAGCCTTCGAGCAACCTGCAGGGCAGCGCAGCAAGCCGCGCCCGAGGAGATGCCGACCAGCAAACCTTCCTCACGCGCCAGGCGGCGGGTGTGAAGCGTTGCGTCTTCATCGCTTACCGAAATCACTTCATCATAAACGTGGGTGTCGAGGATTTCCGGAACGAACCCCGCGCCGATTCCCTGGATCTTGTGAAACCCAGGCTCGCCGCCCGACAGCACCGGCGAGCTTTTGGGCTCGACCGCGATAATCCGAACCTTATCGCCAAGTTTCTCGCGCAGGAAGCCGCCTACGCCGGTAATAGTGCCGCCGGTGCCGACCCCGGATACGAACGCGTCGATGCGTTCCAACTGTTCGATCAGCTCCGGTCCGGTGGATTGGTGATGCATCTGCGGGTTGGCCGCGTTGGAGAATTGCTGCGGCATGTAATAGCCCGGATTGGCCCGCACCAGTTCTTCGGCCTTGGCGATCGCGCCATGCATCCCGCGCGTATCAGGGGTCAGGACGAGCTGCGCGCCGTATGCGCATAGCAGCGAGCGCCGCTCCTCGCTCATGGTGTCGGGCATAGTCAGAATCAGCTTATAGCCCTTGACCGCGGCCACCAGGGCCAGTCCGATGCCGGTGTTGCCGGAGGTCGGCTCGACGATAGTATCGCCGGGTTTAAGCCGCCCTTCGCGCTCGGCGCGCTCGATCATCGCCAGGCAGATGCGGTCTTTGACACTACCGCCCGGATTGTAGTTTTCGAGCTTGGCCCATACCTCGGCAGCCCGTTCGCCGGGCATACGGTTGAGCCGAACCACGGGGGTGTGCCCGATCAGGTCCAAAGGAGAGCGTGCGACGCTTACTGGCATAGCGGTATTGTAGCTCGAATGCATGATCTTTTGCGACAGGTGGCGGTCCAGCCCAAGGAGGTCAGGGTTCTGCTACATTAGGGCGAAAACCGCAGTTGGAGACCAAAAGCTGGTTGCTCGAAGCACACATGCGCCCATACCCGCCGAGCGGGGCAGGAGCCCGGAGCGGGTATTGGTCATTTTTCCCGGTGCGCTGGGGGACTTGATCTGCCTCCTTCCCGCGCTGCGGGCTGTGGGCCGCCGCTATCGCGCCTGCAGCGTTGAGCTGATGGCGCGGGCGGAGTTGGCGGAATTCGCGGTCGGCAGGATGGGACTTGCGCGTGGGCATTCAATCGACCGGCGCGAGGTCAGCGCGCTGTTCAGTCCCGCTGCTGATGCGGCGGCTGCGGCAGCGGAGTTTTTCGGTGCCTTTTCCTCGATTCATTCGTTTTTCGGGTTCAACCACTCCCGCCCGCGCGAGGTCTTGCCGCTGGCCTGTCCCGGTAAGGTGTTCTTCCATCCATTCCGGCCCCAGATTGGAGGTCATATTGCGGCCGCGTACCTGGAAGCTGTGGAGGAGGGCACCCCAACTAATATAGAATCGCCGGCGGCTAGCCTCGAACTCCAGCCCGGCGACGTGGCCGAAGGCCGGCGGCTGGCAGGCGGCTGCGGCGCCAACGCCGGCCGCTATATCCTGCTGATGCCGGGCAGTGGGAGTCCGGCCAAGAACTGGCCGGCGGAAAATTATTTGCAACTGGCCCGACGACTGGCCCAATCGACGGCAGTATTGACGGTGCTGGGGCCGGCCGAGGCCCATCTGGAGAGGGACTTTTCGGAGCTCCCGATCATCAGCAATCCCGCGCTGGGGGCGTTGGCCGGATTGGCGCGGTTATCGTCAGCCTTTGTCGGCAACGACTCGGGTGTTTCCCATCTGGCGGCAGCCGCCGGCTCTCGCGGAGTGGTTATATTTGGACCAACGGACCCAGCGCGCTGGCGCCCGTCGGGTGCCGTCAGCGTGTTGCGACGAATGCCGCTGGTCGACCTGTCCCCGCAGGAGGTCGCCGCGGCAATTAAAGTGGTGTCAAAGCGTGCAGAATGGCACGCTTAACTCTGGTAGATTAATGGCCATCAACTTGGTCGAAACCGTACGTTTCATGATGGCCAAGTGAGGAAAACTGTGAGCAATTTTATAAGAACGACATTTCTTTTGGGTTTGATGACCGGCCTGCTGATGTTGATCGGCGGCCTTTTCGGCGGACCACGGGGCGTTTTGATCTTCTTTCTGATCGCCCTGGCGATGAATTTCTTCAGCTACTGGTTCTCCGACAAGATGGTCTTGCGCGCCTACGGGGCCAAGGAGCTGACGCAGCAGGATGCGCCCGAGCTCTACACAATCGTGCGCGAGCTGGCAACGTCAGCGGGCATCCCGATGCCGCGGTTGTATATGGTCGAGAGCGACACGCCCAATGCCTTTGCCACCGGACGTAATCCGCATCACGCGGCCGTGGCCGTTACCAGCGGAATAATGCGCATCTGCAACCGCGAGGAGCTCAAAGGCGTGATCGGGCATGAACTGTCTCACGTCATCAATCGCGACATCCTGACCAGTACGATCGCTGCTACTCTGGCTGGCGCGATCATGATGATCGCCAGCATGGCCCGCTGGGGAGCGTTATTCGGAGGCTTTGGCGGGCGTGATGGGGAGGAGCGCGGCACCGGGATTATAGAGCTGTTGGCAATGGCGGTCCTGGCGCCACTGGCCGCCTCGCTGATCCAGATGGCAATCTCACGCACGCGCGAATATCAGGCCGACGCCAGCGGCGCCCGCCTGACCCATCATCCGCTCTACCTGGCCGACGCTCTGCGCAAGCTGGAAGCGTCCAACGAGCGGATGCCGATGGACGCCGGCCCTGCAACTGCCCACTTGTTTATCGTCAACCCGCTTTCCGCCCAGGGGCTGACGCGCCTGTTTTCGACCCATCCTCCGATCGAGGAACGCATTGCGCGGCTCGAACAGATGGCGACGCGGGGAGGTGCGGCTTAGGCGGTGTTGAGAAATCGATGTTGACCAGGTTTGCTGTGATACCCTCTCCGAAAGAGCGCGGGTATCGTGCGCGGGGTTGAGACTACGTCTCCAAAGGGAGCTAAGAGCCATGGCCGAGCGAGAAGAAGAGGAAAAGAGCCGCGGTTTTAAGGTTGATGATCGGCGCCGCTTCTCCGCCGAAGGAGAGCTCAAACCCGAGCATCAGGGAACGGCGCAGCAGGAAGGCGAGCCCCAACGCTCCCGTCCGCAGCCCCAGGGCGCTCCACCGCATGTCGCGGAGGGCGCACCGCCGCGCACCAGTGAGCGGCGCACGGCTGCGATGGAGTCTGCGGCGTCGTCGCACCCCGAAATAAACTTCGCGACCTTTGTGGTCAGTCTGTCGACCCAGGCGCTGATGCATCTGGGCGAGATCCCCGATCCGATGACCAATCAGCAGCAGCGCGACCTCCCCGCCGCCCAGCACATGATCGATATCCTCGGGATGTTACAGGACAAGACGCGGGGTAACCTCGACCATGACGAAGAAGGCATGTTGCGCTCGATCCTGTTCGATTTGCGGATGAAGTACGTGGAGACCGCGCGCCATAATCCCGGCTCATGAGGGCAGCTGGTTGATGTTGAGATTCCCTCTAGACCGGCTGGCGCCAAAGCTGGCCCTTGCGGTTGCCGTGCTGGCGGCAACCGCTGCGCCCGCGCGCGCCGACCAACTCTGGTTGGAAGCGGCTCCGGCAAGCCGCCCAGCCGCGGTTCGGACGCTGCCCGATTTCGTGGATTTGGCCGCCAAGCTCAGCCCGACGGTGGTGAACATTTCCACCGAGTCCCAGCCCGAACCCGCCAGCGGCGAGTCGCTGGTACCCAAGGACCGTCCGTTTGACGTTCCGCCCGAGGAGCGTTTCGGTCTTCCGGGCGGCGTCAAGAGCCTGGGCTCGGGCTTCATAATCAACAAGGCCGGCTACATCCTGACCAATGATCACGTAGTTGAGAACGCGGATAAAATCGTGGTTTCGTTGGCCGACGGCCGCAACTACAAGGCCAAGCTTATTGGCCACGACTCGAAGACCGACGTGGCCTTGCTCAAGATCGACGCGCGCGGCGCGTTGCCGGCGGCGCCCCTGGGCGATTCGCGCGATCTGAGAGTTGGCCAATGGGTGATGGCGATCGGCAATCCGTTCGGGTTCGACCATTCGGTCACCGCCGGAATCATCAGCGCCAAGACCCGCTTTATCCCCGGCAGCTACGGCGATTACATTCAGACCGACGCGTCGATTAATCCGGGCAATTCGGGCGGGCCGCTGATCGACCTTCAAGGCGCGGTGATTGGCGTTAATTCGGCGATCTATACGCGCACCGGCTCAAGCATGGGAATCGGCTTCGCGATTCCGATTGACCTGGTCAAGGAGGAAATCCAGGAGCTGCGCACCCAGGGTAAGGTCACCCGGGGCTGGCTTGGAGTTTATATTCAGAAGGTTACGCCCGCACTCTCCGACTCGCTGGGGCTGGAGGAACCGCGTGGCGCGCTGGTCGCGCAGGTACTAAAGGACAGCCCCGCGATGGGGGCCGGGCTCAAGCGCGGCGACGTGATCGTGGCCTACGACAATCGGCCCATCAAGGAGTCGCAGGAATTGCCGTTGATGGTCGGGGAGACTCCGGTGGGCCGCAAGGTGATGGTCAAGTTCATCCGCGGCCGCGCGACCCGGCAGGTGGCAGTGACGATTACTCCTTCGCGCGAGGAAGAGATCCAGAAAACCGTGTCGATCGAGGAGGAGGCGCCCTTTACGCATGGCGCCGCACTTGGTTTGGGAGTCGATAACCTCACGCCGGAGCTTGCCCGACAGTTTGGTATCAGCGACAAAGGTGGGGTGGTGATTACAGAGGTGCAACCGGGAAGCTCGGCTGACGGCGCGGGGTTGCGCCGGCACGACATTATCCTGGAAGTCGATCGCCAGCCGATCAAAGACGTGCAGGGCTACGAGCAGGCGCTGGCCAAAGGCAGCCCCGGGTCGGTACTGCTGCTGATTGAGCGTGGCGGCACCACCCTGTTTGTTCCGCTCAAGCGGCAAGGCTGAGAGGCGAGGTATTCCCCCGCTGCTTGCGCGACGCTCGAAAAATGCTCGGAAGGCTATTTAAAATATTCTTGAGGATCGCGCTGTTTACAGCGGCGGCGGTGATCCTGTTCGTCGTACCGCCGCTGGTCTATTACTGCTACAGCTATTACACGTCGCTGGAAAACGAGGTCGTCACCCGGTTCTCGGGCAAGCGCTGGGACATTCCCTCGCAGATCTATTCCGACTCGCTGGTGGTTTATCCCGGCACCAGCCTTGACGATGTCGGATTTTATCAGCGGCTGGCGCGCCTTAATTACCGGCCCCGGCCGAGTCCGGCTCAGGTCGGCAATCGCGGCGAATACTGTATTGATTTGCGCAAGGGCCGGCTGGTCATATTTCTGCACGCCTTTGCCTACCCCTACCATCAGTTCGACGGTCAGTTGGTTGACATCCGTCTAAACCCGTACGGGATGGTAACCGACGTGCTGGACGGGGTGACGCACAAGCCGATCGATACCTTTGAACTGGAGCCCGAGCCCATCAGCGGCATTTACGAGGGCGCCTGGGAGCAGCGCCGGCTGGTCCGCCTGACGCAGATTCCGCCCGCCTTCATTGACGCCATCCTGGCCGCCGAAGACCATCGCTTTTACGAGCATCACGGCCTTGACCCGATTCGAATCGTCAAGGCGGCGTGGATCAACCTTCACTCCGGCCACGTGGTCCAGGGCGGCTCGACTCTGACCCAGCAATTGATGAAGAACTTCTTTCTCACCCAAAAGCGTGACTGGCATCGCAAGATAAAGGAAGCGCTGATGGCTTACATCGCGGAGAGCCGCTACAGCAAGGAAGAGATCCTGGAGAACTATCTCAACGACATCTACCTGGGACAGCGCGGGCAGGAAGGCATCTACGGCGTGTGGGAGGCGTCGGAATACTACTTTTCAAAGGTGCCGCGCGATCTGACGATCGGTGAGATGGCGACGATCGCGGGGATGATTCGCTCGCCCAACCGCTACAACCCACTGCGCCATCCGGAGGCCGCCCGCAAACGGCGCGACGAGGTGCTCGAGCTGATGCTGGTCGATGGCTATATCGGCCGCGCGGCGCTGGCGGTCGCCATGGCGGAGCCGATGGAGACGCGCGAAACCTTCACCGAGAATAACGACGCGCCCTACTTCGTCGATTACGTCAAGCATGAACTCGCCGAACGCTATCCGCCCGAGGTGCTCACGGGCGAGGGGCTGAGGGTCTTCACCACGCTCGACGTCCACACCGAGAAGGTCGCTGAGCGCGCGGTCCAGGTAAGCCTGGCCAAGCTCGAGGCGAAGCATCCGCGGTTACGCCGCAAGGAACTCAGCGATCGCCTGGAAGCAGCGCTGGTGGCAATCGAGCCGCAAAGCGGCAAGCTTCGCGCGATGGTCGGAGGGCGCGATTACCGCGCCAGCCAGTTCAACCGGGTCGTCCAGTCCCATCGGCAGCCCGGTTCGATATTCAAACCGGTTACCTACCTGGCCGCGCTGGAGGAAACCATCTCCGGTGAGGGCCGGTTCCGGCCGACCTCCATGATCGATGATGAGCGGTTTACCTGGTACTACGGCGGCGGCTTGAGCTGGACGCCGTCGAATTACAAAAACCGCTATTTCGGCGAAGTCACCCTGCAATTCGCCCTGGAAGAATCGCTGAACTCGGCGACCTCACGCCTGGCCCACGAAGTCGGACTCCATCGCATCCGTGAGATGGCGCGCAAGCTGGGCTTCGGCGATCTGCCGCCCTATCCATCGATCGTGCTGGGCGGTATGGAGGTTACGCCGATGCAGGTTGCCCGAGCCTACGCCATCCTGGCCAACGGCGGCCTGGAAGTCCCGCCCTACGCTGTGACGGCGGTGGAGGACCGTGAGGGCAGGGTCATCGAAGGCCACGAGATCAAAGCCGAGCAGGTGCTGCCGGCGAACCTGGCCTACGAAATGGATTACATGCTGCAGCAGGTGATCAAGCACGGCACCGGTCACGACGCGATCAAGGCCGGGTTCAAGCGGGCTGCAGCGGGCAAGACCGGCACCACCAATGACGAAAAGGACGCCTGGTTCGCCGGCTTCACTCCCGATCTGTTGGCCGTGGTGTGGACCGGCTTCGACAAGAAAGAGGAATTGGATCTTACCGGAGCGCAGGCCGCTTTGCCGATATGGACCGCCTTCATGGTGGAGGCTGAAGCGGGCCGCCCCGAAACGACCTTCCCGACGCCGCCCGGAATCGGGATCTGGAATGCGCGGCCGCCACCGACCGACGAGGAGGCCGAAACCGATACCGATAACGAAAGCGATGAGCCGGCCGACGCCGAGTCCAAAGCACCGGCCGACGCCGCATCCACAGCACCCGCGGAGAGCAAGCCCGAAGTGCCCGAAAGCGACCCGAACGATTGATGCCCGCACGCGCCACTGTCATTGTGCGGGTCCTGCTGGTGTTGGTGACCATCGCAATCGCGATTAACGCCTGCTACAACGCGCCGCCACCACCGCCGCCGCCTCCACCTGTCCTGGCGGCGCCCGAAGCGACCCCGGAGCCGAAACTGGAACAAAATCCCGAGGCTGAAGAAACGCCACCCGCGCCGTGGCCGGTTGCTTCGATGGTCGAGGAGGACGTAACGGCCGAAGCGACTTCGACGCCTACGCCCACCGATACCGCAACGCCGACCGATACCCCTTATGGGCAAACACCGGCGCCCACGCAAACGCCGACTCCCACGCCCACAGAGAGCCCCACTCCGACCTTGTCGCCGGAGCCGACACCGCAGCCCGACTTCAGCCGGGAATTGCCGCCAGGTCAACTAAGCGATCAGTCGCTCAAGGCCGACATCGGCGCCGCGCCGCTGCCTACGCGCAAGACCTCGATACGCATCACGGACCGGGCCCGGGGCGAACTGCTCAAGCGTCAGCCGGACGAGGCGATGAGAACTCTCGGACGGGCGCTTTCCATCGACGCCGGCGATCCTTACGTTTACTTCTACCTGGGGCGCGCTTACCTGATGAAGCACAACTACCAGCAGGCGTTAACCTTTTGGGAGCGCGCCGCGATTGGCTTTGCCGATAATCCGAAATGGCTCAGCGAGGTGCTGAGCTTCGAAGGCGCGGTCAAGGAGCGATTGGGAGACACCGACGAGGCGCGCAAGGACTTCGGGCGCGCGGTCAAGCTGGCGCCCGACAATCAACTGGCCAAGGACGGCTACGCGCGTCTGGGTCCACCCGCCCCGCCGCCCGAACCTGAATCTACTGCCCAAATGGCACCGGAAGAGGCGGAGCCACCACCCGAGGAAGCGGCGCCGCCTCCGCCCCCTGCGGCGGCAGAACCACCCCCTGCGGCGGAAGAGCCGCCGGCGGCCGAGGAACCGCCGGCTGAAGAGGCCACGCCGGCGGAGGAGACCACGCCGGCGGAAGAACCGACCCCCTCCGAGGATCCGCCAGGGACAAACTATTAGTGTCGCGTAAATATGCTGATACTGGGCATCGAAAGTTCTTGTGACGACAGCGCCGCCGCCGTGCTGGAAACCGAGCATCCCGGGCAGGCCGTGGTGCGTTCCAGCGTGGTTGCCAACCAGGACGACATCCATCGCGCTTTCGGCGGCATCGTGCCCGAGCTCGCCTCACGCAATCATGTCGTGGCAATTATGCCGATTATCCAACGCGCGCTGGAAACGGCGGGATGCCAACTGGGCGACATCGACGCGATCGCTGTCACCCGCGGCCCCGGTCTGGTCGGCTCTCTGCTGGTTGGGCTGATGTGTGCCAAAGGCCTGGCGCAGGGCCTGGACGTGCCCCTGGTCGGAGTCAATCATCTTGAGGGCCATCTGCTGGCGCCCCTGCTCGAGCATCGGCTAACGATGCCGTACCTCGCCCTGGTGGTGTCGGGCGGTCACACCTCGCTGTTCGTGGTTGGTGGCTTTGGCGATTATCGCGAGGTGGGGCGCACGCGCGATGACGCCGCCGGCGAGGCGTTCGACAAAGTGGCCAAGATGATGTCGCTGGGATATCCGGGCGGCAAGGTCATCGATCAGCTAAGCCGCCATGGAAACTGCAAGCGGGTCAAACTGCCGCGCGCGCGCATCAAGCGCGCCCCCCTGGACTTCAGCTTCAGCGGCCTCAAGACCGCGGTTGCCCTGTTCCTGCGCAGCGAGGCGGCGGCCGGAGTCTCCGCCGAGGATTTGGCCGCCAGCTTCCAGGAGACGGTGGTGGAGATGTTGATCCGTCCAACGCTGGCAGCGGCGCGCGAGCTTGACGTCTCAACTATCGTGCTTACCGGCGGCGTGGCGGCAAACTCGCGCCTGCGCGTTCGCCTGACCGAAACGGCCGCGGAGGAGGGCCGCCAGGTGGTCGCGCCGTCGCTTGCGTACTGCACCGACAACGCGGCAATGATCGCGATGGCGGGAAGTTGGCGCCTGCTGAACGCGCAGCGCGATTCGCTCGACATCGACGCCGAAGCCAACTTACCGCTGTGATGATGCGAGTTTGAAAATGTGCGCCCTTCTGCGCCCACTCCCTGACCAGGGAGAGGGTAGGGTGAGGGTGACCGCACTTCAAGCATAGGCCAGAGTAACAGCGCGTTTATTTGAAAGTACACAAAGGCAGTGGCGCAGAAGAAGAAATACCCTCACCCCAGCCCGCTCCCTGGTCAGGGAGAGGGTGAAGGAGGGGAACGCCGCGCTAATACCCGTGCGCACGCGATCGCCGATGATGCACCCGCCCGTGCGTTGCGCGCTGCCGGTGTTACGCCGACCAAAAAGCGGGGACAGAATTTTCTGGCCCAGAGCGCGGTCGCCGATCGCATCGTGGCGCTGGCCGATCTGCGCGCGGGTGATGAGGTCATGGAGATCGGCCCCGGATTGGGCGTCCTCAGCGAACGAATCCTGGCCGCTCCGATTTCGATGCTGCATCTGATCGAACTGGACCGCGAACTTGCCGCGCGTCTGCGCCAGCGGCTTGCAGGCGCGGTCAATCTGATCGAGGCGGATCTTTTGAAAGTCGATTTGCGCCAGATGCTCGCGCATCCCCCGATCAAGGTGATCGGCAATCTGCCCTTCAACGTAGCCGCCGCGATCTTGCGCAAACTGGGCGAAGTGCGCGATCTGATCAGCCGGATGGTGCTGATGTTTCAGCGCGAAGTGGGCGAGCGGCTGCGGGCCGGCGCTGGTGACAGCGCTTACGGCGCGCTGAGCGCGTTGACCGCGCTTGATTGGGAAATCCAGCGTCATTTCCGGGTCGAGGCGGGCAGCTTCCATCCGCGGCCCAAAGTCGACGCGGAAGTGCTGTGCTTTGTTCCCGCGCGCGCGTCCGTGTGTCCGCCCGAGTTGCGCTCGATAGTGACAGACGTGATCCGGGCCGGCTTCGCCATCCGTCGCAAGACCCTGCGCAACGCGCTCAGCGCGGGGCTGCGGATGCGTCCGGAATGCGTCGAGGCGGCGCTGGGGATGGCCAACATCGCGGCCAGCGAGCGCGCCGAACGGCTTGACCTCGCGGATTTTGTGCGCCTGGCCGCGGCGTTGGAAACCGTCATCGCTGATCACGCGCAGTACGCTCGCAATGCCTGAGCTGCCCGAAGTCGAATCGCTGCGCCGCCTGCTGATGCAGTCCGCCCGGGGCCGGATGATTGTTACGGCGCGCACTACCCAGCGGCGGTTGCGGCGGCTGGTGGCGGACGATTTTGACCGCATGATTGCCGGCAGAACGATAGGCGAGGTGCGCCGGCGCGCCAAGTACCTGCTGATCGGGCTTAGCGGCGGGATGACCCTGCTGGTCCATCTCGGCATGAGCGGTAGCCTGACCCATCGGGGGCAGGGCTTTTGCGACGACGAATTCGATCCCGCCCATGACCATCTTCGTTTCGAGCTCGACGACGCGACGGCGCTGGTTTACAACGATCCGCGCCGCTTCGGCCTGTTGAAGCTGGTTCCCTCGATCGAGGTCGAGGCGGTGGAAGAACTGAGCGGGCTTGGACCGGAGCCGCTGGAGCGGGACTTCAACGCGGATTACCTGTTCAAAAGAACGCGCGGCAGACGGACGGCGATCAAAAATCTGCTGATGGACCAGCGCGTGGTGGCGGGAATCGGCAACATCTACGCCTGCGAAATCCTGTTCGGCGCCAAGGTGCGTCCCGGCCGCGCCGCCGGACGGATTACGCGCGCCGAGGCTAATCTGATCACCGAATATACCAAGGGGATACTCGCCCGCGCGATCGGCAGCGGCGGGACCACCTTCCGCAGCTACCGCGATTCGCGCGGCCTTCCGGGCAGGTTCTCCACCAATCTCCAGGTTTACGGCCGCGAGGGCGAGCGCTGCTACGTCTGCGGCAGTCCAATAAAAAGCCGGGTGCTAGGCCAGCGCACCAGCTTCTATTGCCCATCCTGCCAGCGCTAACGAAGCGAAGGCTACTGAGAAAAACACCGGCACGGAGGCCGGCGCTACGAAAGAGAGCTGAACTAACCATGAAGCGAGAATAATCGTGGTGCCCAGGCTTGGCGACTCCGCCTCCAACTCCCTCGCCCGCTTGGCTGCGGGAGAGGCAAGCGGCGCGGCTGTTGCGGTTTTTTTCGCAACAGCCGTGACGCGCGGGTGAGGGTGCAGGAGATCGTGCAATCGCTAGCAGCCACGCTTTTGATAATTGTCTGATTTCTATTTCGCGTCGGGCTAAAATGTTGAATGCACTAGAGCATTCTCAGTGCGGACGCCAGGAGTAGAACATGACCGAGTTCGAAATCGCGACCAATCGGCAAGCGCAACTGCTTGATGTGACTGCGCAGGTTAACCACGTGGTCAAACAAAGTAGAGTTGAACGCGGACTTTGCAACATCTTTGTTCCGCATACCACCGCCGCCGTGATCGTCTCCGAGAACTGGGACCCCGACGTAACTCATGACCTGCTCGCGCACCTGGAAAAGCTGGTTCCGCGCCAGGCGGGCTACCGCCACGGCGAGGGCAATGCTCAGGCCCATATCCTGTCGGTGATGCTGGGGACGTCGCTCAACCTCCCCATCGAGGGCGGGCAACTGCGGCTCGGTCGATGGCAGGGAGTGATGTTTGCGGAATTCGACGGCCCGCGCCGCCGCTCAGTCGTGGTCAGCGTACAGCAAGGATAACCATTCAGCACCGGCTAGTCAGCGATTACTAAGATCTGAGTGTATTTTAAACTGATTCCATCCGTCCCGCTTATGCCCAAAATGACTAGACTACTGCGCGAAAGTTCTTCTCTCTGTAACTAAAAACTTGCCACCTGCGCCGAACCAAGAAACAATTCCATTGGTAGTCTTGCGACTGAACCTTGCTGATGCAGGGCGGACCGCCCGGCGGCGACGCATTTTCATAACCGCGGTTCATTGTTCGAATGCACTTTAGACCCAAAAACGTGGTGGAAAGGTGAACAATATCGAATCGGGCGAGCAAAAAGGCAGCCGCACCAAAGCTGCCCGCAGGCGCGCGAAAACAAACGGCGCCGAGCCCAAGGCTACGGGCATTGCAAACGGAGATGGAAACGCCCGGGCCGATGCACGTCTGAAAGCGATACTAAAGACGCTCTCCGCGGCGACCGAGGGCGACTTCACCGTTCGTTTGAAGGTCCCTGCCAATGACCGCAGTGAGCTCGCCCGAATTGCGGCCAAATTCAACCAGATCCTCGGCCAGAACGAGGCCATGGCGCGAGAGATCATGCGTGTGGAGCAGGCGGTCCGCCGCGAAGGGCGCATGAACGAACGCGCCTCACTGCGCAATGTGCGGGGCGGATGGAAGCAAATCACCTCCACGATTAACGACCTGATCGGCGGCCTGGTTCAACCGACCACCGAAGTCGCGCGCGTCATCATGGCGGTTGCGGACGGCGACCTGACACAGAAGATGGCGCTGGAGATCAATGGTGAGCCGGTCAAAGGCGAGTTCCTGCGCATCGGCACCACCGTCAACGCCATGGTCGATCAGCTAAGTTCCTTCGCGGCGGAGGTCACCCGCGTTGCCAAGGAGGTCGGCACCGAAGGCAATCTCGGCGGGCAGGCGGAAGTCAAAGATGTTTCCGGCACCTGGAAGGACCTGACCGACAACGTCAACGGCCTGGCCCGCAACCTGACCGACCAGGTCCGAAACATCGCCAAGGTTACGACGGCCGTCGCCAACGGCGACCTTTCGCAGAAGATTACCGTCGATGTCCGGGGCGAGGTGCTGGAACTGAAGAACACCATCAATACGATGGTGGATCAGCTCCGCTCCTTCGCCGCAGAGGTCACCCGCGTGGCCAAGGAAGTCGGCACCGAGGGCAAACTGGGCGGTCAGGCCGAGGTGCGCGACGTCTCCGGCGTATGGAAGGACCTGACCGACAACGTCAACCTGATGGCGTCCAATCTGACCACTCAGGTCCGAGGCATCGTCAAGGTCGTCACCGCGGTGGCCAACGGCGATCTCAACCAGAAGCTGGTGGTGGACGCGCGCGGTGAGATCGCGGCGCTGGCCGATACCATTAACGGAATGACCCAGACGCTGGGCCTGTTCGCCGAGCAGGTCACGGATGTCGCCCGCACCGTCGGTGTGGAGGGAATTCTGGGCGCACAGGCGGAAGTGCCCGGAGTGGCAGGCACCTGGAAAGACCTGACCGACAACGTCAACCTGCTGGCAAACAATCTTACCGCCCAGGTCAGAGATATCGCCGAGGTCACCACCGCCGTGGCCAAGGGCGATTTGTCCAAGAAGATTTCCGTCGACGCCCGCGGCGAGGTCAACGAGTTGAAGAACACTATCAACACGATGGTGGATCAGCTCCGCTCCTTCGCCGCCGAAGTCACTCGCGTCGCCAAGGAGGTCGGCACTGACGGCAAGCTGGGCGGACAGGCCGAAGTGCGCGACGTTTCCGGCACCTGGAAGGACCTGACCGACAACGTCAACGGTCTGGCGCGCAACCTGACCGACCAGGTCCGCAATATCGCCAAGGTCACCACGGCGGTAGCCAAGGGCGACCTGTCGCAGAAGATCACGGTCGATGTTCAAGGCGAGGTGCTGGAGCTGAAGAACACCATCAACACGATGGTCGATCAGCTCCGATCCTTCGCCGCCGAAGTCACCCGCGTGGCCAAGGAAGTCGGCACCGACGGCAAGCTGGGCGGGCAAGGCGAGGTCCGCGACGTGTCGGGCGTATGGAAGGACCTGACCGACAACGTCAACAGCCTGGCGCGCAACCTGACCGATCAGGTCCGGAACATCGCCGAAGTAACCACGGCGGTAGCCAAGGGCGACCTGTCCAAGAAGATTTCGGTTGACGCGCGCGGCGAGGTTAACGAGCTCAAGAACACTATCAACATCATGGTTGACCAGCTCCGCTCCTTCGCCGCCGAAGTTACGCGTGTCGCCCGGGAGGTCGGCACCGAGGGTAAGCTGGGCGGGCAGGCGGAGGTGCGCGACGTCTCGGGCGTGTGGAAGGACCTGACCGATAACGTCAACCTGATGGCATCCAACCTGACCACCCAGGTGCGGGGAATCGTCAAGGTCGTCACCGCGGTCGCCAACGGCGAACTGAAGCAAAAACTGGTGGTTGACGCGCGCGGCGAGGTCGCGGCGCTGGCCGACACTATAAACAGCATGACCGACACGCTGAGCACCTTTGCCCAACAGGTCAGCACGGTGGCGCGCGAGGTCGGCGTCGAGGGCAAACTGGGCGGGCAGGCCCTGGTTCCGGGCGTCGCGGGAACCTGGAAGGACTTGACCGACAACGTCAACTTCATGGCCTCCAACCTGACTACCCAGGTGCGCGGAATCGTCAAGGTCGTGACGGCAGTGGCCAACGGCGACCTGTCGCAGAAGTTGGTCGGAGTCGAGGCCAAGGGCGAGATCGCGGCGCTGGCCGATACCATTAATAGCATGACCGACACGCTGGGCACGTTCGCCGACCAGACCAGCACGGTGGCGCGCGAGGTCGGGATCGAAGGAAAGCTCGGCGGTCAGGCCAAGGTGCCCGGCGCCGCCGGTACGTGGCGCGATCTGACCGACAACGTCAACCAGCTGGCCGGCAACCTGACTACGCAGGTGCGCGCGATCGCCGAGGTCGCGACCGCCGTCACCAAGGGCGACCTGACCCGATCGATCGCGGTCGAGGCCGAAGGCGAGGTCGCGCAGCTCAAGGACAACCTCAACCAGATGATCTTCAATCTGCGTGAGACCACGCAGAAGAACACCGAGCAGGACTGGCTCAAGACCAACCTGGCCCGTTTCTCGAGCAAGATGCAGGGCCAGAAGAATCTCGACTCTCTCTCGCGGCTGATCATGTCCGAGCTGACCCCGCTGGTATCGGCCCATCACGGTGCATTCTTTCTGATGGATACCGACAACAACGGGCCGGTGCTGCGGCTGGCCAACACCTACGCTTACCGCGAGCGCAAGGGCATTCCGAATCGCTTCCGGCCGGGCGAGGGACTGGTAGGTCAATGCGCGTTGGAGAAGTCGACCATCCTGCTGACCCAGGTTCCCCATGATTACATCCAGATCAGTTCCGGAATGGGCGAGGCCCTGCCGCTCAACATCATGATCATCCCGATTCTGTTCGAGGGCGAGGTCAAGGCCGTAATCGAGCTGGCGTCGTTCCATGCATTCAGCTCGATCCATCAGATCTTCCTCGATCAGCTGAGCGAGAGCATCGGCGTCGTGGTCAATATGATCATGGCCAACATGCGCACCGAGGAATTGCTGCAGCAGTCGCAAGGCCTGGCCGAGGAACTGCAGAACCAGTCCAAGGAGCTGACTCAGCAGCAGGATACGCTCAAGAGCACCAATACCGCGTTGGAAAAGCAGGCACTGGAGCTGGAGGAGAAGGCCACGCTGCTCGAAGAGCAGAACAAGAAAGTCGAGGAAAAGAACCGCGAGGTCGAACAGGCGCGAAAATCGCTGGAGGAAAAAGCCGAACAGCTTGCGCTGGTATCGAAATACAAGTCCGAATTCCTGGCCAACATGTCGCACGAGCTGCGCACGCCGCTTAACAGCCTTTTGACCCTGGCCAAGGTGCTATGTGAAAACGAGGACGGCAACCTGAGTTCCAAGCAGCTCGAATACGCCCGCAGCATCAACTCCTCAGGCGCCGACCTGCTCAAACTGATCAATGAGGTCCTCGACCTGTCCAAGGTCGAAGCCGGCAAGATGGAAATCGCGCCGCGCGAGGTGGAGCTTAGCGAACTGCGCTCCTTCGTTGAACGCGGCTTCTCCGCGCTCGCGCTTCATCGCGGACTCGAATTTGTGATCGAAAACGCGTCCGACGTGCCCGAGCGCATCTTCACCGACCCCGAAAGACTGGAGCAGGTGCTCAAGAACCTGCTCGACAACGCGTTCAAGTTCACCGAACGGGGCGCGGTCAGACTGCGCTTCGCGATGGCAAAGGACGCCGCCACGATGGATGCGCCCGGGCAGCAGGTTGCGCGGGTCATGACCATTTCCGTCAACGACACCGGAATCGGCATCGCCAGGGATAAGCAGCAGATCATCTTTGAGGCGTTTCAGCAGGCTGACGGCACCACCAGCCGAAAGTATGGAGGCACCGGGCTCGGGCTTTCCATCAGTCGGGAGATTATCCACCTGCTGGGCGGAGAGATTGGGGTGGAAAGCACGCCGGGAGAGGGCAGCACCTTTATCGTGTCTTTGCCGGTCCGTTACAGCCCGCAACGGCCCATTGGACCCGACAGGGATTACGACATCACGGAGACGGTGGCGCGGGAGCGGCTTTACGAGCGATCGCCCGAGGGTTCGCGATGGCTGAATCGGGTTCCCCAGGCGTGTTTCACCGACCGCCCTTACCGGCTGTTGTTGGTTGACGCTCACGGCTCGGCCTTCGCGGGGCAGATAATGGAGCTGCTGGGCGAGGCCGGGAATACTTCGATCAAGACGGTCAACACGCCGCAGGATGCGGTCCGCGAAGCTGAGAGCGGCTTTGATTGCATCGCCATCGACGCCCGCGACGATAACGATTTGACTCTGGCCGGAGAAATCAAGCGGGCCGGCCGCCAGGTGCCGCTCGTGCTTTACGCGGCCGAAGCGCTGCTGGGCGACCGGCGTTCGCGGCTGAGCCAGTATGCGGATTCAGTTATCCTCGAGAATGGGCCGCATTCGATCGCGTTGCTGCTAAAGGATCTGGTCGGATTCCTCCAGCTTCCCCAGGAAGAACTGCCCGAGCGCGCGCGCCAGGTGCTGGCTCGTGCCCGCCTGGTCGGGTATCCGGTGGGCGGTAAAAAGGCGCTGGTGGTCGATGACGACATCCGCAACATCTTTGCGATTACCACGCTGCTGGAGCGCCATCGCATGCAGGTCGTTTATGCCGAGTCCGGAGCGGCGGGGATAGCGGCGCTGCGCGAGAGTCCCGACATCGACGTGGTCCTGATGGACATAATGATGCCCGAGATGGACGGCTACGAGACCATCCGCATCATACGATCGGAGAACCGATGGGAGGACCTTCCGATCATCGCCGTAACTGCCCGGGCGCTCAAGGAGGATCGCGATCAGTGCCTCAGATCGGGCGCATCCGATCATCTGGCCAAGCCCATTGACGAGAACAAGCTGGTTCAATTAATCGCGCTGTGGACCCGCCCGCATCGGCAGGCGGCGTAGGGAATAATCGATGGCAGGAATGCCTGGCAGGATTCAACCACACGATCTCTCTGCGTCGGGCTCGAGCGAGCGCGAGGACTCGCAGCGCTCGACCGCCCCCATCCTGATCGTCGACGACCATCAACCGAGCCTGCTTGCGCTGGAAAGCGTTCTGAAGCCGCTGGGGCAGACGTTAATCACGGCCAAGTGCGGCGAAGAGGCTTTGCGGCACATACTGGCCCATGACTTTGCCGTAATTCTGATGGATGTCAGGATGCCCGACCTCGACGGGATGAACACCGCGCAGCTAATCCGTGAGCGCGAGCGTTCGGCCAAGGTGCCGATAATTTTTCTGACTGCGGCGCCGGTGGAAACGGCGGAGGTCTTCCGCGCTTACGATCAGGGCGCGGTCGACTTTCTGCCCAAGCCGTGCGACCCGCATGTCTTGCGCTCCAAGGTCAGAGTCTTCGTCGATCTCTATCTCAAAGAGGAGATGATAAGGCGGCAGGCGGCGCTGCTGATGCAGCGCGACCGCGAGGCCTTTGCGCGGCGCGGCGAGGCGCGATTTCGCGCGCTGCTGGACGCGATGCCTCTGTGCGTCCTGGCCATCCGGCCCAACGGGATGGTCTACTACTGGAACCGCACGGTCGCCGATTACCTGGGCAAGCCGCCGGGTGAGGCGCCCGAGTCATCGCCGCTGGAGATTGTGGCGCCCGAAGATTCGGACAGCGCCGCGCGGCTTTGGGAGGAAGCCCTGCGCGAAACGCGGCCGGTGGAGATGCAGTTCAGGATGCGGCGCGCCAGCGACGGGGTTGAGCGATGGCATATCTGCCGCGCCGTTCCCGAATACGACGAGGACCGGGTGACGACCTGGATCTGGGCGGCGACCGATATCAACGATTACCACGAAGCGCGCGAGGAAGCGGAAGCCGCCAATCAGGCCAAGGACGAATTTCTTGCCACCGTTTCTCATGAACTGAGGAATCCCCTCACTGCGATCCTGGGATGGGCGCGGCTGCTGCAATCGGGTTCGCTCGATCAGGTCAAGAGCTCACGGGCGATGGACGTCATCGTGAACAATGCCCAAAGTCAGGCGGCCATGATTGAGGATATCCTTGATCTGTCCCGCGCCGCCCAGGGCAAGCTGGGCGTCCAGTTCGCAATCGTCGATTTTGTCCAGGTGGTTAAGGCGGCGGTGGCTGCGGCGCGGCCGTCGGCTGAGGAGAAAAGCCTCGCGTTGCACGAGGAAATTGAAGGCGACCACGGCTACCTGGTGCGCGGAGATGCGAACCGGCTGGCCCAGGTGGTAAGTAACCTGCTGTCCAACGCGATTAAATTTACTCCCTCTGGTGGCAGCGTAACCGTGGGACTGCGAGAGGATAACTCGCACGTCGAATTGACCATTGCCGACACCGGATGCGGCATCAGACCTGAATTTCTTCCGCTCATTTTTGAGCGCTTTCATCAGGCCGAAGCGGGCGCCGCCCGTATCAGCGCGGGATTAGGGCTGGGGCTCTCCAT
Organism: Binataceae bacterium (SeqCode); assembly: GCA_035939115.1. Taxonomy (GTDB): domain Bacteria; phylum Desulfobacterota; class Binatia; order Binatales; family Binataceae; genus JAJPJA01. The sequence continues at coordinate 82,090 of DASZGF010000157.1, forward strand.
CTCCCGCGAACTGGTGGCGCTGCACAACGGCGCGATCGTCGCCGCCAGCGAAGGCGAGGGGAAGGGCGCGATTTTCACCGTCAGGCTGCCGCTGCAGGCGTCCCTGGAAGCGGGCGCTGACGCGCCGGCATCCCCGGTGCAGAGCGCGCGTTCACTGGCGGGCATCAGGGTATTGCTGGTGGATGACGACAAGGATACACGCGACATGATGCTCGAGGTCCTGACCAACAGTGGCGCGATTACGATTCCGGCGCCCTCAGCGCGGGCCGCACTGGATGCCCTGCGGGAATCCCGGCCCGACGTTATAGTCAGCGACATCGGGATGCCGCTTGAGGACGGCTACAGTTTAATCCGCAGGATCAGGTCGCTGAGCCCCGAGCAAGGCGGCTGCATCCCCGCCTGCGCCGTTACGGGATGGAACTCAGCCTCGGAGCGCCAGCGCGCCATCTCCGCGGGCTACCAGCTTCACGTGACAAAACCAGCCGACCCCGAGCGGCTGATCGCCGCGATCTATAGCCTCGCAAAAGGCGCCTCAGCGGCGAGAAAATAGTTCGCCGCCGCCGGTGCGGCCCTCGATTTGCCTTGTCCACCGTTTTTGGTTCCCGTAGGGGCGGTTCGCGAACCGCCCGTTCGGGCATCGTGGACCCTTCGCGTTTTATTTTCTTGGCTCGACCATCAGCGGGCGGTTCACGAACCGCCCCTACGACGCATCCCCTCTCATTTCTCGTTTCTCTTTTCACGCGCTCGGGCGGCGCAGGACCACCGGGTCGATGTGGCGCGCGACCAAACGGCCGTAGTCGACGCTCTTGCCCAGCCGCCCGTCCTCCACGATCACCTTGCCGCGCAGCAGCGTCATCACCGGCCATCCGTGGATCTCCCATCCTTCCCACGGGCTGTAATCGCTGACGTGAAAGTCCTCGCGCGCGAGCCGTTTATGGATTTGCGGGTCGATAATGCACAAGTCGGCGTCGCTGCCCGGCGCAATCACCCCCTTGCGCGGGTAAAGCCCCATGATACGAGCGGCGTTGGTCGAGGTGACTTCAGCGAACCGTTGCAAGGACATCGCGCGCTTGACCACGCCTTCGGTGTAAACGATACCCATCCGCGCCTCGGCGCCCACGTTGCCACCAGTCACGTCGTCGATACGCTTGCCGAGTAGCTTGACTTCCAACGAGGTCGGGAATTCATCGGTCGCCGCAGTCGAAATGCCGCCGCCCACCAGCCCGTCCCACAGGGCCGCTTGATCATCGGGGAACTTCAGGGACGGATAGGTGTGGTAACAGAAACCGCGCGGCGCCTTGTAGTGTTCGGCGTTAAAGCAGGCGTACTGATGCAACGTCTCGCCATAAACCGGCAGACCGCGGGCGCGCGCCGCGCCCACCGCTTGCACCCCTTGATGCGCTGAAACATGGACGAAGTACACGGCGGCGCCGGTTGCGGAGGCGAGCTCGATTACCCGGTTGAAGGAAACCTGTTCGGAAAGGTTGGTGTGCACGTGGGCCAGATCGGCGCCTCCGACCCGTCCCTCGTGCAGGAAACGCTCATAATTGAACTGAACCAGATCGTCGTCCTCGGCGTGCACGGTCATCAGACCGCCATGTTTGGCCAGCTTTTGCATCGCCCAATGAATCCGTCCGTGGTCAAGGCGCATGGAACCGCGGCGATTCGGATGAGGCGGCAGGAGGTCGGTGGTAAACACTTTGAAGGTCGGAAAACCCGCAGCGATAGCGTCGCCAAGTTGATCGAACGTCGCCAGCGGCAGCGCGCCGGTCAGCGTGACGTGGAATGAATAATCGATCAGCGAGCGCCCCTTCCATTGCTCGGTACGGCGCGCCAGCGCACCAGGAATGTCCAGCGCGGGATTGACGAAGCAAAAATCAAGATGGGTCGTGGTACCGCCAAACGCCATCCCGATCGTGTCCAGTTCGGGGCCCAGGGTCATCAGCCGCTGCCCGGGCTGCATCATGACCGGAGTGTTCAGATGGGTGTGAGGCTCGATGCCGCCGGGCACGATTATCTTGCCGGCAACGTCAATGATGCGGCCCGCTTGGGCCTCAGCGCCAGCCTCGCCGATCAGCACAATCTTCTCGCCTGCAATCGCCACGTCCCAGTTGCCGACGCCGCCGGGAGTCACGACCTGACCGCCACGGATTATCAAATCGTACATCGCAGCCCCTCCGGTCACCGGGCTATATCATACAAAGGGCGCTTGCGCCTTGAGCTAATGGACGTACGGGGCTAAACCAGTAGCCAGATACCGCGCCTGTCGAGGTCCGGATCTCGGGAGTTTCAGCAATGAGCGAGCAAGTCGTCGGCACGATCGAGGAGTTGTGGCGCTATCCGGTCAAATCGATGCTGGGAGAGCGCCTTCACAGCGTCATCGCCACCACCGGGGGGCTGGCCGGCGACCGCGCCTGGGCGCTGCGCGACCTGCGCACCGGCAATATCGTGAGCGCCAAGAAATGGGCGCGGATGTTCGAGTTCAGGGCTTCGTATGAAGAGGCGCCGGACGGCGGCGAGCCGGGCCGCGTGCGGATTGAACTTCCCGATCAGACCTCGCTGTATGCGGACGATCCCTGGGCGTCGCGCGCAATCTCCGAAGTGCTGGGTTTCGAGGTGCGGCTGGAACGGGCGGCGGCGCTGGAGGACAAGCGCGTGGAGGCCGACATCGACACCGATACCATCTTCGGTGATATTCCGGTAAATGAAATCTACACCGCCTTGAAGCCGGGGCAGAACATTCCGAGCAGTTTCGGCCTGCCGCGCGGCACCTTCTTCGACGCTTCCGTGATCCACATCGTGTCCAGCGCGTCCATGGAGCGTTTGCGGGAGTTGCAAGGCGGGAGCGCGATGATGAGTCCGCAGCGATTTCGTCCCAACGTCTTCATCAAGACGGCGCCTGGATTGATGGGTTTTGTCGAGGATGAATGGCTGGCCGGGCCGACCCTGGCAATCGGCGACTTGCGGGTTGACAAGATCAAACCCACGGTGCGCTGCGTGATGACCACTCACGCGCAACCCGGTCTGCCTCGCGACTTCAGTGTGCTGCGCACCGCTGCTCAGCATCATACCGCCCATCTCGGCGTAACCGGCAGGATCACTAACGAGGCGCTGCTTGAAGTAGGCCAGCCAGTCACATTGATAAAGTAGCGCGACGCAGCAACGCAAGCCGCGTCTTCGGGTTCAAACGATCACGTGGGGGTAGGTTTTGCTCAGGGGCGGCATCTCGAGGCCGAGATGGGTCAGGCGCCGCTCCAGCATCGAAAGGAACAGGCCCGCCAGCTCGTCGTTGTCCTGATGTTTGAGGCCGTAGCGCAGGCAGTCAAAGGTGAAACCGCTACCCGGCGGACCAAAGAAGTTGACCGCCCACGGCAGCCATTGAAGCAGCGCGACGCCGACCGCGTCGGCGCCCAGGCGCTGCACTGCGATGCGCAGCGCGAGCGTGCCGAATTCGTCGTGATCGGCCTCTTCTTCCAGGATCAACTCGGCGGCGCGCGCGTGCGGCGCATAGCTGGAATCGCGGTAATTGACCCCAATCATGATGAGGCCCGTCATGTCGAGGCTGATATTGCCCATCAGCAGGCCCATCTCGCCTTCGGCCTGCTCGGCGAAATAACGCGGCGCCTGAAACGACGGCGCGCGGCGCAAGGGAATCGACGCGCGATCGGCGCTTTGTTCGCTGACTCCCAACTCCGCCAGCAGATCGTAAATCAGCGCGGCGTGCTTGAGTTCTTCGGCCAGGTTCTTGTCCGCGATGCGCCGGATTTCGGGATCGGTCACCGTTGCCGCAGCCCTGCGGTAACCCTCCGCGGTCAGCTTCTCGGCCAGCGCGTGAGCGCCGAGCAGGCGCACCAAGACCTTGGTATAATACGGCTCGACGCGTCCCTGGACGAGGTCCGCGGCCTCGAACCGGCGGGGGCCGAACTGTACCCCGACCGCCATTTTCCGCGCTCCTACTTTACGGCCCTTGAAGGCAGGATCACGATCGCGCTGCCGGGCGTGGTCTTTTCACCCTGGTCGTTTTCCAGCCAGATGTCGCATTCGACGATGTGATCGGCGCCTTCAACGCGCTTGGCTTTGACCTTGCCCTTGCAGGCGATCTTGTGGCCCGGCAGGTCCATCCCGCGATACTGCACCGACAGTTTACGCAGCCAGCCTTCGTTGCCGGCAAAATCCGTCATCAACTGGCCCAAAAAGGCGTTCTTCAGCGCTCCATGCAGGATCACGCCGGGCAGCTTGTTGGCCATGGCGAAATCCTTGTCGTAGTGAATCTGGTAGTAGTCGCCCGAGGCGCCGGCATATTTGACCAATTGCTGGGTGGTGGGGTTCTTTTCCACCGGCGTCAATTCGTAGCCGACCTCGACGTCTTCGAAGTATATCTGCTTGCCCATCCCGAACTCCTAATAATTGATGATGCTCATGCGCTGAATGGTGCACAACTCATCAAACTGATTGGTGTATCTGACCTCGGTGACCCGGACCACCATGGTGCCCATGCGGCCCTTGGTTTCGCGCAGGTCGGCCAGCCGGGCGACGACCCTGATGCGGTCGCCAGGCCGGATGGGCTGGAAAAACTCCCATTCCGAACCGCCGTCGAGAATGCGCTTGGGCAGGTCGGGCATTTCCATGCTGGGCATTTGCGAAGGCATCAACAAGCGGACATAGGTCGGCGGCGCAATCATTCCGCCAAAGCGCGTTTTGCGTGCCTTCTGCTCGTCGTTAAACAGCGGGTTCGGATCTCCAATCGCCTGGGCGAAGAGCCGGATGTCTCCCCGCTCCACATCATGGGTGACCGGCTTTGATTCGGTTCCGATCAGCTTTTTGTGCTCGTCGCTGATATACTTTCCCATCAGGACTCCTCGTCAGATATGGGTGACTCCCAGAGCCTTACCATAATGCCGCCGCGGGTGGGATAGTTCCAAGCCTCGCCACCCGCCGCCAAACCACATCAAACTATGGAGGATCGCAGCGATGGCCAAGCTCAGCCCGGAGAAGATCGAACAGGAGCTGAAATCCCTGCCCGGTTGGGAATTCAAGGACAACGCCATCAGCAAGCTCTTTCGCTTCAAAGAGTTCATGGAGGGCATCGCCTTCGTCAACCAGGTGGCGCCAATCGCCGAAGCCGCCGACCATCATCCCGACATTCACATCAATTACACCCGCGTTACTTTCGTGTGCAGCACGCACACCGACGGCGGGGTGACGGAGAAAGACATAAAGCTCGCGCGGGAGATCGAAAAGGCCTTCGCCGCGCACAAGCCGTCCTAGCAGGGGTGCGGAAAAAGTAGCTTTGGGCAGTAATGTTCGTTTTCAGCACGCTGCCTAAAAGCTGGCTTCTTTCCTAATCTTTTCTCCCCCTGGGAGAGATAAGAGAGAGGGAGCAGGGGCCGGCGTCAGCCCGTGGGGTCGGGCTTGCGGCCGATGAACCAGCGGCGCGCCGGGGAGACCGAAGTGGCCTCGCGCACCTTGGGTACGTAATGCTGCACGCCGGGGCCTGCGCGCTCGATTTCCGCGATCAGGGCCGCCAGATCGGAGGGGTTGCTCAGGAAGTCGCTCTCCGAACTGTCCACCACCAGCAGTGGGGCGTCTTCGTAGTAGAAGAAAAAATCGCGATAGGCGGCGGCGACCCGTTCCAGGTAGTCCAGGCTGATGTAGCGCTCGAAGTCCCAGTTGCGCCGTCGCAGCCGCTCAACCAGCACTTCCAGCCGGGCACTGAGGTAGATGACCAGGTCGGGCCCGGCCATCGAGGCGTCGACCAGCTTGTAAACCTGCTCGTAAAGCGCCAGCTCGTCGGGAGCCAGGTTAAGGTTGGCGAAGATGCGGTCCTTGGCGAAGAGGTAGTCGGCCACGGTTTTCTGCGCGAACAACTCCTGCTGCGCGAGGTCACGCTGCTGCTTGAAGCGGGTGAGCAGAAAGTAGAGTTGAGCCGGGAACGCATGGCCGTCCGGATCTTTGTAAAAGCGCGGCAGAAAGGGGTTGCTGCCGATGTCTTCCAGGACCAGCCGCGCGCCCAACTCACGCGCCAGAGCGCGTGCCAGGGTGGTTTTGCCGACCCCGATCGGGCCTTCAATCGCGATGTATCCTGCGCTCACGCGGGCAGGCCGCCCTTGCGTGGCCATCGGTTTATTTCCGAACCCTCAGCTTGTTGGCACCGGCCCTGACGAAGCTTACGGCTTGGTTCGACGGTGCGAATTTACCCTCATCCTAACCCTCTCTCTGGTCAGGGAGAGGGATTTAAAATGTGAGGCGCTTGTTTGCTCCGAGCACCCTACCATGGGCGCGATGGCACAACTATCCATGGGTCTGCGCGGCAGGGGACGGCGCGGGCATTGGACCGGAATCCCCCGAGTGATCCATCCGGCGATCCAGTTGGCGGCGGTAAAAACGCGCCTTGTTGCGCACCCTCGGATCGGTCGGGTCCAGCCGGGCGGCGGCCTCGTATTCCAAAGCCGCATCCTGCTGGTCTCCTAGGTACTCGTCAACCCGCGCCAACAACTTGTGCGCCTCGAGCAGGTCCGGGTCGGCTTCGATCGCCTGGACCAGTTCGACTTTGGCACCCCTAAGATCGCGGCGCTCGAACAGGATGCGGGCGCGATCGAAATGGCGCTTGGACGGCGACAGGCATCCGGCCAGCGCGGCGCCAAGCAGCGCCACGGCGATGATGCGTTGGGCGGGCCGGGTGATGGCTGCTTGCAGGGTCACGGTTGGTTGCGCGGCGCAGGGACTGGGGTTGGGCTGCCTTCGGGGGCATCGGCCGGCGCGTGATTGGGGTCCTCGGCGGCGGCCGCGACCACTACCATCTGGATGTTGGGTGTTCCGCTGGGAACAAAGCGCAGGCCGGGCTCGCGTGCAATATAGTCGAGCAGGCGGCGCGAAATCTCATCCACCACCTGGGCCTCGGAGCGGACGTCAACGGGAAAGCGCAAAGTGATTTGCAAGCCCTCCGGCTGAAGGCGAACGCGGCTCTGCGGGCGGCTGGAGTCGACCCTGGTGTTGAGGTTACGCTCCATTTCCTGAAGCTGGCTGCGAGCGCTGTCGCGATAGCGGGCGAACACCGCCTCTACCACTTCAAGCAGTTGTTTTTCCACCACCCGAAAATCACAATCGGGCGACAAGGTGAAGCGCAATTCGCGCCAAATTATCAGGCTGTGTCCGGGATGATTGAGGAATTTGTCGCGAAACACGCTGGAGTTCGGAATCATAACCAGGCGCCCGGTGGGGCCCGACTGGATGCTGTCGCCGCCCAGTTCCAGCAGGGTCAACTTGGTCAGTCCCAACTCGACCACCTCGCCGCGCACGCCCTGCAATTCAACCCGGTCGCCATGCTTGATCCCGAAGCGGCCGCTTAAGCGGAAGTAGCCGGCGATCGACATGATCACGTCCTGCAGAGCGACCGCTATACCCGCGGCGGCGAAGCCCACCACGGTCGCCAGGGCGCCTAACTCGCTGGTGAAATTGAACAGCAGCACGATGATCACCAGGATCACGACCGTGACGTCGCGAACCTTGAGGATCTGGCGGCGCCGAGTGACGTCTTCGACATAGCGGAACGCCAGGCGCCGCCAGATGAAGGACAGGGCTGCGATCAGGAAGACCACCAGCAGCAAGCCCCCTACGCGCACCAGCAGCGCGTGCAGCACCTGGTTACTATGGCCCAGCACCTGGGCGCGCCATTGAGCAAGATTGTCTTCGTAGCGGCGCAACAGGAGGTTCTGTTTGGTCAGCGCCACCAGCGCGGTGCCGAGCAATTTGCGCCGCGCGATTAGCTGCTCGAACTGCTTCTTGCGGTCCGCGATATTGGTGGCGTCGTTGCTAAGCGCCAATTGCGTCAGTTGCTGCGCGCTGTCGTCGATCGACTTGAGCGCTTTCTCCAGCGAAGTGCGGGCGCGGGCCGCAACCTTGACGAAGCTCCGGGTGCCGTCCTGACGCTGCTCGATGGTCGTAATTTTGCTGCGCAGAGCGAACAGGTGCTCGACCAGACCGACCAGTCCGGTTGGCTCGGCCGCCTCGCGAATCGGCGCCGTCGCCGCCGGCTGGGCCTTTGGTTTGGCTTCGGGCTGGAGTGAATGCCGTAATGCGTCAATTTGCGCTTGCAGGCTGTTGGTTTGGGAAGCAGAGGAATTGCCGCGCTCGAACTCGGTCATCGTGGTCAGGAAATCGACCCGCGACTGCGCCAATTCCTGCTCCGCCTGGGCGGCCACGAGTTGGCGCGCCAGAGAATCCTTCTGGCGGCGCGGCGTGGTACGCAGGCGCGCGCTCAGATCCTTCACCTGCGCCTGCAGGGTGTTCATCTCCCCGCGAGCCGCGGCCAGGCGGTTTTCCACCAACGCGGCCGGACCGCTACCTGTTCCTGTGCTTGCCGCGGGCTGCCCGGCCTGGCCGAATTTCGTAATCAGAGCCGCTTGCGCGTCGGCATAATCAAAAGCGAGATTGATGATCTCCTCGGCCATCCCCTGGTCGGCGGTGAGAGAGACCTCCTCCGATGGTTCCTCGACCAGGCCGGTCTCGATGTTGAGCTGGCGATACCAGGCGATGGCGGATCCCACAAAAGAAACCACGTTCTGCTGTTCGCTCAAAGGCACCGGCGTCGGCGCAATGACGGCGGCGCGGCTGGACACCGCCGATGGCTTGGCGGCGGCGGATTGAGCCTGATTGACGACCAGGGCAGGACCCGTCGCGGCCGATTTCGGCGCAACGGAAGGCTTGGTGGCGGATTGAGTCGATGAAGGTTGGGGGGATGGCGAGGCTGCGGGAGAGAGGCCCCATGACGCGGCCGAGACCAGGCCAACGATCAGACCCGTCAGCAGCCACGTCAAAATAAACGTCCGCCCCCGGTGTAAAACACGCAACCGCATCTCTCCCGAATTGTTCAGCAAGAGCCATGATACTTGCTCGCAGTCGCCCGCCCAAGACCGAGGATTGAGGGAAGAGGAGTAAGGGAGAGCAGCCAGGTTTTCTGCCGCTCTTTTCTCGTTTCTCTTTTCTAACTTCTTTACCAGCCGATGACCTGCGCCGGCATCAGCATCGATAACTGACCTCTGGGGTCGGCTCCGCCGCGAAGTGCGCCGCTTGCGGGATCATACGCAACGGCCAGCACGAATCCCTCGCGGTATGGCGGCATCAGTTCGATCACGTGTCCACGGGCGGCGAGATCGTCGCGCACTTCCTTATCGATCCGCTCCTCGATTCGGAGCAGGCCCGGATTGGCCGTGTGCGGATAAAATGTGATTGGCATGTGACCTGAGGAAAAGCGTGGCGCCTCGATCGCCTCCTGCAAGTCCATCCCGAAGTGGACCAGGTTCAGGAAAAACTGCAACGTCCATTGGTCCTGGCTGTCTCCACCCGGGGTTCCAAAGGCGATACATCGTCCGGCCGGATCAATCGCCAGCGAGGGCGTCAGCGTCGTTCTGGGCCGCTTGCCCGGCGCCAGTCCATTGGGATGGCGCTCGTCGAGATGGAAGCTTTGCAGCCGCGTACCGAGCGGGAAGCCGAGCGTGTCGATCACCGGGGAGCTGGGAATCCATCCGCCGCTGGGCGTGATCGCGATAGCATTGCCGTGACGGTCGGCGGCGTCGACATGCACCGTGCCGCGGCCCCAGCTTCTCGCCTCGGCGGGCGCGTCGGCAAAGGGCCGCATCGTGATCGGGTCGCCCGGCCGCGCGGGATCGAGCAGGGCGCGGCGCGGATCGATGAGGGGGCGGCGGATGTCGGCGTATTGCTTGGAAAGCAGCCCATCGATCGGAACCCGCGCGTACTCGGGGTCGCCGTACCAGGCTTCGCGGTCCGCGAAGGCCAGTTTGGCCGCTTCGATTACACAATGAATGTACTGAGCGGAGTTGTGTCCGAGCGCGGCCAGGTCGAAGCCCTCCAACAGGCGCAATTGCTGTAGGAAGACCGGCCCCTGGGACCATGGCTGGCACTTGAAGATCTGAAACCCGCGGTAGGTTATCGCCAGCGGCTCCTCGATCCTGGTTTTGAACCGCGCCAGATCCTCTGCCGCCAGCAATCCGCCGTTGGCATTGGACCAGTTGACGATTTCGGCTGCGATATCACCGCGGAAAAAGCGCTCGCGTGCGGCGTCCAGGCCGGCATGGCGGCCGCTGTTGCGGGCGCCGGTTTCAGCGTCCATCAGGCGGCGGAAAAAGTTTGCCAAAGCGGGATTTTTGATCCGCTCGCCCGGCTGCGGCACACGCCCCCCCGGCAGATAGATTTGCGCGCTGCTCGGCCATCGCTTGAGGAAGTTGCGCGCATTAGCGTGCAGCGAAGCTAACTCCGTGGTTCCGGTCAGGGTCGCGGCCTTAATCGGATCGCCGACTAATCCGGCGTGCGCCGGAAAGCCGTCCTCGGCGAGTTCGAGCGCCGGTTCGAGTACCTGCGCAAGCGTGAAAGTACCGAAGTTCTCCAGCGCCGTGAGCAGCGCGTCCAACGCGGCAGGGACGCCGGCCGCCAACAGGCCCTGGCCCGGGATCAGAGTTATCCCCAGCGACCGGAAATGCTCGATCGTCGCGCGGGCAGGCGCGGTCATGTTGCCATTGATCGCGAATACCCGTTGAGTGCCGGCCGGCCGCACCAGTATTGGAGCTTCGCCGCCGATAGTATGCAGATGGGGATTAACAATTCCCTCGACAAATGTGGCCGCGACGGCGGCGTCGATCGCGTTGCCGCCCCTTGCGAACATCCGCGCGCCGGCCGCCGCCGAGAGATAATGCTCGGTTGCGATCATCGCGCGCCCGCCCATTACCAGTGGATAAATGGTTGTCATTTTCGTGAATTGTCCTGTTGGCCCCGCGAATCGTTGAGCCAAATATGCTATAAATAGTGTTCGATGGAAATCTTTTGGATACAACGGCTGCGTAATACTTGTGAAACCTGTCCGAGTTCCCATTGAAAATGCAGGGGTGTTGGGCGCGATGAATTTTGACGTGTGTCCGGCTCGTCTAATAGTCAGATATGGCGAAAACGCTGCGACGGGTCTGGACCACCGGTGGAGGGCCATCCGGGGAGAAGGACAAATCCGTGAACTCATCGGCAGAAGACAGACAGGATGGGGTTGTGGGGCGATATTGCCGACTGCTCAAGCCGGTTCGCGACCGCGAGGGGCATTCCCGCTACAACGAGCGGCCGCGAATCCTGCGCGAGGTGCGCAATCTTGACCGGGTGATGTACCTCGTGCAGTTCGAAGATGGCAGTACAACCTTTGTTTTTCCTCACGAAATAATCGTCGAATAACCGACTGCGGGAAGCATTTCCGCAGAGCCTGCCGTTTCACCCAGGCAAGCGCGCTGGCGGAGGTTTGTCCGCACTCCGGGACTGCCGTAAGATGGCCGCGATGCGAACCATCGTCCGGAGGTGAATAAATGCGTGCGGCAGTGCTGAAATCGCCCAAATCCATCGAGCTGGATCGCGCCTATCCCGAGCCGCCGATGAACCCCGCCGACCTGAGGCTGCGGGTTGAGTACACTGGAATTTGCGGCAGCGATTTGCACGTCTTCAACGTTGATCCGCCGATGATGAAGATGCCGGTGGTGCTCGGCCACGAATTTTCCGCCCGGGTGGTTGAGGTCGGTCCTGAGGCTCGCGGTTTCGAGCCCGGCGACCGTGCGGTAGGCCTGATCTATCCTAGCTGCGGACGATGCGAGTACTGCACGCAAGGCGACTTTACACTTTGCGATCTCCGCGCGGTCACAATCAACGAACGCAATGGCTCATTCGCTGAATACATCACAGTGGCGGCGCGCCAGTTGTTCTTGGTTCCCCAGGGAACACCGGCCGACGAGGCGGCACTAATCGAACCCGCCTCCGTAGCGGTCCACGCCATCAGGCGTTCGCGCCTGAGCGTGGGCGAGCGTGCCGTCGTCTTCGGAGGCGGACCGCTGGGGTTACTGATAATGAAGCTGGCCCAATTGGGCGGAGCCGATCGGGTGGTGCTGGTCGAGCCGGTCGCGGGACGCCGCGCCCTGGCTAAAAAATACGGTGCCGATCTGGCGCTGGACCCCACCGAAGAGATCCACGGCCAAATCATGGATGCCACCGACGGGCGCGGACCGGACGTTGTCTTCGAGGTCGCGGGCAACGGGCGCGCCTTTGCAGCGGCCAGCAAGCTGGTGCGCAAACAGGGCCGGATGGTCGTGGTGGCGGTTTACGAAGGCCGCGACATACCCTACAATCCCAACCGTTTCGTGAGCGACGAAATCGACCTCATCCACAGCTTCTGGGCCAACGCGATAGACTTCCGCCGCGCTGTAAGCCTGGTTTCAAGCCGCAAACTAGACGTGCGCCCACTAATCACCGGACGCGTCAACCTGGACCAGATGCAATCCGCAATGGACGGCCTGGTCGCCGACCGCGGCAGCCAGAGCAAGGTGCTGGTGGCGTGTAGCTGAGCACTGACCTGAGGGCTGATTGAACTCTCCACTCGAGTGGCTTCTTTTGAGCACTTGCAGGGACTGACGGCCAAACCGTTTGATCACCATTTCCTTGCGTTCGGGATGACTGCGATTCGACAATTAAACAACCGGTGCGCTCCCGGCGCCGGAGCCCAATTGCGAATCGGGTGATTGGAATGACTGGGTCAAAAAGATTTTTGCTGCTGTCGTTACTCTTGGCGATCAGTTACGGCTGCGCCGCCCGTCACGATATCCAACCCGCGTTTGCGTCGAGCAACTCGGGGATCCAGGGCCGGCTGGTCACCACCAGATCCACGGGTGGGGAAGTCCAGGTAGCCGGCTCCGCCCGCGGCACGGTGAAAGTTACCACGGCCGATGAAACGCAGCAGGTCGCGACCGTCGATACGGATTCCGGCGGCAATTTCGAAATCAGGCTGCGCCCTGGCAAATACTTCGTCTACACGGAACCTCTCGACGGGATGTTCTACGGGCGGAAAGTCGCGGTTACGCCGGACCAGATGACCAAGCTCGAACTCCGCCTCCCCGCGCAATAGCGCGGCGCGGCTTCTAGATCTGAAACGTGAGCGCGGTCTTGCGCTTGCTGGCCAGCATTTCCAGGGTGGTACCGCTCAGAATTGAGTTGACCTGGTCGCGGACCTGGCGCCATACGTCGCGCATCGCGCAGGCCTGCTCGCGCCGGCAGGGCGAGTTGGAGCCTTCCTCCAGGCATTCGACCGGCACATAATCGCCCTCGATCAACTCGACCACGTCCTCCATGGTAATGCGCGACGGAGGGCGGGCCAGGATATAGCCGCCGCTGGGTCCCTTCTGGCTTAGCACCAGACCGCCGCGTTTGAGCGTGATCAACAGCCGGCGCAGGTAATTTTCGGGGATGTTCTGGGCCGTTGCGATCGCCTCTACCTGCAACGGTTGAGGAGCCGGATAGCGTTCCGCCAGCATCAGCAGAGCCTTTAACGAATAGTCGACTCCAACGCCAAACTTCATTGTTTTCCGGCCTTTTTCCGGCCGCCACAGCTACCCGGTGATCTGCCAGGAGAATAATTGACTTAGTAGGTCATCTAAGTTATGTTTGACCCCTAAGTCAAGGCAAGGAGATGTGTGCTGTGCCCAGACGCGAGCCCCCCACATGGGATTTGGTGCTCAAGCGCAATTCCGTGGAACGGCTCAAACGCGAGCTCTTCCCGACCGAATTGTGGAGCCAATGGCAACGCGTGGCCGACACCTCATACGAAAAGCTGCCGGAGGAGGACATCGTCCGCCTGCAATGGTACGGACTCTACCACGACAAACCCAAGGTCGGCACCTTCATGATGCGGGTCAAGATTCCGGGCGGAATCCTGACTCCCGAGGGTTTGCGCGCGATCGGTGAAATCTCCTCTGAGTTTGGCCGCGACCAAGGCGAATTAACCACCCGCCAGAACATCCAGCTTCATTACATAACCCTGGACCGTTTTCCTGAAGTCTTTGAAAAGCTCAAAGGCGCCGGTCTGACCACCTTGGGCGGGTGCGGCGATGTGGTGCGCAATATCACCGGATGTCCGGTCGGCGGGGTCAACCGGGAAGAGCATTTTGACGTGACGGGCTTGCTGGCCGAGGCGGCCGGCTTCTTTTACGGCAACCGCGAGTACTCCGACCTGCCGCGCAAGCACAAGATCACGATTTCGTCGTGCCACTACCAATGCAACGCGCCGGAAATCAACTGCGTGGCGCTGGTCGGCTTCATCAAGGATGGGGTTGAGGGATTCGCGGTGCGGGTCGGCGGTGGACAATCCTCCACGCCGCGCCTGTCGCGTCATCTGGGCGTGTTCGTGCGCCCACACGAGGCGATGGACCTGTTGCGGGCGATTATCGATGTCTGGCAATCGACCACCGAGTACCGGATTTCGCGGGTCAAGGCGCGCCTGAAGTTCATGATTGACGACTATGGGCCCGATGAATTCCGCAAACTGGTGCAGACCCGCCTGGGGCGGGAGCTCGAGCCGCTGGCCGAACTGCCGCTGCCCGACCGCGACGGCGACCACATGGGTATCAATGAGCAGAAGCAGGAAGGTCTCTACCACGTGGGCTTTCCGGTTTATCTGGGCACCATGAGCGGCACCCAGATGCATCAGGTCGCCGATCTGGTCGAAAGCTACGGCGGCGATATTCGTCTGACCCGGCGGCAGAACTTCATCCTGACCGGCATCCCGCGCCAGCGCCTGGACCAAGTCATCGGCAAGGTGGGTGAAATCGGCTTTCCGGTGGACGCCAACGGGCTTTACGCGTCGTCGATCGGATGTATCGGCTACCCCCATTGCAACTATGCCGTCACGCCGACCAAGACCAAGCTGGCCACCATTATCGAGCGCCTGGTCGGGGATTTTGGCGACGCCGTCGCCGGGTTGAAGGTCAACCTCGACGGATGCCCCCATGCCTGCGCCCAGCATTGGACCGGCGATATCGGCTTGCAGGGAACGACAGGACGCGGCCCCAACGGCGAGCCCCTGGAAGCCTTCGACATTATCCTGCGCGGCGGGCTGGGCAAGGACGCCGCTATCGGCAAACCTGTCCTGCGCCGGGTGCCGTCGGCGATGGTGGAAGACTACGTGAGCCGGTTGGTAGCAGGCTACCTGCAGCGCCGCGAGCCCGATGAAACCTTTGCACGGTTTTGCGTGCGCACCCCGGACGCGGAGCTGATTGGCATGACGCAGCCGGCGGGTAGCGAAGTCCATAGCGCGCCAGCCTCAGAGTGAAATCCTATGAACCAGGAAGCTGAACAGCGGCAAGAGTTGATGGACGAGCTGGAGGCGGGTGAAGCCGCCGTCGAGCTCGACGACAAGGAACCTCAGGAAGTACTCGCCTGGAGCATTGAGCGTTTCGGCGATCGCATGGGACTTTGTTCCAGCTTCCAGGCCGAGGGCTGCGTCCTGATCGATATGGCGTGGCGTATCGATCCGTCGGTGCGTGTCTTCACCATCGATACCGGCCGCATGCCTGAGGAAACCTACGCCCTGATCGAACGAGTGCGCGATCGCTATGGGATCAAGACGGAGATTTTCCTGCCCGATACCAAGATCGTCGAGCAGATGGTCTCCAAGCACGGGCTGAACCTGTTCTACCGCGACGTCAACTTGCGCCTGCTATGCTGCCAGGTGCGCAAGGTCCTGCCGCTGCGGCGCGCGCTGATCAACTTCGACGCCTGGGTGACGGGACTGCGGCGCGACCAATGGGCCACCCGCTCCAATATCCGCAAGATCGAAATCGACCACGACCATGGCGGTATCGTCAAAGTCGCGCCGCTGGCGGACTGGACCGAGGAAGAGGTGTGGGACTACATCCGCGCCCACGACGTGCCCTACAACGAGCTGTACGACAAGGGTTACAAATCGATCGGATGCGGTCCCTGCACCCGCGCGGTCCCCGACGGCGTGGACTCGCGCGAGGGGCGATGGTGGTGGGAGACCGGCGCGCCCAAGGAATGCGGCATGCATTGCGCGATCGAAACCGGCGGCTTCGAACACGAGCTCGCGGCCCTGCTAGGCAACCACGGCAACGGCTCAGGCAACGGCGGCGCCGGCCACTGATTCCCCCTCGCGCAAGCTCCTTCTTATCCCTCTGCTATGAAAATGTGGGGCTAGTCACCCTGACCAGGGAGAGGGTGAGGTTGAGGGTGCCTGATACACTTCAAGAACCACCTGTCGCGCATTTTGATGATGGCTGAAGTATCCGTGGACGATGACGCACCGCTGACCCTCGACGACCTGCAGCGCCACGTATTGCTGCAACAGATCGCCTCATTCTCCAAGGCAAATTCCGACCCGCAAGCTCAACAGGATTACCAGGCGCTAGCCGACGCGGTGGCCCATCTACAAGTCCCCGCCTCACTCCTACCGCGCCTGAGCGCAATTCTGGAGATCTCGCTAGGCGGCGACCGCCTCCGGCGCACGTCAGGACCGGGCGCCCACCTGGCGCTGATGGCGCTGTTTCAGAAAACCCCGCGGGGCAAAGCGCTGGCGGCGGAAGTAAGCGCGCTAAACGCGGCGCTGGCGCAACTAAAAGATCAGCAACTGACGGAAATCAGCGCCGCGCAACGCGGCCCGGGAACCTACACGCTCACACTGGGCACGCCGGCGTGCCGGATGGTAATCCGCTTCGAGCCCGGCGGCGTCAGAATCGAAAGCCTCGACGTCGGAATGGAGTGAAGCGCGACGGATGCACTCGCGACAATCAAGACTATCGGATTTATTCAGGCCGGAACGGCGCCCTCGCTCCGTGTCTTATGTGAAGTATGTCGACTACACGGGCGCGTTTGTTGACCTTATAGATAATCCTGTAGGTGTCCGGCTTCGCGCCGTGGTGCAGTTGACGAAGTGTTTTGCTCTCCGGCGTTGTTGTCCCGCGGTCTGGATAGCGCTCAAGGCTGTAAATCGCGTGTACCAGGTGATTGAACCATGAATGAGCCTGAGCCGACGGCTCGGCCCGGATCCGATCGTAAATTGCTTGCACATCTCTGAGAGCGCGATCGGTCAATCTAACGAGGTATTCCATGCCGGCGCCGCAACGCTTCTAAAGTTTCGCGGGCCGGATGAATGCGCCCCCTCTTTGCATCGTCAAGCCCTTGCCGAATCCCTTCCTTTACATTTGCTTGCGCGGCGACATCAAGCAGACGCTGGTAGGCTTCGGCGTCCTGAAGCACCGCTTCCGCCTTTCCGTTGACGGTCAGGATGATGGGCCGCTTTGTTTCTTTAAGGTATTTTACGAACTTTCCGGGGTTGCGCCGGAAGGTGGTCATTGCCTGAATTTCTTTGGTGATATCAAACATGACGCTGTACTCCCCAAATGCGGCACCTTAAAAGGTGTCATGAGTGGGACATAGTGTAAAGTCCTTCTTTTCGAAGCGCTTACCGGAGAAGCGCGGAGGCCTGTGGGAGGCGCTTCAGTCCGGCTGCATCCACTCACGTGATGGAAAGGAGGACCTGACGTGAAGAGTTGATGCGGCGACCTTCGCCTCAAAACGGCACTGCGTCGGCCCAATCGGCCAGATACGGGACGCGGAAGCGGTTGCCCATGTAGGCCTGGTAGATCAGGAAGGCCCACAATATCGCCAGCGCGAGATCGCCAATCCGGGCCAGCAGCAGGAATAGGTTCGACAGCGGTCCGGGCATCACCGCGATAAACACGCCCATCACGATCGAAAACGCGATCCACGCAACCGTGAACGCGATCGATTGGCGGGCGTGAAAGCGCACGCTCTCATCGCGGCTGTACGGTTCCACCAGCAGGAAAATAATCCCAGTGATGGCGAAGCCGACGTAGCACAGCGCCGAAATTACATTGTTAGGCTGCGTGCTGGACGTGACCGGCGCACCGCAGGAAGGGCAAACAGAGGCCCCAATATTCAAAACCGCACCACAACGCTGGCAACTCGACGCCATCGCGTTTATCCTCCTTTAACCCCAATCAGATTGTGCAACTGAAAAGCCGCCCGGCGCAACCGCACCCTGCTAATGCCCGGCCTGGGCGGTGCTCATTGGGGCTTTGCGGACTACCAGGTAGATCGGCAATACCGCCAGCGCCAGCACTGACAGCATCCGGTAGATGTCGTTGAAGGCCAGAATCGCCGCCTGCGACTGGACCATCCCGTAAATCATCGCGAGGCCGTGCTGATTGCCGTCCATACGGGATAGAAAGTGAAACGCCTGATGGCTGCCGGGCAGGCGCGGCGCCGCCTCGCTCATCCGCCAGGCGTCGAAAATCGAGAAGTGCTCCACCAACCGCGCCTGATGGACCTGCTCCTTGGCGACCAGCATGCTGGTCAGCAGCGAGATGCCGACCGCGGCGCCCGTATTGCGCATCATGTTGAAGAGGCTGGAAGCGTAGCCCATCCGCTCGCGCGGCACCGTGCTCATGGAGATTGCGGAAAGTTGCGGACCCAGCAAGCCGCCGCCCACGCCGTTGAGCATCACCGGTCCCACCACCTGCCAGGGGCTGACCTGCAGCGTCCAGTGCGACATCATCCAGGTCGAAATGCCCATCGACAGGAACGCCACTCCGATAAGCGGGCGGGTATTGACCCCATGGCGCGAGAGCTGGCCCACCACGATGAGCGCGATGAACGAGGCGAGCGCCCTCGGTGACAGCGTGAGTCCGGCCTTCATCGCCGTGTAACCCAGGTATTCCTGCAGGAAGATCGGGTTGAGGATGTTGGCGCCATAGACCGCGAAGCTGAACACGACGACCAGCACCACCACCGCCGCGAACATCGGGTTGCGCAGGATGCGGACATCGACCACCGGGTCGGCAAAGGTCAGCTCCCGCCAGGTGAAGATGACGAAGGCGAGTATCGAAACGACCGTTGCATAGATCACCCAGGGCGCCGAGAACCAATCAGCGCGCTGCCCGCGGTCGCACACCAACTGCATCAGCCCGAGTCCAACCGTCAGCGTGGCGATTCCCAAATAGTCAATCTTCGCGCCCTTTCTGGGACGCAGATAAGAGGGATCCTCCAGGAAGGTGTAGACCATCAGGATCGCGAGGATGCCGATTGGCACGTTGATATAAAAATTCCAGCGCCACGACCAGTTGTCCGTGATCCAGCCGCCCAGGGTGGGTCCCAGCACCGGCGCCACCATCAGGCCCATCGACCACGTCGCCATCGCCAGCTGTTGCTCTTCGGGCGGAAAGGTCTCCATCATGATCGCCTGCGACGACGGCACCATCGCGGCCCCGGCGAAGCCCTGGAGCAGCCGGAAGAGGACCATCTGATCGAGCGACCGGGCGGCGCCGCAGCACGCCGACGCCATCACGAACGTGGTCACCGAGAACAGGAAGTAGCGCTTGCGCCCGAAACGGGCCGAGATCCATCCGGTCAGCGGAATCATGATTCCGTTGGCGACCAGGTAGCTGGTTACGACCCAGGTGATCTCATCGACGCTGGCCGAAAAGCTGCCCTGCATATGGGGCAGCGCCACGTTGACGATCGACGTATCGACCATCTCGAGCACCGTACCCAGCATCACGGCGATCGCAATCAGCCATCGGTGCTGATTGGTCGTGACATCGGGCGCGGCGATTTCAGTGACGGCTGCCAATTCGTCCAAATTATTCGCTTGCCCCGGCTAAGGAAAATGCGCCGCCAAATCAAGGTCGATGCCGCAAGGATCTTAGACAACGTGAATACTTGACAACCCATGCCTGAAGCGAAAGAATAGCGGAAGTCGATCATGAACGCAGCACTTCCATTGCCATCGCTGCCCGCAGCCGAACCCCTTGCCGAGTCGCGCCGCGGGGTCGAATTCGTCGAGATGGGGGCGAAGCAGATTCTCAACCGCTGCAGCAATCCGCAGATGCCGTTTGCGTGGACCATCAATCCGTACCGGGGATGCGAGTTCGGATGCGTTTACTGCTACGCCCGCTATACCCACGAGTTCCTGGAGCTGCGCGATCCGATGGACTTCGAGCGGCGGATATTCGTCAAGCGGCGCGCCGCCGCGGTTCTGGAACGAACGCTGGCGCGCACGCCGATTGGCCGGGACGCCATCGCAATCGGGACCGCGACCGACCCCTATCAACCCGCCGAACGCACTTTCGGCCTGACGCGGTCGATGCTGGAGGTGTTCGCCCGGGTCGGCGGCATCCGCTTGTCGATCACCACCAAGTCGAACCTGGTGGTGCGCGACCTTGACCTGCTCAAAAAGATCGCCGAGCGCTCTGAACTGTCGGTGAACTTTTCGCTGATAACGCTCAACCGCCGGCTCCAGCGCATTTTGGAGCCGCGGGCGCCGCGCCCGGAACTGCGGCTGCGGGCGATGAGCACGTTGGCTGCCGAAGGAATCCGTTGCAACATCCTGATGATGCCGATGATTCCCGGTTTGACGGACAGTCCGGCCGGGATTGAGAACGTGGTCGCGGCGGCCCGGCGCCATGGCGCGGCCGACGTTCACTGCCGGACGCTGTTTCTGAAGCCGTCAGCGGCCCGGCGTTTCCTGCCGTTCTTCCAGACGCATTTCCCCGCGCTCGCGGAGCAGATGAAGCATCGCTACGGCGATTCGACCTACGGCCCGCGTGCGTATGATGAGCAGCTCAAGGCGCTATTCGAGCGCGTCAAACGCAAGTACGGTTATGTGCGTGCCCCGGAGCGCGCCCCTGCCGCTGTCCGCCCCGGCCCTGGCCAACTCAGCCTGGGGCTGAAGTGAAGCTGAGCACGTCGCCCAATGACATGAATGTGTTGAGACAGCCCGGAGGGATCGCGGGCCGACGGGCTATCTTGGCGCTCCAAGTCAATTACGACGCCCAATGGCACTGAAGACACGATTGAATGTCCTGGAGGAATAGCCTTCGATGGACAGGGCAACCTGTGGTACACGAACTTTCAAAGCCTGGATACTACGATATCCGGTGCGGTTGCCGAATTCACCAAGAGCCAGCTATCCACTACGGGAAAAAGCACACCCACGCCGAACATTTTCCTCGACGGGAACAGTGCGGGCGACCAATTTTGACACGCCGCTCGGCCTCAGCTTCGGACCAGTTCTATAGAATTAAGGGTGTTCCTTACGGATCGATGACAGACAGCGCGGGCGGCCCGGCCCGCGCTGTCTGTTTAAACCGCGCTCATCTCGTACCAAGGCCCGGCGTTGGTCGCCGAGTTCAGCGCGATCAAGCGGCCTGCTCGCAGTTGATCATCCACGGGATGCCGAATTGATCTATCAGCACGCCGAAGCGAACGGCCCAGAAGGTCTGCTGCAGCGGCATCTGCACCGTGCCGTTTTCCGCTAAGGCGTTGAACTTGCGCTCCGCGTCCGCCGGGTCGGTGACGCTAAGCGATACCGAGAAGCCCTGCGGCTTTGAATAGTATTGGGGCGGAGCGTCGGCGCCCATCAGCACCCTGTCGCCCACCGTCATGCGGGCGTGCATGATCTTATCCTGCCAATCCGCCGGTGTCTGATCCTTCATTGGCGACTGGCCGTGCGTCATCATCATTATGATCTTGCCGCCGAGGCACTTCTCATAGAACTTGAACGCTGCCTCGCATTTGCCGTTAAAGCTCAGATAAGGATTCAGTTCCATGGTCCACTCCTTTCGCTGATTCATTAATGATTAGGAAAATAGACGCCGGCGTCTAGCAGGCTGCGGAAAAAAGACTTCCGCAGCCTGCTCCTTTCTCTTATCTCTCCCATAGGGAGAGAAGATTAAGGAAAGAAGCCAGCCTTTATGCAGGGTGCTGAAAGCAAACATCACTGTAACTGCCCGAAGGCTACTTTTTCCGCACCCTGCTAGATCGCGGACACCAGCGCTTCGAGACGGTCCAGGCTTTGGCGCCATCCCTCCTCCATCCCCTTGAGCATTTCAGGCGCCTGCGCGGCCACGCCGGCGGCGCTGGTTTCCAAGGTGAGTTTTGTCTTGCCGCCGAGCTCGGCGAAGGTGACCGTGGTTAGACCTTCTAACAGGGTATTGCCCTCCTGATCCAGTGCCATGGTGGTGAAGACCAGCCGCTGCGGCTCGACGACCTCGCGGAAGACGCCCGTCATTTGGTGATCGACGCCGTCGGGCGAATGCATGACAATCCGAATGGCGCCGCCCGGCCGCGCGTCGATCTCGCACACGGGATTGGTGAAGCCCTTCGGACCCCACCATCGCGCCATATGCCTGGGTTCGGTCCACATCTTGAATACGACGCTGCGCGGCGCGTCGAAGATGCGGGTGATGACCAGCATCCGCTTCACCGGCTCCGCGGCGGGGTTACTTCTTGCGGCCATGCTTTTTCTCCTTGCGCCGCAGTTGGCGCAGATATTCGTCCAAACGATCGAAGCTCTGTTCCCAGAAACGCCGATACTCCTCCAGCCAGCCGGCGGCGTCCTTGAGCGGACCCGGCGCAAGGCGGCAGGGCCGCCATTGCGCTTGGCGGCCGCGCTCGATCAGGCCGGCGCTCTCCAGCACCTTGAGATGTTTGGAAATGGCTGGAAGGCTCATGTCGAACGGTTCACCCAGTTCCGTGACCGAGGCTTCACCCGATGCAAGGCGGGCAAGGATCGCGCGCCGGGTGGGATCGGCGAGGGCCGCGAAGGTGGCGCTGAGGCGATCCGGCGGCATCTGTAATAAACCTCTCAGTTAAATAACCTAACGGTTAGATATATCCGGCGCGGGCCGATGTCAAGCGGCATCTGCCCGGAATTGAATGGTGCTGGTCTTTCCGAATGACGCGGTAACGCGACGGTGTCGGTTTAATGCGTGCAACTGAGAATAACCGCAATCGGAGTCAGCGGCGGAAACGGGCCATGAATTTTTTTCATGAGAACCGAATTGTAGAATTTCACTTCTTTTAGGTGTGACTCGCAAAACTGACCCGTTTTGACTAGCTTTAGCATGCTCTCGACCCCGCAGATATGCTCTACCTCTTGGACTGAGATCGAGATTTTCTTTAGAGTTGAGTTGGTACGGACTTCAGGAGGCTTTATAATGGCAAGAGCATCTTCGGCCTTTATGACGGCGCTGGGGCTCGCGCTGGCAACGCTTTTCGCACCCACGGCGGCGATCGGGCAGCAGGTCGCCACCCAGGCTTTCAACCGCTCCGCATACGATACAATCGCATCGGCCAACTCAGGGAGCATCCCTGACGGAACGCGCATCACGGCGCAGAACTGGCAGCAGTATCAGAAGTTCATGTCGCTGGCCCTGAGGGCTTTTTTCAGCGGCAGGTATTTCTGGCGGGCGGAGCCCGACTTTTATATCGAAGTTGGACCGACGCGCCCGCTGCCCGCGCCGCTCGAATACCAGCAGGATACCGAGAAATACAGCCAGGCGGCCAAGTTGGTGCCGGTTGGCGAGGGGGCTTACACCGTCACGGGCTACGTCGCCGGCCAGCCCTTTCCCGCGGTGGAGGAGCCGAATAAGGCGGAAAAAATCCTTTACAACGCCTACTACCAGTACGCGCCGGCTGTATTGTGGAACACCTGGCCCGGATTCCAGATTGACAAGTATATGAATATCTCACCGGCGGTGAGTCAAATCATCTACTTTAACCTGGCCCACAACAGCGATCCGGGTTATCCCCGCGTCAATCCCACGAGCCGGGGATATTTCTACAGCGAATGGGTTCAGCAACTGCTGCCCGAGCAGTCCAAATACCAGACCGCTCTTATCCTGCTGCCCGACGATCCCTCGCGCGGCCAGGAACTCTATGTTTTTCTGCCTTCATTGCGCCGCTCGCTGCGCCTTTCCGCCTCCGCCCGCTGCGCGCCGATTGCCGGGACCGACTGGGCCAACGACGATTCGAAGGACGGCATGAACCGTATCCCCACGCAGTTCACGGCGGACCTGCTGGGCGAAAAGAAGATCCTGGCGCTGGTGCATGAGGATGGCGCGCTGCGCGGCGATCCCAAAAACTTCTATACCGGTCATTCCGCTCCGTTTCACAAGGCCGTGACCGGCAAGTGGGAGTTGCGCGACGTTTGGGTAGTCGACGAGGTGCCGCGGCCCTCGATGGCCAATGGATATTGCTATACGCACGATGTCTTCTATATCGACAAGGAACTGTACGCGGTCCTGGAGAGCGAATACTACGACCGCTCGGGCAAACTGTGGAAGATTCAGTTCAGCAACCGCACCCAGGATCCGGTGCGCGGATTCAAGGAGGCCAGTATCACGATTCCCGCCGGCGACGAGCCGGTCTGGATCTACGACCTGCAGAACTCGCACGTGAGCTACGCGTATCCGCAGGGATATACGAAGATCGGCGACGACGTCCCCGCGCAGCTGCGCGATATTTCCATCTATGCGCTACCCAGTGGATTGACACAGATCATGCGCTGAATCCGAACCCGCGCATCAAGGCGTGCGCGAAGGCTGCGCCGGACCTATCACCAAAGCAACGGAATCAACCGGTAGCGGACCCGGCTTGCATAGGCGTCGTAGGCTTTAAGTTCGCGTCTGAGTAATCGCTCCTCGAAGACGATGCGCACGGCGAGCAGTGTGATCGGAACGATCGCCAGCAAGGCGCCGGCGTAGGATTGCAGCCACAGCGGCAAGCCCACCATCAGCAGAGCCCCGCCAGTGTACATTGGATGGCGCACGATGGCGTAGGGGCCGCTATCGATTACGATCTGGTTTCGTTCTTCCTGGTATTTGATCACCGGCGCCGCGAAGGTGTTGCGTTTGAGCGAGAGCGTCATCAGCCACCATCCCGCGGCAAAAAGAATCAGCCCCGCGGACGAAACGATTATCCCGGGCCCGCCCAGCAGATGAAAGCGGAAAACGTCCAGCGGAATGAAAGCGAGCAGCCCGGCGAACGCGGCGACCAGCAGGGGCGTGATTATCTTGTCGGCCAGCGGCTGTCCCTTTTGGAAGGGTGACTTGTAGCGTTCGTCGAGCAAGCCCTCGTTGCCGGGGAACACAGTCAGCATCGTCGCCGTAGCGCTGAGGAGCACGACACCGAGCAAGACCCAGGCGCGCCACCAATGTAACGTGCCGGCCGGCAAGAACAGCAGAATCGCGAAAATGGCCACGCTGTAAAAGATTCCGCCGATAATTTTGAAGCTAAACATGTGCGCCCGTTCTTCGCCCTGCGCTGGCGGCGACTTGACTTCCCAGGGCAGACGTCGAGAGCCTGAATCAGCGAACTGTTCCGTAGCGCCGGCCTCCGTGCCGGCGTCTTTTTTGCCCGGCCGACAGCCATGACCTCAGAGCTACTAAGCAATGATGCTTAAGTTTAGTAAGAAATAAAAGACGCCGGCACGGAGGCCGGCCCTACGGAAGAGAGCGATCGCTCCAGCGGCGGCAAGCGGCTCGATGTCCCCGCGCCTGAGAACTCGTGTCAGTTAGCTGCCGGAGACGTCGAGCGTTGACGCGGCTGGAAGCCATCGCATCAGTATCGCTTCCAGGTCGGTCGCTTTGACCGGCTTGGAGAGGTAGTCATCCATCCCGGCGGCGAGGCACTTGTCGCGATCTCCTTCGAGGGCATGCGCCGTCATCGCGATGATGATGGTGTGGCGCTTGCCCGCCTCGCGCCGCCGGATCTCGGCGGTCGCCTCATAGCCGTCCATCTCCGGCATCTGGCAATCCATCAGGACGACCGGATACGGATTGCGCGCCAGAGTCTCGACCGCCTCGCGCCCGTTTGCGACAGCGTCAGCACTGAAGCCCAACTTGCTGAGCTGATGGAGGGCGAGGCGTTGATTGATAGTATTGTCCTCGGCGACCAGCACCTGGATTCGGCGGCGCGCAGGATCGGCCGTCTTGGACGCCGACCCGTTGGTTGGCACGGCCGGAGCGATTGGCGATGCAGCCGGCTCGCCGTCGGCGAGCTGCGCTGCGGCCGCACCGGAGGCCATCAGTTGCACCAAATCCTCGTGAAGCTGCGCCTGCTTGACCGGTTTGGTCAGCCAGGCGTCGAAACATCGGGTCTCGGTGCCGGCTACGGAGCGGTCGCCCACCGAGCTCATCATCAGGACACGCAGCGGTGGGATGGTGGCATCCGCGCGAATCTCGCGCGCCAGCTCCAGTCCGTCCATTTCGGGCATCTGGAGGTCGAGGATAGCCACGTCATAGCGATGGTCCGGGGTCTGGGCGCGAAGCGCGGCCAGTCCGGCGCGGGCGTCGGCAACCGGGTCACTCTCAATCCCCCAGGCTGCCAACTGGTAGGCAACAATGCGGCTATTGGTGGCATTATCGTCCACGACCAGTGCGCGTAGTCCCCTGAGGTCGGTGCGCGGATACATCGGAGGAGCAAGCGTTTTCTGGCGCTTTAACGGCAGGACGAAATGGAAGGTCGAACCTTTGCCGGGCTCGCTTTCAAGTAAGATCTCGCCGCCCAGGCCCTGCACCAGTTGCATCGAAATCGCCAAGCCCAGACCGGTGCCGCCGTACTTGCGGCTGGTTGAGCTGTCGGCTTGCGAAAAAGGCTGGAACAGCCGGCGCTGAACTTCGGGACTGATGCCGATCCCGCTGTCGCGGATTTTGAAATGGATTCGGACCTCGCTATCAGTGACCGCTTCGGCGCTGACCTCCAGAACGACCTCGCCGTGATCGGTAAACTTGATCGCGTTGCCCAGCAGGTTGGTGAGCACCTGACGCAGCCGTCCCGGGTCTCCGCGCACCGCTGCCGGGACATGCGGATGGATCCCCGACACCAACTCCAGATTCTTGCGATGCGCCTTCGTATCGAGCGTTTCCAGGGTCGATTCGATCACCTTCACCAGGTCGAAGTCGATCTCTTCGAAGCTGAGACGGCCGGCCGAAATCTTGGAGAAGTCCAGGATGTCGTTGACGATGGTCAGCAAGGCGTCGCCACACGAACCGATGGTCTCGGCGAACTCGCGCTGCTCGTGATCCAAACGGGTGTCGAGCAGCAGGCCGATCATGCCGATAATCCCATTGAGGGGGGTGCGGATCTCGTGGCTCATGTTGGCCAGGAACTCGGCCTTGACCCGCGCCGTTTCCAAAGCCGCGTCGCGGGCTTCCGCCAGGCTTTCCTCGGCTTGCTTGTATGCGGTGATGTCGGTGAAAGTGCCGACGAAGCCGCTCAGCTTACCGTCGGCGTCATGCAACGGCACGGCCCGCGCCTCCACCCAGCGGATTTCATCATCGACGAGCAATCGGGATTCCATCGAGATTTCGCGGTCGGCCTGAGCCCACTGGTTGAACCACCTAAGGCTCTTCTCGCGGTCGTCGGGATGAAGGCGATCAAACCATCCAGTCGCTAACTGCTCGGGTGGTAAGCCGCAGATGTCAGCCAATCTTTGGTTGGCATACAGGTTTCCACCGCGCGCGTCGGATTTGAAAATGCCGACCGGCGACGCGGCGCTCAACTGGCGGAAAACCTCCTCGCTTGCGCGCAGTTCGGCCGTGCGCGTCACCACCGCGCTTTCCACCTCCTCGTTGATACCTTCAACCTTGGCCTGGCGCTCGGCAACCAGCGCCATCTCCCAGCGGCTCTGCACGACCGAGATGACCAGAAAAAAGTCGGTGAACAGGACCCATCCGGCGTGCTCCAGCCATCGCCAGGGTTGCACCATAGCAACCCCATAGAGCGAAAGCGGGAAAAACACGCTGCCCAGGTAATGATCGGTCGCGGTCACGATCGAAGCGGTCACCAACACCCGCCAATCGCGGTAAAAGGAGAGGAACGCGAGCGCCCCGAAGATATGAAAGTGGGTTTCGATTCGCCCTCCCGTCAGATCGATCAACAGGCCCGACATCAACATCTCAGCCGCGGCTATCGCGTGGCGGGTCGGAGCGCTGCCGGGCATCAGGAAAACTAGCAAGAGGGGAAACAGCACAATCGCGCCGCCCAGGAACACGGCGGCCCATACGTGGATGTGCGTCTGGCTATAGGCGCCGGCCCACGCTCGCGGCGAGATCCACAGTGCCGCGATAATTGCCGCGGCCCATTGCACCACCATCAGGGCCGCGAATAGATGGTCGGTGCGCCTCAGGATGTAGCCCTCATCTTCGGCGAAGATCGCGGCGGCGCGCGGGCTCAGATTCCTCGCAGACGCTATCGCTTGCATGCCACCATCCTGGCGCTCGTGGCGCGGCCCAGCAGCGGGCAACCGTAGACCGGCGTGCGGCCGGCCGGCCCCCTTTTGATGCCGCCGAGAAGCGCCATGATCGCGATACTCCCGGCGTTTTCGCCGTAATGACCGCGGGCCGCGGTAATCTCGCCGCTGAACTCCAGCGCGCCGTCGCGGTCGTAAAGCATGGTCTGGCCGGAGGTTGCGGCGCCAAAGCGCACCGCCTCGCGCCCTAAATCATCGGAGATCACAGTGACCGCCGGAATCGCCGCCGCCTGCCGCCATAGGTCGGTGCGCTCCCATCCGCGCGTCACGCCCGCGGGACGCACGAACAGCACATAAGCCTTGACCTTGCCCGCGGCCGTGGTCATCAAGGCCAAAAGCTCGGAGAGGCTGGCGCGGGAACACGGACAGTGCGGATGCAACACCATCACCAGAGTCGCTTCATTGCTCTTCAAGCTCAGGACGCTGCCCTGCGGCCATTGCGTCGGCGCGGCGCCGGACACGCCCGGCGTAAATGCATAATCCAGCAGCGCGGCCGAGCCGGCGCCGACCAGCGCCAGCCACAAGACCGTGGCCCCTGCCAGAATCAACACTCTTGTTGACATTAAGTCGTCCTTGTCAGGCGGCAATCTTTGCGCCGGTGCAACCCTGAGCCTGGAAAAATGATGCCGACTGCGTACGGCTCTAACGCTGATCGTTGCCCGCGCCGATCCGCGCCGTGTGCGCTGGAAAGCGGACTATCCTCATCAACCTTCCGCCAGAGGGTCGGCTGGCGCCGTTCAATAAATGACAGGCGGTCGCAAGTCAAAATAATGGCGCTTGCCCGCGACCAAAGCTGTGAAGCAGGCGCGTGTTGGGTAATCGGGTGGGACGTGGGGCGGGAGTTTTGCCGACCGCCTGTTGCGCGATCGGATTATCCGGACTCTGTCTGAAAAATCTCGGGCGGCGCGGGATTCAGCCTATGATTGACGGCGCGGCGGGGGCGGTCTATGTCATGATTGAAGCCTTGACCCGATAGCAGCAGCGATGCGCGATCCTGCAAACCAATCGCGCATCGCGCCAAGGGGCACATTTATGGCAACCGTCGTACAGGACGATCCGATTGAGATGCTCTATGAACGTGGGGTGACCGACGGGTTGCCAGTGGTTCCTCCCACCCGCGAGCGCGTCGATCGTATGTTGGCGGGCGCGCCCTGGCGCAAGCCCGATGAACTAATCGGCGTGCTAGGCCCCCAATTGGGCAAGGCCACCGTCGAGAAGGTTGCCATCAACGCCGTGATGGCCGGGTGCAAGCCCGAGTACTTCCCCGTGGTCCTGGCAGCGGCCGAAGGGCTCTGCGATACGAATCTGTGCGCGCATGGGCTCAGTATCACCCTGATGTCAGGTGCGCCTCTGGCAATTATCAACGGTCCCGTGCGCGGTAAGATTGGACTCAACAGCGGCCACAATGCGCTTGGCCATGGCTTTCGCGCCAACGCCACCATCGGGCGGGCGATACGCCTGATCACGATGAACATCGGCGGAGCGCGGCCGCACGGGGTGACCAAGGCGACCATGGGACATCCCGGCCAGTACAGTTTTTTGGTCGCCGAGAATGAAGAAATCTCTCCGTGGGAGCCGCTGCACGTGGAGCGCGGCTTTAAGAAGGAAGATTCGGCCATCACCTTTTTCGGCGGCACCGGATTTTTTCAGGTCGCCGACTTCGGCAGCAACAGCGCGGAGCGGTTGGTCTCCACGATCGGCGGCACCATGGGCGGCGGTATCAACAACTACCGGGAATATCCGCTGATGTCCGACACCGTGCTGGTGCTGAGTCCCGAGCACGCCAAGACCATCGCGCGCGACGGATGGTCCAAGCGCGACGTGCGCAACTACCTCTTTGAGACCGTCGTGCGGCGGCCTGAGGAGCCGGGTGCGCCGCCCCCGCGCGGCCGGGCGGCCAAGTGGACGACCGCCGACGGCGGCGTGCGCAAGTTCCGCTCCCCTGATACGATCATCGTGGTCGTCGCGGGAGGAACCGCCGGGCGCCTTTCAGTCGTCATCCCGGGATGGGTTTCGGAGGAACTGGCGGGCAGCGCCCCGGTTAGCAAACTGATTCGGCTTGAATAACTGATTTGAAAGGTTTTTACCTGATTTCTGCGAAAGGAGGAGCGTGATGGCTGACGATATTCTGGATCCGACCGGCTTTGACAAACAGCCGCCCAAGCCGATGGCCAAGCGCCTGGACACCTTGAAGGGCAAGACCATCGGCCTGCTCGATATCGGATTCCCCAACGGCGGGGTCTTTTTGGATCGGGTCGAGGACCTGCTCAAGACCAAGTACGGAGTGGCGGAAACCATGCGCCGCGCCAAGCCCAGTCCCGCCCGCCCGGCCAAGGACGAAGTGCGAAAGGAGTTGATCGACGACTGCGACGCAATCGTCGAAGGGCTAAGCAGTTGAGGGTCGTGCATGTCGTGCAGTTCGCACGACACCGCATATTTTGAGGAGCAGGGGGTGCCGACTGCGAACGTCGCCACCACCGAGTTCCGCGAGGCTGGCAAGATCCAATACACCAACCTCGGTTTCCCTTCGTACGATATAGTTTTCGTGCCGCATCCGATCTTTCCGCAGACCAAGGATGAAACCTTCGCCAAGGCCGACGCGGTGGTCGAACAGATTGTAAAGCGACTGACCGAAAAGCAAGGCGGATGATGGACCACACCGCCTGGCGCCACTTTTAGGCGCCAGGCGCGCGCCAAAAAGCACAAATAGGTGGGACAGGCGTCTCGCCTGTCGGTGACGCGCGAGATCTTTTGATCACGCCACCTTATATGCAGTCTCTCAGCACATTCACGCGAGAATCCAAATCGATACCGCATTCGTGGGGGCGGTTCGTGAACCGCCCGTGAAGGTCGAGAGAAGAAAATATCCCCGACAGGCTGGCTGGTCAGCACGTTCAAGACGTTTTCCGCATGAAGACAAACCAGATGCAGGCTACGGGTGGCCGGGTCCACAAGGTACAGAATGGGCGGTTCGCGAACCGCGCCTACGCGCATCGGCTGGGAAGCCAGGCCGAATCCTGTCATGGCGTGGGATACGTGTAACTCGTGATTACCTGCTTCTGCGTGACCCGGCCATTGGTCGTCGTGGTAGTGGTGGTCTCTTTCACCACTGTGCCGTCGGGCTGCGTTGTGGTTGTAGTGTTGGTAGTCGATGTGGCCGAACTGGTGGTTACCGGCGTGGGTGGCACCACCACGGGCGGCGCGGTGTTGGTTGAGGATGAACAAGCTGCCACAAACCCGCAAACAGCCATCAGCGCCAAACCGAACCCGATAACTTTGCGAACTGAACTCATCATTCCAAGCTGCCCACACAGGGTCCGCTCGTCAAGCACGTGCTTGGCGCACTTCACCTTCGCGAGGTTGATGAAGTCCGTCCGCACTTTCAGTTCGGCAGATCCATTCGATAGAGCCTGGCGGCGTTAAGGCAGGTGATCTTCTTCGCGATATCCTCAGGGACTCCCGCCATGCTGCGCGCGATCGCCTCGCGTGAATGGGGCCAGGTTGCGTCGCTGTGGGGATAATCCGAGCCCCACATGAAGTTGTCCTCGCCGTAGAATTTCGCGGTCATGCCGGCCATCGGATCGTCCTGGAAGGTCACCCTCAGGTTGCGCCGGAAATACTCGCTGGGTACCAGTTTGAGGCTCTTCTCGTTGTCGCTGGCCCATTTTTCGTACTGGCGATCCATGCGATGCACCATGTGGGCGGCCCATCCGGCGTCGTGTTCTGCGGAGACAATCTTGAGGTCTGGAAAGCGGTCGAAGACCGCGCCGAATACGAACTGCAGGATGCTCTTTTGCACGTCATGGATAGTATTCATGCGCGTCATCAGCATCTGCATGCGCGGCAGCGGTTTTTCGGGGTTCTTGGGCGCCTCGTTGAAGCTCTTGCCGGTGGCGACGTGCAGCGACAGGACCATGTTCAGCGATTGTGCGGCGGCCCAGAACGGATCGTAATCGGTATCGTAGTAGGGACGATCGGCCGGCGGGACGCCCCAGATTTGCGCGCCTCTGAATCCCAGTTTGGCGCATCGCTCGAGCTCTTTGACCGCTGCGGGAATATCCGTGAGCGGAACCAGGCAGATGCCATAAAGGCGCTGCGGCGCGGCTGAACAATACTCGCCGACAAAATCGTTATAGACGCTGAAGCAGGCCGATTGCAGTTCGAGGTCGTTCATCCCGAACAGCGGCATCCCCAGCGTCGTGTACATGATCTCGGCGGTGACGCCGTCCACGTCCTGGTCCTTGAGCCGCGCCATCGGATCCCATCCGCCGGCCGGAGCCGCCTTGAGGTCCTTGACCTTGGCCATGTGCTCGTACAGGCGCTGGCCGTTAAGCCCCATCCCAAAGCCCATCGCGACCGGAAAGGAACGCACCCCGGGCGCGGAGAAGAGCAGGACGCCGGAGTCGGTGAGGCCCACCTTAGGGCTTTGCTCACGATACTTGCGATCGAGCCGTTTCTCCCAAAGGTCCCCAGGCTCCATCACATGCGAATCCGCCGATACGATACCGCTCATCATGGTATGCCTCACTGCGAAAGTTCGCGGCCATGCGCGCTTCCAAATCCTCCTACGGCATGGCTTTCGAATCAAGGCGGACGAATCCGGCCAAAGCGCCGCCGCGGGATTTTTTCCCGCCTCCGACTGCGTTAGTTTAAGAGCGCCATGATCAAAATCGCCATAAGCATATTCGGTTTACAGAACTGGTTTGGCGGCGACTTCGCCGCCGTGCTCGATGTCGTCCGGATCGCCGATCGCAAAGGGGTCGACCAGGTCAATGTGGTCGATCACGTGATCATGAGCGAGGAGACCGACAAGTACCCCTACGGCAAGTTTCCCGTGGCGCCATCCGCGCCGTGGTATGAGCCGCTTACCGTGTTGGCGGCAGTGGCCGGCGCCACTGAAAAAATCCGGCTTTCCACTGGCATCGTGATTTCGCCCCTGCGTCCGGCCGTGCTGCTGGCCAAGCAGCTTGCCACCCTCGACGTTATCTCGCGCGGCCGAATCGAAATCGGGTTGGGCACCGGATGGCAACGGCAGGAGTACGACGCTTGCGGCGTGCCGTGGGAGCGGCGCTTTGCGCGCATGTGGGAGCAGGTGCGCGTGTGCAAGGAGCTATGGAGCAAGGCGCCCGCCAGCTTCGAGGGCGAAACCGTATCGTTCAAACAACTCTACTCAACGCCGTTCCCGCTCCAAAAGCACGTCGCGCTATGGTTCGGCGTGGAACCGACGCCGCGCAATGTCGAGCGCATCGCCGAGCTGGGCGACGGATGGCTGCCGATGGAGCGCGACCCGGAAAAGCTCAAAGCACCGATCGCCGCGCTGCAAGCCGCCTTCAAGGCGCGCGGCCGCGATCCGAAATCGCTGACCGTACGCACCGGCCTGCGCCCGGTCTTCCGCGCCGACCGCAGCGTCGACCTCGACGCCACGCTGGCGCAAGTGCCGGCGGTGATCGCGGCGG
Organism: Binataceae bacterium (SeqCode); assembly: GCA_035939115.1. Classification (GTDB taxonomy): domain Bacteria; phylum Desulfobacterota; class Binatia; order Binatales; family Binataceae; genus JAJPJA01. Next base: position 115,486 of record DASZGF010000157.1, read on the forward strand.
GCGTTAACATCATCGATTTCATGCCCGCGGTTTACTGCAAAGGACCCAAAGAAGTGGGTTCGTTCTTCGAGCGGATCGTCAGCCTCAAGAACCAATACTGACGACAACTTTGCGTCAGGAGCTACGACAGCCAAATTCCGAGATGCATTCATGCCCTCGCCGCGGGCTCGGAATGCGATCAACGCAGTTTGTTTCTTGCGTTCTTTTTAGGAAACGCGGAAAGCGACTTGAATGTCGCATCATTGCTTTATCATAATGAAATTGTGCATTCTGCGACCTTTGGCAGAGGCTTGTCCAAACTTCTTCGCTCAAGATACCGTATCGTGAGGGGTTTTCTGCGCTCGCCGGATCGGTCTTTCCGCAGCGACTCGCGTGAGATAATAGGAATGAATGGTATGAACGGCCAGTGGATCGGAAATTACAATGGCACCACCGATGGCAGGATTCTCGTGAAATCGACGAACGGCATTCGTACTATGAAGGCTTAGCCTATCTGGTGGAAGGCGACACGAAGATTCCGAGTTCCGCAGCCTTCTTTAAGACTGCAGATAAAGAAAAAGAGTTCCAGTTTCGCACACAAGTTATTTTGGCAATTGACCCAGGCACTCTCCGACCCGTTTCATGGGATAACATCAAGAACCGGTACCGACCGGACATGCCATTCTCCCAGTATGCCGAAGTGAAAGGCTCTTGGGACGAGGATTCACTGAGGCTCTCTTGGTTGACTGATACAGGGGTTGAAGGCCGGTGTGTATTACCGCGATCAAACGCCAACAAACCGTCTAAGCTTCCTAGAACCGAAGAGACATGGGAGAGTTACAAGGGACGTGTTGCCAAGCTCGAACACAGGCGGTTTTTGTTTCGTGGCCAAAACAATCCGTGGCGCCTTCGGACGTCGTTTCACCGAAAAGGGCGCGCGGATATCGAGCGATTCTCGCGTGAAGACATCCCTCTTTTGCATAGAAATCTCAGCGCCCGCACGAAGCATGTTTTCAATCTACAAATTGCGGATGAAAATGGCTCTTTTCTCAATCTAATTCAGCATCATGGGTATCCTACGCCCCTTTTAGATTGGACATATTCTCCGTACGTAGCGGCCTTCTTTGCTTACCGTGGCATTTCTAATGCTGACGCCGAAAGATCGGGGGAAAATGATAAAGTAAGGATCTTCTTGTTCGATCACGAGCGGTGGAGGGGAGATTTACTGCAGTTTCCTTTGGTCAATGCTCCTTTCGAGCACGTAACAATCCTTGAGTTCATCGCCATTGAAAACGAGCGGATGATTCCGCAGCAGGCCGCATCGATGATTACAACGTCTGATGACATCGAAAGCTACATCAGATCGAGGGAATCTGACGCGAAACAATATCTCTGGGCGATTGATCTCCCTAAAAAGGACCGAAAAAAGGTGATGAGCGAGCTTGTTTATATGGGTATCACGGCGGGCTCATTGTTCCCGGGGCTAGACGGTGCCTGCGAGGAGCTCACCGAGAGAAATTTTGAAAGTTAGTGAATGGTAAGCTGGATCCCCGTGAGGAGAGAAATAAGAAGCGATTCTAAATCCTACTCCGCTCAGGCAAATCGCTTCGCGTTTCGTTCCGTCTACCCCGCTCGGCCACGCTCCTCCGGTCGGAATGGCAACAGGCGTTGTTTCGTTGGAGGGCGCGACGCGCAAACATACTTTCGCTACAGCTCGACGCGCGAGGACAGCGTCAATCCGCCGTCGCATACGTATGCCGCGCCGGTCACGTTGGAAGACAGATCGGAGGCGAGGAACAGCACCACGTTTGCGAGTTCCTCGGGCTGTCCCATCCGGCGCAGCGGCCCTTTCCGCTCGAATCTTTTCCGGCGTTTCGGGTCGGCATTGATCTCGAATACGGGCGGCGGCCCACAGGGTTCGAAAACGCTCGTCGAACCAACCGGCGCGAATGCCCACACGTCCTCTATCGCTTATTGCGCCGCGGTGGTCTTTGGCCTTCCGCGCTACATCAGGTTGTGCTCCTCGACGAACTGGGCGGAGTAGAGTGTTTTTCCGCTGAAAAACATCGGGTTGGGGCAGGTGCAGAGATAGCGCGCGACCCTGGCCGGAACATCAGGTGATTGGGCCCGGCTGGTATCAAGCCCGCCTAGCCGCCGGCTTTCGATCTCGATACGCTCAGTGAGAGCAAAGCCGGGGTCAATCAGAACTACCGGAATGTTATATTCCCTGATCTCTTTAACCAGGCCCTGGGCAAACCGATGTAGCGCGGCCTTGGTGGCGGAGTATACAACGCTGACCGCGCCCTGGCCGGGCAGGTTGGGTGATTCGTTTGCGACCACCGAGGAAGTTAGGCAGATGATCATGCCGTGGCGGCGTTGCATCATCTGCGGCAACAAGGTCTTGCAGGCGACGACGGGCGACAGCACATTGGCGGCCCAGGTGTCCTGCCAGGTATCAAGCCTGATATCCAGGAACATATTATAGTGCTGATCGCTGCGATGATGCGCATTGTTGACCAGGATATCAACATGGCCAAAATGCTCCAGCGCCGTGCGGCACATCCGCTCGGTCTGTTCCGGGACGGTAAGATCGCACTTGACCGGTAAGGCCTGTGCGCCGCGCTTGCGTACCTCGGCCGCAGTCTCCTCGATACTTCCTGGATAGGGCGCCCCACCTGGCGCCACGGTACGGGCGGCCAGAACGATATCGGCCCCCTCTTCGGCCAGTTGTATTGCGATGCGCTTGCCAATCCCGCGGCTTGCGCCGGTCACGATCGCGACTTGTCCTTTGAGTTTCATTTGTACTACCTCGCCTTAGCTTACAATTCGACGCGCGAGGACAACGTCAATCCGCCGTCGCATACGTAGGCGGCGCCGGTCACATACGAGGACAGGTCGGAGGCAAGGAACAGCACCACGTTGGCGAGCTCCTCGGGTTTTCCCATGCGCCGAAGCGGCACTTTCTGCTCGAACCTCTTCCGGCGTTCCGGGTCGGCGTTGATCTGGAGCACCGGCGGCGTCGCGATTACGCCGGGGCACACGGAATTTGCGCGAATGCCAAAAGGCCCATATTCCTGCGCCACCGCGCGGGTGAAATTGATCACCCCGGCCTTGACCGCGTTGTAGGCGGAGTTCTTGTAGTCGGCGAACAACCCCGAGATTGACGCGGTGTTCACGATCGAGCCGGAACCCTGTTCACGCATCACGCCCAGCGCCGCGCGCGTGCCGCGGAACACCGCGGTCAGCCCGATGTTCATCGCGTGGTCCCAGAATTCGTCCTTGAAATCGCCGGCCAGCGCCGGCTCCCAGCCCTTGCCAAAGGCGTAGGCGTTGTTGTGGATGAAGTCGAGGCGACCGAACTGCTTGCGCGCCAATGCGACCGCGCCCTGGATGTCGGCCTCTTTGGTGACGTCGATCTTGATCGGCTCGGCCTTGCCGCCGAAGCCCGCGATTTCCGCCGCAACCGCCTTGGCGCCCCGTTCGCTGTGGTCGGCGACAATCACGGTGCCGCCGCGCCGCGCGAATCCGATCGCCGTGGCCCGGCCGATTCCCGACGCCGCCCCGGTCACGATTCCAATCTTTCCTTCAAAGCGCATAACCAACGACCTCCGGCGCAGTCCGGTCTAGCACTTCGGGTAAGGGATGGGAATTGCTGATGGCCTGCGTCTCAGCACGAGTCCACCCTTTAGCACGCAGAGGTCGTCGCCGCTATTTCGGGAGGGCTATGCAACGCCTGGCGGCCTCGTTACGCTTTCAAGCAGTCACATGGAAAAGCCACCGGAAATTGAGAAAGCGGCTCTCACGGCGACCTTGTCCGGCGGTCTGCCGGAGCTGGTCGATACCCATTGCCATCTGGCGGACAGCCGGTTGCTTGCCGACGCCACGGCGCTAATCGCCCGCGCCGACGCGGCGGGTGTGCGGGCGATCGTGTCGGTGGGCGCTATCGGCCCGATTCAGACCGATCGCGACACGGTGGCGCTCGCGGAGCATCACGACAACGTCTATGCCGTAATCGGGGTGCATCCGCATAACGCCGATGATTGCGACGACCGGCGTATCGACCAGATCCGGGAGTTGGCCCGCTCGAAAAAGGTGGTGGCGATCGGCGAAACCGGGATGGACCTGCATTACCACAACTCGACCCGCGCGGCGCAGGAAGAAAGCCTGCGCCGCCATCTGCGCCTGGCGCACGAACTGTCACTTCCGGTCGTAATCCATTGCCGCGAGGCCGAATCAATCGTGGCCGAAATCGTGAGCCAGGAGGGAATGCCGGCGCCGGGCGGCGCGATCCATTGCTTCACCGGCACCTCCGAGGACGCGCTGCGCTTTGTGGGCCTGGGCTTTTATATCTCGTTCTCCGGCATCCTCACTTTCAGGAACGCGGGAGGGCTGCGCGAAACGGCCCGGCTGATACCGGATGATCGCCTGCTGATGGAAACCGACGCGCCCTATCTCACCCCGGAGCCTCATCGCGGGCGCCTCAATGAACCGGCCTACGTTGCGCTCACCTTCGGCGTCCTGGCCACGCTGCGCAATACGGAGCCCTCCGCGCTCGCCGCTCAAATCATGGCCAACGCCGCCGCGCTGTTTGGATTCAAAAGAGAGAAGTGGAAGTGAGATGGAAGAGGATTGCTCTACCCGCCTGCCTCTACACGTCTCTCTCAAATAAGACCCAAAATCCTGTGCGCATCGCCGGGCGTCATCTTGTCGATGGCGGCATCGTCGTAACCTCGCGTCAGAAGATCCGCGCGCTGTCTTTTCGTGATAAAAAACGAGATGCCCTGCTGTGATGGTTGTTGCTCTTCTTCGCCTTGCTCTGCCGGCTCTTCCCCTTGCTCCGCCAGTTCTTCAAGCACAATCAGCCGCGGCTCGGGCGTGTGCTCTTCGCTTGCAGCTTCAGGAGGCGGCATCGCGCAATGGCCGTCCACAACGGCGCCCGGCTGAACCACCAAAATCGGTGAAGTCAGAGTGCCAACGACCTTTGCCGGGGCGCGAATCTCAATCCTCTTGCTGGCCTTGATCTCACCCTTGACTGTGCCTGACACAATGACGGAAGGTGCCCGGATCCGCGCGGCAATTTCGGCCGTGTCACCGACAACCAGCTCATCGGCAGCGACAATGTCGCCCTCCACAACTCCGTCGATCCGGGCGGCATTCTGGAAGAAAAGGTTACCCACGATCTTCGAGGCGCTGCTCACATAAGCGAGATGTTCAGAGGCGGGCTCGTGTTGACTTTTCTCCGGTCTTGCCATTTGGGTTCGGGACCTCCACTAAAAATGTTTCGGCCCACTCATCGGAAGAAGCGGTCCACCAACCATTATCCTGCCACGTGACCGCGACTCCCAATAAATGATAGCACCCAAAAGTCGAGCTCCGGCTCAAAGTGTCCTCAAGCGTTCCCCAAATCCGCGGCCAGGGTCTCGACAGAAGGCCAAAAACCCAAAATAATCCAATAATCGCAAGGGAAGCCGGGGTGGCGAAACGGCAGACGCAGAGGACTCAAAATCCTCCGTGGGTAACCACATGCGGGTTCAAGTCCCGCCCCCGGCACCAAATAAAGGTTGCGAAAGCACGCACTTCTTGGCTTTTGCCAGATTCAATAGGCTCTGTTTAAAAGCCGCGCGTGCGGCAAATGTGCGGATTGTTGGCCTGATTTAATTTTCACGATTTTTCGCTATAACTCGTGAAGATCCATTTTATAGAGCTTG
>DASZGF010000158.1:0-1684 GCA_035939115.1 Binataceae bacterium (SeqCode)
CCACAAATCGACCGATCTCGGCGCGCGCTACCGATACTACGTGGCGCATGCAATCCTGCAGAATCGCAAGGCCGAAGCAGGCAGCATCGCCCGATCAAGCGCCGCGACCGAGGCGGCCGACGAATAATGTCCGTCTAGTACCTCAACACAGAGGTTTTGACGGGTTGATCTGGGGATCAGCGTAGAACTGGCAAGTGCTCCGGATCAACGAGGATTTCGATGTTGCGAGCGACCCCCGGTTGTCGCCGAATGAACCCTGCCTGTTCGAGCGTGAGCACCATCTGGTGAACTGAAGGTGGGCTGACCTGGAAATATTGCTGCATGTCGGCTTCGGCCGGCGGCCGGCGGTGCAGGCGCGTGTATGCGTAGATAAACGCCAGATACTGTCCCTGCTTGGGCGTGAAGCTTTTTGCGGGCGCCATACGCAGGACATCCGATTCAGCCGTTCGTTTGTGCCTCGAACCGCGAGGAGGCACAGATGAATATACGCTACCGGATCGAACTCAGCCAAGCCGAGCGGAGCAAACTCACTGCGCTCCTGAACGGCGGCAAGCATTCGGCGCGCAAGCTCAAGCGCGCGCAGATTTTGCTGGCTGCCGACGCTGGCGCCAGCGACGAGGAGATCGCGATCAGCGTCGGCGTGGGCGGGTCTACCGTATACCGGACCAAGCGCCGCTTCTTAGTTGGCAACCTGGAAGAGGCGTTGAGGGAAGAGCCGCGTCCTGGCGCGTCCCGCAAGCTCTCTGGCAAAGAGGAAGCGCTGCTCGTTGCGACCGCCTGTTCCAACCCACCGGAGGGTCGTGCCCGCTGGACCCTGGAGCTGTTGGCGGATGAATTGGTCAGGCTTACCGAGCATGACAGCATCTCCCGGGAGACAGTGCGCCGTCGGCTGACCGAAAACGACCTCAAACCGTGGCGCAAGGACATGTGGTGCATTCCGCATATCGACGGCGAGTACGTCGCTCGCATGGAGGATGTGCTCGACCTATATGCGCAGGTGCCTGATCCGAAGCGCCCGGTTGTCTGTTTCGACGAGAGCCCGACCCAGCTCATCGGTGAGGTACGGCAGCCGATCCAGGCCGTGCCGGGGCAACGGGAGCGCTATGACTGCGAGTATCGACGCAACGGGACGGTCAACCTGTTCATTTTCCTCGATGCCCACCGACCATGGCGCAAGGTAAAGGTCACCGACCGGCGGACCGCGGAGGATTTCGCCATTTGCATGCGCGAACTCAGCGATGTGCACTTTCCCGAGGCAGAGAATTCGCGTGGTCCTGGACAATCTGTCCACCCACTCGCCCGGCGCGCTGTATCAAGCCTTCCCACCTTGCGAAGCGCGAAGGGTCCTGCGCCGATTGGAGTTCCACTATGTCCCAAAGCACGCCAGCTGGTTGAACATGGTGGAGATTGAAATCGGCGTACTGCGCGGTCAATGCCTGGACCGCCGCATCGCCACAGCAGAGCGACTGGTGTCAGAGATCGCCGCCTGGGAGCGGCAGCGCAACGTCACCCGGGCCCAGGTTAAATGGATGTTCACAACCGAAAAAGCCCGCGCCAAAATGGGCCGCGCCTACCCAGAGCCAGCCAGCACCAAAACGCACCCGACGAAAGAGTCATAATCCTTGTGCAACGGTACTAGGCGCCATTGTTGCCATGGACCAGATCGGCAATCACGAAATGCGAG
>DASZGF010000159.1:0-101226 GCA_035939115.1 Binataceae bacterium (SeqCode)
TGGCGTAGGTCGAGAACTTATAGCCGCGCCGGTAGTCGAACTTGTCAACCGCGCGCATCAGGCCGAGACTACCTTCCTGTATCAAGTCCAGGAAACCCAGCCCGCGGTTGTTATAGCGTCTGCCCAGGCTGACCACCAGCCGCAGGTTGGCCTCGGTCATTTCCTTTTTGGCCTTGCGGCTCTTGGCCTGACCGGCCTCGATAATCTCCAGCTTGCGCGCCAACTCATCGCCGGTGGCCCTGACGCAGCGCTCAATCTCCCTGATTTGCTGTTGCGCCGCGCGGATTCGCACCGCGATATCCACCAGGTTGTCGCCATTGACTTTGAGTAAATGGCAGCGGTGTTCAGTTTCCCTCGCTTCCTTCAGTAACTGGCTCCTGCTGCGGCCGCTGGCCCTTTCGTAGTCCTCTATGGTCCTTTGGGCCCGGCGATGCTCCGCGAGCAGGTGTTTCATCTTGCCGATGACCGCTTGCTCAACCCTCGCGGACAGTTGCATCGCCTTGAGTTCATCCTTGACCCGCGCACTGAGCCGCGCGTACTGCTTCTCAAGTCCAGGCTTTGCCCGCGCGTCGGGCTTGTCGGCCAGCGCCTGGGCGGTCCGCTTCAGTTGGTCGCGCAGTTTGGAGAGCTTCTTGGTCGAACTCTGCAGGCGATCGTACTGTGCTTGGTCAGCTTCCGGACCCTTCTCTTCATCCGCACCCGGCTCCTCGTTTTCCTCAAAGATGTCGTGCAGATTGACCTCCGCGCCCTCGACGCGCTCACCGATTTCGATGATGTAGTCGAGCATGACCGGAGATTTGAGGACCTCTTCCGCGACTTCTTCCTGTCCGGTTTCGATCCGCTTGGCGACCTCGACCTCTCCCTCCCGAGTCAGCAGCCGAAAGCGTCCCATTTCTTTCAGATACAGGCGGACCGGGTCGGCGGAATCGCCGAAGTCATCGACGCTTTCCTCCTCGGGTTCGGTTTCGGCCTTTTCCTCGGCGCTGTGGCCGGGGACTTTGATATCGCCCTCCTCGAACCTTTCCAGCGCCAGCCGTAGATCCTGCGGCGAGATTACGTCGACGGGTAGAAGATCATTTACCTGGTCGAAGGTGAGATAGCCCTGCTCTTGTCCAAGGTCGACAAGATGCTGGAGATCCTTGGCTTCGTCTTTATGCTTCATCCAATCTCCGCACGCGCCGGGTTTCGACTCGTGCAGGCTCGGGCCGGGCATTCGGAGACGAAACAGACAATCCCTGTTCGGTCATCGGTCAATAGTCCTCTTGAGCTTCGGAACGGATGGGCTTGGAGACACCGTCGCACCTAATCCAGCAGACCCCATTATCCTGGATGGGCACAACTGCCAGCGTTGTGAAAGCCTCCGCCACAATATCTCATTGGACTACACCTTGCTATCATCTGCGGGCTCGGGGCTGTTGCCCGAAATGGTGCCAGACACAATGATCTGCTCATGCACGCGCTGGCCCGGCTGGTAGTGAAGTCCTTGCTCAAATCTCTGCTGCTCGGCGTTGGGTTGGTCCTCCTTACCCTTTCGCTCATCGCTACGCCGCCACGGACCGCTTTGGCGGCGGCGGGGCGGTCCCACCGCCGACTGTTGATTCTAATGGTCTGGGACGGCTTGCGTCCGGACTCGGTAACGCTCGCCGCCACGCCCAATCTATACGCGCTCAAGGGCCAGGGCGCTTACTTCGCCGCCCATCATTCGATCTATCCGTCACTAACGATGGTTAACGCCGCCGCCCTGGCGAGCGGCGCGCCGCCGGGCGCAAATGGGATCATCGCCAACAAGATGTACTTCGGACATCTAGTGGATGGCCGCGCGCCGCAATCGGGCGCCGCGCTGGCGCGCGCGCGGACGCTGCCGGTGTCGCTGGAAAGCTCCCCAATGTTAGATGCGCTCAATGGTCCGGGTGCTCTCAACGGCAACCTCATGGAAGTTGAAACGATCGCCCAGCAATTGCTGCGCGAGGGCGGCTTTGTCGGCATCGTCGGCAAGACCGGGCCCACATTTCTGTTCGACGATCGCGCAGGCGCGGGACAGCACGACGCGGAGGCAAACGAGATTTTCGTCAGTGACGATCAGGTGGTGCCGCCCTCCCTCGCGCAACAGTTGGGACCCGGACTGAGCCGGGCGGCTCTCACCGCGGCGATCGCGCGCACACCGCCGTTGGGGGAACAGGACGCGCATCTCGCCGATGTCTTCATCGATCGTGTGCTGCCCCCCGCGGTGGCAGCCGTTGCGGCCAACCGGCCTGCGCTGCTGGTCTTGTGGCAACACAACCCCGACATCACCGAGCATGCGGCCGGCCTTGGCACCGCCGCATTCGATCGCGCCTTGGGCATTTGCGACGCGAACCTTGGACGCCTGCGCGCGGCCCTTGCAAAGCTGCATGTTGAGGACCGCACCGACCTGGTGATCGTGTCCGACCATGGCTTCGCGACGATCAATATGCGCGTTGACCTTGCCGGCCTGCTCGTTGCTCACGGACTTAAGCAGTCCAAGACCAGCGATGACGTGGTCGTGGCGAATAATTTCGGCTCCGATGAAATCTACCTTTCACCGCGCATTGCACCCGCGGCGCGCGCCGGCTTGATGCGCAAAATTGTTGAGTATGCCGCCGCACAGCCGTGGTGCGGACCTATCTTCAGCCGCGCCGAAGGTACGCCGGCGGCCCATGGTTATGCGGGCGAAATCCCGGGGACATTCGATCAAGGGTGGTTCGGCTTGCGCAACCCGGCGCGATCAGCTGACTTGACCATCTCGTTTCGTGAGTCCACCGGCGAGGACAATTCGAAGCTGACCGGACCACAAGCCCCGGCCCTGGTGTTGGACGGAGCCGGGATGCACAACGAACCCAACAAGTCGCAGCCGCTGGTTCATCCGCTGCTGGGAATTTCATACGCGGACACCGGCCCGTCGATCACAGCCGGCGGCGGCACTCATGGCGCGCTGGGCGAATACGAAATGCATAATTTCGGCGCCGCGACCGGTCCTGATTTTCGCCGCGCTTACATCGATAAGGCTCCTACCTCCAACATTGATGTCGCCCGCACTATCGCGGCGTTGCTCGGTATCCAGGACGGCGCCGCCGCGTTGCAGCCGGTCGCCGCGGGGCGCCTGCTGAAGGAGGCTCTCAGCAACGGACCGGCAGCAGGCCCTTACCGCCGCGTCCCGCTCAGCGTCACGCTCAAACTGCCCGACCAGCGCATCGTCACGACGATCGAGGTGGACCGGATGGACGGCGGTGCATATCCAATCGACGCCGCCGTCCGCCACGACAAGCTCGGCCCGAAACAACGCCCGTCCGATAAACAGTAGGACGGTCGCCGTGCCCGCATCCTTTGCCGCTATTCCTTGACGGGGGGCAGGCCGGCGGATTTGCGCACCAGGTTCAGGTAATGGGTCATCCCGGTTTCCATCGTGTAGCGCGGCTGGAATCCGAGGTCCTTGCGCAGATTGTCATAGTTCATCTTTGGGACCGTCGGCACCGGTTTGTCTGACACCGTGATTTTGGCCTCGGGCAGCAACTTGCGCAGATGCGCGGTTACGTCCGCCATGCGGCGCATCTCTGCCGCCATGTTGTAAACCAGGCGCGGCGGCTTGGGCGTGTTCATCGCGCAATACCACGCCTGCGCCGCGTCGGCGGCGTAGATCCAGTCGGACTCGGTGTCGTCCGGCGGCATCGCCACGGGCCTGCCCAACGCGGCCACCTCCGGCAGCACCATGTAGTGGACGTCCCCTGGTATGGGCGTCAGCCCGCTCGCATACGACCCACGCATCCCGCGTCCCCAGCCGAACACGGAGGTGGGCCGCAAGCCGACCGTTTCCAGTCCGAAACGGCGGGCGTAAAGCGCGGCGAGATTTTCCGCATACAGCTTTCCCATTCCGTAAAAGCCGCCAGGGCTGGGCGGATCGTCCTCGTCCAGCGCTTCGCCTCGACCCTTGACGCTGCGCCATTTGGGCCCGCCGAAATACACCGCGACGGAACTGCCATAGACCACGCGCTTGACGCCGAGTATGCGCGACGCCTCCAGCACGTTGAGCGTGCCCTCGCACATCACCTTCATATACGAGACCACCTGCGCCGGCGGCGGATCTCCCAGAATCGCGCCCAGGTGATAGACCTGGTCCACCTTATAATTCCTGATTGCGGCGGCGACTTCCGTGGGCTCGGTGATGTCGCCGGTGACGACGGTCACGTCATCCCGCACCTCGGCAATCCGCTCCTGGTTGGGATAGCGGTCGAACAGAATCAGTTCCCCGCCCCGGAGGCCCTTTTCCTGCACCAGATGACGCGCCAGGTAGGAGCCGAGAAAACCCGTTCCTCCCGTGATCATTATCGCCATGGAAGTCCTCCTGGCTGGCACATTAATGCCGCCGCAAAGCTACTACGTTCGCGGCATGGGTTACAGAAGGTGAAGTCTCGCACAGCGGCAAGGCAATTGCACCGGTGGTGATTTGAGGCCCTCAGTCAAAAGGCCTCCAGCCTGTGACTGGGCTCGGGCTGGAAGCCGGTCCCACGCAGCCAGGTTCCAGTTAGCGGCAACTACTTCGTCGATACCCCCGCCGATTCGGCGATCAACTCCGACAGATCGCGCACTTCCATGGTGTCCTCCAGCGACTTGGCTTTCATCGCGTCGGTCATCATGGTCATGCAGAACGGGCATCCGGTGGCGACCGTTTCGGGCTTGGCGGCGGTTAGCTGATCGAAGCGTTCCGCGTTGATTCGCCGATGGCCCACTTCTTCCTTCCACATGCATCCGCCGCCGGCGCCACAGCAGTAGGTGCGGTTTTTGGACTGTTCGACATCGGTGACTTCGGCGCCAGGAATCGCGCCCAGCGCCTGCCGCGCGCTGTTCCATTTGCGGTCATGCCGGGCCATGAAGCAGGGATCATGGTAGGTGACGCGTCGGTTGATCTCCTTGCGCGGATTAAGCCGTCCGGCCCTGATCAACTCGTCGATAAATTCCGCCTCGTGGACGACTTCGTAGCCGACTTCGCCGAAGTCGGGATATTCCTTTTTGAGGTTGTGATAGCAATGCGGACACTGGGTGACGATCCGTTTGGGTTTGTAGCGATTGAGGGTTTCCAGGTTCTGGGCCGCGACCGTCGCGTATAGATACTCATTGCCCAGCCGCCGGGCCGGATCGCCCGTACACGTTTCCTCCGTCCCCAGCATCGCGAAACGCACGCCCGCCTGTTTCATCAGGCCGGCAAAGGAGCGGCTGACGCGCTGATTGCGCTCATCGTAGGAACCCGCGCATCCGACCCAATACATGACGTCGAGGTCGGTTGGATCCTCGAGGTCCGCCATGACCGGAATATCGAGTCCCGCCGCCCATTCGGCCCGCTTCTCCTGGGCGATTCCCCATGGATTGCCCTGCACCTCGATACCCTTGAACGCCGAAGTGGCCTCCTGCGGGAAGCGGCTTTCCATCAGCACCAGATGGCGGCGCATGTCGTCGATGCGCTGGATGTGCTCGATTCCCACCGGGCATCCCTCTTCGCACCATCCGCAGTTGGTGCAGTCCCACACCGCCTGTTCGCTGGCGATCTGGGTGATCATGTCGGGCCCGTTCCACACCGGCGCTGCTTCATCGCCATTGGCGCCGTTGGCGCGCGCGGCGAGCAGGAACGGCGCCTTGGCCAGCAGATGTTCGCGCTGGGTGATGACCAAATTTTTCGGGTTGAGCGCCTTGTCGGTGGTGGCGGTGGGACAATTGATCGTGCAGCGTCCGCACTCCAGACAGGTGGACATATCGAGCAGTTGTTTCCAGGTGTACTGCTCGACCTGGGAAACGCCGAAGGTTTCCGCGTTTTCAAAGTCCTTGATCGGCTGCAAGCGGCCGCGCGGACGGAGATTGCGAAAGAACAGATTGACCGGGGCCAGCAGGAAATGGCGAATCTTGGAGAATGGAAATGCGAACAGCAGGCCGTAAACCAGCAGCACGTGCACCAGCCAGAGCCATCGATGGTACGTCGGGCCGGCGCCGAGCGCGCCTTCGATTTTACCCAGCCGCCGCCCCACGTAGGCCCATTCCGTGAAGTCGGGATGGGTCGCATTGATGCGGGCCCCTTCCAGCATCAGGCCGGTGATTCCGACCGCCACCAGCATCAGCAGCGGATACCAGTAGCCCAGGTAGTTCTCGAGGTTGTCGAGCATCTTGTCGGCCGGCGGCGAGGCGAGCAGCCGGGGACGGGCCAAAAAGCGCCGCGCCGCCGCCGCCAGCACACCACCGATCAGCATCAGGAAGAAGGTATCCATGAAGGCTTTGAAAAACAGGTAGAAGTCGCCGTAGTAGAAGTAGAGCCTGAAGCCGAAAAGCGCAGCCACATCGCGCAAATCGCTGTTAATCAGCACGATAGTGGTGCCGATGAACAGGCCGATGAATGCGGTATAGAAGCTGTAATGCATCCAGCCCCAATGCTCGCGCACTACGAAACCCTGGCCCACCGCGTCGCGCGCAGCCAGCACGGCGCGGCGCACCAACTGGTCGAAGCGATCCTCGCCGGTTCCCAGCGCAATCCGCCGGTACCAGTACATGCCAGCATAAATGAAGGCGGCGAAGAGCAACGCCAGCAGAGCGTACATGATGATGACGAAGGCGATCGGGACGTTCCAAAGGATCTGGCGGGTGACCTGCTCGTTCATTTCATTCTCTTGATTCCGGCATCATCTGATCCGGGCATCGTGGCACCGCCATTGCGGCGCGGGTTTCGCGTTGCGCAGGGCAACGCTCAAAGTGATCTCAGCACTTAAATCAGATAATGGGTGAAAAATAAAATCGCGGCCACGAGAATGCGAGTCTGGTCACTTGAAGCGACACCCTAATCTCTGGTCAGGGAGAGGGAGCAGAGTACGGCGCCGATTTTTTTGCGCGCGGGGTGGACCGCAGGCCCACGCCACATTCCTGGGAATCTGATGATGGGATCTCGGACCACTCCACCGGCATGAAAATCACAACAGTATTCTTACGCCCTCTTCTGACTAGGGAGAAGGTTAGGGTGAGGGTGCTTCCGCGCAGTTGTCACGAATGCTTGAGCTTGCGGACCTCTTCGGCCATCTCGGGGACCGCCTTGAACAGGTCGGCGACCAACCCGTAGTCGGCGACGCTGAAGATCGGCGCCTCTTCGTCCTTGTTGATGGCCACGATCACCTTGGAGTCCTTCATTCCCGCCAGGTGCTGAATCGCGCCCGAAATTCCGACCGCGATATAAAGGTCGGGCGCCACCACCTTGCCGGTCTGGCCGACCTGCAGGTCGTTAGGTACGAAGCCGGCGTCAACCGCGGCCCGGCTGGCGCCCATCGCGGCGCCGACCACGTCCACCAGCGGTTCGAGCACGGTCTTGAAGTTCTCGCCCGACTTAAGCCCCCTGCCGCCCGAGATGACGATCTTGGCCTCGGTGAGCTGCGGGCGATCGCTCTTGATTTCGTTGAAGGTCACAAATTCCATCTTGAGCGAGGCCTGATCGATGGTGGCGGCCACCTTTTCGACCGGCGAGGGGTTGGCGCTCTCCGGCGCGGCGTCAAACGCGGTCGAACGCACCGTGATAACCTTGACCGGGCCATCCATTTCGACCAGCGCCATCCCGTTGCCGGCGTACATAGGCCGGATCACGCCGCCGTCGTCATTGATCGTAATGATGTCGGAGGCCATCGGAGCGTCCAGCCGCGCTGCCAGCCGTGGCATCAGGTCCTTGCCGCGCGCCGTGGCGGTCGCCATCACGTACTCGGCGCCGATGCTCTTGAGCAGGTTGGCCAGCGCCTGCGCATGCGCGTCGGCCAAATAGTTCTTAAGCGCAGGATGCTCCAGCGCGATGACCTTGGCGGCGCCGTATTTGGCCGCCGTTTGCGCCATCGCCTCGACATTTTCTCCCAGCACGGCCACCACGCATTGCGCCCCGCATTTGCGCGCCATCTCCAACCCGGCGTTGATTGCGACCAGCGTCGATTTGGGAAAATGCTCGTGCAGATATTCGGCAAAAACTAAAACGTCACCCATTATCGTGTCTTCCAGGGTAATGCAGCCGTCATCCGCGCGCGGCAAAAGGGTCGCCGACGCGGGCAGCGCGTTTGATTCAAATCAGTTTGGCTTCGTCGTGCAGGAGCTTGACCAACTCCTCCACCGAACCGACTTTGCGACCGGCCTGCCGCTTGGGCGGAGCCTTGAGCTCCTTGATCTTCAATTTCGGAGTCAGGTCCACGCCCAGGCTGTCGACCGGGATTTCCTTGAGCTCCTTTTTGCGCGCCTTCATGATTCCTGGCAGCGAAGCATAGCGCGGCTCGTTAAGGCGCAGGTCGGTCGTGATCACCGCCGGCAGTGCAAACGCGACCGTCTCCAGACCGCCGTCCACTTCCCTGACCACCGTGCAGCGGTCGCCGTCGAGATCGATCTTGGAGGCGAACGTCGCCTGCGGCCATCCGAGCATCTCGGCCAGCATCTGTCCGACCTGGTTGGAGTCGTCGTCGATCGCCTGCTTGCCCAGGATCACCATTTTGGGCTGTTCTTCGGCGACAATTTTGGCGATGACGCGGGCGATCGCCAGGGTGTCCAGCGGTTTATCGCTCACTACCAGCTTGGCCCGATCGGCGCCCATCGCCAGCCCGGTGCGAAGCTGTTCCTGCCAATTGCTCTGACCGATGGTCAGCAGCACCACTTCTCCCGTCTTCAGCCGCTCTTTGATGCGCAGGGCTTCTTCGATGGCGATCTCGTCGAACGGATTGATCACCCATTTCACATTATCGGTCGCGATACCCGAACCGTCAGGCAGGATCCTGATCGTGGTGGCGGGATCGGGAACGCGCTTTAGCGGTACCAGAATTTTCACCAATTTGCTCCTAGGAATAGCCGCTATGCGAGGCACAGCGCCTGAACTCCCCCCGGGTCGAGCAAAAAGGGGCGAGACAGGCGGATGGGAAACTAACAACCGTGGCAGTTTCAGTCAAATCTGGGCCGGCGACGTAAAAGTGTCGCCGGGCGCGCGTCTATTCGTTGTAACCCAGGCGTCGTGACAGGTCCTGTCCAGCCTCCAAAATAATCGGCGCGATTTCCTCGGCGACCCGCTCGGCGGGGATGCGGTAGGACGGTCCCGCCACCGCCAGTGAGCCGACCACCGTGCGCGTGTAATCCCGAATCGGCACGGCGATGGAGCATACGTCCTCCAGGTACTCGCCGCGATCGACGGCATAGCCGGCGCTGGTGACCGCCGCCAGTTGATCGAGCAGCTTGGCGCGGTCCACGATGGTTTGACTGGTGTGCGTGCGCATCTGTTCGGGCAGCATGGATTTCAGCTCCTCGTCCGCTTCGAAGGCGAGGTAAACCTTGCCCGACGCCGTGCAATGCAGCGGCAGGGAATCACCGATCGGCGGCGTGATCTTGACCACTCGGTCCTCGGGTTCCGCCGCCTCCAACGGCACCACGCCGTCGCGCCGCACAATGCCGACGAAGGTGCTCTCGCGGCATTTGCGCGCCAACTCAGCCAAAATCGGTCGCGCCTGGCGGACCAGGCCCATATGATTGATGTAACTGCGGCCGAGATTCAGGCAGCGGATTCCGAGCCGGTAGTTCTCCGTCGAACGGTTTTGTTCAATGTAGCCGCGCGCTTCCAGCGTCGCCAGCAATCGAAAAACGTTGTTCTTGTGCAGCTTCAGCCGCTTGGATAGTTCCGTGACACCGAGTTCGTCCACATCCCGGGAGAATTGCTCCAACACGTCGAGCGAGTGCGCCACCGACTGGATGACGTAATTTGTTTTATCGCGGCGAACCATTACGCTGTTATACCTCTGGTCGGGTGGCTGTCCCGGAGCCTGCGTTTGTCATTTTGGGATGCCGTTTTAATTTAGTGCGACCCAAATGTCCATGTCAACGCGGACTAAGGCGATTCTGGCCCGCATTTGCGAATGCGCGCCGGCCACCCGATGGTATAGACTTGGGGTGGCCGAGGGCCGCGACCTCCGAAGAATCGCTTCCTCAGGCCCGCTCGCGGAGAACAAAGTGATAGAAACCCAGGGAATTCGGCATGTGGCGCTGCGGGTCGCCGACGTGGAGCGATCGAAAAACTTCTACCACGAAGTGTTCGGCATGCGGGTGGTCTGGCAGCCCGACCCCGACAACGCCTATTTGAGCTCCGGATCGGACAATCTTGCGCTCCATCGCGAGCCCGGCATGAATGCGGCCGCCACGGGGGCTGGCGTGCTGGACCATATCGGCTTTTTAGTGGCCGAACTCACTCAACTGGAGAAAGATTATGTCTGGGCCCAGCAACACGGGCTCGAAATCGTCAGGCCGTTGCGGCAGCATCGCGACGGCACTTACTCGTTCTATATCAAGGATCCCGACGGGGTCGTGGTTCAGTTGATCCACGATCCATCCTTGCGGGCGAGCTAAACGTCGTTCGAGTCCCGGATTTCCAGCAAAGACCACGAGGAATTATTAATGATAAAAGGCAAAGCGACCCCTGCGGGGGCGGCTTCTTACGCGGAAAGGTTCACAAATCTGCCCGGCAACTTCCGTCCGATGTTCGAATTGGCGGCCTCATCGCTCGGGATTGGCACCTACCTGGGTGAGATGGACCCTGAAACGGACGAGATGTACCGCGAAGCCGCAAAGGTCGCTGTTGCCGGCGGCGTCAACGTCATCGATAGCGCCGTCAACTACCGCATGCAGCGCAGCGAGCGGTCAATCGGCGCCGCGATCCGGGAACTGGTTGACGCGGGCCACATCAAGCGCGAGGAGCTAATCGTCTCCAGCAAGGGCGGCTACATCACTTTCGACGGGGAGATGCCGGCAAATCCCAGGGAATACTTCGATCGCGAGTTTGTGAAGACCGGCCTTATCGGAGCCGGAGACCTGGTCGAAAACTCCCACTGCATGACGCCGAAGTACCTCGATGCGATGATCGAGAAGAGCCGCGCCAACTTAGGCCTGGAAACTATCGACGTTTACTTCCTGCACAACCCTGAAGCCCAGGTGGCGGCGGTGGGACGCAAGGAATTTATGCGCCGCGTACGCCTGGTTTTCGAGTTGCTCGAAGGCAAAGTTGGCGAAGGCGCAATCAGCGTCTATGGCACCGCCACCTGGAACGGCTTTCGGGTGCGGCCGGATAGCGCCGATTACCTGTCATTGCAGGAATTGGTCGACCTGGCGGCGACGGTGGGCGGCCCCAATCATCATTTTAAAGTGATCCAACTGCCCTACAGCCTGGCGATGCCGGAGGCGTTTACCACGCCCAATCAAAACGTCACCGGCGAAAACGAGATGCTCTCGCCGCTCGAAGCCGCCCGCGCCTTGGGCATCGCGGTTTGGGCCAGCGCGTCATTGTTGCAAGGACGCTTGACCGCGCGATTGCCGGAGGTGGTGGCCCACGCGATGGACGGTCTGCGCACGGACGCGCAACGCTCAATCCAGTTCGTGCGCTCGACGCCGGGAGCGAACGTAGCGCTGGTCGGGATGAAGACCGCCGCTCACGTCACCGAAAACCTTGAGACACTCACGCACCCGCCGGCTCCGTTCGAATCGTTCATGAAGCTGTTTACGAAGCCTTAATTAAAAATCAGTGGGACAGCTCCAGGGACAGGCGCCTCGCCTGTTGATGACGCGCGAGGCTTTTTTTTGCTCGCGCTCCCGAATACTTGGCGAGGGTTCAAGACCTGAGATAGTTGCCAGTGCGACGAGAATTTACAAGGTGGCGCGAGGAAAAGAGTCCCGCGCAGGATCGACAGGCGGGGACGCCTGTCCCACTATTCTTTAATTCAATCTAATTTAACCCAACCACTCCCAGCGAGTCGGTGAGAGGCGATAGTCTTCCGCTGCAGCCCGGATGCGAGCTACAACACCTCATCAGCAATCTGCTGCAATGACGCTGAGGTATCGCCCAACAACAATTCGTTGCTCTTGATGCGCTTGAAGTACAGATGCAGGTCGTACTCCCACGTAAATCCGATCCCGCCGTGTACGTGGATCGCCTGACTGCCAAGGAGCGCGCCCGGTGCTGACGCGGCTGCCTTGGCCATCGCGATTGCCAGCTTGCGCTCGGACACATTGCTGTCGATCGCCCACGCCGCGTAGTAAACTGCGGAACGCAGGCGATCGATCACGGCGCCCATCTCCGCGATTCTGACTTTGACCGCTTGATTGGAACCGACCGGCTTCCCGAACTGTACCCGTTCCTTGACGTAAGCCACTGACAATTCAGTCATCTTTTCGGCCACGCCCAAACTTTCGGCTGCCAGCGCCGCGCGCCATTCCCCGAGCAGTGTATCTATAGCCGGGCCAGCGTCCGCATTGCCGAAGATCGACGCGGCGCCGCCCACATTGACGCCTTCCAGCGTCATCTCGTACTGGCGCACCGTGCGGTCCATCACGTCGAGGTCGAGCCATTGGATGCCGGTGGCGTTAGTGGGGACGGCCAACAGCGCGCGCTTTCCGCCGGGCAGCGCGGCTTGCACCAGCGCGGTCCCGGCCAGGGGTCCGTAGGGAACGAACTCCAGTTTGCCATTAAGCCGCCAGTTGCCGCCTGCCGCCTCGGCCTTTACACCCTCGCCCAAGGCGAGCGTGAAACTGCTCGTACCGGTAGTAATCTGCTTGAGCAGTTTGCTGCGCGCAGCGCCCGCCGGCGCGTTTGCGATCACGCGTCCGGCCAGCAAGGTGGTGGTCAGCGGCACCGGGGCTACCGCCCGTCCCGCTTCTTCGAGCAGTACGATAAAGTCTTCAAAACGCAGTCCCGAGCCGCCCTCCGCCTCCGGTACCATCAGCGCGGTCCAACCGCCTTCGCTCAACGCCTTCCACAGACCCGGGTCGCGCCCGTCGCCGTCGTAGGCGACCTGCCGAACGTGACGGATGTCGCAGGCGCCTTCGAACATGCTACGCAGGGCAGTGCGCATCTCCTGTTGATTTTCGTTCAAATCGAAATCCATAGATTCACCTGCCGGGGCGCAGACTTTCAGGAAGGTAAGACAACCGGATTTGTGAAGCAACAGTTGTTCAGGCGCGCCGCGATGACAGGTTTTGCATTAGCGCAATTGCCGGCGGGCAAAGTTAAGCCTCTGGATGGCGGTACAGATTTCCAGTGTCGCGTAGGCATAGCAGACCCAGACGCCCGCGGTGCCCGCGAAGACCATCACCGTGAAAAACACCAGCGCCTCAGTCCGTTCCAGCAAGCCGGGCGGATAACGGATAAGCTTTTCGTCCCCGCCCAGCGCCGCGCCCGTGGAAAGGAAGACGGTGATGTTGACGTACCAGCTGGCGAGCACCGTCAACGCGCCGAAGCCGAGCGCTGGACGATGCCAGGCCATACCCAGCAGGACCGCAGCCTCCACCAGGCGGTCAGAGGTCAGATCGAGGACCCCTCCGAACGCGGTGGGACGTTCATGGTCGCGCGCAATGGTTCCATCGATCGCATCCAACGCGGCACTGACCCACAACACCATCAGGCCGGCTGCGTTGAACCCGCGCGCGAAAGCCAATCCTGACGCAACTCCGGCAATCGCCGCGGCCGCCGTCGCCTGGTCGGCCCCGATGCCCACGTGGTACGCAATTGCTGCTGTGCGCGTCTGCGCGCGGCGCAGCCACCGGCTTTTCGCCATCCAGCTATCGAGCATGAAGTAGAGCTTCGCCATCCATGGCGAGCCTGACAAGGGTTCCATGGTGCAGAAACGGTATTGAAACGGCGCTCAATTGGAAGCCAGAAGTAAACGTCAGCGGGTTTCCCGATTG
Source organism: Binataceae bacterium (SeqCode) (assembly GCA_035939115.1). Lineage (GTDB taxonomy): Bacteria > Desulfobacterota > Binatia > Binatales > Binataceae > JAJPJA01. The sequence continues at coordinate 13,717 of DASZGF010000159.1, forward strand.
CGGAATCGGTGCCATTATGGGGTGCTAGAAACCAATTGATCGCGATTGGCCTGGGTCGATGGAGGAGCCGATGCGCATCAACGACTGCTATGATCAAAGTTATCGTCATTACTATGGTACTGGCGCCCTTAGTGGCGTTTCTGCCCGCCGTCTCTAAAGCCGCGCCCGCGGTGAATATCAGGGCGATGCTGGCTTCGCCCGTTGACCTCACCGTTTATAGCGTCGATCGCAAACTGGTGATCGGCCATGCTCGCTTCACGATCAAGGAAGCGGGCAAGACGGTGGAGATCATCGGCAGCACCAAGTATGGCAACGGCGAGCGTGACTGGGAGCGCGTCTTGCTCGAACACCAGGACGGTAATCCGCTGCCGGTCATTGCCTCGTATCAGTCGAATTTCCTGGCCCCCGACGGGTCCGCGCAGTTAATGGAAAAGGCTGACGCCAAATCAGGCGCCGCGTCGTGCCGCTGGGGCAGTCAGTTCGGGGACATCTCTTATGAGGATACCTTGGAATTTGGGTCGGATTCCTATGCCGGTGCGGCATCCATTGTTCCGCTCGAGTATGCGCTGAAGACGGGCGGATCAAGCGTCCATTTTCAGGTTTTTGACTGCGCACCCAAGCCGGCCCTTTATAATATTGATGCCAAGCTCGACAATGGCGTGGCGCGCTGGAGCTTTTATCCCGGAGAGCTGGCCAAGATGGGGCTGACGCCCGACCTGGGATGGCTCAACCTGGTAGCCCGGCCCTTCATCCCTGACATCTCGGTGTGGTTCGATCCCAAAGAGGGATATCAGTACGTCGGCACGTCCAAGGACCGCTTCTATCGCGGACGGTCGCAAGTCCTGGTGCGCAATAATCCTGGCCATGCAATTGCCGGCGATTCCGCACAGCAAGCCCTACCCTCTACCGTGGCAAACGATCCCGCCAAAGCCAGCAACTAAGTAGCATAAGCTTGCGTCGCCGGCCGCGGACGGCAAGGACACTTACCCGGCCTCCGGCGAGAGGATCGGAGAGGCCAGCGCGGAAGGGTAGCCACGGGCACAGAGTTAAAGACAACCACGAGTAGCAAAAGTATCCACTCTGTTACTTGATGCGATTGTGCTTTAATGTCACGACGTAAGGGATTGGTCAAATGACGAGCAGGGTTTACTTTGGACTTTACCATCACGGTCGTCTGTACCTCGCTTGTGCCGCAATTGTCTTCATCTGTTGTTTATCTTTTGCTCCAGGTCTGGGGTGGACTCAAACCACCGACGCTGGGAACGTATCGACCGCCTGGGCGGCATCCGCAATCGGACACGCGCAAAAGATGCGTGCTTTCCGCGGTGCGGGCGGGGGTGCTCAGAACACCCCTTCCATAATCCCACAGTTCGAACTCGATAGTGATTCCAAGGGGCTGGTCGCGAGCTGTCAGCCCGGCGGACCCACCGTCACGGCGAGCAATCCTTTCTTCCAAAATCTGGGGACCAACGAGCGCACCTGTTTCACCTGTCATCAGCCGCAGAACGGATGGACGATCAGTGCATCTTCCGCACAGGCGCGCTTCGATCACAGCGCTGGAATGGAGCCGTTGTTTCGCCTTGTTGATGGCGCCACCTGTCCAAGCGACAACGTGTCGACGCTGGGGGCAAGGAGGCAAGCGTTCATCCTGGTGCGTAAGAAGGGCCTGATTCGTATCGGTCTGGGGATGCCTTCGGCTGCGCAACTGCAGTTCGAGGTAACCGCAGTGAGCGACCCCTACAATTGCACGACTAACCCCGCCACCGGTCTCACCAGCCCGACCGCCGGTACGGTTTCGGTTTATCGCCGCCCTCTGCCCTCGACCAATCTGAACTTCCTGAGCACCATCATGTGGGACGGACGTGAGCCCTCACTGGCGCACCAGACTCTCGATGCCACATTGATCCACGCCCAAGGCAACAACCCCGGTCCCTCCACCGACCAGCAGACCCAGATGGTCAATTTTGAGACGGGAGTCTATACCGCTCAGATCTACGACAATCACGCGCACTTTCTTTTTGCGCCCCCATCAACTCTGAGCCTGGAAGTGCCGGTCCCGGGGTCTTCTCCGCTTCAATGCTCCCCGGCTTCCATAGGGCAGACCGGCGGTCCGTTCGCGCTCGAACAACTGGACACCGACTTTTTTATCGGCATTAACGATCCGCTTGGACTCAATCCGTGCGGGACCGCCTTTACCTCGGACATCTTTGACCTTTACGCCGCCTGGGCGACGCTTCGAGGAAACGACAGCGAATCGCGGCATCGCGAATCGGTCGCGCGCGGTGAGGTGGTCTTCAATACCAAACCGATCAATATCACCGACGTGGCAGGCCTGAACGACGTGCTCAACGTTCCACGTATCTCGGGCAACTGCGGCACCTGCCACGATACGCCCAACGTGGGCAACCATTCAGTCAAAGCGCCTTTGAACATCGGCGTAGCGAACGCTAATCCGAATCCGCCGGCATTGAACGTTTCCGGGTTGCCGGTCTTCACTCTGAAATGCGTCGCAGGACCGCTGGCTGGGCAGACTTTTTACGTTACCGATCCGGGGCGGGCCCTGATCACAGGAAACTGTGCCGATATAGGTAAAACCAAGGGGCCGATCTTGCGCGGATTAGCCGCTCGGGCGCCCTATTTTCACAATGGATCAGCCACCACGCTGATGGATGCGGTGAACTTCTATGACACCCGCTTTAGCATCGGTTTCACCGACCAGGAAAAAGAAGACCTGGTAAATTTCCTCAAAACGCTCTGACGAAATCGTTTCTGCAAGCGCGCCGGTTCGGAGCTCCCGGCGAGATCGGCGCGCCTTGCAGTTACATCCACAACAGTCATGGTGCTGCACGCGGTCCCAAATCGCGGTTCGCCAACTGAACGCCGCAAGTGCGGGCAGGCAAATCGCTAGATTCGGATTTAATTAGATTGGAGCCGCCAGACGGCGGCATACCGCTATGCGTGAGTCACGCCCCGAACCGGTCTATGCGGTTGGGGCTTGCGGTATTGAAACAGGGTCTGACAGTGCGGGCATACCCCTTCGGGTTGCTCAGCGCGGGCCCGCCTGATCAGCTTGGTGTAGTGAACTCTGCCGTCGTTGCAGATGTGGGCAGCGACGGGGAAATCATATACGGTGCGAACTGCGGAAGTGTCTTGCGCCATCTAACTCGGGTGCTCCCTCATGCAAAATTTTCCTTCGTTCGCGCAGCTTTCAAATACGAACGAGCCGCGCGCGTTACGGACACTCGATCAAACATATTCTAATCAGCCTACGGGTCAATCGTTTTGGCGATGCGCGCGAAAAATTTTTTGGCGCTGGTGTAAAACAGCGCGGCCGTTCGCCGACGCCGCGTTGCATCTCGCACAGCGCGCCCTGAAAGCATCGGCAGCCGCGCGCCCGCGTGCTAGGCTTTGCCCGGATTAACCGCGCCGCAACTCTCGGCGGGTTCCGTTACGAGCATGACCCAGCGCAAAATCAAAAAACTGCTCGTCGCCAACCGTGGCGAGATCGCGCTCAGGATTATCCGCACCGCGCGCGCGTTAGGACTTCAAACCGTAGCCGTCTATTCCGAGGCCGACGCCGCGATGCCGCATGTGGCGGCGGCGGATGAAGCGCGGCTGATCGGACCACCGGAAGCGTTGCACAGCTACTTGAACATTCCCGCGATCATCGAAGCCGCGCAGGCGGCCGGAGCGGACGCAATTCATCCCGGCTACGGGTTTCTTTCCGAAAGCGCTCAGTTCGCCGGCGCCGTAACCAGGGCCGGCCTTACCTTCGTTGGACCGCCGCCGGAGGTTCTGAGCGCGGCGGGCGACAAGATCGGTGCGCGCCAACTGGCACAGCTCGTTGGCGTGCCGGTGGTGCCTGGCACCGAGACCGCCGATGCAGCCGTTGCGCGCAGTTTCGCGGCAATCACCGGCTATCCGATCCTGATCAAAGCGGCGGCCGGCGGTGGCGGACGTGGAATGCGGGTCGTGCCCGAGGAGGCGGCGCTCGGTCCCGCCCTGGAAGCGGCCGCGCGCGAAGCGCAGGCAGCCTTCAAGGATGGGCGGCTGTTCATTGAAAAATACCTGGCCGCGCCGCGCCACGTCGAGGTGCAGATACTGGGCGCGGGCGGCCGGGTGATCGCGCTGGGTGAACGCGACTGCTCCGTCCAGCGCCGTCATCAGAAGATTATCGAGGAGTCGCCCGCACCTGGACTCAGCCCCACGCTGCGGGCCCGGTTGATGGACGCCGCCGCCGCCTTGGCCTCCGCGGTCGGTTATCAAAACGCCGGCACCGTCGAATTTCTAGTCGACGGCGAGGTATTTTATTTTCTGGAAATCAACGCTCGCCTCCAGGTTGAACATCCGGTAACCGAGTTGCGCTTTAACTGCGACCTGGTGGCGATCCAGCTCAGCCTTGCGGCCGGTGAACCGCTGATCGAACCGCCACCGCCGCGAGGACACGCGATCGAATGCCGCATCTACGCTGAAGACGCCCGCAACGATTTTCGTCCCGCGGCGGGACCGGTGCTGTACTTGCAACTGCCGGCCGGCCCCGGAACCCGGGTCGATACCTTTTTGACCCGTGGTATCGAGATCGGAAGCCATTACGATGGTTTGCTGGCCAAGGTCATCACCTATGGACATGACCGCGAGGAGGCGCGGCGCAGAGCGGTCGTCGCGCTGGACGAATTCATGTTGGCCGGGGTGCTGAACACCGCCTCATTCTTGCGCGACGTCGTGGCCAGCGAGCGCTTTGCGCGCGGCGAGCTCTCGACCGCCTTTGTGCCGGAGTTCCTGCCCACCTGGCGCCCGGCCGAGGAACCGATGAAGGCCGCGGCCATTCTGGCTGCGCTGGCCGCGCAAAGCGGGCCGGCAAGCGGCACTCGGGCAGCAAGAACCGCCGGAGCGGACCGCCGCGGGCGCTCGCCATGGGAAGCGCTCGGCGCGTTGGAGTTCGGGAGCCGGCGATGAAGTTGCGCGAAACCTCCAGCGGGCGGCAATTCGAGGTCGAACTGGAGCGCGGCGGTCCCGTGATCAAGGCGCGCCTCGACGGCGCGGCGATCGAACTCCCCAATCAGCCGCTTGCCGACGGCGCCATCCTTATAGATTGCGGCGCAACGCGGGTGCGCGCTTTCGTCGCGCGGATCGGTGATTCAAGTGCCGTCAGCGTCGGTCAGCAATCCTTCACCTTCGCATCCGTGCGGGAAAGCCGCGGCGGCGGCCGCCATAGCCTCGCCACGCCGCTGCTGACCGCCCCGATGCCGGGTAAGGTGCTCAAGATCATGGTCGGCGAAGGCGATCAAGTCGCGGCAGGGCAACCCTTGATCACGATGGAAGCGATGAAGATGGAGACCACGCTCAGCGCCGAAGGGCCGGCGCGCGTCAAGCGGATCGGAGTCAGTGAGGGTCAGATGGTCGACGCTGGAGCGGTGCTGATGGAGCTCAGCCCGCTTGATTCATCAAAGCCGCAATCCGATCGCTGAGCCCGTTCATCCATTGGTCGAGATCGTCGTCGCGTTCGACGACAATCTCCAGCTTGCCATTGGGAAGAATCCGCACCCGGCCCGGATGCTCAGGGCGCAGCGGAATCACCACCGCCTCGCGCGAGATTCCCAACGGCTCGATAATTTCGAATATGCGCTCGATTTCCTTGAGCGTTACTGCCTTAAGCAAGGGCGCCTCCTTCATATGTTTCTCTTTTCTCAATTCGCAGGGTAAGAGAAAAGAGAAAGGTAGAAAAGAGTAAATAGAGAGAAACGGATTGAGAACAACACGGATCGATGCTCTGCTCTCGTTTCTCATTTCTATTTTCTCGTTTCTCAATTTGCGGGCGGTGAGTGGAAAAATGCCGGCGGCACGCTTTACATCGGATTGCGTCGGCGTAAGCTCCCTGATCGTAGCATCACGCAGTTGGTGATGGACAGGGAATCCAGAAGAAAGCGTTTGCGGATCGAAATGAGGGAGCTGTGTACGGCACCATAAAGAAAATCATCAAAGATAAGGGGTTCGGATTTATTATTGCCGACGACGGCGGCGACGAGGTCTTTTTCCATCGCTCGAAGCTGGCGCCCAAGGTGATGTTCGACGACCTCCGCGAGGGCAACGAGGTCCAATTCGAGGTCCGCCCCGGCGACAAGGGCCGCCAGGCCTTCAATCTCCGCCTGCGCTGAAGGCTGGGAGCGGCCGGACGTCGATGGGGGCGGGGCGCTCCTTTGAGCGCCAGCGCGTGTTATAATCCGTGGCGATGTCGGTCCATGAGCACAAGCATCGGCCCAGCCGGCCGCTTAAGGTTGGGGTGATCACGGTAAGCGACAGTCGCACTGAGGTGACCGACGCCAGCGGCAAGCTCATCCGTGACTTGCTCGCGGGCGCGGGTCACGACGTGTCGTATTACGAGATCATGCCTGACGAACCGCGGCGGATAGCTGAGGCGGTTAGCTCCCATCGGGCCGCGCTCGACGCGATCGTTATTAATGGCGGGACCGGCATCGGCCCCCGTGATCAGACCTATGAGGCCGTCAAGGGCCTGCTGGACAAGGAGCTGGACGGCTTCGGTGAGCTGTTTCGGATGCTTTCCTACCAGGAAATCGGATCGGCCGCGTTCCTAAGCCGCGCTATCGCCGGCATCAGCGCCGGAAAGATCCTGGTTTCGTTGCCGGGATCGCCTGCCGCCTGCCGCCTGGGACTTGAGAAGCTGTTGCTGCCGGAGCTCGGACACATGGCGAATCTGCTGGGAATGGTATGACACTACGCCTCAAATTGTTCGCGACCCTGCGCGAGCGCGCCGGGGCTTCCGACCTCAACCGCGAGTTTTCCCAGGGTGTTTCCGTCGGCGATATCTGGCACGCGCTGGCGCGGGAGTTTCCTGCTCTGAGCGGGCAGGACGACGCGCTGTCCTTCGCCGTCAACCAGGAATACGTCAAACCCGACTTTCGCCCGCGCGACGGTGATGAAGTGGCCTTTATTCCGCCGGTCAGCGGTGGCGTTGGCGACAGCGCGCTGGGGCCGATAAATATCGTTCGCTCCCGCATCGACGTGGCCGCGCTGGAGGCGGCGGTCGCCGATCCCGGCGCGGGAGCGATTGCGACCTTTGTGGGCACCACACGCAACGAAAATTCCGGTCGTCAGGTGTTGCGGCTCGAATATGAAGCGTACGAGCCGATGGCGCTGAGCGAGATGCGCAAGTTGGCCGAAGAAGCCGCCCGCCGATGGGGGATCACTCGCGCCGCCGTCACCCATCGGATCGGCGTGGTGGAGATTGGAGAGGCGTCGGTGGCGATCGCGGTTTCGGCGCCGCATCGGGCGGAAGCGTTTTCCTCCTGCCGGTTCCTGATCGACCGCATTAAGGAAATCGTGCCGATCTGGAAAAAGGAACATTTCGAGGGAGGCGAGATCTGGGTTGGCTGCCAGACCTCGCATCCACCCCATGCCCATCACTCGGACCAGTAGGGCGGGCCTCCGTGCCCTCCTCCCTGGCTCCGGCAATGACAATCAGCTAACGGTGAAGAGCGATGGATTCAGGCGAAACCACTGTTGAAAAGATAGTCCTGGCCCAGCCCCGCGGCTTTTGCGCGGGAGTCGAGCGTGCGGTGGAAGCGGTGCGCAATGCGTTGAAGGCTTATGGGCCGCCGCTTTATGTCCGCCATCAGATCGTCCATAACCGCTTCGTGCTCGAGGCGCTGGAAGCGGAGGGCGCGATATTCGTGGAAAGTCTCGACCGCATCCCCAACGGCCAGCGAGTTATCTTCAGTGCGCACGGCGTCGCACCCAGCGAATGGGACCGCGCCAGCGAACGCGGCCTGCGTGTGATCGACGCCACCTGTCCGCTGGTCACCAAGGTCCATCTGGAAGTCAGGCGCTATGCCGACGAGGGCCGCACCGTTATCCTCATCGGGCACGCCGGTCACGAGGAAGTAAACGGCACAGTGGGAGTGGCGCCCGGCAAAGTGGTGCTGGTAGGAACCGTGGAAGAGGCGCGCTGCGTGCAGATACCCGATCCGTCGCGGGTCGCCGCCGTCACCCAGACCACGCTCAGCGTCGACGATACGCGGGAGATCATGGAGGCGCTCAAGAGCCGCTTTCCACACATGATCACACCCAAGACCGACGACATCTGCTACGCCACCCAGAATCGGCAGAACGCGGTCAAGGAGCTGGTCGCGGCCACTGACGCGATCCTGGTCGTCGGCTCCAGGCAGAGTTCCAACGCCAACCGGCTGGTCGAGGTGGCCAAGATGCGGGGCGCGCGCGCCTATCTGGTCGACTCGCTCAAGGATGTGACGGCGCCGATGCTCGAAGGGGTCCACTCGCTGGGCCTGACCGCCAGCGCGTCGTCGCCGGAATGGCTGGTGGAAGAGATTATCGGCGCATTCGCCGAGCGCGGCGCCAAGGTGGAACTGGTCAGCGTGGCCACCGAGCGCGTCCACTTCGCGCTGCCCATGGCCGATTAGCAAACGGCCCCGCCCAGCCTCGCGTTACGGTTCCGGAGTCTCGGAAAATCTTTGCCCAGTGTGTGAGTCGGGAGGATGGTAGGGGGGTGAAACGCACCGCAATCGCGATCATGGCGGGAGCGCTGCTGGCGACAACGGCGTTTGCCCAGATGACCGGCATCAACACCGCGAAAATCATTGACCTTACCCACACGCTGGATCAGAGCACCATCTACTGGCCCACCGAGAGCGGATTCAAGTTCCATTACGAGCATTACGGGATAACCCCGGGCGGCTACTTTTATTCCTCGGGTTATTTCGATGCCCCCGAACATGGGGGAACGCACATGGACGCCCCGTTGCATTTCAACCGCACCGGGGAGCCGGTCAATAAAGTCCCGTTGAGCCAGATGATCGGCCCCGCCGCTGTGATCGATTTTTCGCAGCGCGCCGCCGCCGATCCGAACGCGACCCTCTCGGTAGCAGACATTGAGAAGTACGAAGCGGCATACGGCCGGATTCCCGACGGCGCCATCGTAGTGGCGCGTTCCGGGTGGGGAAGGTTCTGGCCCGACCACAAGCGCTACATGGGTACGGATAAGCCTGGCGACGTCGCCGGCTTACGGTTTCCGGGCTTTTCGGCGCAAGCGGTCAGCTTGCTGCTCAAGCAGCGCAGCGTCGTCGCGATCGCGATCGACACCGCGAGCATGGATCCCGGAATCAGCAAGGACTTTCCGGTTCATCGCCTGTGGCTCGGCGCCAATCGGCCCGGGTTCGAAAACCTGGCCAATGCCGACAAATTGCCGCCCGCCGGCGCGATAATTTTTTGCGCTCCGATCAAGATCGGCGGTGGCACCGGAGCCCCGGCGCGCATTTTCGCTTTACTTCCATAATGATTTTGGCGGGGTGATTTCGCCAGATCCGCGGCAATCCTCCAGCAGTTGAGGGTAGCGTTGCGGCGGTTGGAAGGTGCCCTATGTATGTCTCGCAAAGCGTCCGTCTGCTAGGCTTTTTGTTGAGTTGTCGAGTTGGATGGCGAAGCGACGTATGAAGCGAATATATTGATTCGTACGGCCAACCCCCGATCGCTCAAGGGCTGGCACGTAGCAGCACCGGGAGGGAGAAAACTCTATGCCGCGCTTAATTGGGGCGACTATTTCTACGCTTGTATTGGCTATGGCTTTGTCCGCGTGCAGCGGACAGCCGCTTAGCACCCGTGAGGAGGGAACCCTGGGAGGCACGGCGCTGGGAGCCGGAACCGGCGCCATAATCGGCGCCGCCGTCGGTCACCCGCTCGCGGGCGCTGCGATTGGCGGCGTGCTGGGCGGCGGAACCGGCTACGTGGTCGGCAATTCGATGCAAAACAATGAAGCCCAGCAGCAACAGACCCAAAGCCAGATGGAGCAACAGCAGCAGGAAATCGAACGCCAGCGCCGCGAACTGGAGGAGATGAAGCAACAGCAGCAGACGGAGTAAGTTAATTGGACAGCCGATGACTGATTAGCTGCGTGGGACAGGTTTTCCAACCAGTCAGCGCGAAGCCATCAAAATTGGGAGTTCGCGCTCACCCCGCTACTTCTTTCTCGGCAAAAACTTGTTCGTCAGCGGCCCCACCAAATAGTTCCGTGTGGCCGGGGTGTCCAGCGTGTCGAGGTCCCAATCCGCCTCGGGACGATGGATGACGCGGCTCATCTCCTCCTCCGGCCATAGTCCAATTTGCCGCCCGTTGGCCTCGAAGACCTGGCCGTTGACGTTGGAGCACACGTCGGTACATAGCCAAACCGCCAGGGTCGCGGGGTGCTCGGGCTTGATCTCTTCGTTATCCGACGACACCCAGGTGTTGGCCACTCCCGGGAAGCCGAGGACTTCCTGCGAGATTCGGATGGTTTCCATCACTTCCGGAATTGCCATGCGGGTTCCCGCCCGTGGACGGATCGCGTTGACGCGCACGTTGAATTGGCCCAGGTCGCGAGCGACGGTGCGGGTAAAGCCGACGATCCCTTCTTTGGCGGCGGAGTAGTTGGCCATCCCATAATGGCCCAGACCGGATTCCGAAGCGGTATTCACGATTACGCCGCTGCGCTGCTCGCGGAAGATCGGCGCCGCGTGCCGCGTGCAGGTAAACGTGCCCTTGAGATGAACATTGACCACCACGTCCCAATCCTCTTCGCTCATTTCCCAAATCTGTTTGGGACGCAGATTGCCGGCGTTGTTGATCAGGATATCGAGCCGGCCGAAGTTTTTGATCGCGCAATCGATGATCGCCTTGCCACCCGCCATCGTGGTCACGCTGTCGGTGTTGGCCACCGCCTGGCCGCCCGCGGCTTTGATCTCGTCAACCACGCTTTGCGCAACGCTCTTATCCGCGCCCTCGCCGGTTGGCGCGCCGCCCAGATCGTTGACGACAACTTTGGCCCCCTGCTGAGCCAGCAGCAGCGCTTCGCAACGCCCGATTCCACGTCCCGCGCCGGTAACCACCGCGACCTTTCCGGCCAACCGCTTTGCCATTGCAAAATCCTCCCTGCTAGCTCTTGATAAAGTCGCGCACCAGCGTGGCAACCGCCGCCGGCTGTTCCATCGGCGCCATGTGCGCCGCCCGATCCACGATCTCGGTCCTGGAGTTGGGGATGAGCCGCGTGAACTCGCCGGCGTAAACCGGCGGCGTCAGGCCGTCCTGCTTGCCCCAGATAATCAGTGTCGGCGCGGTTATCCGGTGTATGCGCTTTTTCAGCCCCTTGTCCGGCAGGGGCCAGATGAACTTCCCGGTGCATGCCAGCGCCCAGGTCAGGCGCACGATGGAATCGGCGTCTTCCAAATTGGCGAAGATATGCTTGCGCGCCGGATGCGTCCGATCGTGGAACAGCAGCGGCTCCACGTCGGCCTGCGCCATCACCATGTAGTTTCTGATTGGGGTGTCGTCGCGCCACAATCCCAGGGAATCGATCAGAACCAGCTTGCCGACGCGCCCGCCTGCGCTCGCCGCGAGTTCAGCGGCAACCATCCCGCCGAACGAATGGCCCACGACGGCGGGGCGCTGCAATCCAAGCCGCTCGAAGAGTTCGTCATAAAATAAGGTCAGGTCCCAGACGTCATCCAGCGGCTTGACCGCGTCGGGCATTCCCGCGCTGGTACCCGGATGTTCGGGCGCATACACGGTGAAGTCGCGCGCCAGCAGGTCGAGAAAATCATCCCACACCAACCCATAACCGGAGTGGAGGTAAACCAGGGGCGGTCCGCTGCCCGCGACCGTTACGCGCGCCTGCACCTTGTCCTGCCATACGGTGACCGTCCGTTGCGTGGTGGCCGCCATGTACTTGTCCTTCCTGCGCCCCTTACGCGCTCGGTCGATGCGGTTGCGCCGCGCGTGCTGCGCCATTTTCCCGCAGCCGCTGCGGCCACCAATTGTTGACCCACCCCTCGTCGTCCCACACGGTGCGGAAGTGTGGCGCCACTTCGCGGGCGAACAACTCGATATTCTTCAATGTCAGCTCGTGCGGCATCGAACCGATATGCAGCAGCACCATCAGATTGCCCACGCGCAGCTTCTTGACCGCCGCCATGAGCTGATCGCGCACCGTGGCGGGGCTGCCGGCGATCACGAACTGATTTTCGACGAAGTCACGATACTTCCAGTTGGGCACCTGCATCATAAGCTTGCCCTGGTCGGGGTTGAGGTTCTTCACGCTGTGGATCAGGCTGCGATAGTCCTGATGACCGGGGATCGCCAACAACTCGGGCGCTATGTGCAGACACTTGTCGTAGAAGTAGCGGATGTGCGGGAAGTATTCCTGCTCGGCTTTGGCGTCGGTTTCCGACACCGCCACCAACTGCAGGAAGCCCGCGCGGTAAGGATTCGCTTCCAGGCCTGATTTGGAAACGAAGTCCCAAAACCCGTCCATGATTTTCTTGCCGGTGTTGTTTCCGTAGTAGCTCAGGAAGCAGTAGCAGTGGCCGTGCTTGGCCGAGAAATCCCAGGTGCTCAGGCTGCCGCTGCCGGGAACCCAGACCGGAGGATGCGGACTCTGGATCGGACGGGGCCACAGGTTGACCATCGGCAACTGAAAGAACTTGCCGTTCCAGGCGAAAATTTCGCGGCTCTGCCAGGCCTTGAGGATCAGGTCGTGCGCTTCATAGTAGCGCTCGCGCTGCTCAATGGGGCTGATTCCGTAGCACAAGTTGACGTCCATCGGAGAGCCCAGCGGCATTCCCGCGACCAGCCGTCCGCCGCTGATGCAATCCAGCATCGCGTATTCTTCGGCCACCCGGATGGGCGGATTGGTGGTCGGCAGCGTCGCGCCCATCAACACTGCCGTATTCATCCCATTGGTCGCGCGCGCCAGCACCGAGCCCATCACGTTGGGCGAGGGCATGAAACCGTAGGCGTTCTGATGGTGCTCGTTGACGCAGATCCCGTCCATCCCGCATTTGGCGGCGTGGATCAATTCGTCCAGGGTCCAGTTGTAGTACTGACCCACCTTCTCCGGATCGGCCAACTCCCAGAACGGAGGATCGACCCAAACCGAGTGGTAACACTGTTCGAAGTCCGCGGGCAACTCGCGGTACGGCATCAGATGGAACATGGAAATCTTCATGCCGATCTCCTCCGAGGTTGGGGCCAACGGTTGTGGATACCCGGCGTCAGGCTTGGGTAACTCTCCCAACAAACCTCTGATATGAACTGAACTAACATACTTGGCTTGCGATGCCCACACGCCGCGGCGGACCGCTGAAAGGTCGATTCATGCATCCCTCAATCGTTTTCCTGCATATAATCATTGCTGGGAGGTCACTTGATGTTCGCTAGACGAAAGACGCAGGTTGCGGACCTGATGGTCCTGGCACTGGTGCTGAGCGGGCTTTCCGCTTGTGACATTAACAAGGCCCCGCGCCTGGACGAGCAGGTGAAGGCGGCCTGGAGCGAAGTTCTGAACCAATACCAGCGCCGGTCCGATTTGATTCCGAATCTGGTCGAAACCGTCAAAGGCTACGCGCACCAGGAGCAGCAGGTGCTGACCCAGGTGACCGAGGCGCGCGCCAAGGCGACCCAGATGCAACTGCCGCCCGACATCCTGTCCAATCCGCAGGCGTTCCATCAATTCGAACAGAACCAGGCGGCGTTGGGCGGCGCCCTGGGCCGCCTGCTGGCGGTTAGCGAGCGCTATCCCACGCTCAAGTCGGATCAAAACTTTCTCGCCCTCCAGTCGCAGCTTGAAGGGACGGAAAACCGCATCGCCGTGGCGCGCCGCGATTACATTATCGCGGTGCAGCAATACAACATCGCGCTCAGAACCATCCCCGACCGCTGGATAGCGGCGTGGATGTACCCCGATCTGAAGGTGCGGGAAACCTTCACCATCACGCAGCAAGCCCAACAAGTGCCGCAGGTCAAGTTCTGATGCGTCTGAGCCAGGCAATCCCGCAGCGGTGCGGGCGGATAGGATGGACCGTTGTCGCGCTGCTGCTTGCGTTCGCCGCGCCGATCCTCGCCGCGGAACCCAAATTTCCCGCGCTAACCGGCCGCGTCGTCGATGATGCGCACATTCTCAGCGCTTCGACGCAGAGCGAACTCACCTCGATGCTGGCGCGGCATGAGCAGGCGACCGGCCAACAGGTGGTGGTCGTCACGCTGCCTTCGCTGCAGGGCTATTCAATCGAGGAGTTTGGTTATCAACTGGGCCGCGCCTGGGGAATCGGCCAGAAGGACAAGAACACTGGCGCTCTGCTGATTGTGGCGCCCAAGGAGCACAAGGTCAGGATCGAGGTCGGCTACGGTCTGGAAGGCCAACTCACCGACGCGCAGTCGCGCGTGATCATCGAGCGCGACATCACGCCGCAATTCAAGCGCGGCGATTTCAATGCCGGCGTGTTGGCCGGCACCACCACGATATTGAAGGTGCTGGGCGGCGACGCCTCGGCCGCCAGCGCGTCGGGCGTGCCCGCGACCAGTACGGAAAACTCGCCTTGGGTTTTCCCGCTGCTGCTGGTTGTCTTTTTGCTCATCAGGGCTTTGAGGAACCGGATGGCGCGCGGGTCTCCTCTGGTCCGCCGCGTCGGTCGCTCGGGATACTACCCTGGCGGCTTTTACGGGGGCGGTTTCGGTGGCGGAGGCGGTGGCTTCTCGGGCGGAGGCGGATCGTTCGGCGGCGGAGGCGCGTCGGGAAGTTGGTAACCGGGCGGCCTTTAACGCGCGCGGAGCATCAGCGCATCGACGCCGCGATCGCGGAAGTTGAGCAGCGCACAGCGGCTGACCTCGACCTTGTGGTGGTCCGCGTCAGCGACCGTTATTCGCTCTACCCGGTGGCCTGGGCCGCTATTGCCGCACTGGTGTTGACCGCACTCGTGGTCCTGCTGTGGCCCGCGACGAGCGCCCGCGCGGCACTCTCATTGCAGGTCCTGATCCTGATTGTGCTAACGCTGATCTTCGACTTCTTGCCGATCCGGCTGAGACTGGTGCCGGAGCGGGTCAAACGCGCACATGCCCGCCAACTAGCACATCGAGAATTCGCGGTGCAGCACACGCATGGTAGCGGACCGCCGCGCAAGCGCATTCTGCTCTTCGTTTCCCTGGAGGAACATTACGTGGAGATTCTCGCCGACCACGAAACCTACGCCGCCGCGGACCGCAATGTCTGGGATAAAACGGTCAGCGACTTCGTAGCAGCAGTACAAGCCGGCCGCTCGGCTGACGGCATCCTCGCCGCAATCCAGAGTTGCGGCGCCGTCCTGCGGACGCATCATCCGGCGTGAGCGATATCAAGCGGGCTTTCCGTAAGGTTCTGTATTCATGTCGTCAAATCCTGGCACCCTATAACTGGTGTTTTTGCTGCCACCTTCGTTTCGGACGAGAAGCCCTCGATCAGTCAGTTCCTTGATGTCACGCTGTGCGGTCGCCATGGAGCATTTCGCAATCCGCGCCCATTTTGGTGCCGTAAGTTTGCCTTCGAAGCCGTCGAGATAGCGATTGAGCACCTTTCGTTGCCGCTCGTTCAAGGCGGTCAACACATTATGCTGCCAAAAGTCAGCCTTGCGTAAAACGCCAGCATACGCGTCTTCGGCCGTATCCAATGACCTTGATAAACATTCAGTGAACCAGAGCAGCTGTGGTGTGATATCCAAGTCACCCTTCTGGATGCTTTCGAGAGAAGCATAGTACTGCGGACGTTCGCGACGTATCTGAGCCGAGAGACTATAGAACCTCTGCGACGAATTTTCAGACCGTGCCAGGCTCATGTCCGCGAGCGCCCGGGCGATCCGGCCATTACCGTCATCAAAGGGATGTACCGTCACAAACCACAGATGTGCGATCGCGGCATGAACCACGCCATCGGTCGTATCGGGACCATTGAACCACCCGAGAAACCTTTCCATTTCCCATTCGATACGAGTTGCCGGTGGGGCTTGGAAATGAACCCGCTCGCGCCCCTGTTGTCCGGAAACCACTTGCATGGGACCACTTGAGTCGTCACGCCATGCTCCAACCTTGATCTTTCTGAGATCAGAAAATCCGGTAGGAAACAGAGCCGCCTGCCACCCGCAGAGCCGTTCGCGTGTCAGAGGATCGGCGTAGTTTTTGGTTGCGTCGAGGGTCATCTCGACGATACCTTCGACACGTCGGTCTTCTGGTCCTACGGCTGCGTCTGCAACTCCCAGTCGTCGAGCGATCGATGATCGTACACTAGCTGGGTTGAGAGTCTCGCCCTCTATCTCTGAGCTTTTAACAACCTCTTCTGTGGTCGCTTGTAGTTCGGCCCTTTCCCGGAAATCAAAGCCGAGACGTTCCATCTGACCGAGCATGCGGCCCTGTTTCAGATGAGCCTCCTCTAGTGCGGGAAGGAGCCGATCCCGGTCCCAACGAAAATGCGGCCATCCGGGCAATTCCCAGATGTACATATTCACCTCAATTTATGATGTGAATGTTAATCGCGCTGAGGTCAGGAGTCAATAATTCGCATCACAATCTGATGTAAATATTGTGCTATTCTCCTCACCTCCAAAAGTTCGGGAGCGAGCCGTGACGACGGTCGCGGCAAGATTTTTGGCTACCGCCCGCTGAAACGGGCGGTGCGGCGCTCGACAAAGGAACGCACGCCTTCCTTGGCGTCCTCTGATTTCTCGAGTTCGTGATATTGGGCTAGCAGCGCCTTGAATGCCGCGGTCTGTCCCTCCATCACTGACTTGCGCGCTGAGAGCAGCGTCATGCGAACCGCCAGCGGCGCCTGCTGCGCGATTGTCTCAGCGATCGCAATCGCGCGCTCCAGATGCTGCCCTACCGGCGTCACCTCCTGTACCAGACCGATGCGGTGACCTTCGCGCGCGTCGAACTCATCTCCGGTGAGCAGGTAGCGCATCGCATTGCCCCATCCCATCAAGGCGACCATACGCACTGTCGCGCCGGCGGCGGGGAAAACTCCGCGCTTGACCTCGATTTGACCGAAACGTGTGTTTTCGGCCGCCACGCAGATATCGCTGGCCAGCGCCAGTTCGATTCCGATCGTAAGGCAGCGGCCGTGGATCGCGATGATCACCGGCTTGGAACGCGCCTGCCCGTAAATTCCCATCGGTTCAATCGTTCCCGGCGGAGTAATGAAATGCTCCGGCCTTACCTGTGTCAGGTCGATGCCGGCGGTGAAATGATCGCCATGGGCGAACAGCACGGCGCAGCGCAATTGGTCGTTCTTCTCATATTCTGTATATGCCGCCATGAGGGAGCGCAGCATCGGCAGATCGAACGCATTCATCTTGCGGGTCCGATCGATGCCCATCAAAAAGATGTGGCCGCGAGCCTCGGTGGTGATTCGTCCCTCGGTCGGATTTTCCATTGCGCTGGTCCTCGATTGGAGAAAGCTAGCAATCTCCGGCGGCGCTTCACAGGCATTCAAGCGCTGACGATGGCGAAGGCAACATCACAGGGTGGGTAAGGCGGCGATCCTCACAATAAATCCATCGGGCAGTTCCCGTTTGCCGCCGAGGAAGTCGCCGTTGATATCGCTGACCCACAACTTGTTGCCGATAAAGCGTAGATGCAGCGGATTGATGAAACCCGAGGCGACCAGCTTCGGAATACCGCCCTTGGAAAGGCGCAGCACCGTGCCGTCGGGCTTGAGCGGCTGTGTCATCGGAACCGGAGTCTCAAACTCACCCAGATCGGTGAAAAACAATTGGCCGCCGAACCACTTAAAGGTCAGCGGAGCAAAGGCCATCCCGCCCGCGATGCTCAGACCCCACACCAATGGCTTCGGATCGATTTCGCCTTTGGGCGATACCTTCATGATCATCCCCCGCCGCGCGCTCGCATCCGGCGCTCCCGCGGCATCGGTCGGTGTGACGGAGACCAGCATCCACTGATGGTCGGGCGTAAAGGTCAGTTCAAGCGGCAGCCCCAAATGACCGAAGTCGGCGAAGGGCGAGCACTTCCCGTCTTTGGTGGCCTCGTAAACCATGTGATTCTGGGTGGTGACCGCGAAAATTCTGCCGCCGAACGGGCTCTGCTGCGGTCCGAACCATAACGCCGATCCCGCTCCCGCGATGCCATGACCGGTGGTGCCGGCAGGCGGCAGCGTGCAGAACAGCTCCAGGCTGCCGGTTTCGGGATTCCGGCGTTGAATAAGATGGTTGGCCCACAAGCCCTTCTCGCCTTTGGACGGCTGGGTCAGCAGGAAAAGCTGACCGCCAAACGGGCCGAAGTTTTCCGTCGCCACGTCCATGCCCACGTCGGGGAGCATTTTTTCCGGCGACGGCAACACCGTCACCTGTCCCAAGATGTCAACCGCGACCAGGCGTCCGCCGCCTTTTGCGCTCTCACCGCCATCGTCGTTCACCCACACCTCGTCGCCATGCGGCACCATCTGCAACGGGTCGTAGAGGTCGCCCGGCGGCACTACGATATCGGTCGTGAATCCGGGCGCCGCTTTGATCTGCGGCATCGCCAGCAGGCGGTCGGTGAGCCGTGCCGCCTCCATCCCGCGCTGCCCGGCCGCAAACGCCGTCAGGCATACGGCCGCAATCAGCATTGCAACGATGAGCGCGGCTGACGTGAAAATGAAAACGATGGAAGGATTATCGGGTCGGCGCACGGTTGAAGTTCCGCCTTCTGGATTTGGCGATCTCGCGGACAGTTTCACTTGAAGTAAGATCAAGTCAAGCGCGCAAACTTCCGCGGTTAGCTTGCCGAAACGATCACACTATGGTTCAGAGGTGTAAGTTCACCCATCGACAGGGGTATTTGGATGGGATCACAATCGCAGCCGGCTGATTGCGGCGATGCAGCCATCGATAGCGGCCCTTTGGCCGGCATCCGGGTGATCGAGTATGGCCAGGGCATATCGGCGGCGTGGGCAACCAAACTGCTTGCTGATTTCGGCGCCGACGTCATCAAGATCGAGCCGCCGGGCGGCGATATCATGCGCCGGCGCGGTCCTTTTTTCGACGATATTGCCGACCCCGAACATAGCGGTTTGTTTCTCTATCTCAATACCAACAAACGCGGCGCCGTGCTGGACCTGGAGCAGGGCAGCGATCGGGATTTGTTCGGTGCGTTGCTCGATGGCGCCGACATTCTGATTCATAACGTCCTTCCGATAGAGCGCGCCCAATATGGGCTTTGCAGTCCGAGGCTGTGCGAGCGTTTTCCGCACCTGATCGTCACCAGCATTTCACCCTTTGGCGACCACGGGCTGCGCGCCGATTACCGGGGCTACGATCTCAACGTGATGCAGGGGAGCGGCTTTGCGGCGATCAACCCGGCCTGCTCGCCATATCCGGAGTTGCCGCCCACCAAGCTGTTTGGCCAACAGGCCGAATTCCAGGGCGGCGTGCACGCAGCAACCGTTACGCTGGCCGCGTGGCTGCATCGCCGACGCGGGGGCGGCGGTCAGGCGATCGACGTCAGTGCGCAGGAGTGTATTGCCGCGATGCTCGGGTCGAGCCCGGCCTTCTGGGCTTACGCGGGGAAAAAAACCAGCCGCCTGGGCATCCGGCCGATACAACCCTGGATGGCGGTGGAATGCGCCGACGGCAAGCTCTACGTGTCGTGCGTCGAAGAACATCAATGGCGCGGCCTGCTCAAACTGCTGGGCGATCCGGAATGGGGCCGCGAGGAGATCTTCAACGACCTCACCAGCCGCGCCAAGAACGTCGATGCGCTGCGCGCGATGCTGGAGGACATCACGCGGCGGCGCAAGGTGCACGACCTCTATCACGAAGCGCAAAAGTTGCGCCTGCCGGTCGCGCCGCTTAACCGGATGACCGACGTTTACACGGACGAGCACTTGCGCGCACGCGACTTTTTCGTACCGCTGCCCAACGAGCCCGATGGGCGCGAGATAATCAGCCCGGGCGCCGCCTACAAGTTCAGCACGATGCGCTGGGCGTTGCGCCGTCGCGCGCCCCATCTGGGCGAGCACAACCACGAAGTCCGTCGCGTCGCCGCACAGCCCGGCGTGGCTCGGCGCGCCGGCGATACGGGCGCCGCTTTCGATCCGGTGCGCCCGCTAAACGGCGTCCACGTGCTGGATTTCTCGTGGGTATGGGGCGGACCGTTCTGCACCCTGCAACTGGCGCAGCTTGGCGCCGACGTGATTCGCGTCGAATCGGCCCGCCGGTCCTGCCTGTTCCGCAATCTGCTGCCGTTTGCGGACAACATTCCTGGCCCCAACCGGGCGGGGCTGTTCAACCAGGTCAATCAGGGCAAACGCAGCGTGGTGCTGGAGTTGAATAATCCCAAGGCGCTCGAAGTTGCCCGCACGATGGTGGCGTGGGCGGACGTGGTGGTGGAGAATTTCGCGCCCGGCGTCATCGAGCGCATGGGGCTTGGCTACGGCGCGCTGCGCGCGATCAAGCCCGGCCTCATCATGTTGTCGATCTCCGGCTACGGGCAGTCGGGGCCCTTCCGCAATTACGTCAGCTACGGGGGCATTGTCGGCGCATACTCGGGTTTCTACGCTCACAACGGACATCCCGGCGACGAACCGCGCGACCTCGGTGCGACCTATGCCGACCCGGCTACGGGAATCACTGGCGCTGCCGCAATTTTACTGGCGTTGACCAACAAGGCGTTGACCGGCGAGGGGCAATACATCGATCTCTCGATGCTGGAAGCGATGGGCACGATGGCGGCCGAGGGATTGCTGGAGGTCGCGATGAACGGGCGCGAACCGCAGCGCCGGGGCAATCACGATCCATGCATGTCCCCGCACAACTGTTACAAGGCGCGGGGCGACGCTGAGATGTGGGTTTCGATCGTGGCCGGCACGCAAGTGCAATGGCGCGCGCTGTGTGCGGCAATCGATCAGCCCGCGCTTGCCGATGATCCGCGCTTTGCGACCGCCGCCTCGCGCCAGCGCAACGAGGATGAACTGGATCGGATAATCACGCGCTGGACGCAGGAGCGCGATCGCTGGGAAATCACCGAGACCCTGCAGCGAGCAGGCGTTGCCGCTTTCCCGACCTTGGGCAACCAGGATCTTTTCGAAGATTCTCACATGATCGAGCGCGGCTTCATTATCGAGGTTGACCATCCCGACACCGGCCGCCGCCAGCATACTTCGCAGCCCTGGACCATGTCGCGCACGTCCAATCGCAGCCTGCCCCGCGCCCCGCTGCTGGGAGAGCATACCGCCGAGGTATTGCAATCCGTATGCGGGTATTCGCCCGAAGAAGTCGAGCGCCTCAAGGCGGATGGGGTGGTGGTCTGTTAGTAGAGAGGAGTGAGGGGAGAGAAGTGAGGAGTGAGAGGAAGAGATCCAATTAGCTGCCTTCTCTCACTTCTCTCCCCTCACTCCTTTCCTTCTAGCCGGAGGCGGGCAGGGACGCCCGCCCTACTGGTCCTGCGCCAGATACTTTGCTACCGCGCTCTCAACCGCCGTGCCTTTGAAAAAGTCGGGATTGAGCGCGGTCCATAGCTTTATCGGATTGGCGAAAACGAAGTCGCGAAAATCCTCGCCGGTCATGCGGCCGTGCTCCACCGCCTCGAAGGCCTCGGCGGTGACTTCGCTCATGTCGGGCACGTCGAAATGGCCGATGTCGGATCCGTAGATCGCGTTGAGCCGCGCCGACATCGGATTGCGCGGGGCATCGAACGCCGACGCGGTGATCGGATCGTCGGCCTCGCAGCCGAAGAAGAACGGCTTTAAAAACAAGTCGCGGAAATCCTCCTTGCGTGTAATCGCGCAGTTGGCGAAATCGTCGCTGGGATCCCCGGGCCGCATGCCGCTCACCTCGCGCCCCTTGACGCTTTCTCGCTCTCCGAGCACCTTGCCGCCATAACGGCGCGACAGTTCGGCCAGTAGCTCCTGATCGATGTTAGACGGATCGTAATTAGCCAAGGCCGCCAGATTGCGCTTCTCCCAATGGCCGATCAGGTCGGCGAACAGGCTGCGCGCCCAGCCCACGCCGCCCTCCAAAAAGGAAAATCTCAGATTTGGAAAACGCCGGGTGACGCCGCCCAGGAACAGAGACTTGCACACCGCGTCGGCGGAGGACGCGAAATGTCCCACATGATTGTAAACGTAGTTGGAAATCGAAGTGCGGCTGCCCCATCCTTCGCCATGGCTGTGAAAGCTCGGCACCACCTTCAGTTGTTGACACCTGGCCCACACCGGATCGTAGTCATACTCGCTGTCGATTCCGAAGGTATCGAGCCGAAAGGTATATTGGTCGGCTTGAGGATATTGGCGCGCGGCTGCGGGAATCGGACGCTTGACGTAACTGGGCATCAGCACCGCCCGCATCCCCAGC
This sequence comes from Binataceae bacterium (SeqCode), assembly GCA_035939115.1. Classification (GTDB taxonomy): domain Bacteria; phylum Desulfobacterota; class Binatia; order Binatales; family Binataceae; genus JAJPJA01. Next base: position 35,865 of record DASZGF010000159.1, read on the forward strand.
ACATTCACCGCGTAATCGAGTTCCTCGACCGCCTCCCGCGGCGTATGCATCGGGATGGTCGCCACCGGCGCAATCCTTTGGGGGTATTCACCCCAAATGTCGGCACAGTACCGGTTGAGCGCGCGAGAAGTTGCGCGTCTGACTTCCGCGTCGTCGAAGTGCGCGGCCACCAGTCCCAGGCTTGGATAGAGCACACAGAAATCCAGGCCCATGTCGTCCAGGCGCTCGCACATCAGCTTGGGAAATAGTGAAGTAGCGAGATCCAGGGTGTTTTTGGTCGGCAGCCCCCAAAAGGGCGAGCGCTTGGTCCAAAACTCACGCCGCTGCGCCGGCGATTCACGATACCACCTGGTGCTCGCTATGGTGCCGTCAAGCGCTGGTCCGACTCGATCCGCCATTTCACGGCCGGCGATCTCCTTGACGTAATCGCGCACTCGCGGACCGTACTCGACCTGATGCCCGTCGGAATCGATTACGGGATGGCTCAGGCGCGCGCGGACCGCCGCTGATTTGGACTGCGACTTTAAGGCCATGGCAACTCCCACAAAACGTCGATGTTAACCGACTACTAGGGAAGGTTGCGCCCGCTCGTCAAGCGTTAAGCCCGGAAAAGATTCGCGGTCAAAAAAGCCGCGCAGCGGCGGCACGTCCGCGGGAAGGGCGAGGGGGCCGCAGCGCGGCCCCCTGCAGGCAAAGGCGTTCAATAGTCTTCGGTCTCGTAAGTCCTTCGCTGATAGGTGGTGGTTCCTACCGGCGCGCTCTGGACGGTCTCGCTCGTCACCACTCCCGGTGTACCGTACCCGTACCCAGTGGTAGTGGTGGTTTGCTTGGTTACCGATGTGGACGGCGCCACAGGGGCGGGCGCGACCACTACGCCAGGTGCCGAGTAGGTGGTCGTCACGGTCTTTTGGGTGGACGGAACGTCGGTCACCACAGCCGGCGCCGGCTGAACAACGACCGCTGGCGAGGAGTAGGTCGTCGTCACTGCTGGAGCCGTGTAAGTCGTAGTCGTCTCCGCGACTGGCGGAACCGCTACGGCCGGAGAGGTGGTCGAAGTCGTAGTGGTTGTGGAAGAGGTGGTAGCAAGGTCCTCGGTCCCGGTGCAGCCCACGCCCACCAAGGCGACGGCGGCAAGCAGCCCCGCAAATAACGAGGTGCGAAAAGGATTCTTCATGGATAATACCTCCCTGATTTCGTTAAATCGTTGAGGTTCAACTGCAGCGACTTAAGTTATCGAGTATGTGACGCAATCGCTGTACCACCCACGCCATCCAATAAAGATCGCAGTTTCCCAAGCAACCAGGTGCGCAAATGGAAATTATGAGCATGGCCGTCCAATTTGGTCCGTGTAGTTTCTACTGACCCGTCAGGGCTTTCCATTTGTCCAGCAAACGCAGTTATAAAGTCGTATTGAAGACTTACTCGGCGTCATTTGTCCTCGCGATCGATACACCCTCCTTCGGCTACTATCGGCCATCTTTCACTTCGGCGGCAGCGCGACTCTTTATCAGCGTAAAAGCCGCCGTTATTCGGAATCGAAGATGCGTGGGACCTCGCCTTGCAGTCGCCGTCCACTATAATCAACGTATTGCTAATCGCTTAGCCGCCAGCGTGCGCTGGATACGGCGCCTGCACCGGCAAGCGTGTTCGAGCCATCATGTCTGTCACCGCGGTATTGAACCCTGATCTACAGGGACTGGCGTCATCGTTGGGCGCGCTCATCGGGCCTCCGGCCGCCAATCACGCCTTGCGGCTGGTGGTCCAACGGGCGCCCGATGACCGGATGGCCGCGGTCGCCCTGCTCAAGCTCGCCGAGCAATCGGCACCGGACCTGCTCAGCGCGCTGAAGGATCGTCAGCTTTCTGACGACCTGGTCTTTTGCCTGGGTTGCTCCGAAATCGCCAACGCCTGGCTGTGCGCGCGCACTGACTGGTTGGAGGTCTTTGAAGCCGCGCGCCGCGCCAATGTCACCACGATGGGTCAATCCATCAGGCTCGAGCTGAAGCCCCCCTTTGAGCGCGGACGTTCGGCGCGTGAAATTGCGGCGTTTAAGGAAGACGTTTTTGTGCGCCTGATAATCGCCGACACGCTCGGACGGCTGGATGTCGCCGAAACCATGACCCTGATGTCGCATCTGGCCGACGAGTGCATTCGCGAAGCGGTCACGGCCGCCCGGGCTCTGGCTGATCCCCGCGCCGGCGAACTCTCGGGATTTTGCGTGCTGGGGCTGGGCAAGCTGGGGGTGAACGAACTCAACCTCAGCTCGGATATCGACCTCGCTTACATTTTCGAAGGCTCGCCACCGCAGGCGGCGCAGTTGGCGGCCGCCCGCACGGCCGAACTGGTCACAGAACTGCTAAGAGGCGCCTTTCGCGTGGATTTGCGCCTGCGGCCGGGCGGCAGCCACGCGCCCCTGGCGGCGTCGCTGGAGGGCGCGCTGAGTTTTTACCAAAGCTTCGGCCAGACCTGGGAGCGAGCGGCGCTGTTGCGCGCCCGTCCAATCGCAGGGCAGATGGAACTGGGGCGCCAATTGCTTGGTGAACTGGCTCATTTCATCTACCGGCGCTACCTGGATTTCGAAACCCTGCGCCAACTGAGCGCGATGAAACAACAGATCGAGCGCGAGCTGCGCTCCCCCGTATTGGTGGAGCAGAACATCAAGCTCGGACGGGGCGGTATCCGCGAGCTGGAGTTCATCGTTCAGGCGCTGACCCTGGTTTACGGCGGGCGCGATCCGCGGCTGCGCTGTCCTCAAACCCTCGACGCGATCGGGCGCCTGGAAAGTCTGGACTACCTGGCCGGCTCGCGCGCGCGCCAACTGTCGGCGGCCTATCTTTTCCTGCGCGACGTCGAGCACAAACTGCAGATGGTCGCCGGGCTGCAGACCCATAACCTGCCCTCCACGGAATTAGGGATGCGCCAGCTTGCCGCGCGGATGGGCCTGGGCAAGGAGCCCCGGTCGGTAGCGATGTTGCGTTCGGTCCTGGAGCAGCATCGCAGCCTGATCGCCGGCCTGTTCCATGAATTGCTAGCCGCGGCGGAAGACCGCGGGCGCGCGCCGTGTTCCGACGCGGCGACGCAGGCGTGGCAGGCGGCGCTCGACCCCGCCCAGGCCGCGCCCCATCTGCGCGAACTAGGGTTCGCGCATCCGGAGGAGAGCGCCCATCATCTGCTACTGCTGGCGCGCGGACCGGCGCACGGACTGGCAAGTCCACGGCGCAAGGAACTGCTCCAAGGGCTGGGTCCGCTGCTGCTGGAGGAAATCGGACATCAGCCCGACCCCGATCTGGCGCTGATGAACCTGGCCGCGTTCATCGCCGCGATCGGCGCACGCACGTCGTTCCTCTCGCTGCTCGAACAGCATCCCGCAACCCGCCACGTGCTGCTGCGGCTGTTCACCTCTAGCCGGCATCTGTCCGCACTTTTCATCCGCCATCCCGATATGCTCGACGTCCTGGTGCGATCCGACCTGGCGCGCCTGCGCCGCTCGGCGGTCGAGCTGAACCAGGAGTTGGCGGAACTGCTGGAGCATAGTCCCGACTTCGAAAGCCGCCTCGACGCTTTGCGCGGCTTCCGCCATCAGGAATTCCTGCGCATCGCGATCGCCGACCTGGCCGGTCATCTCGAAATGGGGGACGTGCAAAACGAATTGACCCTGCTGGCCGAGACCGTGCTGAAGAAGGCGTTGGAGATGGCGCGGGCAGAGGTGGCGAGTCGCTTCCCGATCGCCCGCGAGTTGCCGCTATGCGCGCTGGCGATGGGCCGGCTGGGATCGGGCGAGATGTCCTATAACTCGGACGTGGACCTGATTTTCGTCTACCGCGAGTTGGGACCAGCCGGCGGCCAGGAGCGGGAAGCCGCCCCGCGGATCGTGCAGAAACTGATCGCGATCCTGGAGTCGCGCACGCGCGAGGGCTACGCGTACAAGATCGATCTGCGCCTGAGGCCCTCGGGCAACTCCGGGCCGCTGGTCACCTCGATGGAGGGCTTCCGCGAGTACCATCGGTCCAGTTCCGCCACGTGGGAGCGTCAGGCGCTGATTCGCGGCCGCGTGGTGGCGGGCGAGCAGCGGCTGGCGGCGGAGGTCGAAGGCGCGCGCCAGGAATTCGTGTTTGGTCATGGTCTGCCGGCGCCAGGGGTAGCCGAGATTGCGGCGATGCGCGAGCGGATCGAACGCGAGCTTGGCGTTGAGAGCGCGGATCAGCTCAACATCAAGCAGGGCGCCGGGGGTATCGTCGATATCGAATTCCTGACCCAGATGATGGCTCTGCGCCACGGCTGGAATCATCCGCAACTTAGACGGCGCGGTACCGCCGAACTGTTAGCCGCGCTGACGTCCAGCGGATTACTAACGGCCGACGACGGGGAAAGACTGCACAGCGATCACGACTTTCTGGCGCGCCTGGAAAGCCGCCTGCGGATGGAAAGCGACCAGGCCTCGTGGGCGCTGTCAACCGACCCTGACGAGCTGACGCCGTTGGCGCGCCGGATGGGTTTTACCGGCGCCGCCGCGGCCACCGACCTGCTCGAGGAACTGGCGCGCCGGCGCGGGCGCGTTCGTGAGATCTTCACGCGTTGTTTCAACGCGGAACAGGCGCCGGACTCAGCGCCCGCGGCTGCATCGGTCTGACCGGTTCTATGAGTGACTCGCAACTTGTGCTGATCACCGGCGGCAGCCGCAGCGGCAAAAGTTCGTACGCGATGGGCCTGGCTGCGCAACGCGCAGGCGCGCGGGGACGCGCCTTCTTCCTGGCCACCGCGCAACCGATCGACGAGGAGATGCGCTCGCGTATCGCTCGCCATCGGCAGGAGCGGCCCCTCGCGTTTGAAACCATCGAACAGCCGCTGGAGGTCTGTCAGGCGGTAACTATGCTTGACGCACGCGCCGGCGTTTTGGTCATCGACTGCCTGACGCTATGGGTTTCCAACCTGATGGACGCGGGCCGTGGCGATGACGCGATCCTGGCCGAAGCCACGAATCTGGCCAGCCTGTTGCGCGCGGCTCCGTTTGATACCTTCGTCGTGAGTGACGAGGTTGGGTCGGGACTAGTGCCGATGGAACCGCTTGGCCGCCGTTTCCGCGACCTGCTAGGTTGGACCAACCAGGCGATCGGGCGCGCCGCCGATCGGATCCTGCTGATGGTCGCGGGCTATCCGCTGCGGGTGAAGTGATCATGGCAATCAATCTTTACTTCGATGACATAAAGGTCGGCGACCAGATTCCCGCGTGGTCGCGCAAGACCGACTTCATGAGTTGGAACCGCTACGCCGCGGTCAACGACGAGTTCATCTATATACACATGGATGACGAAGCGGGCCGCGCCGGCGGCAACGAGCAGGGCGCGTTCGGGATGGGCAACCTGCGCTTCGCGTACATCCTGAATGCGCTGCGGGATTGGCTGGGCGACGAAACCGAAATCCGCGAACTTCAGTGCGAGTTCCGCGCCATCAACCAGAAGAACGACGTCCTGACCGTGACCGGCACGGTAACCGAAAAACGGGTCGAGGAGGGCGAAAACCGTGTCTACCTCGACGTCAATGTAATCAACCAAACCGGGGCCAAAACCTGCCCCGGCCACGCAATCGTAGTGCTGCCAAACCGCGACTGAGCGCTGCGAACTCTCTCAATCATTCAAAAAGATCGGACGCGCCTCACTGGATCCCGTACAAGTGGGCGGCGTTGTCGCGGACTATCTTGCGCGTTACGTCGGGGGGCAGGTCGGCGAAATCCTTGGCGATCTGCTCTCTTGAATGCGGGAACGTGCCTTCGGTGTGCGGGTAGTCGGAGCCCCACATCAGGCCGTTTGCGTTGAGCATCGGCAGATGCATCAGACCCGCCTTGTCGTCTTCGAAAGTGTGATGGAACTGGTGGCGCGCGTAAAAGCTGGGCGGCTCATCGAGCTTGGGCTCCAGCCAGTGATGATGATCCTCCCACCAATGGTCCATCAGGCGCATGACGGCGGCGATCCAGCCGATACCGCCTTCCACGATCACGAAGCGCAGCTTCGGATAGGACGCCGCCACGCCCGATGATATCAGGCTGGCAAAGGTGCGAAGCTGGCCGGCAATCTTTACATTTACCGTGGCCATCATGGTGCCGCCGGCGGTTGACGGAAACTGCTCAATGTCCATGCGCTCGCTAGCCGCATTATGGAACGACACCGGCATACCGAGGTCCTGCAGCGCCGACCATAAGGGCGCGTTAATCGGATCTCCGTACGGAACTCTGGGCAGGTCTGCGGGCAGCATCACGGACCTGAGCCCCAGTTTGGCACATCGCTGGGCTTCGTCGATTGACCACTGGATGGGCTCGCCCCCGGGCAGCATTCCCGCGCCCAAAATCCGGTTGGGCGCCGCCGAGCAATATTCGGCCAGCCAGGTATTGTACGCGCGCAGGCATTCGCGGCGGTATTCGAGGTCCCGCGCCGAGTAGATGAACATCGCATCGTTGGGATACACGACCTCGGCGCTAAGGTTGTCCAGGTCCTGATCCTTGAGCCGCAGCAATGGGTCGAGAGCGCCCGCCCGCACGTCGGAGTAACGGTTGTGGTTGCGCGCCAGGATTGGTTTGCCCTCGGCCTTCTCGTTGGCCATGGTGCCGATCAGGTCGGTGACGGCGGCGGGAGTAAGGCCGTCGATCAGGAGATAATCGGCATCCTCGCGCGATTCGATTCGGGGCGCACGGTCGCGGAACCGCTTGTCCATCCGCGTGATCCAGAGGTCGGCCGGCTCCATCACATGTCCGTCTGCGGAAATAAACCTGGTCTGTTCGATGCTCATCGTTTTGTCCTTTGTGCCCCGGCTGCGGAATAACGGAAACCTTTTAACGGCCCAACGTTCAGCTTGCCCTAAGTCGCCCAGTATCCAAATCGCCCGCGACCGTCAACCAGCCACGCAGGACCCCTGCCCGCGCGCTCCCCGTGCCTAATCTCTCATTTCTCGCAGAATCTGCCTTGAGGCGCGGCTTTGGTACACTCGCGAGATGGACGAGGGTATCAGGGCTTTCGTAGCAATACGCCTCTCGCCCGAGACCGACGAGGCGGTGGCCCGCTTTCAGGCGAGTCTGCGCAAACTGGGCGGCGACATCTCCTGGACGAGGCCGGCGAGCTTTCACCTGACGCTGCGTTTTCTCGGCAACCGGGTGGCGCCGGCAGAGATCCAAAGGATGATCGATGGGCTTGCGCCGATCGCTGCCGCAACCGCGCCGTTTATGGTGCAGGCGCACGGTGCGAGAGCGTTTCCGTCGCTTAAGCGGCCGCGCGTCATCTGGATCGGCCTGACCGATGGGGCCCTGGCCGAGGTCGCCCTGAAGGTCGAAGCGCTGAGTGTGAGATGCGGCTTCGAGCCGGAGGAGCGTCCCTTCGCCCCGCATCTGACCATCGGCCGCATGCGCAATCCGTCGCGCGACGCCAGGATGCGTGAGGCATTGGAACTGGCCGCTGACCTTGATTTCGGCAGTTCCCTGATCGCCTCGATGGCGCTCTATCGCAGCCATCTGTCCCCTCAAGGCGCGAAGTATGAGACGTTGGCCACGCTGCCGTTTGAGGGCGGGTAAGCGTTACCGAACGGCTTATAGTCTAGTCTTCGAAAAGTAAAGCATTCAATTTCGCCATCACTTCGTCCAAAACAGTACCCGGTGCTTTTTCAACAAAGTCAGCTTTGCGGACTCGCCAGTCCAAATTTTTTAAGTGATCGCTGAGTACCACGCCAGAGATCTTGCCGCCCGGTGGGATTCCTACTTCAAAGGGGTACCCCTTTGCCCTTGGGGTGAGGGGGCACATTACGGCCAATCCGGTTCGCGAGTTATATCCGCCTGGACTAAGCACCAAGGCGGGCCTTCTTCCACTCTGCTCCCTTCCGGCTTGCGGATTGAAATCGACGTAAACGAAGTCTCCCCGTTCTGGAGCATAAGATCTTGCCTTTACCATTCCTCGTTACCTGCCTGGCCCCAGTCCACCTCGCCGTGCAAGTTCTCAGACGTGATTGCCGCGAGCAGGTCCTTCAACTTATATTTCGGCCGCGCCGGTTCGATAACGAGCCGACCGACTTTTGAAAGAATCTGAACTCTAGTACCTTCCTTAAACCCGGCTCGCTCAGCGTCCTTGACCGGAATCCGAACGGCCAAACTATTCCCCCATTTCGCAACAATGTTCATGGATACATTTACTCCGACGCGAATGATGTATCAACAATGTTTCTACGGACGTATCTATATTGTAGATATTTATATGATAATTATAATTATTATCAATTGTCAATATGGACGGACGTCGTTCCCGCAAAGCGCCCAGCCTGCCCCCTCTCTCTTATCTCTCCCATAGGAGAGAAGATTAAGGAAAGAATCCAGCTTTGATGCAGGGTGCTGAAAGCTAACATCACCGCAACTCCCTGAAGCCACTTTTTCCGCACCCTGCTAGGGCCTGCGTTGGGGATCATGTGGAGACATGCCGATTTGCCAGGTGGCGAGGCATGGAGCCGTCTCATGATTTTGTGCAAATATGTCATCGCTGATCTCTGTGAGGCCAAGTAAAAAGGGGGTCGGCGGGGTGCTTTAACGTGGCGCAGGACATAAAAGGCAAGGCGCTGGAACTGGCGCTCAGCCAGATCGAGAAGCAGTACGGCAAAGGCTCGATCATGAAGCTGGGCGAAGATGCGATCGCGGGCGACATCCCGGTCGTCTCCACCGGCTCGCTGGGCCTGGACATCGCCTTGGGGGTCGGCGGCTTGCCGCGCGGGCGCGTGGTTGAGATCTATGGTCCCGAATCTTCGGGCAAAACGACGCTGGCCCTTGAATGTATCGCGGAGGCGCAGAAGCTGGGCGGAATCGGCGCCTTTATCGACGCCGAACACGCGCTGGACGCGGGCTACGCGCGCAAGCTTGGCGTCAAGGTCGAGGACCTGCTCATCTCGCAGCCAGATAATGGGGAGCAGGCGCTGGAAATCGCGGAAACCCTGGTGCAGTCGGGCGCGATCGACGTGCTGGTAATCGATTCGGTGGCGGCGCTGGTGCCGCGCGCCGAAATCGAAGGCGAGATGGGCGAGCCGCAAATGGGCCTGCAGGCGCGGCTGATGTCGCAGGCGCTGCGCAAATTGACCTCGATCATCTCGCGCTCGCGCACGATCGTGATCTTCATCAACCAGATCCGGATGAAGATCGGCGTCATGTTCGGCAATCCCGAAACCACCACCGGAGGCAACGCGCTGAAGTTCTATTCCTCGGTGCGGATGGATATCCGGCGGGTGGGCGCGATCAAGTCGGGCAACGACGTGATTGGCTCGCGCACCAAGGTCAAGGTGGTCAAGAACAAGGTCGCGCCGCCCTTCAAAGAGGCGGAATTCGACATCCTCTACGGAACGGGCATCTCCAAGGAAGGCGAACTGGTCGATATCGCCGCCGAACAGAACATCATCGAAAAACTCGGGGCCTGGTACTCCTACAAGGGCGAGCGCATCGGGCAGGGACGCGAAAACGCCCGCGAGCTGCTAAAGAACAACCCCGCGATGGCGGACGAAATCGAGCTCCAGGTGCGCGAGAAATTGACCCACAAGGCGCATCCAGAACCGACCGACTGAGCAGTTGGCGTCACCCTCACCCTGACCCTATCCCTGGTCGGGAAGAGGGAACAAAATTGGTGCGCACTTTCATGATTGCGGAGTCGGCCACCGAAAATGCAACCTCCTACGGTCATTCGGAGTAAAAAAGGGAGCAAAAATCCCTTTCTGCAGCCCTCTCCCTGACCAGCCCTGACCAGGGTGAGGGTTTTCTTGCACCTCAAGCGTGGGTCTGCTCGCTTTCGATGGCCGGAAAGGAACCTATCCGCTCGACCTACCTGATCGGCTAAAATCATTCTATATGGAGTGGACCACTGACAAGGTGCGCAGTTCGTTCCTGAACTTCTTCAAGGAGCGCGGCCATCATATCGTGCCCTCCGCCTCGCTGGTTCCCAAGGGCGACCCGACGCTGCTCTTCACCAACGCCGGAATGGTGCAGTTCAAGGATTATTTCCTGGGTATCCGCACGCCGGAGGCCCGGCGCGTCGCGGATTGCCAGAAATGCTTGCGCATCTCGGGCAAGCACAACGACCTGGAGGCGGTCGGCCGCGACACCTACCATCACACCTTTTTCGAGATGCTCGGCAACTGGTCGTTCGACGATTATTACAAGGCCGAGGCGATTGCCTGGCATTGGGAGCTAATCACTAAAGTTTGGGGAATGGACCCCAGGCTCTTGTGGGCCACGGTCCACAAGGACGATCAGGAAGCCGAGGAAATCTGGATCAAGATGGGCGTCCTGCCGCGCGAGCGCATTTTGCGCTTCGGCGACAAGGACAATTTCTGGGAGATGGGCGAGACCGGACCATGCGGGCCCAACTCGGAGATCGATATCGACCGCGGACCGGCGGCCTGCGACGGCTCGCCCCATCAAGGGTCGGGCTGCGGCGTCAACGTTGACGGATGCGCCCGCTTCATCGAGTTGGGCAACCTGGTCTTCATCCAGTACAACCGCGACGCGGCGGGCGCGCTGACGCCGCTGCCGATGAAGCACGTCGATACGGGAACCGGACTGGAGCGCGTCACTGCCGTGTTGCAAAGCTTCGAGACTGGCCGCTTGCTGGGCAATTACGATATCGACGTTTTTCAGACGATCATTGCGAGCATCCAGAAGGTGGTCCTAGCTGTCGGTAATCTAAAGTCTTATGGCAAAGATGCGGAGTCCGATGTCTCTTACCGAGCTATTGCTGACCACGCTCGCGCGATCACTTTCCTTATTGCGGAAGGCTTAAGACCGGGAAATAACGATCGCGAATACGTGTTGAGAAGGCTTATTCGCCGCGCAATCTGGCACGGCTCTCGGATTTCCATCAATTTAGGTTTTCTTCCAGACGTCTGTAGCGCTGTCATATCGGCCATGGGCAACGCGTACCCTGAGCTTCGCGACAAGCAGGAAAACATTAGCCGAGCTGTGCGCGAGGAGGAGTTTCGATTCGGGTCGGTTATCAAGGATGGAATCGATCGAATCGAGCACTGGCGCGCGTCTATAACGAGATTGCCTGCTCGCATGCCCGGGGAATTTGCCTTTGAGCTGTACGACACTTATGGCTTGCCGCTCGATCTGACGCAGGCCGTCTGCCGCGACTACCATGTTACAGTGGATGTCGAAGGCTTCGAGCGTCTGATGGCGCAACAGCGCCAACGCTCGCGTGCGGCCCGGACGGAAGAGGCGCTGGCGCCCGAGCTCAAACTGAGCGGCGCCGTCGCTTCGCGATTTGTCGGCTACGACCATTATCACGGCGAATCCGAAGTCCTCGCCAGCCACATCGGCGACGAAGGCAAGGCCGAAGTAGTTGTTGCCGAGACGCCCTTTTATCCGGAAGGCGGAGGCCAGGTCGGCGACCGCGGCACGATTCGCGTGGCCAGCGGGGCTCTGCTGGAAATTACCGAAACCCGCAAAGTCGATGGCGCCATTATCCACTTGGGACACCTGCTTCAAGGCGACGCGGGACAGGTCCGGCCCGGCGCGCGGGTGACGTTGGAAGTGGATCGCGCCCGGCGCGATGCCGCGATGCTGAACCATTCCGCGACCCATATCCTGCATTACGCGCTGCGCGACGTTCTGGGCTCGCATGTGCATCAGGCAGGCTCGCTGGTTGCCCCAGACCGACTGCGCTTTGACTTCGCGCACACTAGTTCGATCGCGCCGCGCGATCTGCAAACTATCGAGGAGGAAGTCAACGCCCGCATCCGCGAAAACGCCGCGGTGGTCCATGAGGAGATGGCTCATGCGGACGCGCTGAAAACGGGGGCGCTCGCTTTTTTTGGCGAAAAGTATGGGGATCGCGTGCGGGTGGTACGGATGGGCGACTTCTCGATCGAGTTGTGCGGCGGCACGCACGTAGCGCGCACCGGCGATATCGGGGTCTTTAAGCTCGAGGCCGAATCCGGCGTTGCCGCCGGCGTGCGGCGCGTCGAGGCGCTGACCGGGCAGGGCGCGTTGGAGGCGATCCGCCGCCGAGAGGAGATCCTGCGCGAGATCGGAGACCAGTTGCGAGCCAAAGACGGCGCGGCGCTGGAACGGCTGCAACGTTTGCTGGCGCGCGAGAAGGAACTGGAGAAGAAGATTAGCTCCCTGGAGCGCAAGCTCGCCGCAGGTGAATCGGCGCCCGCCGACGAAACGGTGCGGGACGTGGGCGGTATCAAGCTAATCACGCGGCGGCTTGAAGGGGTGGAGCCGGGCGCGATGCGCGGCATCGCCGACCAGATCCGCAGCCAGCACAAGTCGGCGGTGGTGGCGTTGGGTTCGGCGGTCTCGGCCGACAAGGTGGCCCTGCTGGTGGCGGTCACGCCCGATTTGGTGCCAAAGGTCAAGGCGGGCGAAATCATCAAGCAAATCGCGCCGATTGTGGGTGGTTCAGGCGGCGGACGGCCGGACTTTGCACAGGCCGGGGGGCGCGACCCGGCGCGTCTGAACGAAGCGCTGGACAAGGTTTCAAGCTTGTTGGGCGGGGGCTGACGCGGCGGCTTCTATACGGAGCGGAAATTGATTAGATTCAAAGGTAGGGAATCGCCGCTTTACCTTATCGGTGCGCCCTTAAGAAGCAGGCGCCTTCCAGGAGGAGCAACGTAGCCACTTCACAGCCAGTCACTGAAGATTCGCTCGAGCTTCATTTCGACGATCAGCGCCTCTTTACCGAGCTGCTGGGCCAGAATGACGCGCACGTGCGAACCATCGAGCAGGCCCTCGGCGTACGAATCGGGGTTGCCGGCAACGTGCTGAAAATTTCCGGCGGTCTGGCCGAGCAGGCGCTGGGCGGAAAGCTGCTCAGCGAGCTTTACGAACTGCTCAAGGCCGGCTACCCGATTTATCCCAGCGACGTCGACTACTCGATCCGGATTTTGCGCGGCGACCGCAACGCCTCGCTCAAGGACATCTTTCTCGACACCGTTTACGTCTCGGCGCACAAACGCGTCATCACGCCCAAGAGCATCCATCAGAAGCTCTACATCGACGCGATTCGCAACCATGACGTGGTCTTCGGCATCGGACCCGCCGGTACCGGCAAGACCTACCTGGCGATGGCGATGGCGCTGGCGGCGTTGATGAAGAACCAGGTCACCCGGATGGTACTGTGCCGTCCGGCGGTCGAGGCCGGGGAAAAGCTCGGCTTCCTGCCCGGCGACCTGGCGGAAAAGGTCAATCCGTACCTGCGTCCGCTGTACGACGCGCTGCACGACATGGTCGATTTCGATCGGGCGCGCCGGATGCTGGAGCGGGGCACGATCGAAGTGGCGCCGCTGGCGTTCATGCGCGGACGCACGCTTAACGACTCCTTCATCATCCTGGACGAAGCCCAGAACACCACCTCCGAGCAGATGAAGATGTTCCTGACCCGGCTGGGCTATAACTCCAAGGCGGTTATCACCGGCGACATTACCCAAATCGACCTGCCCAGCGGCAAACTGTCGGGGCTTAAGGAAGCGCGCACGGTGCTGTCCAACACCCCGGGCATAGCTTTCGTCTATTTCAACGAGCGAGACGTGGTGCGCCATCGGCTGGTCCAGGCGATCATCTCCGCCTACGAGGCCGCCAGCGGCGAGCCGCCGCTGATCGCGCAGCGCAACGGCGAATCGCAAGACGGCTGAAGTGCTTGTCGAAATAAGCTGCGACTTGAAGAGCGCCAGCCGCTACACGCGCATGCTGCGTGAGGAAGCGGAGGCGCTGATGCGTCTGGTGGGCCGCGAGGATTGCGAGCTGTCGATCCTGCTGACCGGCGACCGCCGGATAAAGCAGCTCAACATCAACTACAGGTTCCTCGCTCGCCCCACCGATGTGCTGTCCTTTGCGCAAATCGAAGATGGGGAAACCGACGCTTTTGCGGCCGCGCCGGGCGAGTACCGGCCGCCCGACGCCAAACCGCTGGGCGATGTCGTCATTTCACTGGAGACCGCGGCGCGCCAGGCTCACGAAATCGGACAAAGTACATCCCAGCGGCTTCGAACCCTGCTGGTGCATGGCTTTTTGCACCTCCTTGGCTATGATCATGAACGTTCGAAATCAGACGCCGCGGTGATGTTCGGCTACCAGGACAAGCTCGAGGCTGCGTTGGAAGAGGCGGTCAAAACCACTCATACGGCCCCCGGGCAGGCGTGATGAAATTAGCGCGCACGCCGATCAAGCCGCCCGACGGCGGGATGCTGACGCATTTCACTCGCGCCTCGCATCCGGCGGCGGCGCTGGATAATCTGGCCGCCATCCTGGGCGCCGGAATGATCCGGGCCAGCATCCGCATGATCAGGACCAAACGGCCGGTCATCTGCTTCTTCGATGCTCCCTTCGAGTACCTGGCCCGGGTGCTTGATCCACGCGCGCGGCGCCGATATGAACCCTTCGGCATCGCCGTGAGCAAGCGCTACGCTTTTAAGATGGGCGCCCGGCCGGTCATCTATATGCCCTGGAAGGAGGCAACCGCAATTCTGCCGCAGGCCGAGTTGTGGCGGGTGGTGAGCCTGGATCTCGGCCGCCGGCCCGCGGTTGACTGGACCTTCGAGCGCGAATGGCGGATGGCGGGCGACCTTCACTTTGGCGCCCGCGATACCGTGGTTCTGGTCGAAGACTGGCGCGACGCCGACGAAATCTACGCACGCTTTAACGGACATCCACCATGCGCCGGAGTGCTCCCGCTAAAAAACCTGTTCCCGCCCCAGCAGTAAGCTCCACGCACGCCCTCTCGCGCGCGGCCCTGGCGGTGGCCAGCGGCTTGGCGCTGGGACTCGCGTTGCCCAAATTCGATCTGAATCTGCTCGCCTGGGTAGCACTGGTCCCGCTGCTCTATGCGATCGACGGGCTGCGGCTGCGCGGGGTGTTCGGGTACTCGATGTTGCAGGCCTTCGTCTTCTATGTGATCACGCTGTACTGGGCGGTGATCCCGCTGCACACTTTCGCCGATGCGCCGTTGTGGATGGCGGTCGGTCCGATGCTGCTGTTGTCCGCGGTGGAGGCACTTTTTCTGGCCGGCACCGTGGTGGGCGCGGCCTTCGTCACCCGGCGCCTTCGGATTCCGCTGGTTCTGACGCTGCCGATCCTGTGGGCAGCGGTGGAATGGCTGCGCAGCTTCTTTCCGATCCCCTTTCCATGGAACCTGCTCGGCTATGCCGCCTACCGCAACCTGGGTCTGATCCAGTTCGCCGAGATAACCGGCGTCTATGGCGTGTCGGCGCTGATCGTTTTTTTCAACGCCGTCGTTTACACCGTGATAGCCGCCCCCGCCTCCGCCCGCCGTTTGAAGATTCGCAGCCTCTCGGCGCTGACCGGCTTGATGGTAGCGGCGATGGTATTCAGTGGCCTGCGTATGACGCAACTGGAGCATGAACACTACGACGGCTCGCTGAAAGTCGCGATGGTACAGGGCAATATCCCCCAGAGCATCAAGTGGGATCCCAACTTCCGTCCCTCCAGCTTTGCAGTTTATGCCGACCAGACGTTGCGCGCCGCCAAGGAGCATCCGGACCTGATCGTATGGCCCGAGGCGGCGGCCGCTTTCTATGTCCAGCCCGATAACGTCTATCCGCTGGCGGCGCTGGCCAGTGACGCCGAGTACCGAGCCCGCCTGCTGGAGCTCGCGCGCCAGGCGCATACGCCGATCCTGTTCGGCTCGCCGGCGCTGCGTTTCAGCCCCTACGAGATCGACTCGTTCAACCGCGCCTACCTGGTCTCCGCCGACGGGCGCATCGTCGATTACTACGACAAGATCGACCTGGCCCCGTTCGCCGAATACGTGCCGTTCCGCAAAGTATTCGGCTTCTTCGTGCACAAGGTGGTGGTCGGGCTGGGTGAATTCGTTCCCGGTGAGCGCCAGACCCTATTCGACGTCAAAGGCGCCAAGCTGGCGGTGCTGATCTGTTTCGAAGGAATCTTTCCCGACTTAAGCCGCAACGCGGTGGACCAGGGTGCCAACCTGCTGATGAACATCACCAACGACGCCTGGTACGGCAATAGCTCCGCCCCCTACCAATTGCTGGCGATGTCGGCGCTGCGCTCAGTCGAGACGCACACGCCGATGGTGCGGGTGGCCAACACCGGAATTAGCGCCGTAATCGAGCCCGACGGCGATATCACGTCGCGCACAGACCTCTTCACCCGCGGCACCGAAATGCGCACCGTGCACTGGCGCCACGGCGGCACCATCTACACCATGGTCGGCGACCTGTTTGCGGAAATCTGCTTCGGCCTCAGTGTGATCGGCCTGGTTTTGTCGCTGTTCATCGCACGCCCCCCACAACCCGATGCGCTGTATAGCTCCGGGTTGCTCTCCGCCAACGGTTGGGGCTAGCCAGCGGCGCCCTCGAAGGCCTAGCGCCGGCCTCCGTGCTGGTTCTTTTTTCGTTCGCACTAAACTAACTTCCGTTTGCGACGGTTCACAACCCAATAGGAGGCAGCATCATGAGCCGATTCGAGCAGTATCAGAACAAGTACCAGCATGCGCGGCTGGAGCGGCGCGAGGGGATCGCGCAGGTCACCTTTCATACCGACGGCAAGGAGATGCTCTGGGCGCCCGGTCCTCATACGGAGTACGGCGAGCTGTTCACCGACCTCGCGCGGGACTCGGAAAACAAGGCCATAATCCTGACCGGGACCGGTAAGTCGTTTTGCGCCGAAATGGACGCCGGCGGTTTCGGGCGCATGAACGCCCAGAGTTGGGACCGGATCATCTTCGAGGGCAAGCATCTGCTGATGGACCTGCTGGATATCGAGGTGCCGATCATCGGGGCCGTCAACGGGCCCGCTTACATCCATGCCGAACTGGCCGTGCTCAGCGATATAGTGCTGGCCAGCGATGACGCCGTTTTCGCGGACCTGGCCCATTACCCCGGCGGAGCGGTTCCCGGCGATGGCGTGCACGTGGCATGGCCGCTGCTGCTGGGCGTTAACCGCGGCCGCTATTTCCTGCTGACCGGTCAGAAAATATCGGCAGAGGAAGCGCTCGCGCTTGGTATCGTGAGCGAAGTGTTGGCGCGTGAAAAACTCCTGCCCCGCGCCTGGGAGCTGGCGCGGCAGATTGTTGCCAAGCCGCCGCTGACCATCCGCTACGCGCGCGCGGCCCTGACCCAGCATTTGAAACGCCTGATGCTGGACAACCTAACGCCCGGACTGGCGCTGGAGGGCCTGGCGATTCTGGACTCCGTCCGCCGAAGCTGAGCGGTTTGCGTCCGCACCCTGCCAGGCTGCGGACGCAAGCCTTCTGGTTTATTGAAAATGTTGCAACCGCGGGACATATCTGATGTGCTGGAACGCGGGACCAAAACGGAAACTTTGGCTCATTGCGGTGGTTTATGGTTGAGAACGTCAAATTGGATCGTCGTGCGAGGTTGAGCTCCAAAATCGCCTCGCTGCTTGGTTTGTGTCTGTTTGCGGCCTGCTTCGCTCCCTCTGTGGTCCGTGCCCAGGCCAACCTTGTGCTGAATCCCGGATTCAGTGCCGGCAGCGGAGACTCACCGCAATACTGGGAGCACGATCCATATTCGCAGCCGCCGGGCGATGTTACCTTTCAATGGTTGAACGACCAGCCGCAGCCCGAGCTGGAGGTGTGGAATTATCAGCCCGTGGACTCACGTTGGATGCAGACCGTCCACCTGAAACCCGGCTGGTATCACTTCACGGCCAGCGTCCGCACCGAAAATGTGGGGGAGGTCGCTACCGGCGCCAATATCAGCATCATGGAGAGCTGGATCGCGTCGCGCGACGTACGAGGCAGCAGCTACTGGGAGCCGGTCGGATTTTACGTCCAGGTGCCCAAGGAGACCGACGTCAAATTCGCCCTGCGGTTGGGCTTTTATTCCGCCGAAAATACGGGCCGCGCATACTTCCGCAGCCCCAGCGTAATCCAAGTTGGCGCGCCGGCTGCGGACGATCCCAGCTTCAAACTGGAGACCTGGGCCCAACCGACCGTGGCGGGCAAATAGCTTCGGACGGTCACGCCGGGAGCGACCATCCGTTCAAGCGCACACTTGAAGCGATGCGCATGCTGCTTGCCTGACTCGGGTGCGGGAGTCGCTTTTTCCCATAGCGTCGGCCTCCGTGCCGGTTCTTTTTCTTTCGTACCAAACTGAACTGAACCCGAAAACCTCCGTGTGACACCAAAGAGTTGGTTGCTTGAAGTGTACGTGCACCCTCACACGGAGAGCGATTTTGCTTGCGCAAACTCGCTCTCCGGCCTCTCCCAGCCGGCGAGGCAGGAAATTAGTGCGCCGTTTGTTCTGTCCCCTGGTCCACATTCAGCGTTGTCCGAGACAAAAAGAACCGGCACGGAGGCCGGCGCTACGGAAAAGAGGGCTCGCTTCAACCGCCGAACTCGAAGCCGAATTCAGGCTTTTGGGTTAATTAAGATTCAGCTGGATGAACTTGAGTGCATCCCGGCTGGGTCACTGGCTGGCCGGTATTTGCGCGGCTGGCCGCGCGTAACCTGACTCGTCGTCGGTAAAGTCCTCCAGAGGAGGTCCTTCCGGCCGCGCAGGGGCGACAGCGGACTGGTCCGCGACTGGGTGCTCGTCATCCGGCTGGGCCGCGGGTTGCTCGTCATGCGCTGGGATCGCCGCTTGAGCATGACGGACGAAGACCGCGGCCGCATCGGTGGGTGGTGGTAGCGGTAGCGGTATCAGCATCACGTTGACGTCGTCGGCGGAAAGTTTGCGTCCCGCTCCGTCGGAGGCGTCGATCGCCATCCCAACCACTCCACCAGCGATAAGGTTGCCCAGGATCCATCCCGACATGCCGGAGGTCAGGCTCTCGGTGGTGTCCTGGTAGCCCGGTTTGTGGAAGACCAGCTTGTGGGAATCGCGGCGCGAGAGCTTAACCGTGGCCGGCGTGGTGACCAACTGCTGGGAATCGTCGATTAAGACCTCCGCGCCGCTCGGAGTGGAATCGATTTGGACCCGTTGCGTGGTGCCGTTTATAACCGTCGCGCAGCCGGCAAATAGAGCCGCTGCGCAAGCCAGCGCGATCGCGCTGACGAGACTTCTGACCATGGCCGGTCCCCCCTTGAATTTCGTCCAGCCCGATGACCAGCTATGGCTTTACCTGATTTGGCCAGGCCTGCGCAAGCTTAATCCTAATTGTCCACGGGTAGCTCCAGGTATTCGTGGTAGATGAAGTCGCGATGCTCGTACAGCAGTGGCGACGCCGCGGCGGCAATCGCCGGATTGCGGTTGGTGTAGGTTTGTCGAAAAGCCGGCGTCATCGGACACAGATTATCGGGCAGGGGGTTGATAATCGCGCAGAAAGTGGCCCAGTAGATGTCCAGCGCACTTAGCTGATTGCCAATCAAATAGCGGCTGCCGGCGCGGCGCTGCTCCTCGATGCGGCCCGAAAGCGCCCGCAGGATTTCCACCACCCGTGCCCGTGACCCATCCACCAGCGCCGGATCATAGCTGTACTTTGTTGCGAGGAGACGGATAAAGGCGAGATTCTTTTCATCGGCCCCGGGCGCGGTGAGAGCGTCATGGAACAGCAGCAGCCGCTTGCACCATGAAAACCCCTGCTCGCCGCACAACTCGTTGGCATAGCCGAACATCGCCACGCGATCGTCGATCGCAGCGGGGATGAGCAGCGGGTCGGGAGCCAGCCGCTCGGCCAGGTAAAGCTGTTCGATCCAGGTTGAGCGGGGCCGCTCGTCGTTATAAATCGCAACCGGCGCGCTGTCCTGCGCCGTCCATTCCCGCAGCACCGGATCGATACCCATTTTCTGACGAACCGGGATATACGGAATCTTCTTGGCGTAGAAAATGCCCTTGGCCGCTTCACTCCACGGCCCCGGAACGCCCGGCGACAGCACCAGCCGCAACCCGTTCAGGTTGCGGGCTTCTTCGACCTCGACATACTTGGGCATCGCGTATTCTCCTGCTCTCTCGCGCTCTTACAGAACTCCGCCTTCGGCACGCAGGCGGGCGATCTCTTCGGGACTGTAGCCAAGAACACTGCTTAATACTTCGTCGGTGTGCTCACCGATCGCGGGGCCGCCGTAATAGTTCGGCTTGAAGCCGGAGAAGGTGAGCGGCAGAACCGGGATGACCCGCTTGCCCACTTCCTTGTGGTCGAGTTCGATGTTCATGCCCGATTCAACCATCGCCGGGTCTTCCATTATCTCGGCGGTGTTGTACATTGGTCCGGCGGCGATTCCGCGGACTCGCAGCGCCGCGACCAAGTCGTCGCGCTCAAACTTGCGCGTCAGTTCGCCCAATTCGTGCTCCAGCGCGTCGACGTTATGCAGCCGAGCCGCCATGGTTTGGAAACGCGCGTCAGCGGCCAGCGCCGGCGCGCTCAGCGCTTCGCACAGGCTTGAGAATTCGGCGTCGGAAACGGTGACGATGGCCACCCATTGATCGTCGCCGGCGGCTGGAAATGCGCCGTGAGGCGCAATGTCCGCGTCGCGATTTCCAATCGGGTCATGTCCGCGCCCGTTCAGAAAGAAATCCATCATCGCCTCGGGCAGCATCCCTGTGACCATCTCGGCGATCGACATATCGATATACTGCCCCTCACCGGTGCGGTCGCGATAGTGCAGAGCGCTCAGCACGCCCATGACCATCACCACGCCCACGACGAAGTCGGGCCAGGTGCCGCCGATGCCGGACGGCTCTCCGCCCGGATAGCCGGTCAGGTGCGAGATGCCCGAAAACGCCAGGCTGTTCGGACCATATCCGATCGCATTTGAGCAAGGTCCGGTCTGTCCCAGCGGCGTGCCCGACATCATGACGAGGTCGGGTTTGACCGCGCGCAGTTTTTCGTAATCCAGCCCGAACTTTGCCATCACGCCGGTGCCGAAGTTTTCGATCGCGATGTCGCTCATTGACACCAGGCGGCGGGCGACATCGGCGCCGGCTTTGGTGGTCAGGTCAAGCGCGATGCTGCGCTTGGAGAAGTTGATCGAGTGAAACAACCCGCTTTGATTGATACCGGGTTTGCCGTCGGTGGCGCCCAGGAAGCGGACCAGGTCGGGACGCTTGGGGCTTTCGATTCGGATCACATCGGCGCCCAGCGCACCCAGCCAACTGGTGGTGTGAGGCACCGCGAAGATCCATCCGAAATCCGCGATCCTGATTCCTGCTAGAGGAAGGTCGTTCATCCTAGATCACTCCCTGCGTTTGCAAAGCGCCCAGTTCATCGCGGCTGATTCCCAGCCGGTCGCAAAAGATCGTCACGTTGTGCTCGCCCAAACACGGGGCCGGCCGTCTGACCCTGGCCGGCGTGCGGCTCATAAGATAGGGCGGTCCGGGCATCTTGAAGCGTCCGGCAATTGGATGCTCGCACTGCTGGAAAAAATCGCGCGCCCGGTATTGCCGGTTCTCAGCGACCTCGCCGACGTTGTAGAGCGGAAAGCAGGGTACGCCCTCGGCCTGCGCTCGCTGGAAGATTTCCTCCTTGCTGTATTCCATGAACCAACTGGTAATCATCGCATCCATTGCGTCGGAATTTTTAAGCCGCAACAGTTCGGTGGCAAAAATGGGGTCCCGGGTCCATTCCGGGCTACCCAGCATCCGCACCGCCCCCTCCCAGAAATTGCCCGGGCTGCTGCGGAAGCTGATGAAGCCGTCGCGGCATGGGTAAATCCATCCGGAGTTGGTCTTGCGGCGGACGTACAGCCGCCGCGACATGCCCGTGCGCGGGTGGTCGTGCGAGAGCTGGCCCACATTGATCCGGATCGTGCTAACCATCGCCAGCCATTGGCTGACGTCGACATGCTGGCCCTTGCCCGAACGGTTGCGTCCCTGCAACGCCACCATCGCCGCGGACCCCGCGGTATAGCCGGTCATGTAATCGGCCTGACGCTCGGCGGGGCGCAGCGGCGGCTGATTGGGCGGGTCGGTCACCTGGTTGAAGGGCGTTTCGAAGCCCACGCCACTCATCTGCGTGGCGACCAGGTCGCCGCCGCGAAAGTCGCGATAGCGCGAATCAGTGCCGAAGTAGGTGGTCGAGACCACCACCAGGCGCGGGAAGCGGTCGCACAGCGTGCGCCAGGCAAGCCCGAGGCGATCGTTGAGCGCCGGCGGGTTGGGATTGAAGACCACGTCGGCCTCGCCCAGGATTCGCATCAGCAGTTCGTGTCCGCGCGAGTTAGCGAGATCAAGTGTGGCGCTGAGCTTGTTGCAGTCCAGAAAAAGGTGAAGCGCGCGAGTTTCAGGGTCAGGCTTGCCGCCCCCCGATGGACCGAAGCGCCGATCCGCGGCGCCGGTTTTGGGCGGCTCGATCTTGAGCACCTCGGCGCCGAGGTCAGCCATTGCCTTGGCCGCCATCGAGGCGGCAAAAAACGGCAACGGGTCAAGCGCAGGCAGCTCAACCACTTTAAGGTCATCAAGCGCGGCCGGGCTTTGCTGGGAGTTTTCCACTGGCTACCTCATCGTGCCGCTGGTATGCGCTGCTACGACCGTTGGCACCCTAGCCCTCTCCCTGCCCTCTCCCTGACCAGGGAAAGGGTTAGGGTGAGGTCTCTGTAACGCTTCGTGCAATGCGGCCGCACCTTCACTCAACTCTCGCTCGGTATGATCGGGGGAATCCCGGTATGAGCCGTCTGGCCGCCGTCGGCGACGTAGGCTGAGCCCGAAACGAACGCGGCCAGGTCGGAGGCGAGGAACAGGACTACGTTGGCGATGTCCTCGGGCCGTCCCAATCGTCCCAGCGGGATCTTGCTTTCGATGCGCTTGCGCATTTCAGGATCCTGCGCCGCTCCGCCCAGCAACGGCGTGTCGATCACACCGGGGCAAACGCAGTTGGCCCGAATGCCCACCGGACCGTACTCGAGCGCAAAGGCGCGGGTCAGATTGATGAGCCCGGCCTTGATCGTGTTATATGCCGCGACACCGTAATCAGCCTGGATCCCCGAGATCGAGGCGGTATTTACGATCACACCCGATTTCTGCTCGCGCATCACGGGGACGGCAAACTTCATTCCGCGAAAGCAGGCCGTCAGCCCCACGTTCAGGGTATGCTCCCACGCCTCATCGCGGATTTCTCCCACCCGCGACGGCCGCCATCGAGGCGGCATCGCGAACGCATTGTTGTGCAGGAAGTCCAGCCTACCGAACCGGCTGCGGGCAAGATCGATCGCCGCCTGGATATCGGCGGCCTTGCTCACGTCGGTGCGGCATGCCACCGCCTTGCCGCCCACCGCCGTGATCTCAGCGGCGACCTTGTTGGCGGCCTCTTCGTTGAACTCCGCGATCACGACCGATCCGCCCCGCTGGGCAAACCCAATCGCGGTCGCGCGGCCGATTCCCGATCCGCCGCCGGTAACCACGCCGACCTTGCCGTCAAATCGCATCACAGGACCTCCTCAAATCGCTTTTCCATAACACAGCCCCTCCCATCCTAGTAGTGCACGTAACTCCGCGGTGGGAAACCCGAATGACAGGTTGGAAAACCTGTCCCACGATGTATCGGCCGTCACGACCTGGAACCTTTGAGCTGATCGACGAGCCGGCCCAAAAACTCCTTCCGTCTCTTCAAGCCTTCGCGAAAATCGTGCGAATCGGTGTCGACAATCTCCATTCGCAGGTCGGAAAGATAATTGTCCAGGATTCCCGACAGTTCCTCGGCCTCTTCAGCGGTCAATTCAATTCTTACCATGAGGTGCCTTCCTTCATATCTGTGAGGCGCACGACTGCGGAACTCGTTCCATAACATAGACTGTCAGCGCCGATCACCCCAAGCCGTCTGCCAAACGCCGCATCAAACCCGTGTTGACGCGCGCGCAGGTCTGGATTAGACGGCAGGCATCAGCAACGAAGCAAAGCCGGCTTCAAATTGCAGTTCAGGAGTTTTTGTCATGGAAGCAGAAAAGCGCGGGATACTGGCCGGAATCCGGGTGCTCGACTTCACCCAATACATCGCCGGTCCAGTCCTGGGCAGGATGCTGGCCGATATGGGCGCCGAGGTTATCAAGCTCGAAATGGCTCCGGCGGGCGATTATGCGCGCCTATATCCGCCGATGCGCGCGGGCCAGGGCGGTCTGTTTATCAGCGATAACCGCGGCAAGAAGAGCCTGTGCTTCAACATCAAGAAGCCTGGCGCGGTCGATCTGATACGGGACCTGGTGCGCCAATCCGACGTGCTGATCGAAAACTTCACGCCCGGCGTGCTGGCCAAATACGGGCTCGGTTACCAGGCGCTGGCGCCGCTTAACCCGCGCCTGATCATGTGCTCGATCTCGGGCTTCGGCCAAAACGGCCCTTACGCGCACAAACCCAGCAACGACCTCATCTCCTGGGCCAGCAGCGGATTGCTGGACCAGGCCGGCTATCCCGACCAGGGACCGGTCTATCCGGGGGGCAATATGGGCGACTACACCGGAGGCGTGCACGGCCTGGCCGCCGTCAACGCCGCATTGTTCGCGCGCGAGCGAACCGGCAAGGGCCAGTTTATCGATATCGCGTTGAGGGAATGCATGTCGCACTACAACAGCCTGGGGATGGTGGGTTACGGGATGAATGGCGAGACGCCAATACGTTCGGGTGCCCATTCGATGCGCCTGGTGCCGTTCGGCATTTTCAAGGCGCGCGACGGATACGTCGCGCTCTCCGTGCTGATCCATCAGTGGGAGACCTTCGCCCGGCTGATCGGCAAGCCTGAAATCGCCACCGACCCGCGCTACGACACGCTGGAGCATCGGATGGAGCGGCGCGCCGAGGTGATCGCGATCGTGGAGCGGTGGCTGCAAACCTTTCCCACACGCGACCAGCCGTTGGCGATGCTGGAGCAGGCGCACATCCTGAGCGCTCCGGTGCTGGATACCCCGGGCGTCATGAACGATCCGCATACTATAGCGCGCCACGCGCTGGGTGAGATCGATCAACCGGGCATCGGTAAACTCCGGCTGCCGGTGGCGCCCTTTCGCTTTTCAGAAGCGACCGTCGAGATTCCCGGACGGGCGCCGTTTCTGGGCGAGCATAATGAAGTAGTGCTGAGAGCGGTGCTGGGCTATCCGCAGAGCCGAATCGATTCGCTGCGTGAAGCGGGCGTGCTGCATCAGGAACCGGCGGTGGCGGAACTCCGCGCCCGCGGCGAATTGAAGTAGCCAGTATGGAATAGGCTGCGTCGCTCGGCACTGGCTATCTACATCGTGGATGGAAAAAGAGCCGGCACGGAGGCCGGCGCTACGGAAGAAGGCCTCTCCCAAGCTGGCCTGCCTACTTGACCTACTCCTCGCCGCCTTGATGCGGCGAGACCCAGACTTTTTCCAGCCGGCTGGGACGCATCGGGTTGATTACGTAATCATGTACCCAAGGCTGCCTAATCACGTAGCTTACCGGATGATAGAGAAACACCCACGGTGCCTGGCTGATAATGATCCGCTCAGCCTGCCGGTAGAGTTCAAACCGCCGGCTTAAATCGGCGATTGGCGCGGCTTGCGCCATCAGCCGGTCAACCTCGGGATCGTAGAAGAAAGTGTCGTTGTTGGAACGCCATTGGCTTTTGGAGAAGAGCACCTCCAGAAAGTTTTCCGGATCCGGAAAATCCGCCTCCCACGCCAGCATGAACAGTTGGAGGTTGCGAGGCTCGCGGATCGCTTCCAGCAGCGGACCCCACGCCACCGGCTTTAGCAGAACGTTTACGCCGACCAGAGCCAGGTCCTGCTGGATCGACTGCGCCAGTATGAGCATCGTCTGATCGGCGCGCATCCACAGCACCGGCGCAAAGTCCTTGGGCACACCGGCATCTTCGAGCAATCGCCGCGCCTTATCGGGGTCGTACGGATAGCCCTTGAGGCCCGGCGCGTATCCCGGCAGTCCCGGCGGCAGGACGCCGCGCGCCACGACGCCGCGGCCGTTGAGCAGCGCGAGCAGTTTTTCCTTATTGATCGCGTAGTTAAACGCCTGCCGCACACGCACGTCGGTAAAGGGCGCCATCTGGCAGTTCAGCCCCACGTAATCGGTGGTGACCGTAACGTTGTGAATCGTCAGCGCCTTAAGCCGTGGTGTTTTTATCACGCGCGGGAACTCGGCGGACGGAATTGTCGACACGTCGACTTCGCCCGCTTCGAACTTAAGCCATTCCAACTCTTCATTGACGCCCATCATTTCGACCACCGCGTCCAGCTTTGGCAGGTCCCTGGCGAAGTAATACGGATTGCGGACCAGCACGATGCGCTGCCCGGCGATCCATTGAGAGAGCCTGAAAGCGCCGCTGCCGATTACGTGATGGGAGAAATCCTCGCCCCACTTCTCGGCCTCCTCACGCGGGACGGCGGCCGCAAACGGCATCGTCAACTTATGGATGAAAATCGGGTCCGGACCGGTCAAGTGGAAAACGATCGTGTACGGGTCGGGAAGCTCGATCCCGCTGACTCCGCTTGAGCGGCCGGCGACGAAATCGAGGGCGCCCACGATGCCGCGGTAATACTCCGATCCCTTGGATTGGGTTGACGGCTTCAGCACGCGCTCGATCGCATACTTGAAATCGGCACCGGTCACGGCCCGGCCGTTGCTGAAGCGCGCGTCGCGCCGCAGGTGAAATGTGAAGGTGGTGGCGTCTTTGGAAATCTCCCATGAGAGCGCCAGGCCGGGCTCGAGTTCGACGTCGGCGTCGCGATAGCGGACCAGGGTATCGAAGATCGCCTGCTCGAAGGTCCATGACGCGGTGTCATATCCGATCGCGGGATCGAGCGTCGGCACATCGTCCGCCGCCGCCAGCCGCAGCACCATCGCCCCGGGCGGCAATTTAAGCGGCGTCCCGGACTTCCATCCGCCGGCGAGCACCACAGCGGCACAAATTGTGAGAGGCAACAGGGAGAGGGACTTGCCCTGCGGCCGCGGCTCGCGCAACCAACGCCTGGTCCACATATGATTCAGCGCTCGGCGCGCTGCCGGGCAGCGACAAAGGCCTTCAGCACGGCGTTGATTCGCGTCTGATAGCCTGGGCCATGCTCTTTGAACCAGCGCACCACGTCCCGATCCAGCCGAATATGAACCGCCTGTTTGGGTTCGGGAACGCCAATTTCGACGGTGCTCTCCCAACCCTCGGGCAAAGGCCCTTCTTCCTCATCGGCCAGGTGTTCGACTTCGGCCTGCGACATCGCTTTGACGCGCCGCCAATCAGTTTTACTCTCGCCGCGAGCAATCCTGCGGCTGATTTCCTTAGCCGAAGATCTCACGATATGCTCTTTGCTCTGCATTTCTTGCCCTTCTCAGTGAGATTAGGCGCACCGCGCCCTCGCGCTCCGTCCACACGACGGCGACGAACTGATCTACCAGGAGTCCGACGGTAACAAACCGCGCCTCATCGGCACGGGGTGACGGATAGGTGATTACCGGTCGGCCATCGAACAACTCGGCTCCGTTCATCAGGTCGAGTCCGTGCTTGCGCAGATTTGGCTTCGCGCTTGTTCTCGTGCCACTCAAACAACATCTTAGAGCGTATATATCTTTGTGTACATACCCGAGAACCCCGCTATCGGCTCTGGCGGCGGAGGTAGCCGTATCCGAACAGGTTGAAGCCCAGTACCGCGTAAAAGATTGCCAATCCCGGAAAGGCGGCCAGCCACGGCGCGGCGCGGAAATAAAGCTCCGCCTCCTCGATCATCCGGCCCCAACTGGGAGTTGGTGGCGGGACGCCGAGGCCCAAAAAGCTCAGCGCCGCGTCCAGCAGCAAGGTGCCCGAGGTGCTGAGCGCCGCCATCACCACGATCAGCGGCAAGACGTTGGGCAGCAGATGTCGCGCGATTAGACGTATCGAGGACGCGCCCAGGGAGCGCGCCGCCACCATGAAGTCGCGCTGGCTTACCGACAACGCTTCGGCCCGCACCACCCGCGCGACCTGCGTCCATGAGACCAGGCCGATGACGATCAGGATGCTGACCAGGCTCGGGCTCAGCACCGCCACCAGTGCCATCGCGAGCAGCAGCGCCGGCAGCGTCAGCATCACGTCGGTAAATCGCATCAGCGCCACGTCAACCGCGCCGCGGAAGAATCCGGCCGCCAGACCTATCGCCACGCCGATCGTCATCGTCACCAGCATCCCGGCTACGCCGACGATCAGCGAGACGCGCGCGCCATAGATGATTCGGGACAGCACGTCGCGTCCCAACATATCGGTGCCGAACGGAAAAGCGCGGCTGGGCGGGGCCGGTTCGCCATAAGTCGCCGCGACGGCGTGGGTCGGGTCATGCGGCGCCAGGATGGGCGCGCCGGCGGCGAGCACGAGCAGGCTCAGCACCATCAGGAAGCCCGTCAACTCCATCGCGCCGATGCGGCCTCTCATACCTCTTCACCCAGCCTGATACGCGGGTCGAGCCATGCGTAGAGCAGGTCCACCAGCAGGTTGGCGATCACGATCAGGAACGCAGAGAACAGCACCGTGCCCATGATTAGCGGGATGTCGAGGTTGAAGATCGCCTCGAAGGCGAGCCGTCCGATCCCGGGCCAGTTGAATACGGTCTCGGTCAGGACCACGCCTGAGAGCAGCCCGGCCAGGTCCAGTCCGGCCAGCGTCACCAGCGGCAGCAGCGCGTTGGCCATCCCATGCTTGAGCATCGCCGCCCGCCGCGACAGTCCCTTGCCAATCGCGGTGCGGATGTAATCCTGGCCCATCACCTCGCCCAGGCTGGTGTGGAGGATGCGCGAATAGTAGCCACCCGAGCCCAGCGCCAGCGTCAAGGTGGGCAGGATGAGGCTGCGCGCGTCGCTGAAGCCGCCCAACGGAAACGAATGCAGATACAGGCCGCCGGCAATCAGCAGCATCGTGCCGAGCCAGAACACCGGCACCGAAATTAGCGCCAGCGAGACGACCAGCAGGGCGTGGTCGATCGCGCGGTCCTTGTACGCGGCCGCCACCATCCCCATGATCACGCCCAGGACCAGTGACAGCGCCATCGCACACAGCGCCAGGATGGCGGTGGCGGGAAACCGCTCGGCGATCAGGCGAGTTACGCTTTCGCGCAGGATATATGAGCGGCCCAGGTCGCCGTGCAGGGCGCGGCCAAGGTAGCGCGCGTACTGAATATAGATTGGCCGGTCCAGCCCCAACTGCGTGCGTATCATCGCCAGGGTTTGCGGGTCGGCCTTGGCGCCCGCGATCGTCACCGCCGGATCGGCAGGAACGACAAAGGCGATCACAAAGGTGATGATCGAGGTCCCGACCAGCACCAGAATTCCG
Source organism: Binataceae bacterium (SeqCode) (assembly GCA_035939115.1). Lineage (GTDB taxonomy): Bacteria > Desulfobacterota > Binatia > Binatales > Binataceae > JAJPJA01. Next base: position 65,002 of record DASZGF010000159.1, read on the forward strand.
AACCCCAGACGGCGCAGGACGTAGGCCAGCATCGGTGCCCTAGCCCGACAGCACGCCCTGATGCCGCAGGATTTGGATCAAATGACGCTCCGCGCGCTGGCGATGGCGCGCCTGCTCGCCGGCGGCGTCAGCGCCCTCCAACGAATCGCGCTCGGCGGGACTGAGCTGTGCGATCAGCGCTTCCATCTCCGCCAGACGCCCGGCTTGATCCGGGCTGCGCGAACCAGCCGCGCGCAGGACTCGCCGGTGGGCCAGGAATGCGGTCAGCGACGAGTAGGCGAGGGTGCTCACGACAGCGGGTTGACCTGGACGCCGCTAAGCCAGCCGATCAGCTTGCCCAGAGCGAAGCCTGCTACGGCGGCGCCCAAGGCGACGGCCAGGAAATGCGCGCCGCTGCGCCATCGGACGCGGTCGGCCATCCAGCCCTCGAAATAGCCGACGCCGAACAGGGCCGCGGCAGTGGCGATTACCGCCAAGCCCAGCCCGTAATTGGTGGAAGCGGTCAGTACGAACGGGATCAGCGGCACCAGCGCGCCCACGACGAAAGCGAATCCCATCACGACGCCATCGATGACCGGATTAGAGACCAGGGTCTCTCCGATACCATAAACCTTTTGTTCGGCGGTTTTGGTCAACGCGTCGGGCGCGGAACTGAGCAGCTTCACCACCCGGTAGCCGGCTTCGCGGCTGAGCCCTTCGCGCGCGAGTTGGTCGAGCAGGCTTTCCTGGATCAGGTAGGGTTCACGCACGACCTCGTCGCGGGCCCGATGGAGCTCGCCTTCGAGTACCTCGCCTTCGGCCCGGGTGCCGAGATAGGCGCCGGCGCCCATCGAGATCGCCCCGGCCGCGGTGGAAGCCAGCGCGGTCAGGATTACTTCGTAGCGTCTGGGCAGCGCTCCGGCCAGGCCGCACAGGATGCCTGCGGTGGTAAGGATGCCGTCCTGCATTCCAAAGACGATTTCGCGGATGTTGGACAGCCGCTCAAATCGCTGGCGCCTTTGTTCGACGGTGATCGGAGCCAAGTTCGCGCAGTCTTGTGGTTAGGCGGCCGTTTCCGCGATGGGTTTCCAATCCGCCGGACACATGCGGCCGCTGCGCAGCGCCCGCACCACGCGCAGGGTTTCCGCCACGCTGCGTCCGACGTTGGCCTGGCTGGCCACCGTGTAGAGCACTTCGCGCTTAGAGCTGAGAATGAAGGTTGCGCGCAGCGCCACGCCCTCGCGCGCGTCGAAGGCGTCGTAGCTGCTCGCCAGCTTGCCGCCTTCGTCCGCCACCAGCGGAAAATCGATTCCGCCCAGCTCCCGGATCCATTCCAGATGGGTCTGGACGCTGTCGCAGCTCACCCCGATAATCCGGGTCTTCTCGGCGGCAAAGTCGGCGAGATGCTGTTGGAATCCCTTCACCTCGGTGGGACAGACGAAGGAGAAGTCCTTGGGATAAAAGAACAGCACGACCATCTCGGCTGCCGGGCGCGCAAGGCTAATCCGCTCGGTTTTCGCGCCCACGGCGGCCGGCAGATCGAAATCCGCAGCAATATCACCTGGTTTAAGCATCGGCACTACGCTCTATCCCACTGACAGGTGTAGAGCCTAAATCAAAAATCCCCGCGATGCCACTTGCGGGCCAACCTACTCGATTTCATACGTGAGGCTGACCGTCGCTGGAACCGTGATCTGACCGGGGGAAATCGGCGTCGGTTCCGACGGCGCCGCGGACATCCGGGCGACGGCCATGTTCATGAATATCGGACGCGGCTCGGCGCTGGTGGAGGCGTGCAGCACGCGCTTGAGCTTCACCCCGAGCGCCGCGGCCAGCGCGCGGGCCTGGCTGAGCGCGTCGGCGGCAGCCTTTGCGATTGCGTCGTTGCGGGGACCGCTCTGATCGCGCAGGGTGAAGCTTACCGAATCGATCCGGTTGGCGCCGGCGCCGATCGCCGCGTCGATCAGCGCTCCGACCCGGTCCAGCGCGGTGGTCTCAACGCTAACCGTGTTGACGGCGCGATAGCCGATAATTTGCGCCGTAATCTCGCCCTGCCGCTGCTGGTAGTCCGGGTTCAGGTTGTAAGAGCCGGTTTGGATCTTGCCGCTGTCGCCAAGCTTGGCCTTGAGCGCATCAGCAATTTTCTGCGAGAGTGCGGCATTCTCCGACGCCGCTTGCGCGGCGGTGGCGCCGTGCGTCTCCACCGCGACATCCAGCGTGGCCCGGTCCGGATTGGCGCGCGCCTCCCCATTGCCGGTCACCTCGATGCTGGGGATCGGGCTGCTCTGAGGCGTCGCCTGGGCGATAGCGAAAGAGGGTGCAATCAGGGCCAGCATTATAACGAGTCCGGAAATCTTCATGGGCAGACCTTGCGCGCGGTGGTTTTGCTATCTTGGCTGGGCCGGCGCGCGGTGCGCAACCCTGAGACGCATCGATAGGTCCGCTGGCGTGTATGGAATCGCCCGCGTCGCGCGCTTACTCTGAAACGTCGGCCGCGCCCGGCGCGGCCATCAACGATGGCAGAAAAGCAGGAAAAGAAAGTCACGCCCCGCTCGCAGGATTTCGCCGGATGGTACAACGACGTCATTCTGCGCGCGGAACTGGCCGATTATTCGCCGGTGCGGGGATGTATCGTATTTCGGCCCGACGGATTCGCGATCTGGGAGGGGCTGCGCGACGAGCTGGATCGGCGCATTAAGCGCACCGGCGCGCGCAACGCCTACTTCCCGCTGTTCATCCCGCAAAGCTTCATCGCCAAGGAGGCCGAGCATGTCGAGGGCTTCGCGCCGGAGCTGGCCGTGGTCACGCACGGCGGCGGCAAGGAGCTGGAAGAGCCGCTGATCGTGCGTCCGACCTCCGAGACGATCATCAACTATATGTTCGCGCAGTGGGTCCATTCCCATCGCGACCTGCCGCTGATGATCAATCAATGGTGCAACGTGGTGCGCTGGGAGATGCGCACGCGGATGTTCCTGCGCACCACGGAATTCCTCTGGCAGGAGGGGCATACGGCGCACGCCACCCAGTCCGAGGCGGAAGCCGAGACGCTGACGATGCTGGAGGTTTACCGCAGGTTTTGCGAGGAGGTTTTGGCGATTCCGCTGATCTGGGGCCGCAAGAGCGCGGCCGAGCGATTTGCCGGCGCCGTGGAGACCTACACTATCGAGGGTCTGATGGGCGACGGGCGCGCGCTGCAATGCGGCACCTCGCACTTCCTGGGACAGAACTTCGCGCGCGCGTTCAACATCCGCTACCTGGATGACAACAACGAGATGCAATTCGTCTGGCAGACCAGTTGGGGCGTCTCCACCCGCCTGCTGGGCGCGCTGATAATGGTCCATGGCGACGACCAGGGATTGCGGCTGCCGCCCAGGGTGGCGCCGATCCAGGCCGTGATCGTGCCGATCTGGCGCAAGGCCGAGGAACGCGAGCAGGTGCTGGCCGCCGCGCAATCCTGTCTCGGGTCGCTGGAGGCGGCCGGCATCCGGGCCCATCTGGACGCGCGCGAGGGCGTCACGCCCGGGTTCAAGTTCAACGACTGGGAGATGCGCGGGACGCCGGTGCGAATCGAGATCGGTCCGCGCGACGTCGCGTCGGGCTCGGTGATCCTGGCGCGGCGCGATATCGCGTCGAAGGAGGCCAAGGTCAAGGCCCCGATCGGCGATCTGGCGACGGCCACCAGTAAGCTGCTCGACGAGATTCAGGAGAATCTGCTGGCACAGGCGCGCACTGCGATGACAGCGGAAACGCGTTCCTTCGACAATTACGAAGCGCTGCGCCGCCAGATGGAAGGCGAAGGCGGAGGCGGCCTGGCCGAGGTCCATTGGTGCGGCGACCCGTCATGCGAAACCCGCATCAGAGAAGAAACCAAGGCCACCTGCCGCGCAATCCCGCTCGATCAGCAAGGCCCCAGCGGCCCCTGCATAATATGCGGCAAACCCGGCGAGAAGGCATTCTTCGCGAAGGCCTACTGATGCGCGAACATATTGGTGCAGAAGCTCTTCCTGTCCCCTCTCCTTATCTTAGGAGAGGGTCAGGGAGAGGTTAAACGTGCCGGCCCTTGATACACATGTCGCACTCAGCCCGCGGCATTTCGCAAAAAAATCAGCTCAGAATATTCTCGCTTTCAGGTCAGGAGCGTCGCCGCCAGATGCGCGTTTTGCGCGGGGCGATTGAACCTGTTTGCTCGGCCACAGAGCACTAATCTGCGGGCAGATCCCGGCCCTCTTTACCCCGGTTCTCAAGACACAGCTCGATCGCCTCGCGGATATTTTGCAGCGCCTCCTCCCGCGTCCTCCCCTGGCTGATGCAGCCGGGAATGACCGGGCACTCCGCCACAACGTAGCCATCTTCGCCGGCAGTCAAAATAATAGGAAGTTCGATCAGCGCTACAGTAACATACCGCCGGCCAATCCTGTACGATGAGTTGTCGGGCTCCATCGACGGCCATGATGGAGACGCAGCGAGGTGATTTCCATGGCTGAAAGGATTTTCACGTAACCCTGCCCCAGGAAGTCATCGGCGGGTTTGGCTGGAAAGACGGGGAAGTACCAGACCGTGTGCGGGAGGCTCTCGTAATGGACCTGCTGCGTCTGGATCGGTTATCGGAGGCGCAGGCGGGGAATATTCTGGGGCTCGCGCGCTGGGAGCTTCTCGAACTGATGGGTCGCTACGACGTACCGGCCGTTCGCATGAGCCTCGAGGACCTCGATCGAGAGTTGGCCGCGGAGGTTAAGCGCAACAGCGCCTCATGATCATTTCCGACGCCGGCCCGATCATCATCTTTGCGCGCATCGCCCGTCTTCCCTGCTCCGCGATGTTACGGATTCCCTGTAATCCCTGGCGCTGTCTTCGAGGAAATTGTCGTCAAGAAGGAAGGCATGCCCGGCGCCGCGGACGTGGCTCAATCTGCCTGGATTCAGAGAGCCGCTCTGACGAAGCGCGCGATTCTCGATAGCTTGCCGAGTTTTCTGCACCAAGGAGAGCGCGAAGCGATAGCACTCGCCGCAGAGCGAGGGGCGCAGTTGCTGGTCGACGAAATTCGCGCCCGACGCTTCGCGACTGATCTGGGAATCGAAGTGATCGGAACCCTACGCATCCTGGCCGACGCTAAAAGATTAGGGCATATCAACCTCGTTCGCCCGATTCTCGTAGAGATGCAATCGAGTGGATACCGGTTCGACCGGCCTTTGATTCGACGCTTCCTTGAGCGGATTGACGAAGCTTAACCCCAGCGTATCGGGGCCGTCCCAATCGCCTCGTCCATCAACGAATGGCTGCACCTCAATCAGCGCCAGAGCACACGTCCGCATCGACTCGCTTCCAGCCTGTCCCACGCAGCCGGCTACCAGCGGCAGCCGGTATCCAAGAGGCTATTGTTGCGGGACCAGTTCGACGCGCCGGTTTTGCGCGCGCCCTTCCGCGGTGCGGTTGGTCGCGACGAAGTTTGTCTTGCCGTAACCGTGTGGGATTAGACGGTCGCCGGCAATTCCCTTGTTTTCAAGATAATTTACCACCGCTTGTGCGCGCCGGCGCGACAGCCTCAGGTTGTATGCGACGCCGCCAATCGCGTCGCAGTAGCCGTCGACATTGACGGCCACGCCCGAATGCTGCTTGAGGATATCGGCAGCCTCATCAAGGATCGGCACCGCGTCGGGCCGAATGTTGTACCGGTTGAAATCAAAGTGCACACCGCGAAGCACAATTCGCTCGGCAGCGACGGGTGGCGGCGGCGGTGGAGGGGGTGGAGGCGGCGGCGGAGCTTGCGCCACCACCGGCGCCGGCGGCTGAATCAGCGGGTCGCACCAATAATGACCAATGATAGCGCCCAACAGCGCTCCACCTGCGGCGGCGCCGACACTCGCCCCGACTTTGGTGCCGTCGCTGGAATTCTCACTCAAGGTGATTCCCGCCGCGGTGCCGCCGCCGATGAAGGCGCCGATAACGCCTCCCCCAATCGCGCAGTCGCCCCAGTACCGCGGTGCGCCCAGGTTCATGTTCGCGCAACCGCTGAGCGCAACCGCCAGCAATGCCAGCACGCATTTCGAAACCGCAAGCTCCCACCAATATCTACGCCGCATCGTTCCTCCCATTCGCACAAAAGTTCCGGACGGCGCTTCCTGTGCAAGCTCGTGCGCGATGCCCGCAAGCAGAGGCAGCCAGCGTCCGCCAGTAACCTAAATTCCCTTTGAGTAATGGAACAAGCGAACGGCGATTATAGAGATATTAACTTATTGTTACGGAAATAAGACGCCGGAGAATCGGCCGCCGGCTCAACCGCCGAGATGATACAACGCGGCGGCGTTGTCCCGGACCAGCTTGCGCGCCTCGCCGGCGGGGATATCGGCGAAATCGGCCGCAATCTTTTGCCGCGAGTAAGGAAACGTGCCTTCGCTGTGAGGGTAATCGGATCCCCACATCAGATGGTCGCAATTGATCAGATGGCGGGTCAGCAATCCCGGCCGGTCGTCTTCGAAGGTGGCCCAGAACTGACGCTTGAAATAAAACGACGGCGGCTCGACCAGCCGCGGCTGCATCCACTGGTGATGGTCTTCCCAGAAGTGGTCCATCAGCCGCAGCACCGGTGCGATCCATCCGATACCGCCTTCCACCAGCACGAAGCGCAGCCGCGGATAGTCCTGCGGCACCGCGCCCGATATCAAATTGACCATACCGCGCTCCAGCAAAATGATCTTGCCCTCGACGATCAGCGACTGCGGCAGCACGCTCTGGTAGCTGAAGTCAACGAACGGTTCGTCGTAACATCCGGCATGCATCGCGACCATCAGATCGAGGTCCTGCAACGCGTCCCACATCGGTTTGTAATGGGGATCGTGATAGGGGCGTTTTGGCACCCCCGCGGCGATCATCACCTGGGTCATGCCCAGAGCGGCGCAACGCTGCGCTTCCTCGATCGCCCACTGAATGGGTCCCTTCAGGGGCAGCAACCCGACCGGCATCAGACGGTTGCTTTCGGCGCGGCAATAATCGGCGATGTATTCGTTGTAAACGCGCATCGCATCGCGTTGATATTCGGCATCCGGAGTGGCGAAGAAATAAAGGCCCCAGTTCGGATACACCACCTCGGCCGCGATATTGTCCACGTCCTGATCGAGCAGCCGAAGATGCGGATCGAGGCCTCCCGGCCGGGTTTTTTCATGGCGTCCACCGCTGCTTTGATCCAGAACGGGCCGCTGCTTTTCATCCGTCGCCAGCAGTACGTCGGCGTTGAGCGACACTTCGAGGCTCCCCTCCACTACCATGAAGGTCTCGCCGTTGCGTATCACCGCCCGCGGCGCGCGGTCGCGAAAGCGCCGATCCATCCGCGTCACCCAAAGGTCTGAGGGCTCAACCAGATGACTATCCGCGGAAATGTATGTGTACGATTCCATAACGAATTACCGTAGAGAGAAAAGAGAAAATAGAAAAGAGAGAGGGAGTAGGTCTTCTTTTCGGTTCACTCTTTTTCCAACTCTATTTTCTCATTTCTCTTTTCTCTCTTCCTTCACGGCAGGTCAAAAAACAGCACTTCCGCCGGCGCCGCGGCGCTCAGATCGACGCGAGGCTCATCGCTGACGCGCGCGCCGTCACTTTCGCCAAGCTCGACGCCGTTGATGCTGATTTTGCCGCGCACGACGTGAAAGTAAGCGCTGCGGCCGCGATCGAGCTGGGCGGCCGCTGACTGTCCGGCGTCGAAGGTGCCAAGGTACATTCGCGCGTCCTGATTGATCTTGAGCGCGCCCTTCTGGGCGTGGGGCGCAGCCACCAGGCGCAACTGTCCGCGCGGTGGGTTCTTATCGAGCGTCTCCTGCTCGTAACCGGGTTCAAGCCCGCTTTTCGACGGCAGGATCCAGATCTGAAGGAAATGGACCGCTTGCGTTTTCGAATGGTTGAACTCGCTGTGAACGATTCCGGTCCCCGCCGTCATCCGCTGAAGGTCGCCCGCCGGGATTACCGAATTGGTGCCCAGGTTGTCGCGATGCTCGAGCGCGCCTTCAAGAACATAAGTGACAATTTCCATATCGCGATGACCATGCGATGGGAAGCCGCCGCCTGGGGCGACGCGGTCATCGTTGATCACGCGCAGCACCGAAAAACCGGTTTCGGCGGGGTCGTAGTATTCGCCGAAGGAAAAGGTGTGGCGGCTGTCGAGCCACGCGATGCGTGTCGCACCGCGATCTTGCGCCTTTCTGATAGTAATCATGATATGTATCTCAAATTACCTTTGCTTCGCGCAGTTGATGCCGGGCGGCGGCGTCGATGCCGAGTTGATCGAGGACTTCGTCCGTGTGCTGGCCGAGCGCGGGCGCCGCGCTGCGGATTTTAAGCGGAGTGCGCGACATCTTGGCGGGCGGACCAACGTGCAAAAGCGCCGTGCCATCCTGCTCGGTGGTCTGCAGCATGTCACGCTCGATCACGTGCGGATCGTGCACCGATTGCGCATAGGCGCGAACCGGGGCGAACGCCAGTCCCTGGTCCTCCAGCAAATCGGCAGCCTCTTCCACGGTGCGCGCGGCGAACCATTGCGAGAGCATGTGGTTAAGTTCGGTGCGGCGCTCCAGGCGCGCGGTGTTGGTGGCATAGTCGGGATGCTCGGCCAGTTCGGGGCGTCCGATCACCGGGGCCAGCAGCTTCCAATGATGGTCCACCAGGATGACGAGCATCACGTATCCGTCGCGGCATCGGTAAAGGTTGGACGGCGCGTTGAACACGAACTCGTTGCCGGTGCGAGGCAACTCCACGTCCATCGCGGCCAGCGCCAGGTTACCGTTGGACTGAAACAGCATCGAATCGAGCAGGGCAATATCGATGTATTGACCTTCGCCAGTGCGGTCGCGATGGCGGATTGCGGCGACCGCGGCCAGCGCACCATGCAGTCCACCCAAATCGTCGGATAAAAACGTGGGCGGCTTTATCGGCTCGCCCCCGGGCTCACCGCTAAGGGAAAGAAATCCGCTATACGCCTGGGCCAGCACGTCGTAACCGGCGCGATGGGAAAGGGAACCGAACTGCCCAAACCCGCTGATCGAAACGTAGATGATGTCGGGATTGACCTGTCTGACGCCTTGATAGCCAAGGCCGCGGCGGTCCAGCTTGCCGGGCCGAAAGTTCTCCACGATTACGTCAATCCCCGCCGCCAGCTTGAGGAACAGCTCGCGCCCTGGCGGCTGGCGGAGATCCAGCACCACGCTGCGCTTGTTGCGGTTGACCGAGGCGTGCATGAAGGACAGCGGCGGATTGGTTCCGGGCAGAAACGGCGGCAAAAACCGCGACACATCGCCGTGAGGCGGTTCGACTTTGATCACGTCGGCGCCGAGGTCGGCGAGCAGACTGCCGCACATCGGCCCGGCCCACGTGGTGGTGGCTTCCAGCACAGTCACTCCGCTAAGTGGTCCGCTCAAATCTGTGCGGGCTTCGGCAAAGAAATCGGACTTGTTCATGTCAGGGAAATGCTAGCAGCAGCCGTCGCGCCGCGGGAGAGCGCCGGGGCCTGTCGCGAGTTTTGGCCAATCGAACTGGACCGTCGAACTCGCCGGCAATGGCGCGCGAAATATGCCGATCGGATGCAGAGCGTCAGGGTGTACGCTTTGGCGTCGGCGTGCGGGTTGGAGTTTTGGTCGCGGTGTGAGTTGGAGTTCTACTCGCAGTGTGCGTCGGAGTGTGAGTCGGGGTTTTGGCCGGCGTACGGGTAGCGGTGCGCGTTGGAGTCGGAGTTCGCGCCGGGGTACGGCTGGGGGTGCGAGTTGGAGTTCTACTCGCAGTGTGCGTCGAAGTGTGAGTCGGGGTTTTGGCCGGAGTATGGGTAGCGGTGCGCGTTGGAGTCGGAGTTCGCGCCGGGGTACGGCTGGGAGTGCGAGTTGGAGTCTTGCTCACAGTGTGCGTCGGAGTGTGAGCCGGGGTTCTGGTAGGGGTCCTGGTATGAGACGGAGTTCGGGTCGGCGTCGGAGTGGGGGTTGAGGTCGGCACCGTTTTGCCCAGATAACGGTAGACAAAGGTATTGATGTCGACCGTACCCCAGCCGGACGCCTCATCGTAATTCGGACCCGCGGTGAATCCCGTCTCACCATTGTGGCTGTTATTGCCGCTGGTCACGTCGCGCAGGCCGTTGGCCGCCAGGCCGGTTTGCGCCAGCGCGTAGATCTGAGGGGCCAGATTACTCACCCCTTTGGGCTTGCCAGCCAGTTGCCCGATCAACTTGGCGATGCCGGACCAAATCTGCGCGGCAATACCGGGACCGCCCACGCAGCAGCCAACCTCGAGAGTGCCTGAGTTGTCTATGGCCGCGAAAAATCCCGGCGATGCTACGCTCCCCCCGGCCATTGAAACGTCAGGGACGAGGCGAGCGAGGCCTGCGGGTACGCCCGGGCCGGCTTGCCAGCTTTTTCTATTGAACCGAACGCTTGCGCCCCCGCCGGAGGCACCGCCAGAGTCGTTCCACACCTGCTCCGCCACGTGGCCGATGTCGTTTCCAGAGGAGTCGTATTTAGGGACGAATTGGGTAGTTCCAATGGCCGTAACGTGGGTACTGGCCGATCCCTCGTTGACGCCCGGACCGCTCGCAGGCATACAGGTCTGATTGGCCGCGATCACGCTTCCGGCCGCACCATAAGAGCCGGTGGTGGAAGCGATCGTTTGTCCGAACGATTCGCCTTGCTCATAAGCCATATCGAGCTGACTGAAGAAAGTACTGTTAGTGCCGCAAAAGATATAGCTTATTCCGATCGTGCTACATTTGTCCTCACCCACCGCTGTCGCAACGGCATTGCCAATCGCCACGGCGGAGCCGCCGTCGGCGACATTGCCGATATAGATGGTCTCGGCGGCGCCTGGCGCCGCCGTGTGCGCCCACTCGAGGTCAACCTGGGTCAGAAGTAGATCTCCGTTAGTCCCCGGGTCCGTGGTCGAGGCTATCACCGCATTCAGGGCGGGCGGATCAGGAAGGTTGAAGGTCTGGTCGAACAAGGTTATTACCGAGCCAATGTCGGAGGGTGGGTCGGAATCTTCCACGGTGGCGATACAATCCGTCCCCGCGCCGTTGATTCCGCCATTGAGCAATGGCTTTTCGTCGTAAAAGGTGTACAGGTCGGGGGGGCCGAAACCCGGCGCACCGCTCCCAATCTTTGCTGCGGGCTCTATTCCTCCGCCGTCGCCGGATATCGTAGACTCAACCTCCGGCCCCCAATCGAACAGCGACGCCAAGGTGAGCGCACCTCTGAAAGGCGCCGGCAGGCGAGCGGCTGCGGCCCTGACCGCGAGCTCCCCTCCCACAGAAATCGCCGGAATTGCGGTGGCGAAGTTATCCAGTCCCATGATCGCGCCGATAACGCCGTCGAATCTGGCCGGAATCCGCGGCTCGGTCTGATTTGAGTAATAGTCGCCATGGCCGAAGACCATCTCGGTCGTGCCGAAGGACTGCTCGGCTTGCGCCACGGTGCCGGTGAACTGGATGAAGCGGCGACTCAGGCTGGAATCGGTGATCGTGAATCCCTGCCCGGTTACCCATTGGGCCACCGCCGCAAAATCCTCCTGGGAAGGTCCAAACTGGGCGTCAAATTCGGCCGGTGTCAGCCATTGATGATATCGCGGTGAGGCTGGGTCCTGCTGCTGCGCGATGAGCTGGTCCAGCGCGGGACGGTTGCGCAAGGCCAGACCTATCCGCATGGTCAGCGGCGTGTCCGGGTCCGCGTGAGCGATCGGGGTGTAGAGCGTGGCCTCGGCGGGCCGGTTGCCGGACATCGCCACGGTCGTATCGGCAGCATAGGCAGGCCCCATGAACAGCGTTGAACTAATAAGACAGCCAAGGAGAAAGTATCGCATAAAATCGGGCAAAACAACCGTCCGCATTTTCGCCTACCAGCCAGGAATCGCGGTGATCCAACGATTATCCTGTTTGTTAATTTTCATGCTAAATTTGTTATGAAACGGAACTAGACTGGAATCTAATCTTTAATCTGGCTTATTATATAAAAAACCTCTACTATGACAAGGCTATCAGCTTTGGCTGTCAACTTTATCGGGGTGGAAAACACGACTAGAGCCCTCCAAAGCCAGCGCATGCCAGCTTCGGCTCGCCCTAAATCCGTTTTGAGGACCACTGCGGTTGTTCGGGATCGGCGGACGCGTCAAACCCGAACGGTCAATGGAGAGTGATGGCGTCCCCGCCGTTGGCGGACTCGAATCCCGTACCGCCCCAGCTTCGCCGCGGTGCCTGCGCTACCACCGTATCCACATTAGTTACTGGAATAATTGGCGTCACTGCCGGTGGTGACCAGTCCATTGATGCTCGTGATAGTGGGAATGGCGGCGGCTGGCGCGGCCTGGAGTTGGGCCCGCACCTGATTGGAGGTGAGGCCCCCTTTGTCGGTGTTGACGACTTGCACATCGACGAATCCCGTCCCCACCGGCGTCTTGGCGGGAACAGTAACCGTGAGTTGGGTTGGCAAGCTCCGCGCGGTCGGAATGAACGGACCGGCGGTCATACGACCTGTGGATGTGATAACGAAGAAATTCACTTCCGATCCAGTGGTGAAGTTCAGGCCGGTGATATTAAAGCTGCTTCCAACCACAATCACCGTGGGGATGGTCTTGATGAATGGGGCGCCCGCGATCGGGGTTTTGGTCGGACTGGGCGTCGGCGTCCTGGTTCTGGTCCTCGTCGGAGTCGGGGTTTTGGTCGGACTTCGTGTGGGTGTCCTGGTTCCCGTCCGGGTCGCGGTTCTGGTCGGACTGTGGGTCGGAGTCCTGGTCGCGGTCTTCGGAGTCGGGGTCCTGGACGGACTGCGGGTCGGCGTCCTAGTCGCGGTCTTGGGGGTGGCGGTTCTGGTCGGGCTGTGCGTTGGAGTCCTGGTCGCGGTCTTCGGAGTCGGGGTTCTGGACGGACTGCGCGTCGGCGTCCTGGTTCCGGTCTTGGGGGTGGCGGTTCTGGTCGGACTGTGGGTCGGAGTCCTGGTCGCGGTCTTCGGAGTCGGGGTTCTGGACGAACTGTGCGTTGGAGTCCTGGTCGCGGTCTTCGGAGTCGGGGTTCTGGACGGACTGCGCGTCGGCGTCCTGGTTCCGGACTTGGGGGTAGCGGTTCTGGACGAACCGGAAGTTGGAGTCGGCGTTTCCCCCTTGGTCGGAGTTGGGGTTCCCGCCTTAGTCCAAGTAGGTGTAGCTCGTTTAGTCGCCGTTGACGTCACTTTTTTGGTGGGAGTCGCAGTTGGACGCTTGCTGGCCGTCGGCGTGCCGGTCGGACGGGGAGTTCGTGTTGTAGTGGGAGTTGGGGTCGGAGACACACTTTCGATCATTTGCCAGACGCCGCTGCCATGGGTTCCTGCAAACAGCACACCGTTGTCATTTTGCTCGATGTCAAAGACCGCCGTTGTCGGTATTACACCAAGATTGAAATCCTGCCACCCGGCGCCTCCGTTGGTAGTGCGGAAGATGCCCACGTCGGTCCCGGCGATTACCGTGTCACCGGTAGGGTCGGTTTTGTCGACGAGCAAGCGCAGAACCGGGATGTCCGGAAGACCGAAATCCGCCTCCGCCCAGTGGGCGCCCATGTCGATGGTCTTGAAGATGTGGCCAACACCGGTGGTTGAAATCCCGGTAATGGAGTTGTAGCCCGACAGTCCCAGGTAGGCGACTGCGCTATTGAAAGGGCTGACCGCGATCGTAGTAGCCTGGGTCTTCCTGGTATCGAAGCCGAGAGCGGCGGTGATGTCGGTGAACGCCACGTTGGCGTCCAGATCCGCATCTGCAGTTACAAAAACTTTGAACGGAAAGGTGGTAGTGCCGTCGGAGTTCACCGCCTGGCTGGCCACCGTATAAAGGACCCGATGATCTCCGGGAGCAAACTCAATGTCGGTTATGGGGCATCCCCCACTACAACCAGTCAGGTTCTGATGGCTCATCAGCGCGAAGGTCGCCGTGCCATTTCCCTTCGCGTCCGGCCCGGCATTGGCGTCGGTCGTAACGTAGAGGAAATGTCCCCCGGTCAGCAGACGATGAGGCACTACCGGATCGACCGCAAATGGGGCGATAAAGGCGGCGCCGCCGAAACCCCCCGGCGCGTCGTTGTTCGCCTTCATTACAGCCTGTATGTCTGGTTGAAACAGCCAGCTTCCGACCACCCCGCCGCTGTTGGAAGAAAACAGATTCACCAAACCGCCGACGCTATCGATGTTCATATACGCGACGGTTGGATCGGCGTGATCGAACGCATTGAAGCCTCCGTCCGCTGTAAACGAGAAATCCCATCCCAGGGAACCCGTATACAACTGGACTCCGTTATCCTGAAATCCGGCCAGCACTTTGTTGTTATCGGTGGGGTGTGGGCCAACCACATAGATTTGACCTGAGTTGATGGTATCGTTCAGAGCAGTCCACTGACGGGTGGTGGTGTCGAACCGATACACACCGCCGTCGTTACCCACGTACATCTTGGTCTTATCGGTCGGGTCGAACGCGATGGCATGCTGGTCGCAGTGGACGCCGCCGTTCTTGGCGAGAAAATCCCAGCTCGCGCCCCCGTCGGTACTCCCGTAGATCCCGACACCGCCCGCATATAGCGTGTTTGAGAGGGGATCTCCGGGCCACACCGCGAGCGCCTGATCGTAAAACGAAGCCGACGATCCTGCTTCTGCCGGCGTGCCGTCGATAGTGGTGACATTGGCTGCCGCACAGTTAGTTGGGTTCGTGCTCCAGGTAGCGCCTTCGTCTGCTGTCGCCGCGCACGGAGTAGTCTCCTGCGTCCAGCTCGCTCCTCCCGCGCCCGAATTGAGGAACCCGCTATAGGACTTGCTATCGGGGTTCCCAATCATGGCGTAGATCCGGAGGTCGTTGTTGGGGTTGCCGGTAGCCACGCTGGAGCGGCCGACGCTTGAAAAAGGTAGCGTGTGCAGCACATCGAATGGCGAAGGACCGGTGCTCCCGCAGGTGAACGGGATACCCGTACTATCCTCGGTGGTAACCAGACCGAGACCGTCGATGGTGGCGAACATCGCTGGTATGGTAGAGAAGGTCTGTGAATCAACAATTGCGCCGATTGCCAGGCTGCGCACCGGACCGCCATTGGGATCCTGGTGGTTGGGCACACCGAAGGTGCGATGCCAGGTGGTCCCTGGGGAGGGCGGCCGGGACTCATAAATCGCCCCCTGCATGCAGTGGAATCCGGTCGAGAAGATGGTCGGTTCACATTCGTTGATGCTTGAGACGCCGCGGCTGCTGCTTAAGCCACTGCCGGTGCCCGCAAATATGTGGTCGCAAGGCATATCCAGCGAGGTAAAAGCTTGATATGCGCCGTTGGCGCTAAACACGCTGGGCTCCACCTGGGTCCAGGTGGAGCCGAAGTCCTGGGTCGCCCACAAACCCAGCCCGTAATATGTGTCGATCGCGCTGTTTCCCTCACCAGTGCCGACGTACACCGTGGGCGGACTGGTATTGGTATTATCGATCGAGATCGAACCGATCGATTGAGTCGGCAGGGCCCGGCTGATCCATGTGAACGAGGCTCCGTGATTCTTGCTCAACCAGACGCCGCCGCCTGCCGCACCGACGTAGATGTTGCCCGAAGGATCGATCGCGACTGCGCTGACCCGTCCCGCGGCATCAATGGCCGGCCCGTAAAAATTGCCCCCAAAGTTCGCCTTCTGTCCTTTCATCGGCATCGGCCCGATGAAGGTCCAGAAGGGGCTGCTGTTGGCCGTGGCCGCACGGCTTCGGACGGCCATAGATACCGCCTCCATCCGGCGCCGCTGGTCCATCGCGTTAGCATAGGCGTTGGGTGGCACGCCGAGGTGAAAGCCGTGGCGCTCCATCTCCCATTTCTCCCGCGCCAGTGCATCGTCCTCCGCACCCCCCTCCTGATGGTTGACGTCTGCCGCCGCTTTGGATGCCTGCCTCAGCCGCTGGCCCGGATGACTAGCAACAATTTCGGCCGATACGAATGGCTGCCCAAGCCCGGATAAACCGTACCAGCACACCGTCAGGGTCAGAGCGGCGGCGAACAAACTCACAGCAGGGCTCGGTTTTTCATCGCCTCACACCATGCCACGCGTGTTCAGCGGGCTTATACCGGCACCTTGGGGACCGATGCCCGAGGGCGACTAATCGCCGCCTCGATTGGGCGGCGGGAAGCAGCTCAGCGCAGACTATTGATCGAATGTGCAACGTCTTTTGATTCAGAATTTATTTCGTCAGGCGACAAGACGCCACGTCTACGAATCTTTATTTCAAATTTTGCCGAGGCCATCAAGCCTCAAGCCACTTACTTTTGCGAAATTTGGGCAGATGCGTCAGATTCGGCCGAAATCAGTGCAAAGTAATCGCGCCGCCGGGTTGGTTGGCCGTACTGGTGAACGATAGAAATGGCGGGTTGAGTGCCTGGAGGTATGCGGGACCCGGAACGGCCGTGGCTGGCAGGGTAAATTCAAATTGACCCTGATTGATGAGCGTCAGGGGAATTCTGGGTTTGCCGTCAGGCCCGATCCCGCCGAGATTCACCGTGCCTCCGCCCTGTACATTGAAGAGATTGATGATGGTAAGGCTGGAAAATCCGGAACCGAAGACTGTCAACCGTCGTCCGCTTTGGCTCACCGCGGTTACCGTGATCAGCTCACCGATCACCACTGACACCGCGTTGCTCTTCTTGGTGTAAGTACCGTCAGCCCCCCTATTGCTCACCACGAACGAGCCCGGACCGGTTAGCGGGGCATCCGGACCCGTACTGGGAAGATCAAACAGCACCTGCGTGGAGGTAAGCTTAAGGCTGGGGTTGACGAAAAACGGGCCGACCTTTCCGCCTGGGCAGCCGCAGAACAAATCGACCGCAACGCCGTTTACGGTATCGAAACCCGAGCCATTCAAGGTGACCGTCGAACCCTGCACCACAACGGTTTGCACGTTGGCGATCGCGACGCCGGGCGCAGTGCTTTCCGAGGAGATGGCGGTCGAATTGACGCCGGTGATACTCGGAATCCCCAGGGCCGGATTACCCTGCAGCAAAGCCAGCACAGCATTGGAAGTGTTGAAGTGCCGATCGGTATTGACCACCTGCACCGACACGACCCCCTCGCCCAGCGGATTGTTTGGAGGCACTGCCACCTTCAGCTCGGGAGAGAAAGCCACCGGACTAAACGGTCCGGTGTTGATCGC
This sequence comes from Binataceae bacterium (SeqCode), assembly GCA_035939115.1. Taxonomy (GTDB): domain Bacteria; phylum Desulfobacterota; class Binatia; order Binatales; family Binataceae; genus JAJPJA01. Next base: position 82,114 of record DASZGF010000159.1, read on the forward strand.
GCCCGTGGCGGTAGCCACGAAGAAGTTCACTTTGGAACCGGAAGTGAACCCGCTGCCGCTGATATTGAATACCGTGCCGGACTGAATCACCGGGGGCAGCGCGCTGATGAAGGGGAAGCCGGGCCGGGGCGAGGGCGTGGCGGTAGGCCGCGGAGTTTGCGTTGGGATTGGGGTGCGACGCGCGGTCGGCGTCGGCGTGGGAATAGCGGGGCGGTTGTATTCCAGTACGCGGTTATCCAGCGAGTCGGCCGCGTACAGATCGCCCGCGGAATCAAACCCGAGACCCATGATGCCGCACAGCGTGTCCGCCCGCGCTTGAGCCTGCCCGCACAGCTTGCTTCCGATTACGAGGTTGAAGGGGGGATTGTTGGTCAACGGCGCGTTGTACTCTTTGATTTGATCGCCAAGCGCGTCGGCGGCATAGAGATTACCCGAGCGGTCCACGGCCACTCCAGGCGGTTGGCATAGCGTGGTGCAATTGACGGCGGCGAAATTCGCCTGCCCAACGACCACGTTGGCGATCGGGTTAAGCGATGCCCCGGACGGGAACTGAAGCACGCGATTGTTGTCAGTGTCGGCGATATAAACGTTCCCACCGGCATTCACCGCGACGGCGGAGGGGCCGCACAGGGAATCGGCGGTGGCGATGGTGGGGCATCCCCTGAGCGCGCAGCCGCCGTCAAAGTTGCAAGCGCTCCCAGCGAAGTCTCCACCTTGACCGAAGACCCGGTCCGCCGCGGTTTGGGCGGCGCTTGGACGGTTGAACTGCAGCACCCGATTGTTCTGCGGGTCGGCCACGTACAGATTGCCTGAAGCGTTAACCGCCAGCCCGCTCGGAACCGACATGCTGGCGGCGCTGACGCCGCCGTTGTTGTTGACCCGCGAGGTGAAGCTGCCGTGCTGGCCCAGGACCACGCTGGCGGACTGACCGGCCCTGATACCGCTGGCAAATGGCGCATTGTATTGCAGGACGCGGAAGTTGGCGGAGTCCGCAATCCACAGATCTCCCGCAGCATCGACCGCCACCCCGGCCGGAGAGCACAACGTGTCAGCCGCCGCGATCGAATTGCCGGACCCATCCACACGGTTTTGATTGCATCCGGCGGAGAAAAAGTCAGGTTGCCCAACCACCAGGTCGGCGGGCGCTCCATTGGCAAAGGACGGCACGCTGCTCCATCCCAGCACCCGGCTGTTGTTGGTGTCGGCGACATAGAGGCGGTTGGGCGAGACGCTGAAATCCAGCGCCACCGCGGCGGGCGAGTAGAGGCTGTTACCCTTGGCTGCGTTGATTGAGTTTTGTGCCAGCGTAAATTGCCCGAGCACCAGACCCGCGATGGTGTTGGGCGGAGTGGTGGCCAGGGGTTTGATGTATTCCAGCACCCGTTGGTTGCCGAAGTCGGCCAGGAAAAGATCATTGTTAGAGTCGCTGGCCAGCCCCGAGGGCAGACAGACGCTACCCGGCCCCACGCCGCCGTTGTTGCACTGCCCGGTGCTGAAGCCAGGCTGTCCAAAAACCGCGGCCGGCGCCGTAATGCCCGTCATCACCGGGCGGTTGTATTCCTGAATGCGCGAAAAGCTGCGGTCGGCAATATATAGGTTGCCACCACTGTCCACCGTGATCCCCGCTGGGCTGCAAAGTGCGCCGGGGCTTGGAGGCGATGGGCACGGGTTGGCGGCGGCAGTGAAGCTGTCGCCCTGGCCGAACACCAGGTCGGCTTCGGCGTTTGTAAGCGGGGTGTCGTACTCCAAAGCGCGGAAGTTGCCCGCATCTTCGACGTACAGGTCGCCGGCCTTGTCCAGCGCGACAGCGGCCGCAACGCATAAAGAGCCCGCGCTGACCCCGCCGCTGTTGCAGGTGCCGCTATTGAAGGGCCCATGTTGTCCGAAAACCCGATCCGCCCGCGTGTCCGTGACCAGTGGCATATCGAACTCCAGCACCCGCGAGTTCGAGCCGTCCGAAATATAGACGTTGCCGGCGCTATCAACCGCGACGCCGCTGGGATTGCACAGCGTGGCGGCGCTAATCGTTCCGCCCTTGTTACAGGCGGAGGAAGTAAAACTGCCGCCCTGACCAAAGACCGTGTCGGGTTGGGTGTCGGTAGCGAAGGGATCGTCATACTCCAGCACCCGGTTGTTGCCCTGGTCAACGACGTAAAGATTGCCGGCTCCATCAACCGCGACGCCCGATGGAAAGCACAAGGTGGCGCCGGTTACCGCCGCGTTATTGCACTGCGAACTCCACGAAAGAAAGTCCGCCTGCCCGATCACCAGATCCGCCGAAGCGCCGTTTTTGAGCGCGTCGATGCTGCGCCATCCCAGCACCCGATGATTGCCCGAGTCGGCCACGTACAAACGGTTGGGAGTTACGCTGCGGTCAACCGCGACCGCGCTCGGCGTCCATACTCCCACGTTGGTGACTATATTCACGCCGTTATGAAGGAGGTCGACCTGGCCCAGGACCCGATTCGCCACCGTGTCGGCCAGCAGCATCCGCGCACACAGCAGTAAAGCCGCAATCGAGATAATGAGCTTGGGCGGGCGCCATCCTGACAAATAACGCGGTGACATTGCCAACCATGATAGCCTGCGCCAGAAAACAGCACCAGATCAGAAAGGAGTGAAAACCGTTCATTTAATACATTTCATGACGCCATGTGTATCCATTAGATACACACCGGTTCGACACTTATGATTGTAGATCCAAACTATACATTGAGATCAGCGCGAAAAGGGAACGCTTTCTGCGAGGACTGAATAATCCACTTTAGTCTGAGCACATTCAAACATCCGCCAAATGGACTACGCTAATCTATTTCTCATTGAGCATTCAGGAGGACAGTCAAACGCCCGGCTGCCAGAATTAGAAAGTAGAAACTCCAGGCATCAAAATTTAGCGCGCAGCGCTGGAAAATAGCGCTGCGCGCTAAGGTCCCTCACCCGCGGTCCGCTTCGCGGACCGCGCCTGGAGTTTCTACAAATTTGGCTGCTGAACAGCACCTGGGTCGCGTCATCGGTCAAAAAAAGCAGCAATTCTGTCCCCTCTCCTTATCTTAGGAGAGGGTGAGGGAGAGGTCATACGCCCGCCAAAATCAAGCGCCCCAGTTCGAGCGGAGACCGTGGGCAGAGTGATCAGCGGCTAAACCGGCGATGCGCGCAAACCTCTCCCTAACCCTCTCCTAAGATAAGGAGAGGGGACAGAAAGAGCCTCAGGCACTAGTTGAACACAGCCAATGGTGTTCCATAGAAGGCCGAGTGATGTAGAAACTCGAGCCGCGGTCCGCTTCGCGGACCGCGACCTTTTCCCGTTCGGGAGAGGGTGCTCAAACTTGTGGCCAGCGCACACTGCACTGGCGAACGAGAAGACCGACAGACTCTGTCAGGGGGAGAGAATTAGATCCCGCGCGCCACTGTTCCTGCCCTTAATTGTGTTCGACCCTGCTCCGCAAGGGACTGCCTGGGGCGATGCGCCGCCGATACCCGATTTGACAAATGCCCGATTCAAGTGTAAATTTCAAATCAGTATTTGAAGGAAGCTCCGCCATGGAAAGATCAGCCAAACCCTCCCCCACCACCACAGCCAAGCGCCTGCTCGAAGCGGCCGGGGAAGTCTTTGCCGAGCGCGGCTACCGCGACGGCACGATCCTGGAGATCTGCCGGCGCGCGGGCGCCAATATCGCCGCGGTCAATTACCATTTCGGCGACAAACGCAACCTGTACGCGGAAGTTTTCCGCTACGCGCATGAGCGGGCTGCCGAGCAGCATCCGGCCTTCGGTAACGTGGCCGCGGACGCGCCCGCAGCGGAGCGTCTGCGCGCCTATGTCGGAGCGTTCCTGGAACGCATCATGGGCCAGGGACGTCCCGCCTGGCACGGCATTCTAATCGCGCGCGAAATCGCCGAGCCCAGCGGCGCGCTGGACCGGGTCTATGAAGAGGAACTGCGGCCGCGGCACGAATACCTCGAAAAAGTGGTGCGTGAGATCGTCGGACCCGACCTGCCGCGCAGCCGCGTGCGGCTGTGCGTTTTCAGTATCGTCGCACAATGCATGTTTTACCGCACGGCCAAGCCGGCGCTGGCCGCCCTTTATCCCAAAGAGCGGCTGGATTCCGGCCGGATCGCCGAGCATATCACGCGGTTTAGCCTGGGCGCCCTGCGCGAACTGCGGGCCCCGGAGGAGAGCAACGTCCATGGATAGCAGCCTGACCATCCCGGAGCCGCATATCGGCAGCGATACCGTCACCGGCACGGCCGCGCGTGTGTTTGCAGCCGCCGCGCGCCTGCCGCGATGGCTCCTGATCACGACCGCAATCGTGATCGGGGCAATCATTTACACAGCGGCGGGACGGACAGCACCGCCGCAGTACGCGACGGTCATGGTGACCCGCGGCACGGTCGCCCCCTCGGTGAGCTCCACCGGCACCATCAATCCGGTCACCACGGTGCAGGTGGGCAGCTACGTTTCCGGACCGATTCAGGCCATCTACGCCGACTTCAACTCACCGGTCAAAAAGGGACAGCTAATCGCCCGGATTGACCCGCGTCCCTTCCAGATGAAGGTCGATCAGGCCATGGCCGCGCTGGCTAACGCACAGGCGCAAGTGCGCAAGGATCAGGCCGACGCCGGCTACAAGAAGATCAGCTGGCAGCGCCAGCAACAACTGTACAAAGCGCAAGTCGTCTCCGCCGACGCGTCCGACAGCGCGCGCGCCGCCTCCCTGGGGGCCGACGCGCAGGTGGCGCTGGACCAGGCCAACGCCGCGCAGCAGCAGAGCGCGCTGAGCGAGGCGCAGGTAAATCTCGAATACACCAATATCGTGTCGCCGGTGGACGGCGTCGTGGTGTCGCGCAACGTCGATGTGGGCCAAACCGTGGCCTCCAGCTTTCAGACCCCGACCTTGTTCCTGATTGCCAAAGACCTCACCCAAATGCAGATCGATACCAACGTCAGCGAATCTGATATCGGCGGTATCAGGCCCGGACAAAAGGCGGCCTTCACGGTCGACGCGTTCATCGGACGCCAGTTCGAGGGCGTCGTCAGCCAGGTGCGCCAGGCGCCGATAACGGTCCAAAACGTGGTGACCTACGATGTGGTGGTCAGCGTTGCCAACCCCGAGGCGCTGCTCAAACCCGGAATGACGGCCAACGTGATGCTCGAAACCGCGCGCCGTGACGGGGTGCTGCGGGTGCCCCTCCAGGCCCTGCACTTCAACCCGTCCAAGACCGCGGCCGCGCCCGCCAGGGGTCAGTCCGGGGTATGGGTGGAGGACGGCGCAACGCTGCGGCAGGTCGCGGTAACCCCGGGAATCAGCGACGGCGAGAACGTTGAGATCGCGGCGGCCGATTTGCGTGAAGGCCAGGCCGTGGCGGTGGGCGAGATCGGATCGGTGTCGGCACGTGCCAGTCAGACCAACCCGCTGCAGGGGGCGGGGGCACGCGTCATCCGCTAACAGGCGGAATCGGAATTCATACGCAACCGGTACGAGGCTCGCAAATGCAAACCCAGGCACAACCTATCGCCGTCAACCAAAGTTCCGCGGCGTTGATCGAAATCAGAAACCTCGACAAAACCTACCGCGTCGGCGAGGTCGAGATTAATGCGCTGCGCGGCGTCAATCTGAGTATCGAGCGCGGTGATTTCCTGGCGATCATGGGCTCGTCGGGATCGGGCAAGTCCACCCTGATGAACATCCTGGGATGCCTGGACCGGCCCACGGCCGGGCAATATCTGCTCGAGGGCGTTGATGTCGCCTCGCTTGACGACGAGGCGCTGGCCACCATCCGCGGCCGGCGTATCGGCTTTGTGTTCCAGAGCTTCAACCTGCTGTCGCGCTCCAGTGCGGCAGAGAACGTGGAATTGCCGCTGCTTTATACCCGCGCGGCGCAAGACGGCCCACGCCGGGCGGCCGAGTTGCTGCGGATGGTCGGTCTGGCCGGCCGCGAAGGCAACCATCCCAACCAGCTCTCGGGCGGGCAGCAGCAGCGGGTGGCGATCGCGCGCGCCCTGGTCAACAGCCCCGCGATTCTCCTGGCCGACGAACCCACAGGCAACCTGGATACGCAGAACTCCAACGAAATAATGGCAATCATTCGCCGGCTCAACGAGGAGCAGGGCCTCACGATCATAATCGTGACCCACGAAGCGGAGATGGCGACGTATGCGGACCGGGTTATCACGCTGCGCGACGGGATTGTGGTCTCCGACCAGCGCACGCCGTCGCTCCGGCGCTTGCCGGCTGCGCGTCAATCCGCCGGCGTTGCCCCCCCGTCTGAGTCCTCTTCCGGCTTCGCCGCGTTCGCCCGGATGGCGCTGGTGGCGGCTTGGCGCGCGATCCGGCGCAACAAGCTGCGTTCGGCGCTTACCATGTTGGGGGTGTTTATCGGCGTTGCCGCAGTGATCGCCACGGTGGCGGTGGGCGAAGGCGCCAGCGCGTCGGTCCGCCAACAGATCCAAAGCCTGGGCAGCAACCTGGTCATGGTGCTGCCGGGGGCGACCACTTCCAACGGCGTGCGCGCGGGTTTCGGCAGCACCTCGACGCTGACCACGGCTGACGCCGATGCGATTTTGAAGGAGGCTCCGGCGGTCTCGGCAGTAAGCTACATGGACCGGCAGGTGGCGCAGGTGGTCAACGGCGACCGCAACTGGAGCACCTCCATCAACGGTGTCACGCCTTCCTACCTCTCGGTGCGTGAATGGCCGGTGGTGGCGGGACGCAACTTTACCGAGGAGGAGGCGCGTGCCGGCGCGTCGGTGTGCCTGCTGGGCCAGACCGTGATCAACAACCTGTTTGGCGAAGGGGAAAATCCGGTCGGTGCGATAATCAGGGTCAAAAACGTCCCGATGCGCGTAATCGGCGTGCTGACCCCAAAGGGACAGTCCAACTTCGGGCAGGATCAGGACGACGTGGTGCTGATGCCGTTCAACACTGCGGAGCGCAAGGTGCTGGGCACCTCGCAAGTCAGCGCGACGGTTGCGGCGAGCTCGACCGGATCAACCAACCCGGTGCTTAATCCATACGCCGGGCTGCCCAGCACCACCGCTTCAAGTCCGGTCTACCAATTGAGCAACACGCTGGGCAGCCCCTTCGGCAGCCCGCCCAAAATCTCCGGCGTGGTCAACATGATTTTCATCCAGGCCGCCAATGCCAACAGCATTCCCGCGGCGCAGGAGTCCGCCCAGCAGACGTTGCATCGGCGCCATCATATCGCGGCCGGCCATGACGACGATTTCACTGTACGCAACTTAAGCGACATCGCGCAGGCCTCCGAGAGCGCCAGCCGGGTGCTGACCCTGCTGCTCGGCACGGTGGCGTCGATCTCGCTGCTGGTGGGCGGCATCGGCATCATGAACATCCTGCTGGTATCGGTCACCGAGCGCACGCGCGAAATCGGCATCCGCAAGGCGATCGGGGCGCGCCGGGTCCAGATCCTGCTGCAATTCCTGGTCGAGGCAATTCTGCTCAGCGCGATGGGTGGACTAGCCGGAATCGTGCTGGGCATCGTCGCCTCCGAGCTGATCTCGGCAATCGCGGGATGGCCGGTACTGGTATCGCCGATGGCGGTAGCCGGCGGCTTCATGTTCTCGGCTCTGATCGGAATCTTCTTTGGCTACTACCCGGCCAGCAAAGCCTCGAAGCTCGATCCAATCGAAGCGCTTCGCTACGAGTAGTCAGTCGTCGCTCAGGCCCTTTAGCGGAACTCGTCGAGTTCCCTGGTGCTGAACAACCCTCCGCGGTAGGCTGAGGAGTTCGTCCGACAATCATGCCGGCACGGGCAGCGTGAAACCATGAAAATCGATACGCGGCTCAAAGCAGCCGCGAGGTGCAGTTTCCCCAATTTTTCAGATCGAGCGTGTAAGCCGCAGCAGGTCGACGATACATCGGAGCGACAGCGGACGCGCGGCGATATACTCCGGCTCCACGATGTCGGGACCCCACTTCAGCTTGTATTGGGCCTGACTGTCGGCAGGATAAACGAAACCGCCGTACTTGCGCAGTTGCCGTATCGCCCATGCCGCCGCCTTGCTCGCGCCGCCAAGTTCGGTTCCATTGGTGATGAACGGGGTAAAGCCAAAATGGAGGAATTGCACTCCCTCCGCGGTCATCCGCTCGATCGCAAAGGCATTGCACAGTTCCATCGTGCCGGCGGGCGCGCAGGCAAGGCGCCGCGTCAGGTCGTGGAGGTAGCCGGGCGTTCGCCCCCACGCAGGCACATAAGTAATGAAGACGAGCCCCTGGCCGCATCCGTCGACCGCGATGAAAATGCGCCGGCGGGATTCATCCGGGTCGCCAATCTCCCCGATCATAAAATCAAGTTCCTTACCCTTGCCGCGCAGCCATTGTTCACTTACCGCGTTCAAGCGGGCGAAGGTTGACGCGTCGCGCGGGACCTCCAATCCGATTTCGACGATGCGCGCCCCGGCCTTGCGCGCCCGGCTCAGCTTGTTGCGCAGTTGCATCTTGGAGGTTCCGCGCAGGCTGAAGCGGCGCAGGTCAAGGCCGAAGCTGGTACCGAACTGATTGACGGTGAAGCCGCGCTCAAGGAAAAGGGCGGTCTGAGCTTCGCGAACCTGCACCACGGCTACGCGCCGGCCGCGCGCCTTTGCGTAGGCGAGGAACCGATCCAGGAGTTCACCCTGAACCGGCGCAGCGGCATGGACACCTCCGAACGCGAAAAGATGGCGGCCCTTTTCGCGGTAGGCGATAAATCCCGCGATCCCGTCGGCCGTGAACCGTTGATTGCGCGCCGACAGCGCGAAAAATCCGGATGGATGATCGATCAGCGCCGAAGGATCAAACTCAGGGCCGTTCGCAGATTCCAATGTTAGAGCGGAGTTCATCATCGTATTGTGTCCAGCCATGCGAGCGCCTGGACTGCGGCGCGAAAGCCGGTCCAGCGCGCGGTTTCAAAAGGCAGCAGCGGGGGGTCGTTGCGATACCACGGCAGGTCTTCGGGCGCCGCGCCGTCACATAGCATCTGAGTGACCCAGGCTCCGGAGGCGACCGCCAGCGCGATCCCATGACCGCACCATCCAACCGCGTGCAGCAGAGGCGGATTGCCTCGCGCCCAGTCAATCGCGGGCAAGGTATCCAGCACATAGCCGATCACGCCGGTCCATCCGCCCGCTACCTCGAGCGGCGCTGCGGATGGGAATATGTCCTTGAGTTCCCGCGCCAGCCGCTCAAGCGCGGCGGGGCCCGCCGGATCATTATCCGTACGGCCGCCCCAACTGTAACGGGGCTTGCCTCCGCCAAAAACGATTCGGTCATCCGCGGTGAGGCGGAAGTAGTTGAAAATCCGCCGGCTGTCGATCACGCCTTCGCGCTTGTGCCAGCCGATGATGTCGCGCGCGCGGGCATCCAGCGGTTCGGTCACAACCACCTGCAGATGGACCGGCAGGACGCGTCCGCGCAGCAAGCCGAGAGCGGCAGAGTAACCCGCAGTCGCCGCGACGACCTTGTCTGCGACGACCGAACCGCCGCCCTCGATCTCGAGTCGCAGCGGCCGACGCCCGCCGATGGCGGTCACGCGCGAGCCTTCGAAGATCAGGCCCCCGCGCGCGGACACGCACTGAGCCAGCCCGCCAAGCAGGCGCATCGGATTGAGGATGCCGGCCGAGGGGATGCGCAGCCCCGCGACTCCGTCGATCCCGTGCGAGCGTACCAGACGAATCGATGCGTCAAGCGCGTCGTCATCCATCCTCTTGAATGGCAGGCCCAGTTCCGCCATCAGATGCGCATTAGCCGCGAGCCTTAACCGGCTCGCCGGGTTCAAGGCCACGACCAGTTGCCCGGTCATCGCGAGGTTGCAGTCGATTTGTTCCCGCACGGTGAGCTGGCGCACATCTTCGACCGCCCTCAGCGTCGCCAGGTAAAGCGCCCTGGCGCGTGCCGGACCCTGGCGGCGGACCAGCACGGCCAGGCTTTGCCCCACGCCCGGGCTCAACATCCCGGTGCTGCGTCCCGACGCGCCCGCTCCGATCCGTTGCGCTTCGAGCACCACGACGCGCGCACCCGGCCGGCGCTCGAGCAGGTGATACGCGATGGACAGGCCTGCCAGACCGGCGCCGACCACGGCGACGTCGGCGCGCAGGGCGGCCGTTGTGCGTGGATAGCGCGGGAGCTGACAATCCGACCAAATCGGCGCGGTGGGCATCATCGAGCTGTCCCGCCGGTTGCCAACGCCTGTGACAGTGGCGCCGAGCGGCGCACGTGCCAGATGCGTCCGTCGACCAGGTAATGATGAAAGGCGACGCCCCATCCCAGGCCAATGAAAAGATTACGCTGGAGTTCCGAGTGCACCGCGGCCACTCCAATCACCCGCACTCCGTACCAGATGACTCCTAGTGCCAGCCCCCACATGAGGTATGGCGCGAGCCCGCCCGACGGCTTGCGGCCGCGACCTTTTTCGTAGAGCCAGACGATGCGGTGGTACTGAAGATTGTGAAAGATGGTGAGGGTGGCGAGGATCGCCAGCAGGTTGTCGAGCAGCGCGAAGACGGCGATGTGTAATGCGATCACGATCGCCATCAGCAGATGCCTGGGGCCGGCTCGCAGCGGTTCGATGCGCTGCGTAAACACCACCTTCAGGATAATTGCCACGGTAATCGCGAATGCGACGTCGAGCGCGAGCCGCGCCGGCGCCAGCATCGCGGGCGCAAGCAGTTGCGGCAATCCGCTGTGCCGGTAGCCGTCGCCCAGCGCGAAGCGCGCAAACGGATAGAGGCATCCGGACCACAGGATCAGGCCATCCAGACGCGCTCCGCTCGCGTCGCTGTCGCCGGCGCGCCTGCGGTACAGCATCACGAACCCGTAATGCTGTCGCACCAAATGCCAGTAGGCCCATAGGTAGGCGGCCAGAACGAATAGGTTGAACGCAACCGGCGCACCAAGGGCCGCAGCGATCAGCGCTACCGCCGGGCCAAGCGCCGCCAGCGCCCACGACCATGCGCCCGGCAATGCCGCGCGCGACTCCTGTTGTGGCGCGAAGTAAGTGCGCGCGTACGTTCCCCATACGTGAGTGCCGTCGAACAGCGCGCCCCACGCGAATACCGCCATCAGCGCGGGAGCGCCGAGCTTGTATGGCGAAGGATCGAAACGGCGCAGGATTACAAACAGGACTAGCAGCGTGATTCCCGCTACGACTGAGCCTTGAAACCAGACCAGGTCCTCGCGCTTAGACAGAATCCAGGGGTCGTTTCGGTTGGCGCTCCTTGTAATAGCAGAAGGCAAGGGAGAGGTAATGCGATCGCGGTCTGTGAGCGGGGAGGAGCCAAAAAAACGCTGGGGCAGTGATAGCTGACTGTCACGATGCGAGGTGGGACCTCTCCCTGGCCCTCTCCTTGGACAGGGAGCGGGGTTCAGAAAACCTGGACTTGACGGTTGTTCTTTTCCGTTCAGGTTATGCATAGAGCGCCTCCGGGCTGGTTGCGAATTGCGACCAAATCCGCTTTTGAAGCGCGCGCCCGAGCAATGAATCGGCCAGGCGGAATGCCGCTTGATGGAGCCGATCGCCCAGCCGGCCGCCGAGAGAAAACGCCACGCTCATCCAGTGCGAGCGGCGGATGACGGCAGCGTTGAAGGGCCTCCGTTCCCCCTCGTAGCAGGCCAGCGCCGCGTCCAGTGCCGCCGCATCGGCGTGCGCAGCCAGCAGCGGTCCGGCATGTCGTGCCAGCGCGGCGCCGTCCTCGATCGCCATCGTCATTCCCTGCGCCATCACCGGGTTGATCACGTGAATCGCGTCACCGATCAGCGCGGCGCCCGGCGCCCAATAGCGCGGCGCGTGGCCGCGCCAGAGTTTGTACAGATGCACCCCGGCGGGCGAGGGACGGCGGCCGCTCAACAGCGGCGAGCGATTCTCGATGTGGGCGAACTTCGCCTCCACGCTGCCGGCGCGGAACAGATGCTCATGCTCGCGCCGGACCAGCGCGGCCAGTCCCAGGCGGTCGGCGCCAGGAACCACCAGGATGCCGCCGTCAGGATGAAGTTCCGTGCGGAGCGCGTCGGGATGGTTGGGCGGCCGATCGATATCCACGATGAACAGCGCGTGATTGTATGGTGTGCGCGCAAGCGCGATCTGAAGTCCGTTGCGCACCGCAGAAGCCGCGCCGTCCGCGCCGATCACCAGATGCGCGCGGGTCTCTTGCTCGGCGCCATGCTCTTGCGCGAGGACCGCGCCGCAGACACGATCGCCCTCGCTCAGCAGGCGCGCAACTCGCGTGCGATAGCGGATCTCCACGCGCCCGGTCGCCTCAGCCGCTTGCACCATCACGCGTTCGATCTCGGGATGGGGCAGCACGAGATATGGATCGGTCATCCCGGGCAGGCGCAGAGGACGTCGAGCAGCAAGCCGTCCCGATGGTGGAAAAACTGCATGTGGCCGACTTCGCGGGCGCCCGCGTCACGGCATCGCTCAAGCGCGCCCCACTTGCGCAGCAGCGCTGTGACGGGAGGCAGCAGGCTCTCACCGCGGTTGAGATTACCGGGACCCGGATGGCGCTCGACCAGCAGAATCCTGAGGTCGTGAGCGTGGGCCAGAGCCAAAGCGCAGGCCGCGCCACCCACACCGGCGCCGGCGATAATCACGTCCCATTGCTTCATCTGGCTGCCTCCATCGTCCGGGCGCCGACCGCGGCAGGTTCGAAAGGCAGCGACACCGGCTTGTAGGTATTTCCGAATAACCCGCGATCGCCGCAGAGGTGGATCGGCAGGGCCAGCATCGCCCATTCAAAACCGCCATGACCGATCGCCCACAGGGCGGCCGCAACGCCGGCGGTCAGAAAGTTGTGGGTGAGGTTGTATAAGTGGTGGTAAACGGGGGCGATTGGCCGGCCTGTGCCGCGCCGACAGGCGATCGCTCCCGGCAGGTAGCCCACGGTGTCGATCGCAAGGAACGCGGCAATGAAGCGCCCCCACGCGACCTCGCGCGCATGCATGAGCACCAGGGCGGACAGCGCCGCGGCTATCGCAAGATGCTCGGCCCTGACCAGCAGCCAGGTTTCGTTGGTATGAAAACGGTTGACGTGGTCCATCTCAGTTCAATCCGGCGCGCGCGATGAGGCGGGCGTGTTCCTGCTCGATGGCAGCGCGGATCACCGCCACCTGCTCCTGGTATGGCGTTTTTGCAATGAGACGACCGGGGGCGAATTCGGCGCCGGCGAACAGTTCCGGATGCATCCGGGCGACCGCGTCGAACAGCCCGACGAACTCGCCGATGTAGTGGTCGAAGATCTCGCCCATCGCGCGGCTCGCTTGCGCGCAAAGGCTGGCGGCCCGCGCGCGGCGGCCGGGGTCGCCTGCGAGCAGCACACGGATGGTGTGCGCGCCGAAGGCCACATGCCGCGTCTCGTCGACAAAGGCCGAGTGCACCAGCGCGGATAGATACGGGTCCAGCGGCTGCCAGTAGCGCTCCTCGTAGGAGTAAACCGGATAGGCCATGCCTTCGAGCACGAGGTTCATCAGCACCATCGCCTCGACGAAGGAGCCGCCGTCGGCGACCTCGTAGCAGCGATCGATGAAGCGCCGCAGCGGCGGCGTGAGGATCGTGCCGGTAGCATCGCCGATGCCTTTGCCTAAAGCGGCACTAGCCAGATCGAGCCGGCGATGGAACATCTCATGGTGGCGCGCTTCGTCCAGCGTCTGCTGGGCGGCGAAGTTGAGCGCATCGCTATCCGGCGCGAGCCGGGTGAGCGCGCCCGACACGCGCAGCGCTGCCTCCTCGAACACCACGAACAGTGCGAGGTCCAGGCGATGCACCTCGGCCAGCGGCGGCGAGTCCAGGATCACACGCGGCAGGGCGCCGCCCAGCGCGTCAAGGTTGCGGTCTGCACGAGCCCATTGATTGGCCGGCACCGCGCGGACCCATCGTGCAATGGAAAGATCAATCGCCATAAGCTGCTCCTTGGTTGGTAAGAAAAATGCCCCGATCGGCGGCATGCGGAAGGGAAAGCGGCCGCCCGTCGAATACAGTTGTTGCGTGGCCCGAATATGGGTCGGCGGGTGCAAAACCGTGGCGGCGAGCCATCTCCAGCGCGCGATCGGCCTGCGCCAGCGGTACATCGTCGCCCACACCGCAATCGCGGACCCCGCCATCGAGCGCCAGCAGGATCGTCTCGGCCAGGCATGCCAGCGTAATCCCGTCGGGCAGGTTCTGAAGATTTCCCACGCCGAAGCGAATCGTGGGGTCTGGCAGCGCCACGCGGCCGCCCTCGATCACGCACAGGTCGCCGCGCGCACGCAGCCGCGCGGATGTGTCGGGTGGACGCGCGAGGTCGCAGATAATCGTGCCTGGCGCAAGCGGCGCCGCTTCCAGAAGCGGGCGGCCGGCGGTGGTCGCGGTCACGATAAGATCGCAGGCGTCCAGCCGCGCGAGGTGGGTGGTGACTTCCACCGGTGTCTGCCAATCGTGCTCAAGCTCGCGGGCAAGCCGCTGGATAGGTCCGCGTGCGCTGGCAGGATTGCCGACCAGAACGAGGCGCCGTGCATGCGCTCGTGCAAGAAGGCGCGCGCACAGCGCTCCGACCGATCCGGCCGCGCCGACCACCGCGGCGCGCGCATCGCGCAGGCGCAGGCCCCGCTCCACGGCGACGCACTCGACGCTCAGGAAGGCCATCGCGGCGGTCAGCGCGTTGCCGGTGGTGATCGCGGCTCCGCGGCCAACTACGTCCAGACCGCGCCGGCTATAGGGCGTGGTGTATCCGCCCAGACCGACGACCTTGGCGCCGAGTTTCACGGCCAGGTCGACCAAGGATCCGATGTCGCGGCTCACGCGTCGCCGCCCGCGCCGCGCCATCTCCTGCGGAAGCAGGGGCAGCGCCAGAATAACGCCATTGACGGTCGCCCCCGTTACCGAGCGGATCGCCGGCGCCTGCATCAGCACCCCTGGCGCGAGCGCACCGGTAAAGGAGCAAAAGCGCTTAAGTTCGTCCCGGCTCAGTCCGCGCAGGTATGGATCGGTCGCAACGACATCCTCGACGCTGGTGTAGTGAACGATGAACGCATAGTCCGGCGCCGATGCGTCGGCGTGGATGTGACATGACTATCGGCGCAGCCTTCGCATCGCGGGCGAGCCAAATCTCGGGCGCGCCACGATCGAGTACCCCGAGCGCCCGGATTATGGTCTGCACCGGATTGCGGTCGAGCCGGCTCACGACCGTTTCGATCCCGTCCATCGCGGCTTCGATTTGTTGCTCCGTGATCACCAGCGGTGGCGCCACCCGCAGCACGTTGGCTGTGCCGAGCGTGGGCAGCACCAGCACCGAAGCCATCTCCGCGATAGTTGCCGCAACAGCATAGGAATAAAGTCCCTGGTGCGTAAGGAAGGAAAGGAAAGCGCTGCAATCGGAAAGCGGACGCAGTTCGATGGCGGTCATCAAACCCCTGCCGCGCACCGCTTTGACGATGCGCGGGAAGCGCCCCGCAAGCCGCTCCAGACGCGCCGCCAGACACTTGCCCTTGCGCGCCGCGTCCCGGCACAATCCGCCGCCGGTCAGCTCGTCAAGGACGGCGAGGCCCACGCGACAGGCGATATTGTTGTTGGCAAAGGTGGACGAATGGCGCAGCGCGAAGCCGTCGTCCCACCACGCCTTCGAGGCGATGCACGCGCTTAGCGGAAACAGTCCGCCGCCCAGTGCCTTGCCCACCACCATCACGTCGGGCGCGATCCCGTCGTGCTCGCAGGCAAACAGCGCTCCGGTGCGGCCCAGGCCGGTCTGTACTTCGTCCAGCACCAGCGCGGCGCCGTACTGCGTGCACAGTTCCCTGGCTCGCGCCAGGTAACCGGCCGGATGCGGATGAACCCCGCGTTCGCCCTGGATCGGTTCCAGGAACAGCGCCGCGATGGCTGGGCCGTTGGCAAAGCGCGCCGCTAACGCCTGCCCGTCGCCGAACTCCACGCGTTCGAAGCCCGGCGCCGGCGGCCCGAATCCTTCCCCGTGATGGGTCTGCCCATTGAGCGCCAGGGCGCCCAACGTTTTGCCGTGAAATGACCCGGTTGCGGAAAGAATGGTTGAGCGGCCGCTGCGCGCCCGCACCAGCTTGATCGCCGCTTCGACTGCTTCGGCGCCGGTGGTGGCGAACACGCAGCACGACAGATCGCCGGGCGCCAGCCGGCACAGTCTATCCGCGAGTTGCTCCGCGTAAGGAGCGCGGTAGGGCTGGACCATCGCGGGCTCGCCGGCGCTCAGCGCGCTGGTCACCGCTTGCACAACGCGCGACGAATTATGGCCCAGCGCCACGGCCCCGTACTGTGCGTAACAATCCAGGAACCGCCGGCCGCAATCGTCCAACAGCCACACGCCGTCGCCTCGTACCCAGGTGCGATTCATCCGGCATAGCGCGAGCAGCCGTTCCAGCGTCGGATTAAGCGAATGTTCCATCGGACCCGCATCATTCCTGATTTCGCGTTTAGCCGCGCTTCGCGTAATTGCGGCCGTGCTGGAACGGTAATAGTTTCGCAACCGGCGCCGCTGGAAGATGGCAAACGGCGTCAGGCGCGATGTGTCGGAGGATGCCGCTGTTTGTCGTGCAATAGCGTGCGGCAATGGGCTCGCCGGCCGCAGCGGTTTGTTTGGTGCGCCAGGGCGGCCGTAGAAATCGCCAAATCCTGTGGAAAATAAAATGTTAATCAGTCGGCAACGTCAGATGTTTGAAGTATAGTGCGGTCGGCGACAGTTGAGGGAGGTGTCACGATGAAGATAATCAGCGCTATTCCGCGAATTCTGCTCGGCTTACTTTTCGGGGTTATGCCGTGGACGGCGATTTTGCATCTGGCGCCGAATCCTCCCATGCCGCCCGGCGCCACTGCGTTTGTCGGCGCCCTGATGAACACGGGCTATATGATGCCGCTGGTGTGGGGAACTGAGATCGTGGCGGGAGTGCTTATACTGCTGGGCATCTTTGTTCCGTTCGCGCTTGTGCTGCTGGCTCCGGTGCTGGTCAACATCATATTGTTCCACGCTTTTCTGGCCCCCACCGGAGCCGCTATCGCCGTCATCGCGTGCCTGCTGGCCTTTGTAGTCGCATGGCAACACCGCCGGGCATTCGACTCACTGTTCGTATGGGGTTCCCCTGGCGCCTGAACCGACGCGCGCCATCGGTCCATAGCCGCCGCCATCGGCGCGGCGGATTTACACTGTGGCGGTTGAGTATGGTAGCGTGCCCTCAGCCCGGAGGGTCTTCTTATGGCAGAGTTGGTTGAAGCCGAAGTGATTGCATGGGCGCAAACGGCGTTGGGCGCGAAGGTGGTGGAGTGTACGCGCCAGTCGCGCGACAATGGTGGCCGCCCGGCATGGTTCATCAACTGCCGCAACGGCAGCAGTCAGACCCGCTACTACATTCGTGGCAATCGCGGGCCCAGCTTCGAATACAACAGCATTTACAGCCTGGATCGTGAAGCCCGCCTGCTCAAGGTGCTGAAGAAGCACGGTGTCCCGGTTCCGGGAGTGGTGGCGGAATCGAGTGATCCCTACGCCGTAATACTGGAGTTCGTCGACGGCCTCGATGACTTCACCCTTATCCCTGATCAGAGCGAACGCGACGAATACGGGCGCCAGTTCGCGGAGATCATGGCCAAATGGCATGCAATCCCCGTCGGCGAGTTTGAGAAGATCGGCTTTCCTATTCCGAAGACCGGAGAGGAATATCTGGTCCAGGATCTGGAGGTTTGGGAAAAGGGATGTTTTCCCCATCTCAAGGAGCCGGTGCCGCTGGTCACCTTCGCCTGTCAGTGGATGCGGCGCAATCCGCCGGAGCCGCCTAAACGCCCCGTGCTCGCCCAGGGCGATACCGGGCCGGGGCAGTTCATTTTCAAAGACGGCCGCATCCAGGCGATAGTCGATTGGGAACTGGCATTCGTGGGCGATCCGATGAACGAACTGGCGCGTATTCGGACGCGCGATATGTGGTATCCAACCGGCAATCTGCCCAAATGGTTTCAATACTATAGTGAGTATTCAGGAACGCCGCTGGAACTGGACAAGATTCGCTACTACAGCGTGATTGCCATGATGACCACGGCGCTGGCCCTGGGCCCTGTGGCGCAAAGGCTCGATCCGCGTGATGTGCATGCGGAATGGATTGCGGAGGAAATATGGTCCAAACGCGCCACTATCGAATGCCTGGCCGAGGCCATTAACGTCAAGCTCCAGGCGCCGTCGATTCCGCGTCCGCAACCGAACCGCCTCTCGGAGCTGTTCGACGTGCTCGAAGACAACCTGCGCGAGGAGCAACTCCCCCGCATCGAGGATCGGTTCCTGCGCTATCGCATGAACCTGGATTTGCGGCTGCTCACTCGTATGCGCCATCTCACCGAGTTCGGCCGCGAAATCGAGTCCGACGATCTCGATGATATGAAGCTGATACTAGGCAGGAGGCCCAGGGATCGCCACGAGGGGTTGCTTGCGATGGATGATTTTGTGCGCCGCGCCGGGCCCGACATGGACGCCGAGTTGACGCGCTACTTCTACCGCTACGCGATGCGCGAGGAAGCGGTAATGCGCAGCGCGATGGGCCGCATCGAGAATGCGGTGGTGTCGCCGGTCGCGTGACGCTTTTAGTCACCGCTCCGTACAGTAATCCCTGGGCACGAGCCGCTCAGCCGTAGCACCGGCCTCCGTGCCGGCTCTTTTTGCTGATTCAGAGTAAGCGCGGTCACCGTGCGTTTTCGATCTTTTCGAACCGGCAGGATTGTCTTGATTGCAAACCAATCTGCCTGGCCGCGGAAAAAAACCGGCACCGAGGCCGGCGCTACGGCAGAAGAGAGGGTCGGGAATTCCACTTTCGCCGGTGTTTATGATCTCCGCCTACTTATCTTGATCCGAGAGGACCAAACAACGATGTTCCGGGAGCGGTCGGGTGGGCAGCGACGGTGCGGACCGGTCGCTTGCGCTCGCGGCTCTGATTTTTTGTTGTGCGCCCATCTTCAAGGAAGCGCGCAAACTCGAGGAACGCGATAGAGAAATTTCTTTGGTAGCGGTTGTCAGCGAATCGTGGGCCATAGACTCAAGGCCGTCTCCCCGAAAATCCAGCGTTGTTCCTCCGCCGGCAGGAATGCGAGTTGCTCTCGGGCCAGCTCGACCTGCTCCTTCAGGCTGCGATCGTAGGTGGCGGGAAAGTTGGAG
>DASZGF010000160.1:0-16696 GCA_035939115.1 Binataceae bacterium (SeqCode)
CCAACGACTGAGCCAGAATACACCCGCCGATGGAAAAGCATAAGCCTGGCAATCGGCCTTTGCCCACAACCTGCTGGCAAGTGTGCGCTGCGAGGTTCCTTGGGGAACCTAACCGCCGGATCGGCTAAATTTAGCTTCCGGGATGGACCACTGGTTCCCTCATTGGGACGCGCTCTCGAGGGCATTGCTTCAGTGCTCGGTTGGATCCTGATTGGGCGCCAGCTGCGGATCGTCGTCCTCAAGACATCTCGCGAACGACCACGCCACCGCGGTCGCGCTGGCGGGATTGAGGTTCAGGCTGCGACCCTCAAGTTCGGAGCGCCCTTTGTTGCACTCGGCGCCCGACTGGTAGCGCCGATACACTGTCCGTAGCGCCGATACACTGTCCATCGGAAAAGAGGATCCGCAAGCGCAACTCGGCCGGGCCGGCCGTCCGCGCCGAGGTAAATGCCTGGTGTGTCGGAATTGATCGGCGGAATTATCACCACCCAGCCAACCAGAACGAGGATCCGCAGCCACAGAGGACATCGCAACCGGTTGTTCAGAGCAAGCCTCCATTAAAAAACGCACTGCGCGCAGCCTTGCGTTTCAGCCGCATTTTACCTTGTTCACGGCGGTTTGTCGCGCTAGCTGTCTTTCGTGGTTGCCCGCGTTACCCTGCCTGGCGCGATCGCTGTTGAGTCTCGGACTTGCGGCGTCAGCAGGTGAATGACAAATTGCAGAATTGCTCCGTGAACGGAGAAAACCGATGCGCATTGGAAATCCTCATCTGGAAAAAGCCACAGCGCAGCCACATTTCCAAGGACGGAACTGCTATGGGATCTGAAGATGTGAGCGCACCGGCACAGCCGATTGGGCGTTGCCTTGCGGCCGGACAACGGGTCTGCACTGCTAAAGGCGCCGTTACCGTCGAAGAGCTGGCCAGGAGCGCCTTCGAGGCAATTTGCTATGACAGGAGCACGCGGCGCTACGTTACCAGGACGGCAAAGGCGGCCCCAGCCGGCCGCAAGCCGGTGGTCCGGGTGCATACCGACAAAGGCCCATTCGACCTGACGCCCGACCAGCCCGTGATCCTGCAAGACGGTGAGCTGCTGATGGCAGGGGAACTGGATCCCGGAACACGGCTATGTGCATGCACCGTAAAGCCGGAATTGGGCCATCTCGTCACCTCGGCGGATTTTGGAAAAGAGATCCTTGACCGGGATCATCTGACGGAAGCCGATTGCGCCGTCACCAACTGGTATCCTGTGCCTTCCGTGGAGGCTCTAGGCGAGTCCGAGGTTTACCAGGTGGAAATCGCCGGAGGAGGCGCGCAATCTAACGTCGTCGTGTGGACCATCGGACCGGGCGGCGGAATCGGGATCGCAATCGCTGTGTGAGAGACACTATGAAACTAGCCAACAAGGTTGCACTGATCACGGGGGCCGGAGCGGGAATGGGCCTCGCGGCGGCGATGATGTTCGCCGCCGAAGGCGCCGCGGTCGCCGCGGTCGACGTCAACGAAGATACGGCTGTGCGGACCGCCAGCGGCATCGTCGCGCAGGGCG
Organism: Binataceae bacterium (SeqCode); assembly: GCA_035939115.1. Classification (GTDB taxonomy): domain Bacteria; phylum Desulfobacterota; class Binatia; order Binatales; family Binataceae; genus JAJPJA01. The sequence continues at coordinate 1,548 of DASZGF010000160.1, forward strand.
GACGGGCAATCGGGGTTCGCGCCAACGTATCGAAGTCCGCCGACGTAAAAGAGATGTTTGCCCGCACGGTCAAGGAGTTCGGCCACCTCGACATTCTCTACAACAACGCCGCGATCATCGAGGAGACCACCCAACTGGGCGAGCTTGATGAGGACGACTTCGATCGCGTAATCGCGGTCAACCTGCGCGGCGTGTACTTGGGCATGAAGTACGCCCTGCCCCATTTGATTGCCGCGGGCGGCGGTTCCATCATCAATACCGGATCGATTGCCGGGTTTAGCTCGTTTCGCGGCACGTCGGCGTACACCGCGGCCAAGGCCGGGGTGGTGGCCCTTACCAAGGTGGCTGGCCTGCAATGGGCCAGGCACAAGATTCGCGTCAACGCGATCTGTCCGGGGCCGGTTTTTACGCCGATGGCGGAGGGAATACATCGGCGAATGACGGGCCGGCAGCTGCGCCCGAACAGCCGGATGCCGGCGTCGGCGAGTGGCCGGATGGCGATGCCCGAGGAGATCGCGCGGGTGGCGCTGTTTTTGGCCAGCGACGATTCATCCTACATCAACGCAACGCCGATCACGGTGGACGGCGGCTGGGGGGCGTAGCGTGCCCGCGGCGGCCGCCGTGAAGGCGCGAGCCAATCGGGGGCGCCGGCTGCGTTTCTTTGCGCTCGATAAGATCTTCCTCCCGCTTTCCATCCGGCCCCTGCGGATGCTGGTCCGGAGCTGGCGGCCTCACGGCGGCGAGGATGCCAACGTGCTCGCCGTGCTGGGCGCGCCGCGCGTCATTCTCGCCACCTGGCATGGAATGTTTCTCCATCTGCTGGCCTACGCGCCGCTTGTGCTCAGGCGCGGCAGGCGCCTGGTGGTGCTGGTGAGTCCAAGCCTCGACGGGCGGCTGCTGGCGGCGGCGCTCGCCCATTTTGGTATCGATCATGTCTTCGGCACCAGCAACGCGCGCGCAGTCAGTGGAGCGCGCGAGTTCATCGCGCGGATTGCTTCGGGTGACGTCGGGGTCATCGCCGCCGACGGTCCGCGCGGTCCGTGCTGTGTGGCCAAGCCGGGACTCCTGGAAATCGCCGCGCTGGCCGACGCGCAAATCTTCCTGGGGCTGACTTCGGCCCGCCATGGCGTGACACTGCCCTCGTGGGATCGGAGTCATCTGCCGCCGCCTTTTGCCGCCGTTAATCTGACGGTGCGCCCTTTTGTGCCGCAAGCGACGCTGGCTATTGACGCGCAGCTGGACGCGATGCAGTCCGAACTGCTGGCTCTGGCATGTTCGATCGCGAGTCCGATCTTGCCTCCCGTGTATCGCGGTTGAGCCAGGTAATCGGCGCGCGCGATGTTTGTCGAGCATCATCGGGCGCGTAGAATTCGGGCTGAGCCGCCGAGGTGATGTGACCCATGGCAGAAAAAACGACGCTAGCCGAATTGCTCGCAGATGCTAAATCCTTCTCGCCTGCGATAATCGCGTCCGCTTCCGGCGCCGTCGTCAGCTACAAAGCTTTGGCCGATCAGGTTGAGGGGCTGGCCGCGGCGCTGCGCGGCGCCGGGCTTAAGCCGGGTGACTGCGTTGCGATAGTGCTGCCCAACGGTCTGGAGATCATCGTGCTGTTCCTGGCGCTGACCCGCGCGCGGCTGGTCGCGGCGCCATTGAACCCCGCCTACAAGACGGATGAGCTGCTCTTCTTCATGCAGGACGCACAGGCGCGGGCGGTGGTCGCGGATGCTACGAACTCCGCCGTCCGCGATGTGGCCACAAAGCTCGGCCTTCCTTTGTGGTCGCCCGCCGGCGACAACGGCACGGTGGAGATCGCATCGCTGGGCAAAGCTGCCGATGGCGGCGCCGAATCTCCCCAGCCTGATGACGTGGCGCTTTTCCTGCACACCAGCGGCACCACCAGCCGGCCCAAGGGCGTACCGCTCACCAACGCCAACGTGCTTTGTTCGTCACTTAAAATCGCGCGTCATTATGCGCTGACGCCGGAGGACCGCAGCCTGGTTGTGATGCCACTGTTCCACGTTCACGGACTGATCGGTGCGACGCTATCGACGCTGGCCTCTGGCGGCGCCGTGATCGTGCCGCCGCGCTTTTCCGCCTCCGAGTTTTGGGAACTGGCACGAGAGTATCGCGCCACCTGGTACTCGGCAGTGCCGACAATCCATCAGGTGCTGCTGGCGCGGGCGGAGAGCGACGGCGCCCCACGCGGCGTCATGCGCTTCATTCGTTCCTGTTCCGCGGCGCTGGCCCCCGCGACCTTGGCGCAACTGGAGGGACGCTTCGGAGCGCCCGTGCTGGAGGCGTACGGGATGACCGAAGCAGCCCATCAGGTCTCGTCCAACCCGCTGCCGCCGCTACCGCATAAGCCGGGCAGCGTCGGGCAGGGCACTGCTGAAGTGGCAATCCTCGACGAGACCGGCCGTCATCTGGCGGCCGACACGCCCGGCGAAGTCGCCATCCGCGGACCGGGCGTGATGCGCGGCTATCGCAACAATCCGGAGGCCAACGCCGCCGCATTCATCGACGGATGGTTCCGCACCGGCGACAGCGGCGTGCTCGACAGCGACGGCTATCTAACTCTGATCGGCCGCCTCAAGGAGCTGATCAATCGCGGCGGCGAAAAAATCTCACCGGCGGAGATCGACGCCGTCCTGTTGGAGCATCCCGCCGTGGCGGAAGCTGCCGCTTTCGGCGTACCTCATACCAAGTACGGTGAGGAAGTATGGGCCGCAGTGGTGCTCAAGGACGACGTCAGCGCGGACGAACTTGCGGCGCACTGCAACCGCCGGCTGGCCGACTTCAAGGTGCCCAAAGCGATCCACATCATCCCCGCCCTGCCCAAGGGTCCCACCGGCAAAATTCAGCGCCCCGACCTCGCGTCGAGGTTCAAGCCCGCGGGGAAGTAACCGCTGACGGTTGAATCACTCCAAGATAAAGCGGCCCGGTCGTGGATCAGGGAAGCTCGTAAAGGTTGACGGTTCCGTCTGCGTCGACTTCCAACGCGTGATTTTAAGATCCGGCAGTTTGGCAAGTTGTTTGAGCGCCACCCTGAATAGCTCCTGCTGGAGTACCGGTTCTACGCACTGTCTGATTATGACCAGGCCAGGGTGGACGCCAACCTTGCTCATTAATTTCTTAAAGTCCTTTCCGTTATTGGTCACGAAAGTCAACTCTTGCCGCAGCGCATGCTCGAGCAGCCGATGGTCGGGAACCCCGGCCCAACCCCGATGAACCACGTGATACGCTTCAAAGCCCGCTTCGTTAGCGGTTCGAGTGAGACTGGCATGCAGACATTCGTCAATCAGGAAGCGCAACGGGGCTCCGGTGCCACGGATGCCGGGGGGGACGCCCACGCCGTGGATAGGCCGTGGCATAGATAACCGCCAATTCCAGATGCTCCGGTTTCAGGGTGGGATAGCCTGAGAGTAATTCTTCCTTACCAGCGCCTCGTTCCAGCATGGTGGCCACTTCGTACACCCCGATCCGGGTGCCCTTGATAACCGGTTCGCCTCCTCTGATTTCCGGATCTGAGGCGACCATCGCCTTGGCCTTGGTCAGCTTACCGAGTTGTCCCCTCATCTCAGACCGAGCCTTCTTAAAATCGAGCAGCTTGAGTAACGGATCGGGAGCCTTGACAGTCAGCTCCCCGTTGGAAGGCCAAGACCTGCGAACGGCCTTATAGATAAGTTCTTTACCGTGCTTGCTAAGCAGCTTCTCAAAGTCCCTTACAAGGACGAGGTATAAGAGGTCATGTTTAGTCAGATACCTTCTGCCGGTAGTGGGGGCGGCTCGAGCCTTCCTTACCTGTCCCTCGTCGATCTCGCGTTGAACCGAGCGCAAAGCAAGACCGCTGATAGCCGCCGCTTCCGATGGGGTGAAGGTTTCCTGCGCTTGATCCATGTGCATAATTGATCCGGAAATCGGATCAATTATGTATCATTCCGTCGCGAGCGTCAAAGCGATCGTCATTGAGCGTTTCTGTTGCTGGGCGTCATCACGGTGTCCGCCCGCGAGTTACGGAGAGCCGCGGACCAGGGAGGCGAACAGCGCATTGGCTTGAGACCGGACCGCGGTTCGATCCGGTAGTGTGAAGCGTTCGACCTTCTCGGTCAGGATGTTCGCGATGAAGGCCTCTAGCTCTGGCACGCGGGCGGTCGTGTTCCGTTCCGTGGCTGTGGCCTTGCAGTCGACCAGTTCATCGATCGTCTGTTTTAACGCGTCATCGACGCTGCTCCCCCTCAGGAGTTCGGGCAAAGCCATAGGTGGAGGCTCGCAATGGCGGCGCATCCAGCCCAGTGCCAGCGCCGGCCGCAATGCGTAGCAGTAGGTTTTCAAGGGAATGGGGATGCTGGATGACACGATTTGGTCGAAGCTGCGCCGCGCCATCCGATCATAATGATAAATTAGCGCCGACAGAAAGCAGGTTGCTCGGGCAAGCGCCCGCAGCCGCGCTGGCACATCTTCCGCATCCCGGTACCGCACCGGAGAGGCCAACCATTCGAGCAGCACCGCGTTTGAGCGGACGAGCAGCCTGAGCGCCTTGCGGAGGTCCCAGCCGCTAATATCGAGTGCGCCCTCAATCGGAAGTTGGATGTCATCGGGCGGCGGTTGGATCGACAGATAGTCTTCCAACGCACGCACGTACACGAAACGCACATCGTAGTCACTGTCTGCGGAGGGGAAGCGCCAGGCGCGGCTGCCGGACTCCACTGCCAGCAATATGCGTACGCGGTGATCGCGCTCGATCGTGTCGAGTTCACCGTCGATTCGCCGCCACATCTCCTCGTCGATGAAAGGATCTCGCGGCATCAATCAAACGGTATCCACGATTTTGCCTTGGTAGGCCCGCGCCACAAGCTCGTCGATGAAGGCCTGATCCGGCGCATCCGGTAAGCTTGATGCAGCGGCAGCGGCTTCGACTGCATCAAGCAGGTGCCCGATCTCGGTCGCAACTCTCGCATAGGCAATCTCGCCGAGCTTAATACGCCGGATCTGGTCGGCATAAGCGAGCGGAAACGTGATGCGTCCGGTTTCGAAAAGCTCAAGCGCTTCGCGGCCAACCCGCACGGCATGCGATAGCGCCTTCCAGTCGACCCCCTCGTTGAGCTCGGCCTGAAGCGCGCGTTGGCCGTACTCATCGACAAGACGTCGAGCCATCTCGCGAGCAGTCTTGATCGAAGCCGCAAAGGACACTTTTCGATTGCACACCTCAAGAAACCGCAACGCAGGATCGCCCGCCGCGGGCAAGTCAAGGAGCGCGACGTGTTCGGTTGAGCTGGCTAGATCCGCCAGCTCCGCCGCAACCTGGGCAAGCTTGGCCGCAGAGCCATGGCGTTCCTCGGCCGCCACCAACAACTTGAACGTCTTGCGGGCGGCGGCGACCCGCGAGCCCTTGATGCCATATTTGTTTGCCTGTTGCCGGCAGTATCGCACGAAGCTGGTTGCGCGCCGGGAGATGAAGCGGTGCGCGTTGGCTTGAATCTCGCGCCACAACGGCGTCGGCACAATTGTCATCACCCGGTCGGGTGCAAACAACATGTCGAGTGCAATGGTCTGTCCTTCGGCCAGTAACTCAAGATACCGCTGGAGACTGTAGACCTCGCGCTCTACGTCGCCCGGTGCGGTTTTGTCGCCTCGCGCCTTGGAGGTACCAGTCTCGATTGTCTCCTTGACGCGCTGAAGCAGAATATCGTGCGCGTCAGGGAGATACACACCCTTCACGTCGAGGTCGGATTGCGGCGTGTCGGTGCCGTAAAGGTGCGAACCGAAGCGCATCTCAACGATCAGATCCACTTACCGCACCCATACGGGATTATTTCGCTTCAGGGCCAGGATTCCCGGCCCACATTCAAGCCTATAGCCGGAGCGTGAGCCGCGCGTTTTTTCGTTGACGGCTTCGTCCAACCCGAATACGACCGGTTCTCGCCACTCTAAGCCTGCTTGCGGAGGCGGAATTTTGGCAGCGTTACCTCTTCGGTTACGTCGTCGAAGATTACTTCGACCGGCATGCCGATGCGTAGTTGATCGGGTGGGACGTCGATCACCCAGGTCGCCATCCGCACGCCCTCATCCAGTTCCACGATGACGATGGCATAGGGCACTGCGTCGGCGAACTGGGGCAGCATCGGCTGGCTGGTCGTGGCCCAACTGAATACCTTACCCTTGCCCGCGGATTTGGCCCATTCGTAATCAAACGATCCGCACTCGCCGCACATTTCGCGCGGCACGTGGCGCCACAGTCCGCAACCGGAGCATTTCTGGAAGCGCAATTCGTGCTTCTTGCAGTAGCCGTAAAAGTCGCGGGCCTGGCCCCGCATGGGCGGCAGCAGGCGTTTGTATTTGGTGGTTTCCATCTCGTCTATCTCCTGAGAATGGCGAGGCTGCCGTCCCCGAAATCGCCGAATCCGGTGACGATGCCGACTTCCGCGTCCTTGACCTGGCGTTCGCCGCATTGATGGCGCAATTGGCGGGTCGCTTCGACGATGTGATTGAGGCCCGCCAAGTGCGCTTCGGAAAGCAACCCGCCATGCGTATTGAACGGCAGCTCGCCGCCCAATTCGATTCGCCCGTTCTGGACGAATTGCCCCGCCTCGCCCGGCTTGCAGACGCCCAGCGCCTCCAGTTCGAGCAGCACGATATGCGTGAAGCAGTCGTAGATCTGCACGAAGTCGACGTCGCGCAGTCCCACCTCCGCCATCGCCAATGCCTGCGGGGCCGCGAAATACAAACCGATCTTGAAGAAATCCTTGCGTCCGGGAATGTCGTCGGCCGGCAGCGGATGGCCCTCGGCGGCGCCCGCGATGTAGACCGGGCGCTGCTTGAGATCTTTGGCGCGCTCGGCCGAGCTGATGATCACGGCGCAGGCGCCGTCGGTCTCCAGGCAGCAGTCGAACAGGCGAAAGGGCTCCGCGATCATGCGCGAATTGCGGTAGTCGTCCATGGTCAGCGGGCGGCCGCGCATGAAGGCCTTTTCATTGAGCTGCGCATGTTTGCGCGCGGCCAGCGCGACCGCCGCGGGTCCCTCAAGGGGGACTTTGTACTGTTCGACGTAACGCGTCGCCAGCCAGGCAAACCATTGCGCCGGGACGGCCAGTCCGAATGGCATATAGTATTCCGACATGGTAAGACCGAAGGATGGCGGCAATCCGACCGGCCCGCTGCGTCCGGCGCCGCGCACACCCGCCCCCGAATACGCGTTCCATCCGACCGGAATCAGAACATGGTGCGCCACGCCCAACGCCACCGCCATCGCCGCCGTCTGCACCGCGGCCACCGGAGCCGCGCCGCCGATATTGCTCGAAGCGGTGTAGCGCAGGTCCGGGATTCCAAGGTTGGCGGCAAGATGCTCGACCGTCGGCATCGGCATTGGCAAAACCATGCCATCGATGTCATGCGGCTTAAGGCCGGCATCATCCAGCGCCGCTGCGGTCGCGTGCAAAATCTGGCTTAACTGACTGCGGTTCGTGCCGCGTGTGTAGGGAGTTTCACCGACCCCCACGATACAGGCTTTGTCCTTCAATGGATGCATCGATCGTCCTCCTAGCCGCACCCGGACTTGGCGTCCAATCCCGTAGCGCGTTCCCCTTGCGGACTACAGCCCACTTGCCGCGCTGCCGTCAAGCAAACCGGCTCGTCGATTACCCCGGCCGGCGCCAATGAGAGTAAGCTGCGCCCTCGTCGATCAACCGAAGGGGAGACTACGCGATGCTGTACGTGGCGTTTTACAGAAACAAGCCGGGCGTGGCGCTCAAGAGCAAGGACGTGGTTGAGAAGTCCCGCAAATGGTGGAACGAAGGGGGCAAGCCCAAGGGGATGAAGACCATCGCACTGTACGGGGCGTTGGGCTCAAGTGCACCCGATGTAATCGTGTTCGAGACCGACGATCACGACGACATCCGCAAGATGATCAGCTTCTGGCGCGACACCACCGACTTCGAAGTCTATCCGGGGTTGGACTTGGGAGCGGATTTCCGCAAGCAGGGCATGAAGGTAGCTTAGCAGGCTGCGGAAAAAAGGAATCCGCCGCCTCGCACGCGGGACGCTATCGCTGCTCGACTGCACCGGGCGGAAGCTCGCCGGGCTTCCGCACATCCTCGTCGGTAAAGAGCCACCAGACCTGGCCGGCATGGGATCCGCCCATCACGCGGACCTTGGTCCCGCCCATGATATGGACCTGGGTTCCGGCCTCGAGCACCGTGATGTGCCCGCCGGCGCCGAGCTTTTCCAATTTCTCGGTTGCTTCCTGCATTTCCGGCTGCGAGCTGCCGCTATGCAAAAGCTGGCTGCCAGTGGTGAAATTGGCCTCACTGTCGGCCGCCAAAGTCTCCCTGGGCAACTTCGTGTCGCCCTCGGCGCGGGCTGGTCCAGCTCCGCTCAGGAGGGCACCGGCCAGCGTCATTGCGGCTATCATTATGAATGCACGAAAGGTCCGATTCATCGTTGGCTCCGGATGCAAATGTCCGAGCTTGGAAAATAAAGGGTCACGGCCATAGTTAAGTTGGTTATTGTTGAATACCGCCGCGCATAAGTCCAGACAGTCTCCCGTGGGGCGCGGGCGGGCCGGCTTGAGTGCATCAGTCACCCTCTCCCTAACGCTCTCCCATAACTGAACGCTCTCCCATAACTGAACGGTCTCCCATAACTGAATGGGCGAGGACAGAAAGGGCCCCTCTCCCACGACTGAATGTGGGAGAAGGGACAGAGCGTTTTCCCTACTTTGCTCGGGCGCCGGTTGCTATAGAACAGGCCGGAGGTTTACGAATGTCGACTACTGCCAGAAGATGGATTGTGCTGACGGTGGTGGCGCTGGTCCTGCCGATAGTCGAGGCGGCCGGCTTCGCAAGCGATGGCGGGCGCGGGTTACGCAGCGACCATCATATCAAAAGAGTGCTGTTCATCAGCGTCGACGGCATGCACGCGCTGGATTTGGCCAATTACGTGCGTGACCATCCGGATTCCACTCTGGCCAAACTCAGCGCGCACGGCATTACCTACACGCAGGCGTGGACCTCAAGACCTTCGGATTCGTTTCCGGGAACGCTGGCGGAATTCACCGGCGGGAGCCCGATATCGACCGGCGTGTGGTATTGCCTAAGCTACGACCACAAGCTTTCACCGCCGCGCTCGAAGTGCGCGACTTTGGGGACCGCGGTGATGTACGACGAGCGGATGGACTACAATCCGCACGCGCTTGACGGCGGAGGCGGGCTGGATCCCTCCAAGCTGCCGCTCGACCCCACCCGAGGATGCAGCCCCGTTTACCCGCATCAGTACATCCGGGTCAACACCATCTTCGAAGTGGCCAAGGCGCATGGCCTGCGCACCGCCTGGACCGACAAGCATCCGGTGTACGATATAGTCAATGGCCCCTCGGGTCACGGCGTCGACGATCTGTTCAACCCCGAGATTTCAGCCGACGCCGGCGGCGGCAAGAACTACCAGTCCAACGTCGCGCTGACCCAGAAATATGACGAGATAAAGGTGGGCGCGACGCTCAATCAAATTGCGGGCAAGGATCACACCGGGCAACACGTGGTCGGAGTGCCCGCAATCTTCGGGATGAATTTCCAGGTGGTCAATACGGGTCAGAAAAAGAGTCCGGGAGGCTATCGCGACAGCGCAGGAACGCCCGCCCCGGAACTGGCCGGTGCTTTTCGCTTCGTGGACCAATCGCTGGGCCGGATGGTCGATGCGCTGGCCGCAAGGCATCTGCTGAATTCGACGCTGATAATCGTAACCGCCAAGCATGGCAACGCACCCATAGACCCGCTCGAGTTCCGGCGCGTTTCTCCCACGCCCAGCGATATCGTGGAAAAGGCGGGCAACTCCGGTTTCGCGCGGCAACTGGGCATTGCCGTCCTTTGGCTCAGGCATCAGGACCGGACCCAGGAGATTTTGAGCAAGTTCGAAAACCCCGAGGCGCGCGCGGCACTGATGATCTCCAAGATATACAGCGGGCCGTCGCTGGAGCTGTTCGCCAACGATCCGGCCAAAGACTCGCGCGTCCCCGATATCATCATCGAGCCGCGTATGGGTGTGGATTATAGTGGAATCGGAGCCAATATTGCGGAGCACGGCGGGTTCAATATCGAGGACCGCAACGTGGCGCTGCTGGTGGCCGATTACGGCAATCCGGACGTCGCGGGACACGTGCTCAAGACTTCGGTGGACGCGACCCAGCTCGCGCCCACGATCGCAATCGTGTTGGGGCTTGACCCGCTGCAACTGCAAGCGGTGCGCAAGGAGAAGACCACGGCGCTGCCGGAGTTCTAGTAGGGCGGGCCGCCCGCCATCGATGCGGGGCTGCCGCGCCACCAATGTGCCCATCGCGCCACCGGCGGGCACGGAGGCCCGCCCCGCTGGACAATCACGCAACGACTCCGGCGGTGTACAGGCCGTCGATTTCCTGCGCTCCCACGCCGACCTCGCCCAGTAATTCGCGAGTATGTTCGCCCAGCAGTGGCGCTGGCCTTGGCACTGCGCCCGGCGTCCGTTCGAAGCGGGCGGCCGGGCGCGGTTGGCGCATACGGCCCCCATGCGGATGTTCGCTCTCGATCACGATCTGATTCTCTATAACCTGCGGATGGTGCAACATCTCCCAGCGATTGAGGATCGGCGCGCAGGGAACACCGTGTCCCTCCAGGCGCGCCAGCCACTGCGCGGAGGTCCGGGTTCGCAGCACATCGGCCATCAGTTCGAGCCGGGTTTCGGCGTTGCGCTCGCGCGCCGCGGGGGTTTTGAAGCGCGGGTCGGATAGCCACTCGGGATGCTCCAGGGCTGCGGCCAGCGCCTGCCACTCCACGTCGGAGTTTACGCCGGCAGTGATGAAGCCGTCGGCGGTTTCGAAGACGAGGTCGCGTATGCGCGCGGGCGCCGGATGGGTCTCACGTTGCTCGCCAAAAAACGTGTAGTGCGCCATCCCTTCGGCCCATAGAAACGCGATGACCGCGTCAAGCATCGCCAGCTTGACGTGCTGACCCATCCCACTGCGCGCCCGCTCCAGCAGCGCGGCGGTGATCGCCTGCGCCGCGGTAAGCGCGGTGATCTTGTCGGCAATTATCAGCCGAATCATCTTGGGCCGGTCGGTGACGCCCTGGATCCAGGCCAGGCCGGAGAGCGCCTGGATTACCGGATCGTAGCTGCGCTTGTGCGCGTACGGTCCGGTCTCGCCGAAGCCGCTGATGGACACGTAGATGAGGCCGGGCCTTACCCGGCGCATCGCTTCCTCCGCGATTCCCAGTTTGTGGACCACGCCGGGCCGGAAATTATGCACCAGCACGTCGGCGGTGGCGACCAGCCGCTCCAGGATGGCGACGGCACGCGCGTCGTTGAGGTTGAGTACTACGGAGCGTTTGTTGCGATTGGCGATTGCGAACATCGGGGCCATCTGGTGGCGTGGACCCGCGAAGGCGCGCGTCAGATCGCCGATACCAGGCGCCTCGACTTTGATTACGTCGGCGCCCTGGTCGCCCAGGATCATCGTAGCCATGGGACCGGCGATCATACGGGTCAGGTCCACGATTCGATACCCGCTCAGCGGTCCAGCCATTTATGAGCACCTCCGCAAAGGCTAACAATTTTAGGTTGCGGCAAAATCTCTGGCCGCGCAAAGGCTGACGGAGTTCGCCTGCAACAAGGCTTGCCGTGTCGCAAACCAGGACTCTGGTGTATCCTTAAGTGACTATCCTGGTCAAAATTGACCGCGGATGAAGGTGGAATCATGGCAGCCTTAACGCTCGAGACACTGGATATCCTCACGCCGGACCTTTATGTAGAGCGCGGTTATCCGCACGAGGAATGGGCGCTGCTGCGGCGTGAGGCGCCGGTGTTCTGGTATCAGCGCGACAATTGCGACCCGTTCTGGGCGATTACCAGGCATGCCGACATCATCACGATCTCGCGCCAGCCCGACCTGTTCCGTAACACTCAGCGCCTGTTCGTAGCGATCAATGAGCCTGGCGTGCCGCCTCCCGAAGAGGCGCTGCTGCGCCAACTGCTGAACATGAATCCGCCCGAGCACGGCGCCTATCGCGGCGTGGTAAGCCGCCGCTTCACTCCCGCCGCCATCAATTCGTGGGGCGAGCATGTCCGGGAGATCGCCGCGCAGTTGATCGAGGCGATCGCCGATCGCGAGGAATGCGACTTCGTCACCGACGTTTCAGCCAAGCTGCCGCTCGCGGTTATCGCCGAGATGTTCGGCATCCCGCGGTCGGACTGGGAGATGATGTTCCGGCTGAGCAACGCGATGATTGGTCCGACCGACCCCGAATATGCGCGCGGCGGCACTATCATGGAGGGGCTGGAGCAGGCGCGCATGGAATTTTTCGAATACTTCAGCCAGTTGGTGGCCGACCGGCGCAAAAATCCGCGCGACGACCTGGCCACGGGCCTGGCGATGGGGCGCGTTAACGGTGAGGAGCTTCCGCCCTTCGAGTTGCTGTCCTACTTTGCCCTGCTGATCATCGCCGGCAACGAAACCACGCGCAACGCGACTACCGGCGGGCTGTTCGCTTTGATAAGCAATCCGGAACAATGGGAGCTGCTCAAGCGTGATCCATCGCTGACCCGCTCGGCGGCCGAGGAGATCATCCGCTGGACCTCGCCGGTCATTCAGTTCAACCGTGCCGCGACCGCCGACACGCAAGTGCGCGGCCAGAAGATCCGCGAAGGCGACACGCTGGCGCTGTTCTATCCTTCTGCCAACCGCGACGAGGACGTTTTCGAGGAGCCGTTCAAATTCGACATCAGGCGCCAGCCCAACTATCATCTGGCCTTCGGCATCGCCGAGCATTTCTGCCTGGGCGCGAACCTGGCGCGGCTTGAACTGCAGATGATCTTCCGTGAAATGGCAGCGCGCATGGAGCGGGTCGAACTGGCGGGCCCAATCGCGCGAATGCGATCGAGCTTCGTCGGCGGCATCAAGCACATGCCGATCCGCTACAAGATGCGCGCCGCGTGAGCCTTTTCTGTACTTTCTACCTCATTCAGTTTTTGTCCCCTCTCCCAGTTAGCTGTGGGAGAGGGTGAGGCAGAAGGTGTCTGGTGCCCTTCAAATCCCACCCGGCGGTTTCGACTCAGCAGCCGCCGCTTGAATCGCGCGGGTCCATCGTTTAGGCGTTTTTACCATCATGCGTTTCCTCAAATTCCGCGGGCCTGAGGGGCTGGGGCTTAGTTGTATCGATTATGGCGGCGAGGGCGGCGTGCCGGTGCTGCTGATGCATGGGGCGGCGGCACATTCGCGATGGTGGGATTTTACGGCCCCGGCGCTGACCGAACGCTACCGCGTACTGGCGCTGGACCGCCGCGGTCATGGCGACAGCCAATGGGCCGAGATGGGCCATTACGAGATTGAAGACTACATGGCCGACACGCATGCCGTGATCGCCAACTGGGGGATGGGCAAGCCGTTCCTGGTCGGGCATTCCGGCGGCGGCCTGCCCTCCATATTGTACGCGGCGCGTTATCCGGAAAACGTCAGAGGGCTGGCGCTATTGGAGACCAGGCCGATATATGACGAGCAGATGCTGGCGCGGATGCGCAACCGCGAGGAACGTCCGCCGCGGACCTTTGCCTCGCTGGAAGAAGCGCGTCGCTCCTTCCGCCTGACGCCTCCAACTGTAGGCGCGCCGCCCGAGATGGTCGATCATCTGTCGCTGCATTCATTTCGCCGGATGCCCGACGGCAGATGGATCAACAAGCTCGATCGACGCACCGGACGGCGGCTGCACGCGTTCGACGGAATCCAATGGATACGCAAAGTGACCTGCCCCGTTCTGGTGGTCAGGGCGGGCCAAAGCACGATGGTCGAGCGTGAGGCGTTGGAGCGGCTGGTCGCCGCCGCTCAGCGTGGCTCACTGGTCGAGATCCCAGACGCCGACCACCAGGTCATCCTCGACAGCGCCGATGAAGTAATCAGGATTTTGCGGGAATTCCTGGACCGTCACGCGTGAATTATCCTCCGGTCACCTCCCGCTTGCGGTTTGTGGCATGATGGGAGCGGCGCATGCTCCCTGGAGAACGGATGGCCAACGTCAGAAAAAAGGTGGCGGAGAATGTTGAGGGCGAGTTTTTCGTCGATCGCACCTGTATCGACTGCGACACCTGCCGCCAGTTGGCGCCCGCTGTCTTTGCTGAGGCCTCGATGTATTCCTACGTCCGCTCCCAGCCGCGTAGCGCGGATGAAACCCGCGCCGCTCTCCGCGCGCTGCTTGCCTGTCCGGTCGGATCGATCGGGACGACCCATCGCGCTGACGCAAAGAGCGTGATGGGCGACTTTCCGATGCCGATCGAAGGACCGGTATATTACTGCGGCTTCAGTTCGCCCGACAGTTACGGCGCAACCAGCTACTTCATTGCGCATCCGGAGGGAAACTGGCTGATCGATTCCCCGCGCTCGGTCACGCACCTGATGCGGCGCATCGAGCAGATGGGCGGCATTCGCTACATCTTCCTGACCCATCGCGACGACGTGGCGGAAGCGGCGGGTTTCGCGCGCAGGTTCGGCGCGACCCGCATTATCCATCGCGAAGATTTAAGCGCGCAGCCGGACGCCGAACTTGTAATCGAGGGCACCAACCCGGTCCACATTTTGCCGGACTTCAAGATCATCCCAACCCCCGGCCATTCACCCGGCCATTGCGTGCTGCTGTTCAAAGGACGCTACCTGTTCACCGGCGATCACCTGTGGTGGAGCGCTGCCTCGCGCATACTCGACGCGTGGCGGTTGGGCGCCTGGCATTCATGGGAGGAGCAAACCGACTCAATGCGGCGGCTGCTGGATGAAACCTTCGAGTGGGTGCTGCCCGGCCATGGCGGCAGGATTTCGCTGCCGGCGCAGGAGATGCGACAAGCGGTGGCGACGCTGGTGGAGCGGATGCGCACCTGAAGCGCACCGCCCATCGCTGTTAGCGTTCAGAATTATTTTCCGCGTCGGGCCAACCTCAGTCAGACGATAAAAATCGACAGGCAGAAATCTTTTCATAAGGTCCCTCACCCGCGGGCGCTTCGCGTAGCCGCGACCTTGTATCTTTAAACCAGAGCCGCAAGATAGAAAAGGGCGCGGTAGACCGCAACGACCAAGGTCTCACAAGGCCGGGGGAGAGCAAGGGTCGCCGCGCCCGGATAACCAAGCGTCCGCAGCCCGAACAGTCGAC
>DASZGF010000161.1:0-1795 GCA_035939115.1 Binataceae bacterium (SeqCode)
GTATCGATGGCTACCTAGTCCGCTGGGCGCGCCGAAAGTACAAGCGCCTGCGCGAACGACCCAAAGGCACACGAGATTGGTTGGCTCGGGTACGCCGTGCCGATCCAAACCTCTTTGCTCATTGGCGGTTCGTGAATGTCGAAGGCCGAACATCGGAAGCCGTGTGAATCGAGAGGTTCACGCACGGTTTTAGGAGCACGTGGAGGTGAAATCCCTTCGCGTGACTCGCCCTTTTCGTCGGATTCGGCGGCCCACCATTTCGGTAGCGATTGGAGGAAGAGAGGGGTAATCGGCCGTACCAGCTTGTGGATAGCTGAAGATTTTGGGTGCTGCGCTTCAGGCTGATGGTGAAACGAGGTCCGTGTGAACGGCCTCAAGCATCAGAAGGAGAAGCGCAGCATGGGCCATTTTGCTGGACTGGACGTTTCGGTCAAGGAGACCAGCGTCTGCATTGTGGATGAGGTGGGCAAGATCGTTCGGGAAGTGAAGGTGGCAAGCGAACCTACATTGATCTACTCGCGCTAGTGCTCGCGACCGTCCCCGTAGGCGCCGTCTCATCAATTTCATGGTTGATACTGCGCCTTGGTTATCGCGCTTACCGAAAGCGACGCGACATACTCGCAATCCATCCAGGCGCGGCGCCGCCGACATCAAAATTTGGCGAATGCCAGCGTGCGCGCGGAGTCTGCCAAGCTTGCTATGCGTGTCGGCGATCTCGTCGCGTGAGAGCGGTCCGCCTTTCGTTCTATATCACGGCCGCGGCGCTTCAAATACGCGACTACAGGGTCGGCTTGAGCAATGAAGCAACGGTGCTGCTAACTGCCCGCTGCCGCGGGTGTGGCTGGCGAGTGGGCCAGTGCTCTTGATTCATCTTGGGACTTGGCCTCGATTTGCTTACGAACGATCAAGCGATCCATCGGTATGCGTGGCGTCCACAGATGTCCCGCTTTCAGTGGCCGAGGGGCCCGCAGTTCTCGGCAGTGGATGCGTCGCTAGCCAAAGCGCGCGAGCATTCGCGATCGGGTCGATTGCGGCCTTCTTCCACCATGTGGTTTCGTCGCCACAGTGATGGACCTCACGATGATGGCCCCGGCACAGCGGCACAGTGAACTCGTCACTAACCTTGCGGCCGAGCGCGCGGTGCTGGGCGAAGCGCAGATGGTGGGGGTCGGCAGGCCGGCGCCCACAAATCAGGCAAGCTTGTTTTGCCACGAACTTGACATGCTCCTTATCACGATAGCGGCGTGGCTCAGGATGGGTAAGCCGGCTCTTGTCAATGGCTGCCCCGGCGGGCCTCATGGGCTGCTGTGCGAGCCTTGAGGGCGATCTCTGGGGCGCTGAACGGGTGGGTGGTGACGGTTGGCCGCTGCCCTCGTCGAGCGTTGCCAGCTTGGCCTGGAAAGCATCTTCGACTTGCCTCGCGTCGACTTCAGTCAAGCTGTTCTTGGCGCGAAGGATCCGGTGTGCCCAGACGGCGGCGTCATCAGGAGATGCGACTACCTTGAGCTCGTCCAGAAGTCGCTCGCGCAACGTGGCTGATGCCTCAGTGCCGAGGATCGGCCCTGCGGTATTCGAGACGACTTTTGAGCCGCCGCGACCCGGAATGGTTTGACCGCCGTTCAGCCGGCCATGCCTAATGGGCGCCGGCGTTGCGACCGCTGATCCCGGAGGCATCGGGGCCTTGAGATCGGGCGCGTCGATGTCGTCCTCTCCGGCTATCCCGACCAGCGTGAAGAGTGCATAACGCCGGGCATAGGTCAGCGCCGCTCCCATCCGGTGGGGCGTTGCCGTTTCG
>DASZGF010000162.1:0-78077 GCA_035939115.1 Binataceae bacterium (SeqCode)
CAGCTAATTGTGTTCCATAGAAGGCCGAGTAATGTAGAAACTCGAGAGACGGTGCGCGCTCTTGCGCGCACCGTCTCTTTTTCCTGAAGGCTTTTGTATTGCGGCGATGCCTGACAGGGCGCACTAACCACCGTTACCCCTTGACACACTAATCAACAATGATGTTTATTTTCATATTCTGGGGTCCAGTTAAATTGGCGATTCACTCGCTTGGCGGGTAGTGCGGATCAAGCGGGAAAACGGAGGTGAGGACATGGCTCTCGCACAGAAGCCGAACCTCGGGAGCTGGACTGAGAAATACCCCGAGCTGGGGACCGGGCCGGTCTCGTACGAGGACTCGATCTCACCGGACTTCTTCGAGGCCGAGTGTGAGGCGATCTTTCGGCGCTGCTGGCTCAACGTCGGCCGAGTGGAGCAGGTCCCCAAGGTTGGGAGTTACTTCACCAGGGAACTCGCGGTCGCGAACACCTCTATTATCGTCGTGCGCGGCTCGGACCAGAAGATCCGAGCGTTCCATAACATCTGCCGGCACCGGGGCAACAAGCTCGTGTGGACCGACTACCCCGGCGAGGAAGACCGCGGGACCTGTCAGCAGTTCGCCTGCAAGTACCACGGGTGGCGTTACGCTCTCGACGGGAAGCTCACCTTCATCCAACAAGAGGAAGAGTTCTTCGGCGTCGACAAGGCCGATTACGGGCTTGTAGAGGTGAATCTCGACGTCTGGGAGGGCTTCATCTTTATCAATCTGAGCAGCACCCCATCCCATCCCCTACGCGAGTTTCTCGGTGAGATGGCGTGGGGAATCGAGGGCTACCCGTTTCACAAGTTGACCCAGGTCTTTCGCTATCGGGCGGAGGTAAAGGCCAATTGGAAGCTCTTCATGGACGCGTTCCAGGAGTTCTACCACGCTCCTGTGCTCCATCGGAAGCAGAGTGCCACGCCTCAGGCGGCTCAGGCGCTCTACGAGATGGGCTACCAGGGTCTCTGGTACCAGCTCTTCGGTCCTCATCGCATGGTCTCGTCGATGGGACGGTTCGCTGTGCCCTCTGACGACCAGCCCGTCAAGCGCATCGACCGGCTGACGAGGAGCGGCCTGTTCGGCCCTTGGGAAGAACCTGACCTCGGGCTTGGCGAGCTCCCGCGCGGGCTCAATCCCGCCAAGTCGCCGATGTGGGGTCTCGACTCGTTCCAGTTCTTCCCCAACTTTACGATCCTGATCTGGAAGCCGAACTGGTATCTCACTTACCATTACTGGCCGATCACGACAGACAGCCACCTGTTCGAGGGGACGCTCTATTTCACTCCGCCCAGGAACGCAGGCGAGCGGCTTGCCCAGGAGACCGCAGCGGTGACCTTCAAAGAGTTCAGCCTTCAGGACGGGAACACCCTCGAGGCGACCCACACGATGCTGAAATCCCGAGTGGTCGACAAGTTCCCGCTCTGTGATCAGGAGATCCTCTGCCGTCACCTGCACAAGGTAGTGCGGGACTGGGTGACCGCCTACCGCGGCTGAGGAGTGCCATGTCGCGGACCCGCTTGCGACCCGATCACCTCAGTTATCACCCGCTCACGCAAAGGAGACAGTGATGCCAGAGAGACACGCCCTCCTGCCCGATGAGTTCGCTGCTCTCGAGCCCTTCGCGGCTGACTGGGTGCTCCGGACCGAGCGCGAGCGATACGCCAAGCGCCTTTCGAGTTCGATGGAGCAGATGCAGGCGTTCTACGACGCTGCGTTCGCACGCGCTGAGGCGGCAATCAAGTATCTCAACCAGTTCGAATTGGACGACCTCCCCGAGCAGGCCCAGAGCCTGTTGTTTCTGCTCTATTCGCTGGTCATGGTTTCGTTCCCCGTCGAGGTCTGGAAACAGCCGCACGTGCCCGATGCAGGCGCCGCTTACCTCGATCTCGTCGAGGAGCCGGTGCCATGAACATCCCTCGCAGCGCGATCACTCGTGCGCACTAAGGATACGCGGATCGGAGGTAGTCAGGTGGGAGTCGCCACGAAGATTTCCACGAGAAGGCTCGGGAAGCACATTGGCGCCGAGGTGACGATCGGCGACCAGGCTGCTTTACTCGATGACTCGACGGCCCGAGAGTCACTCGACGTGATCGAGGAGCACAGCGTGCTCGTGTTCCGCGAGCTGAACCTTGACGATGCAGCCCAGGTGGCATTCAGCCGCAAACTCGGCGAGGTGGTGATCCTCGGCAGCCGCGCGCCGACGCCTGCCAACCCGTATCCGGAAATCTTCACGGTCACACTCGACAGGAACAAGAACCCGGTTGCGGATTACCTCAAGGGGACGTTTTTCTGGCACATAGATGGTGCGACCGACGAGATCCCAACCAAGGCGAGCCTGCTCACAGCACGCCAAATTGCCGACGGCGGCGACACCGAGTTTGCGAGCACATACGCTGCGTACGAGGAGCTGTCGGACGATGACAAGCAACGCTTCCAACGGGTCCGCGTCGTGCACAGCCTGGAGGCCTCGCAGTGGCTCGTGCGGCCCGATCCTTCTCCCGAGGAGCTGAAGGCCTGGCGAGCTCGTCCGACGAGGGAACATCCGCTGGTTTGGACGCACCGTAGCGGCCGCAAGTCGCTGGTTCTCGGCGCGACCGCTTCGCACGTGGTGGGCATGAGTGAGGCTGAGGGACGTGCTCTGTTGAGTACTTTGCTTAAGTGGGCCACTCGTCCCGAGTTTGTCTATCGCCACCAGTGGCGCGTGGGCGATCTCGTTATCTGGGACAACAGGGGCGTGCTGCACCGAGCCCTTCCTTACGGTTCGGATTCACCGCGGCTCATGCACCGGACGACCCTGGTGGGCGATGAGCCGATCCAATAGATGGGGTGACACTTAGATGTCGTTGCACGGTCGAACTGCCGTCATAACCGGGGGAGCATCTGGAATAGGTTTGGCGATCAGCCAGCGCCTGGCTCAAGACGGCGCGTCGGTCGCGGTGTTCGACGTCGACTACGCCGGTGCGGAGCGTCTGGTCAAACAGTTGCAAGCGGACGGCTCGTCGGCGTTGGCCGTCAAGGTCGACGTCTCCGATCGCCGGCAGGTCGATGGGGCGGTTCGAGAGGTGCGCGACAAGCTGGGGCCAATCCAGGTGCTCGTAAACTGCGCCGGGATTGAGGGCTTCGAGCCATTCCAGTCCATCACGGAGGCCAGCTGGGATCGCATCATGGCCGTCAACCTCAAAGGAACCTTCAATTGTACGCAGGCAGTCGTTAGCGACATGATCGCAGCGGGGTGGGGTCGAATCATCAACATCTCGTCGTCGAGCGCGCAGTCGGGGGCCGCGAAGATGACCCACTACGCGGCATCCAAGGCCGGCGTGATCGGCTTTACCAAGGCGTTGGCGCTCGAACTTGGTCGCGCGGGCATCACCGTAAACACCATTCCCCCCGGCAGCATCGACACGCCCATGCTCCGTCGAGCAGCTGCAGCCGGTCATCTGGGTGGGGCTGGGGTAGAACAGATCGCGGCGGCGATGCCCGTGGGACGCGCGGGGACACCCGAAGACATCGCGGCGGCGTGCGCGTTTCTCGCCTCCGGGGAGGCCGGCTATATAACGGGCCAGGTGATCGGCGTGAATGGGGGGCGATACATGTGAAGCACCTCAGGTCTGGCCGGCCCCGATTGTTCCTCGGCGAACTCACGCAGGATCAGCAGAACGTGAGGGTTTGGAGAGTGCCGCGATGGTGAGGAAACCACGAATTCAGCCTCGGCCTCCCTCGGACTGGGACGCGGAGGTCCTCGACGCCCGTGATGATGCGCCAGGGAGGCTCAGAGGCGGCGGAGAGCAACCAGGCAGGGGCGCCTCGGGTCGTCAATGCGCTTGCGGTCCTTATGCGTTACCCGGCCCTGGCCAAGGCTTTCCTGACGTTCAACCGGCATCTGTTGTTCAACTCGTCTCTGTCAGACCGGATACGCGAGTTGCTAATCCTGCGGATCGCCTGGTTGCGCCGTGCGGAGTATGAATGGGCTCAGCACGTTCTGCTGGCCCAAAAGGCGGGGCTTCGGAAAGAAGAGATCGAGGCCGTCAAGGAAGGGCCGGTTCTGCCGTGTGGGCGCCCTTGGACGCGGCCCTGCTCGCTGCGGTGGACGAGTTGCATGCGGACGCGTTCGTCACCGACGCGACCTGGGATGTGCTTGCGGCCCGTCTTGACCAACGCCAACTGATGGATCTCGTGTTCACCGTAGGCGCCTACGATTTGCTCGCCATGGCCTTCAACACGTTTGGACTCGAGCTGGATCCCGGGCTCGAGGGGTTTGGAAAGATGGAATCAGCGTGACCGAGGAGAATAACTGATGTCAACCGAACAGCCACAGGCCAATAAGACAATTCTACGAAGCGCCCGGCTGCTGGATGTCGATGCGGGCCGGCTGATAACTCCAGCCAGCGTTCTCATCGAGGGCGATCGGATCGCGGCGGTGGGTGTCACCAATCCCCCCAGGGATGCCGAGGTCGTCGATCTCGGCGACGTGACCCTGCTCCCGGGTCTCATGGACATGGAACTCAATCTTCTGATGGGGGGGCCCGCGGGCCCGATGGCGTCGGTACAGGACGACCCCGCTCTCAAAACGCTGCGCGGGGTTCTGAACGCGCGCACAACCTTGCTGGCGGGATTCACGACGGTGCGCAATCTGGGACTGTTCGTCCAAACCGGGGGCCTCCTGCTCGACGTTGCGCTGATGAGGGCTATCGATGCGGGCTGGATCGACGGGCCGCGCGTCGTCCCGGCCGGTCATGCGATTACACCGACGGGTGGACACTTGGATCCCACGATGTTTCAAGGTCTGGCGCCGGGGATCATGCCCTTGAGCGTCGAGGAGGGCATCTGCGACGGCGTCGAACAGGTTCGGCGAGCGGTCCGCTACCAGATTAAGTACGGCGCCCAGGTCATCAAGGTCTGTGCATCCGGTGGCGTGATGTCGCTCACCGGGTCCCCCGGCGCCCAGCACTTTTCCGATGACGAGCTGCGGGCCATCGTCGACGAGGCGCACCGGCGAGGGATAAAGGTAGCCGCGCACGCCCATGGCGATCAGGGAATTCGCGCTGGTGTGGAGGCGGGGATCGACTGCATAGAGCACGGCTCGCTCATGAGCAAGGAAACGATGGAGTTCATGATCAAACGAGGGACGTTCCTCGTGGCCACGAGCTACCTCGCGGAGGGGCTTGACGTATCTCGAGTCCATCCAGCGCTGCGGGCCAAGGCCGAGGAGGTCTTCCCTCAGGCGAAGGAGAACCTCCGGCGTGCGATCAAGGCGGGCATGCGGATCGCGTGCGGAACCGATGCACCCGCGATCCCGCACGGACACAATGCCAAGGAACTGTGGGCGTTGGTCGATCGGGGGATGGCGCCGATTGACGCCATCCGGGCGGCGACGATCGTCAGCGCGGATCTGATCGGGGTCAACGACCGGGCGCGGGTCCGGCCAGGTCTGTTGGCTGACCTCATCGCGGTCCCGGGCAACCCGCTCGACCACATCGAAGTGACCCAGGACGTCCAGTTCGTAATGAAGGGAGGCAAGATCTACAAGGCGCCGATGTAGCCGGCTGGACGCATGAGCCTATAAGGGTTGCGCAAGCGTCCATATTCGCCCTTCTCTCCGGTGTCCTTATTCGCGCGTCACGGGCGCGTTTGGCGGTTCCGCTGGTGGGGGCGATGCGGGCTCGACAGGAACCGGCACCACGACCGCCCGGTAGCGGGCTTCCTGGAGGTACCTTAAGGCTTCAACAATGGCGATCCCGCTTAGTCGTAATCCACGATCGTTCCTGGCTGCGTGGGCCGGCCTTGGCAGGTTAAAACGTAGCCTTCGGCGACCTCTTCGGGGGTCAATACGTTATTGACGCGCATCTCCGCCTTGCCCGCCTTCAGGCGCGCCATGCAGGTTCCGCAGTTGCCGCTCTCACACGAAGCGGGCGGACGAAGCGAGGCGCGGCGGGCGGCTTCCAAAAGCGTATCCCCGGCTCGATAGGGTACGCGGTGCTTAACTCGTCGAATTATAAAGACGACGTCCTCGATTACCGTTTGTCCGCCCACAGCCGTGTCTTCATCGAAAATCGGCTGCACAGAGTTGTCGGGTAATGAGACAAAACGCTCGATGAAAATGCTGTTTCTATCGACTCCTTGATCAGCCAGAGCCTGCTCCGCCAGA
Organism: Binataceae bacterium (SeqCode); assembly: GCA_035939115.1. Lineage (GTDB taxonomy): Bacteria > Desulfobacterota > Binatia > Binatales > Binataceae > JAJPJA01. Next base: position 6,165 of record DASZGF010000162.1, read on the forward strand.
TCCATGAACGGACCCGGGCCGCAGACGTAGAAATCGGACCGTTCATTCCCGCTAATAAACCGCTTGAGCGCCGCCAGGTCGATGAAACCATTTCCGCTGTCGAGATGATGCGTGATCTGTAAACGCGAGGCATAACGCCGGCTGAGATCGTCGAGTTCCTGGGCGAATATGATGGAATCGCGGTCGCGATTTGCGTAAAGCACTTTCATCGGCCGTGAGGTTGTGGCAAGCGCGGTCTTGGTGATGGAAATGACCGGGGTGATGCCGCTGCCGCCGCTGAATGCGACAATCGGGGTATCGCGTTCGCGAAGGCAAAATCGCCCCGCTGGCGCCGTGGCTTGCAAAACATCACCTTCGCGAACCTGATCGTTAATCCAGTTGGAAACGCGCCCTCCCACGATCCGCTTGACGGTTACCTTCATATCCGGATCTGTGTTCGGCGAGCTGCTCATCGAATAGCAGCGCAGCAATGGCTGACCCGCAACCGGAATGCAAAAGGTTAGAAACTGGCCGGCTTTATAGGTAAACCTGTCGCGCAAGTCGCCAGGGATTTCGAACACCAGCGAGCACGAATCGGCGGTTTCCTGGATCACGCGTTTTACGCTCAGCGCGTAATATTCGCCATAGGCGTCTGGAGCTTGCTCGGTCATTGCCAATCGGGGAAAAGAACACCTCAGCCAAATGCATTAATTGATCGCGGGTCTTTCTTTTGCCGAACAGCTTGCGTAACTACACTCCAGGATTCCATTACTTTGGGGATTCATGACATCTCCCGGTCGATGTGATCCAGGATATCAGCAATTTTCACCTCGTCCGTGAAGACTCCTCGCGCCCCCATCTCAAGCCTTTCAGCTCAACTTGTTGCCGGGTTGAGTTGTTTCGGCTCGACCCGATTTGGGCGGCGCGGTATTGCAGTATATGGCAGCGTCATCTCTGCTCGCCACCTCTCGCGAAAGGTCAAGGAGGAGGAGTGAATGGCGAAATCATGATTATTTTTCGCAAGTTCGGAAGAATGTGTAAACCCCTGTATCCTGGCACTGGGAATCAGGCGAACGGGCCTGGAGCTGGAAAGCGCGCCATCGTTTTCCGCCGCCGGCTGTTGCATCTGAAATGTCTCGATGAGGCTCAACTTCCGCATCCGAATGGCAAACCTTTAAGACTGAGGTTTCGTGACCGCTATTGGACGGGATGCTGGTCGCGCATACTCTAAGCTGACGAAGTGGAGGCAGGTGGAAAAGGTACAAGATGGCTGAGAACAGAAGACGCCGGCGCGATCCCGAACGTACCAGAGAGGCCATCCTTGAAGCCGCGCGTACTCGCCTTGCGAAAGATGGGCCCGAAGGCCTCAGCCTGTCGGAAGTGGCGCATCTGGCAGGCGTCAATCGGGGCACGGCTTACCAGCATTTCGAGACCCGCGAGAAGCTGATCAAAGCGACCGCGCAATGGGTTTCCGACAAGCTGTTTCACTCCGTCTTTGGGGACGCTGCCACGCTTGGCGAGCGCCGGGTCGAGCAGGTCGACGTGGCGGATCTGACGGACCGGATGATCAATTTCGCGATGGACAATCCGGAGCTGTGCCGGGTTTGGCTGCTGCAGGTGCTGTCTTCGCCTGATCCCACCAGCGACCCCTTCTGGAAAGAATACGAAGGTTCCATGGCTCGCTTCGCGCGAACGAAGCTGGCGCAGGACCATCTTGATACCGAGGTGCTGGCGGTGATCATGCTGGCGGGCACGTTCCTGTGGCCGGTCTGGGCGCGGGCCCATGGCAAGGGAAGCAAGGATCGCCGGCGACTGGCTTATCGCTTTGCCCAGGAATGCCTGCGGCTGTGCATGTATGGAACTCTTCGACCCGAAAATTATCCCCGCATTGCCCGGCGCCTGAAGTCAGCCAACGGCGCTTCCGTCAAAAAACTCGCGAAACTGCGCGGCTAGCCTGAAATACGGAGGCTGCTGGGGAATCATAATCCCCACCCTGGAGTTTCTACAAATCTGGCTGCTGAACAGCACCTGGGTCGCGTCATCGGTCAAAAAAAGCAGCAATTCTGTCCCCTCTCCTTATCTTAGGAGAGGGTGAGGGAGAGGTCATACGACCACTAAAATCAAGCGTCCAGTTCGAGCGGAGACCGTGTGTAGAGTGAGCAGCAGGCTAAACTGGCGATGCGCGCAAACCTCTCCCTAACCCTCTCCTAAGATAAAGAGAGGGTACAGAAAGAGCCTTTGAACACAGCTAATTGTGTTCCATAGAAGGCCGAGTAATGTAGAAACTCGAGGGTGGGGAATCATAATCCCCACCTGCGAGCAGGGCGAAATCTGGCGTCTGTAACCGTTCAGATCGCGATGAGTCCGAGTTTGGACCGCTCGCCGCTCGTCTCCAAGGAATTGCGATCGCCTTGCCGACAGCCCTTCACTTTTATGAACAACAATGTTGTATTACAGGCCCGGGTGACGAACCGGCAGGAACTCCCGGAAAAACCTGCCGAGGGAAGCGCTGACTAGATCGACGGGGTAGCCAAACGCCTACCTGATTTCAGGCGGCGACGTCCCGGGCTGCGGCCGGGCAAGCCACGTAGTTCGCCGCTCAGGATCGCGCGTGGGCAGGAGGTCTATCGATGACGTTGCCGGGCTGTCGTATCCATCTATTCGTACTTGTACATCTGGCGCTGATGTTTCTTCTTGCGCGCAATGCTCACGGACAGATCGTCTATGAAGCCGAAGCCTACCGGCAACTTGCCGACGCCGTAGCAGGTCAAACGCCGCCGGTTGGAACCAAAATCACCCTCCAGAATTGGCAGAATTACCGGCGCTTTCTGCCGGTGGGAATGCAAGCCGCTTACAGTGGAAAATATCGATTCCGGATCGGCGCCGACGCGGAGTATAAAATTGAAGTGGCGCCTACCAGGAATTTGACGCTGCCTCGGAAGTACCTCGACGATACCCAGAAGTATCAGGGCCAGGAGCGCCTTGTGGCCAGCCTTGCGGGAGGGTATACCCTGTCTCCGCTGCCCGGCGGGACGGCGGGCCTGCCTTTCGGCACAGATCCGGGCGAGCCGGACCTCGGGTACAAGGTGGTGTATAACTGGTGGCTGGCTTACTCGCCCCGCATCAGTCATTTCTATGATGATAGTTCCTCGCTGGATCGGTACAAGAACCTCGGCACCCAAACGATCGACTTCACCTTCTACCGCTTGTCGCACCTCAGCGACCCCGGCTTCCCGGCGGCGCTGCCATACGCGCGCGGCTATCTTAACAGTTCACGCCTGGTCATCGTCGCGCCCGAGCAGGTCAAGTACAACACAACTCTACAAAAGTGGTCCGAGAACCCTGCGCAATATCCAGACTTCTACTCCTTCCTGCCGACTCAGCGGCACTCATTGCGGCTCGGCACCACCGCAACGTGTACACCCATGGGGGGCAGCGACTTTGTTCAGGACGACATCGGGTTTCAGCAGGCGCACTTCAAGGTCGAGTTCCTGGGTCTCAAGAAGCTGTTGACCCGAATCCAGGATCCGGAAAAGGGACGCAATCCGGCTTCTTATGACATCACCGCTTCATTTCCGGCGTGGCCCACGCCGGGGAGCGGCCGGTGGGAAATCCGCGATTCCTACGTCATTGATCTGCAGCCCCTCCCCATGGTCGGCAACTACTGCTACTCGCATCGCATCATATATATCGACAAAGAAACCTGGCTCAACGTTTTCACCGAGATGTACGACGTTGATGGAAAGTTCTGGAAAATCCACTGGAACAATGTGGCCCCGGTGCGCGATGACGGCCAGGAGGTTTTGATAAATCCCGCATCGCAGGTCTCGGGCGTAATGCTCGATTTCAAGGGTAATCATGCCTCAATTGATTTATTTCGGGACATGACGATTGGCGACCTCGTTCCCCGGCAGTACCAGAACGCGGAGCAGTTGGCATTCCCTGCCGGGCTTCAGCAGGTGCTACAGTGAACTGGACTTCATTGGACGGGCCACCATGACGGGCCTTTCATGCCCACAGTCAGCGCAATACGTATAGCCCTGCTTCGTTCGGTCAATGTCGCCGGCCACAACCGCGTCACCATGTCTCAGCTTCGCGATCTTCTCACTGAGCTCGGTTTTTGATGGCGCACGATCGTTACTGCAAAGCGGGAATTTGATTTTCCAAAGTTTCGTGGAAACGGATGCTGACCTCGAACACTTGCTGGAAACTCAGGCCCGGAAACGGCTCAATCTTCGTGCGGATTTCTTGGTCCGAACTGCAAAGGAGCTCAAGACCGTCGTAGCTCATAACCCATTTCGCGATGAAGGGGAGCGCGACCCAAGCCATCTCGTGGTCATGTTCCTGAAGAGCGTTGCGAAAGATAAGGACGTAGAAGAGCTGCACCTTGCTTCAACAGGCCCGGAGATTATTCGCGCCAAAGGCAGAGAACTTTACGTCGTGTACCCTGGCGGCATCGGCCGGTCGCGCCTGACCAATGCCCTTATTGAAAGGAAGCTGGGTACGCGTGGCACGGCTCGCAATTGGAACCCATATTGAAACTTGCTGAAGCCACCGACGAATCAGCTTAAGGCTCGCCACTGGATTCCGCGTCTCGGAGTTGCTGGTAAACGAGCGGGCGCTCGTGCTAGTCGGTCGAGACGAACACAGGCGGATCGGTCTTTTGACGTCAGAATTAGAGGTTCAACAGATGGCTGAAATCGGATTGTTCGAGGCGATGTTTTCGGCACGGGCGCTCAGGCGCCTCAAGCCCGACCCCGTGCCCGACGAGCTGATCTCCAAAATAATAGAAGCCGGCACCCAGGCCGCCTCGGGCGGGAGTGAACAGCATTGGCTTTTCGTCGTGGTCAAGGATCCGGCGCAGCGCAAACGTATCGCCGAGATTTATCCGCAGGCGCTGGCGGTGATGGGCCCCTACCTGAAGATGGCCAAGATCCCTCCGCATCTCACTGAAAAGCAGCGCAACGTGATAAGGAAGGGTGCGGGATATCTGTTCCAGCACTTGGCTGAAGTTCCAGTGTTGATATTCGCATGTCTGAAACCGCAGGAGGGAGTTGACCCGGCGATACTTCCCCCCGAAGTGCTCGCGAAAACCGGATGGACCGACCGGTTGCTGGGCGCGAGTATCTATCCGGCCGTCGAGAATATGATCCTGGCCTGCCGGGCGCTGGAACTGGGGACGGTTCTCACGTTTATACACACGCTCAAGGAGGATGACATCAAGCGGGTGCTTGGGTTGCCGCGTGAAATCAGCACCTACGCGATGCTTCCGGTCGGCTACCCGATCGACAAGTTCGGCCCGGTGAAGCGCAAACCCGTACGCGAGGTCACCTGCCTCGATCGCTACGGCAATCCCTGGCCCGGCTGATTTCACTCTGAGCAGCGTACATTTCACGGAATTTGCAGCCCCTATAAAAGGAGGCAGCAATTGAAATTCGGCACGTTTTTAATTCAGTCTGTTGGCACGCTTCCGATGCGCTCGGACCCTGACGAGATGGTCGCCTATGCCAGGTCTGTTGAAGAATTGGGTTTCGAATCGCTATGGGTCGGCGACCATATCCTGGTCCCGCGAAACCCGGCCTCGACCTATCCATACGACCAGAGCGGACGGCTCCCGGAAAACGTTTTTTTTCTCGATCCGATAACGACACTGTCTTTTGTGGCGAGCGTAACGACCCGGATAAAACTCGCCGTAGGAGTTTTCGTCCTTCCGCTGCGAAATCCCTTTGCCACCGCCAAGGCGGTCGCGACACTCGATCTTCTGTCCAAGGGCCGTTCATCTTCGGGGTCGGCATCGGATGGCTGGCCGAAGAATTCCGGGCGGTGGGCATGAACTTCAGCGACCGGGCGGCACGTAACGCCGAGTACCTGGCCTTGATGGACGAACTTTGGAACAGTGAAAATCCAGTATTCAAAGGTCCAACAGTAGAGGCGAACGGCTTTCTGTTCATGCCCAAGCCAAAGCAGAAACCCCACCCGCCCGTGGTGTTCGGCGGCAACACTGATGCCGCGCTGAAACGGGCTGTTCGCTATGGGGACGGCTGGTATGGTCTGCCCCGCTCGCTCGATGACGCCCGCTCGCTGGTGCAACGGTTGCGCGGGATGGAGGCTGCGGCCGGACGAAACCGTCCCCTGGAGATCACTCTCAGTGGAGGCTTCAGCCGCGGCGGCAAGCTGAGCACGCCCACCGCCACGCTGGATGAGGCCAAGTACCTGGAAGACCTTGGGGTCGGACGGATAATTGTGTCAGCCTACGGAAGTGCGCTGCCCGATGCGCTCCAAATGTTGAGGCAGTATACCGACGAAGTAATCACCAGGATTTAGCATGCGCAATCATGAACAGAATCGCGCGTCGAGCAAAGGCTGACCGGCCGCATCGAAGTTGTATAGGCAGACACCCCTCGGCTCAGCGCGCCAAGGCCGCGCTCACAGGCTGCCGTCACTCGGGCAGCTTGAGCTTGAACACCTCGATGGCATTTTCGCGAAGGTAACGGCGCTTGACTTCCTCCTTGAGCGGCACTTCCCAGCCCTCCCTGGCGGTGCGGTCCATCGGCAGCAGCGGATAGTCACTCGCCCACATAAGTTTATTAGCGCCCCGGGTATTGGCGAATTGCCACAATTCCTGGGGAACGCGTTTGGGCACCCATCCGGAAGTGAGCAGGTAAAAATTCGGATATTTTTGCAGCAGGGCGACGCACTCCACCTGCCAGGGATGGCCGACATGTGCGCCCACCACGGTTAACTCTGGAAACGCCAGCAAGACCTCGTCGAGATGCATGGGATGCTGCACCCAACCGGCGCCCTGGAAAGCGGGGAGCCCAACGTTCATCCTGACCGGAATGCCCAATTCCACGCACTTTGCATATATCGGGAAATAACAGGCGTGATTGGGCGGCAGACCGATCGCAGCCGGCAATATGAAGCATACGTTGAATCCGTATTCCCGGACCGCCCGCTCGAGCCGGCGCACGGACTTCATCATGCCGGTAGGATCGACCGCGACGCAGCCGAAAAAGCGCCCCGGATACCGAGCCATCATATCGGCCACGTCCATACAGGCAGCATCCAACGCTGCATCGTCGATTTTCTGGCCAACTCGATATGGTTGGAATGGCTCCCGTGTGGCGGCGTTGACAGTTATGATCGATGCCTGAATGGAGTGCTCGTCCATCTGAGCCACCATCTGTTCGACAGTCTCTCCCTCAAACTTGATATCGCCGAAGACCTTGGAGAGGAGCGGGTCTTTTGGGATTTTCATGGATGGTGGATAAGCGACCGAATCAATCAGTTTGTATTCTCTTGCCATCGTCGAAATCCTCTTCGCGCTTGTAGCGATTGCTCAGATGTTCAGAACCGAAAGACTTCCAGGGCGTTGTCGCGCAGGTAACGGCGCTTGGCCTCTTCCTTAAGCGGCACTTCCCATCCCTCGCGCACGCATCGCTCCACTGACATCGCCGGATAGTCGGTGGCCCACATGATCTTGTTGATGCCCCGCCGTGTATTGGCGAAGTCCCAGATCTCCTGGGGCACATACTTGGGAGCCCAGGCGGAGATGACCAGATAGAAATTGGGATATTTCTGCAGCAGCGCGATTACCTCGCGCTGCCACGGATGGCCCAGGTGCACGCCAATCACGGTCAACTCGGGAAACGCCAGCATCACCTCGTCCAGCGCCATCGGATGCTGGATCGCGGCCGGTCGCATCGGTCCGGGCAAGCCGACATTGATCTTGATCGGCAGGCCCAGCTCCACGCATTTGGCGTAAATCGGGAAGTAACTGGCGTGATTGGGCGGCAGCCCGATCATCGAGGGCATGATATAAGCGCCGCTAAACCCATACTCGCGCACGGCTTTTTCCAGCCGCCGCACCGCCCCCATCACTCGCGTCGGATCAAGCCCGACACTCGCCTTGAAACGGCCCGGGAAGCGCTGCATCAGCTCCGCGGGGCGCCGGCAGAGCGCTTCAAAGAGCTGATCGGGGATGTCCTGTCCGACGCCATAGGTAGGACCGGAAACGCGCCCCATGATCGCCGCGGTAACGTGTGCGAACTCCACGTCGCCGGCGTCCATGTCGGCCACCATTTCATCCAAGGTGGCCCCTTCGCTCATTGCCTTGGACCCCTTGAACCACCGCTGGATGTTTGGATCCAGCTTGCGCGCCTGCTGCCGCGGCGGCGAAGGCATACCCGTCATCGCGTCAACCAGCTTGTACATGCCTGCCATGTTATGCCGAACCTCATTCCGGACCGGATCATTCTCTTCGCGAAATCGGCGGTCTCAGTAGGGGTAGCATCAGTAACACGAAAATGTCCACGACGTTCGTTCATCGCGTGCCGCCGTTCGCCAAGATAGTTCTACTCGCGTATAACGTCGAGGCTGAAGACTCGGCGCACGTCGCGTCGGGGCTGATGCGCAGAGCGGAACGCGAGCTACCGGCCTCCTTCCGGCGTGTGCGTCGTCCCTCCATCGACCGCCATGTTGCCGCGAATGCCGTCAATCGCGATCGCGACGATGATTGATGGCGTTTTGGGATAACAGCGCCATCGAATGGCGTCGTGGTTCCCTATCCGGTCCCCGTTGTTCGAGTTATCATGCAGTCAAGGGATTCGCTGCAAAACGAAAACGCGGCCGCGGAGACCTCCGCCTAAGGTGGGTTTTCGTGTGCGTTTATCCAGCTGCTGTCGATACTTGAAGTCGAGCAGCAGGACAGGGATCTTGGCATGGCTATGGAAGATAAACACAACCCGGAACGGCGCATGCTCGGCGCGATACCAGGGGAGCCTGCGCTCGGCCGAGGCCCGGCCAAGGCCAGCGCCTACTCCCGACACGTGTATGATCATCCGGCGGCCGGGTGGGGTGCGGCGCGCAGCGTCGCCCGGGTGCTGGAGCGCGCGGGCGAGTCACTGGAAGGCGTTCGCGCGCTCTTCGTAATGAACCACGAGGACGGTGGCTTCGACTGTCCGGGTTGCGCCTGGCCAGACGACCCCACGGTCTCCGCCTGGATATTTGCGAGAACGGGGTCAAACACGTCACTTGGGAGCTCGCGCCCGCTAAGGCCGACCGCGAGTTCTTTGCTGCCCACACCGTCAGCGAGTTGTCCGGGTGGAGCGACTACGACCTGGAGGCGGTGGGAAGGCTCGCGGAGCCGCTCAGCTACAACCCCGCAAGCGACAAGTACGAGCCAATCTCCTGGGAAGACGCGTTCGCGCTGGTCGGCGACACGCTCCGAGGTCTGGATAGCCCGCACCAGGCGTCATTTTACACTTCCGGGCGGCTCAGCAACGAGGCCACCTTCCTCTATCAGCTGTGGGTCCGCGAGTTCGGCACGAACAACATGCCGGACTGCTCTGACATGTGCCACGAGGCGAGCGGCCGGGCATTGACGGCCGCGCTCGGAACCGGGAAGGGTACGGTCGATCTGCGCGACTGGGGAGCCGCCGACGCAATCTGGCTAGTGGGCGACAATGCCGCCACGAACGCTCCGCGGATGCTCACCTGGCTCGCTGAGGCCGACCGGCGGGGTGCCCAGCTCATCCACATCAACCCGCTGATCGAAGCGGCTTCGAGGCGAACTATCGTACCGCACGAGTTCGTTGACATGGCCACCTTCCACACGACCGAGATTGGGACGATGAAGGTGCAGGTGCGGATCGGTGGCGACATGGCGCTAATGCGCGGCGTCGCAAAAGCGGTCTTCGAAGCGGCGGAGAAGGATCCGGAGTTACTCGACCGAGAGTTCATTGAGCGCTACACACTGGGCGTCAACGAGTACCGTGCGCTGGTCGCGTCCACCCCATGGTCCGACCTTGTCCAGTCCTCCGGTATTGCCGAGTCCGACATCCGGAAGCTCGCGGACTCCTACATAGCGTCCAAACGCGTGATCATCGCCTGGTGTCTCGGCATCACGCAGCACGAGCACGGGGTCGACACAGTGCGTGAGATCGTGAACTTGATGCTCCTGCGCGGAAATATCGGCCGCCAGGGGGCCGGCCCGTGTCCGATCCGTGGCCACAGCAACGTGCAGGGCAACCGCACCTGCGGCGTCACCCACCGCCCGGAAGCGGCCTTTCTCGATCGGCTCGCCAAAGTGTGCGGTTTCGAGCCCCCGCGCCAGCACGGGCTCGGCACGGTCGCGACGATCGAGGCGATGCATCGCGGCGACGTGAAGGTCTTCGTCGCGCTCGGTGGCAACTTTGCGCTCTGTACGCCGGATCTCGCCTATACTGCCGAGGCGCTGCGACAGTGCGACCTGACCGTGCAGGTGAGCACGAAGCTTAACCGCAGCCACATCGTGCACGGCAAGCAGGCACTGATCCTGCCCTGCCTCGCTCGTACCGACAAGGACCATCAAGCGAGCGGCCTGCAGGGGGTGAGCGTCGAGGACTCGATCTCGATGGTGCACATCTCGTACGGGATGAAGGAGCCCGGCTCCCCGCATCAGCGCTCCGAGTGCGCGATTCTCGCGGGTATGGCCCGGGCGACGCTCCGTTATAGCAAGACGCCGTGGCAGGACTACGAAGACAGCTACGACCGGATCCGCGACACGATGGAGCGCGTGCTGCAGGGGTTCGAGGACTTCAATGCCCGGGTCCGCCACCCGCACGGCTTCCGGGTCACGCAGCCAGCGCGAGAGCGCGTCTTCCACACTCCCTCAGCTCGTGCCGAGTTCTCGCTTGCGCCGCTTCCGGACGACGTCGATCCGGGGAGCGGACGTCTGATGCTGGCGACGATCCGGTCGCACGATCAGTTCAACACAACCATCTACTCCAATGACGACCGCTACCGCGGCCTGAAGGGCACGCGCACCGTGATCTTCATGAACGAGGATGATATGCGCGAGCGTGGGATCGAGGAATTCGGCCTGGTCGACGTGAAGAGTTTCTCGAAGGACGGGACAGAGCGGAGCGTCTACGGCTACCGAGCCGTCCGCTACGAACTCCCGTCAGGCTGCGCTGCCGGCTACATGCCCGAACTGAACGTCGGGATCGCCGATTTCAGCACGCAAAGCGAGCAGCCGCTGATGAAGCACATCGTCGTCGAGGTTACGCCAGTTCCCTCGGAAGGGCCGGGCAAATAACCACTCTTGCCGCGACGGGTCGGATGAGAACTGGACCCAGCGCTTACCTTGATATCGAAGCCGCGCGCGGCCCGCTCATCGCATCGTCATGGCTCACGTGGTCGCGGCCGCTTTCTTCTCCTTAAAGTGTGGCAGCACATGACGTCCCATCAATTCCATGGAGCGCACGATATTGGCGTGCGGGATTCGTCCTGCCTGCTTTAGGCAGATTGCCTGATCCATTCCGATATTCTCGAGCTGCTCGAACTTGCGAATGACTTCGTCCGGCGTACCGACAACAATCAGCGGATGCTCCTTGAGCTGCGCGTCCGATGCATCCATGGGGTCCATGTCCAGATCCACCGCCCGGCGCATGTATTCGTAGGAGAAGAGTTGGTTTTTGGTGGTGAATGGTTTGAACAGCTCGGCCGCGTAATGCATGAACCAGCGCGCGCCATCGAGGCCGATCGACTCGTCGGCTTTTTTCTCCACCACATGGCAGATGACCATGCCGGCAAAAGCCTCGTTGACGAATTTCGGAATCTGATGGGAGCGCTGGGCGCATGCCTTGCGAAATTTGGCGATCGCTTTTTGTACCTGTTCGAAATTGAAAGTGAAGCTGAGCACGCCTAATCCGCGGTCGCCTGCAATTTCGTAGCTGTCCGGCGCAACGCACGCCATCCACATCCGGGGATGCGGCTTTTGGATCGGCTTGGGGACACGCGCCGGGGCGGAATCTTCATCAGCTTGCCGTCATACTCGAGGATGTCTTCCGTCCACGCTTTGACGATAATTTCGGTGGCCTCCCGGACCTCTTCGCGAGTGCGCTCGTAATTGACGCTGAAGCCGTCCAGTTCCTGCACGGTCGTGGAGCGGCCCAGGCCAAATTCGACCCGGCCGTTGCTGATGATATCGAGCACGGCGGCCTGTTCCGCCACCTTGATCGGATGGTTGAATTGAAACGGCAGCAGCCGAACGCCATGGGCGATGCGAATATTTTTGGTGCGCTGGCTGACGGCGCCAAAGAACACTTCGGGCGCGGAACTATGCGAATATTCCTCCAGGAAGTGATGCTCGACCTCCCACACGAAATCGAAGCCGAGCCGATCGCCGAGTTCGATCTGCTCCAGCGCCTGCCAGTAGATATTGTATTCGCTGCGCTCATTCCACGGCCGGGGCATCTCCATTTCAAAATGCAGACCGAATTCCATAAGTCCTCCGTCACTTCGATATAATGTTTTTCCCGGTGCTCAGCGCCAGTCGGCGGGCCGGTTGAGATCCCATGTTATGTGCAAGCAATAGCTCCTGATGCGCCATCCTTGCGCCGTGCGGATCAGGTTATGGGTATAAAAGCCGCCCATATCATAGAAAGGATCGCCCTGTTTCCATCCCTGAGCGAAAAGGCGGCACCGCATGTACACGACAGTTTTGGCCTGATCGCCGTTGACCTCGATCTTTGGATTGAGCATCACGTGCTGCGTCACGGTGTATCTCGAGAGGCGGCGGATCAGAAGGCTGGCCCATTTGTCGGCGTCGAGCGTGGCCGGCTTGCTCTCGCCATAGATCCCGCCGACTCCGTCCACGGTGACCTCGTCGGCCCAGATTGAGCGGAAAAGCTTTTCGTCCTTCTGGTCGGTCCCAATTGCGTAATTGTAAAGCACCTCGCTGATCTCCGCGCGGTCCATTAGAACTTGCAGCTTTTCCTGATCGGTCATGATGCATCTCCCCGCGTCCGTCGAAGCATAGTGCGCATTCGCGTCCGCAAAGGCATATCTCTTCGGCAATCCGTACCATCAGATGGACGGAAAAGTCCACAGCCGTCTGTTTTGACGTCGACCGTGAAGAATTCCGGGAGAAGGTGGACTGAATGCCTCCTTGACCAATTGGTCCGGACCTCGATATCGAATTAGGATGGATCTAAGCTTCATGCCGGAAGAAGAGCGCTATCGTACGCGGGTTCGCGGATTTCTGACGGCCAACTTGCCTCAGGGCTGGGGCACGCGCGGCTACGAACTGCCCAAAGGCCGTGCGCTGGTGGAGCTGCTGCGCGAATGGCAGCGGCGCCTACTCAAGCATGGGTTCCTCGCGATGTCATGGCCCAAGGAGTACGGCGGCCAGGGCGCCAGCGCGGTGGAGATGGCGATCTTCAATGAGGAATGCGCCCGGGTGCGCGCGCCGGGTCCGCTCAATTCGGCGGCCATCTCGCAGGTCGGTCCGACCATCATGCAGCACGGCATGGACGGGCAAAAGCGCCGCTTTCTGCCGGCGATCATCAACGCCGATGAAATCTGGTGTCAGGGCTTTTCCGAGCCCAACGCGGGATCCGATCTTGCCTCGCTGCGCACGCGGGCTGATCTGGCCGGCGACGAATTCATCGTCAACGGCCAGAAGATTTGGACCTCCTACGCGCAGTACGCCGATTGGTGCTACATGCTGGTGCGCACCGATGCCGCCGCCCCGAAGCATCGCGGAATCAGCTATCTGATGGTCGATATGAAGAGCCCCGGTATCACGGTCAAGCCGCTGCGCCAGATGCATGGCGGACAGGATTTCAACGAGGTTTTTTTCGAAAACGTGCGCGTGCCGCGCCAAAACCTGATCGGCGGCCTCAACGACGGCTGGCGCGTGAGCACGACCACGCTGGCCAACGAGCGCGGCACCAACGCGCTGTCGCAGTACGTGCGATATGAGCAGATCTTCAACGACCTGGTTCGCCTGGCCCGCGCGTCGTACCGCAACGGACGCGGCGCGCTGCAGGATGCGGTGGTCCGCCAGGAACTGGCGCGTCATTATGTCGATTTGCAGGGGTTCAAGTACAACTGCTTGCGCGTCTTTTCCGCGATAACCAACGGCGGCAGTCCGGGCGGTGAAGGCTCGATTCTGAAACTGCTGTGGTCCGAGCTCAACCAACGCATGCAGGAGACCGCGATGGCGCTGGAAGGAACGGCGAACCAGTTGACGGCGGAGTCGGCGGGCGCGGTGGAAGCCGGACGCTGGCAGGTCTCCTTCCTGCGCTCGCGCGCGCACACGATCGAGGCGGGCACTTCCGAGATCCAGCGCAACATTATCGCGCAGCGCGTGCTGGGACTTCCCAAAACCAATTAGCACAAAAGACCGCCGCCCAACGCAAAACATGCGACCCCCGCGACCCTTCGCCGCTTGCCGATGCCGCCGGAAATAGCGTAAATACCGCTTTGCGAGGTGCGCCCATGGAACTGAGCCTGTTTTTTGAACTCGAAACCTCGGATTTGTCCGAAGCCGGCGTCAAGCGCACCTTCGATCAGTGCGTGGAGCAGGTCATGCTCGCCGACCGGCTGGGATACCGCGCTGTGTGGTTTACCGAACATCATTTTCTGCCCGGATTTTCCTACAGTTCGTCGCCGGAACTGGTACTGGCACATCTGGCTGCCAGGACCAAAAACATCCGCCTCGGACACGGGATCGTGCTGCTGCCATTTCGCATCAACCACCCCCTGCGGGTGGCCGAACGCATCGCTACTTTGGACCTGCTGTCCAACGGGCGGGTCGAGTTCGGCGGCGGGCGCGCGATCTCGGAGTCGGAACTTTCCGGTTTTGAAGTCGATCCCGACGATACCCGTCCCCAGTGGGAGGAATCCTTGAGCGTCCTTCCCAAAATCTGGACCCAGGAAACTTTCAAATACGAAAGTCCGACTTTGCGAATCCCCGAACGCCAGGTTGTGCCAAAGCCGGTGCAAAAACCCCATCCCCCGATGTGGGTGGCGGCCACTCAGCCCGCCACGCTGGAATTCGCGGGCGATCACGGTATCGGTGTGCTGGGCTTCGGAATCGGGCAGGGCCAGTCCAATGAATACGTTCAGCTTTACCGGGACCGGATCAAGAACTGTAAGCCGTTCGGCCCTTCAATCAACGACAAGTTCGCTCTGCTGACTTTCACTTTGTGCTGCGACACCGACGAGGAAGCGCTCGCGATCCAGGGACCGAACTTCAAAATGTACAATGAAGCGGTGCGCAATCTGTTCGCGCCCTGGATCGACGGCAAACCGCCGCGCTCCTACGAATTTTTCATGAAGCATTGGGTGGAGACTTCGTACATGACGCAGTCGGCGCCGATGTCGGAAATTGTCAAGGCCGGCGGCGCCTGCATCGGCAGTCCCGAAACCTGCGCCAACGTCCTGCAGTACCTCTCTGACGCGGGGGTGGACGAAGCGCTGCTGTTCATGCAGATGTACACCACGCCCCACGACAAGATAATGCGTTCCATCCAGTTGCTCGCCGACAAGGTGATGCCCAAGCTCAAATGATACCTTGAGCGGATCGCAACTGTGGGTTGAGCCAGGTGAATAATTCAGGAAACGTCGCGGTCCGGATGGCGCCCCTGAACTCCGGCGGACGCCATTGTTGACTGGCGCACAAGGGCCTCCGCCTGGTCCGGCGCAATATTGGAGCAGTGTTACACAACGGTTGCTCGCCTCGCCCCTGCAATCTCGTTTGCCCGAAGCTGAATTTCGGCTATGTCGCCTAGTTCTGCTGGCGAGATTCCTACCACCCGGAAAGCCATTGCCGTGTAGATCGAGATTAGTTCCTTTTCGGTTAATCTTCCTTCGGGTCTATACCAGCTATAGGTTCCGATAAGCATCTGTTGGATAGCGGCGGTAGTGATGTGGCTGTCCAGGACCTCAAACGTCCCGGCAGCCATGCCTCTTTCTATAATCCTTCGTAAAATGTCAGAATGCGAGCGTTGCAGTCCCAAAAGAGTCCGCCGATGCTCAGGTGTAAGACTGCGCAACTCGCTTGTCGCGATAAATGCCTCTTTCTTTCGCTTCAGACCGCTGGGCAGCGAGAGTTCGATGAAGAGCCGCAGCTGCTCTTCTGGTCTTTTGGCTACCTCTGCGTGAATTGCCTCCCTGATACCCTCACTGGTTGCGCGCTTAAGAATTTGAAAGAGGAGGTCTTCTTTGCTGGAAATGTGGTGGTATAGCGTTGCCTTCTTGATCCGCACTCTTCGAGCCAGCATCTGATTCGTCATCTTCTCGAATCCATGCTCGTAGATGAGCTCAACGGCGGCATCCTGAATCGCGTTAAAGGTCTTGGCGCCTTTTGCAGTCCGTCGCTTCAATTTAGGTCCTCGCGGAATTACCTTGTTTAATCAGCAGCTAAAGTTAAAAGCTAAACATAGTATCGTACTGTGTAGTTATCGTCAGGACTCGGAACGCGCGGTCTGCCGGTAGAAGCCCAAACCTCACAGTTCTCGGTTGAGGGTGGGGGTTGGTTGCCCGCGCGACCCTTTAGAGACATCACACCAGGACATCAGCAATGATCTTGGCGCGATTACCAAAAACGTGTCTCGCGCGTTGACCCGGTCCGGCCATAGGCTCGGAATGGACCTCCACGAATAAATTAGCGTCCAATCCCAGCCTTGACAACACAGCTTCACATGTGTTCTAAAAAACGACCGTTTGGTCGGTCTGCTGCTCCAAGGTCTGGAACCATGAGCATGGTTTATACGTACCAGGAGAGATGAGGGTGCATGGATCTGAGTGTTTTTTATGAAATCCAGACCATCGACGTCAGCCCCAGCCGGGGTCCGGCCTGCTTATGAGGAGACTATCGAGCAGGTGGTCCTGGCTGATGAACTCGGATACCGCACGGCGTGGTTTGTTAAGCATCATTGTCTGCCTGGCCACTGCTTCTGCCCGAGGCCTGCTTCTCACGTATGGGATCGCTCAGATCAATTGCGGAGAAGGTACGTCCGCGCCTCAATTCTTCCACGCATATGCAAGCAAGCCGCGGGTGCCTGCCGACGGCAAGGAGAGGTTAAGATGACCCGAACTTTTATCGCCAAGTGCTTCGAAATCGTGGCATCTGCTTTAGTCCTTTCTTTGGTGTTCATCTGTACAGCGAGAGCCGGGGTGAGCTACGATCCAAATGCCTACGCATCGTTGGCCTCGGCCGACTCGACATCCGGAATACCCGACGGCACGAAGATAACCACAGCGAACTGGCAGCAATTCAAACAGTTCATGCCGGTTGGGATGCAGGCACAATTCGGCGGCGGCTACAAGTGGCAAATCGACTCAACTCCGGACTCGACCATGGTGGTCGGACCCACGATCGCGACGCAGCAACCAAAGCTATTCCTCAGTGACACAGAGAAATACTCGAACCAGGTGCAACTTATAAAGCTGCCTCAGGGAAGCTATACCGTTAAAGGTTACGTGGCAGGTTTGCCATTTCCAAATCCCGCCGAACCGGATTTGGGGGCAAAAGCCTACTTCGACGCCTATTACGAATACCGCCCTTTCATTGCCTGGTACGAGGACCCTGGGTGGCTGGTAGATAGCTACCACAACACGACCATTAACGACACCGAGGTGGCGGCATTTCGTCTCAGCCATTTAAGCGAACCAGGGTATCCACGCACTCCATCGTTTGGACAAGGTTACATTTTTTCCGACCGTTATTTTGTTAAGCTTCCTGAGCAATCGAAGTACACAACGGAGATCGCCATGTATCGTGACGATCCCGCGCTGCCCCAGGAGCTTTATGTTTTTCTTCCTTCGTTGCGGCGTTCGCTCAGACTCTCAAGCCGGGCCCGATGCAGCCCGATCCTGGGCAGCGACTACGCTCAGGACGACAACAACGATTTCCTGGGAGTTTTGCCAACCGAGTTTACGCTGAAATCACTCGGGAAGAAGAAAATTCTGGCTCTACTGCACGAGGACCCCGCTACAGCCGGACATCCCAGCGCTTTCGTGCAACCAGCGGGTGGGATGCCTGGATGGCCGTCGCCAAGACTGGGCAAATGGGAGCTGCGTGATGTATACGCCCTTGATCTTTCACCATTGCCGGACCTGGCACGCGGATACTGTTACGGCCATAAAGTCGTCTATGTTGACATACAGTCGTGGGTGCCTGTATACGCGGACATTTTCGATCCAAATGGAAGATTGTGGAAAGTAGGGCTGGTCGATTATCATCCCTGGATGATAAACGGTGGCGAAGTGATAGTTCCGCAGGTGGTGGATATCATCCTGTGGGACCTGCAAAACAGCCACACGACTCTTTCAACGGTGGGAAAAGGTCTGTTCAATCAGGAGACCCCAAAACAGTATCAGGATGTCGGAGTGATGGCGTTCCCGGCGTCCCTGGCGCAGGTAATGCGGTAGTTTCGCCGGGAACCGCCGGCGATTTGTGTCACGCAGACGGCATACAGCGGGCAATCTCGTTGGCACGCCGGTTCCCGACCGGATTATACGACGAGGTCACGTCTGCCTCCCGTGGACTGCGGCGGCAACCAATCTCCTGGAAGATAAACTAGTCCAACTTCGAAAGTCGAAGTCGGGTTAACGGCGCAATGCGGCTTCGGGCCGCAGCGCCTGCTTCACCTCGTCATCGCTCGGCCACCAGTCGGGTCGCTCGATCTCGGTGACCCGGTTCTGGATAAACCTGGCGGGCGGCTTGATCTTGTACAGGCGGCGTGCATTATCGCCGAGGAATTTGGCCTGATACGACTCCGGCAACTCGCATTTGCGCATGGTCTCGAGTGCACGCCAGGCGTCGTCGCCGTCGTGATGGTACACGTCGGAGGACCAGGCCAGGATATCGCCATAGAATTCCGGTAAGCGCGAGGGCGGCGCCTCATCGCCCTCAAACCCGGTGACGCAATGCTCGAAGAACGTCTCGCTCGGCATTCGTTTGAGCGGGTAGCGCTTACGGTCGTTGCGATACAGCCGATGGGCCTTGTCGCACTCGTCGAGTAGAAAGCTGAGCCAGGTCGATGAAGCCTCGAACACCGCCGCCCTGATTTTGGGGAATCGCTCAAAGAATCCCGACATCAGAACCATCGTAACCCACAATGCGGCTTCGGCCTGAAAGTTCTGCACATTGGTCAGAAACAACTGCGGCAGACGCGATGTCACCATGCTCAATTCGATCAATTCCGAGCCGGAATGCTGCTCGGTGTAGCCCCCAGGCTTCAGTGACCCGAGGGCGGGGAACGGATGCATCCCGTAAATCACGCCGGTTTCTTCCATCGCTCTCCACACGGGCTCGTACTTCGGTTGAATCGGGTAATTACCCATCGCGTCAATCGGCCGAACCAACCCGACGCGGCACCCCTTATCAGCTACGCGATAGAGTTCTTGAACGGCGAACTTCGGATTCTGCAGTGGCAGCAGGGCGGCAAAATAGAGCCGCTCCGGGTTTTCCTGGCAGTACTCATATGCCCATTCGTTATAAGCCTTGCACATCGCTTTGGCGCCAATGTCGTTCTGCAGCCAGGGATAGGTATCGATATCGCTGGGAATGATCATCACCTGGTCGATGCCCTGGATATCCATGTCGCGCAGACGCGGCTTGGGTTCGTAGGATCCCCGATGGTCGAGATAGGCTGCCTGCTCCTTAGTGAGCGCGGTTTTGCGATCAAGATTGCGGACGTTCAAGGTCCGCTGGATATCGTGCTTGAGACCGGGACCGGCCACCGACAGGAGGTTGAGCGCGCCGGCCGTACCGCCCATGCGCTGCGCCGAGGTCGCCCCCATGCCGGCCTTACCGTTGACGATCAGCTGGCCGCTTTCGGAGTCAAACCACATGGTATCCTCCAAAGCCCTCAGCTCGCGCCGGCTGAGTTTGTCTTTGGCTCGTTCCCACAGCCATGGCGGCTCACTAACGTGGGCGTCGCAGTCGAACGTCGCAAAATTCTTCGTCATCGGTGCAAACTTCTGAACGCGCATCGCGCACCTCCGGTAGCCGCAAGTACGGCATCCTGATTTCGTATAGCCCATATGGGCGAGCTAAAAAAGTGGCTGTCAGGCCGCCGCAGCATCGCCCGGTCCACGCGCGCCCGCGCCGCTGCTCCGAGGCCACGCTCTACGCCATGCGATAACGCAGCGGCAGGTGCTTGATGCCTCCGTTGACCGCCGAACTCAGGCGCTCCACCGGTCCCGACACTTCGAACCACTCCAGGCGCGCCAACAGGTGGCGGAAGATCGTCTCAAGTTCGACGCGCGCGACGTGTGCGCCCATGCAGAAGTGCTCACCGACGCCAAATGCGAGGTGGGGATTCAGACTACGATCGACGCGAAACGCGAAGGGATCCGCGAATACCTCCTCGTCGCGGTTCGCCGACGCCCAAAACAGCGCCACCTGCTCGCCCGCACCAATCTTCGCCCCGCGCACCTCGCAGTCCTCGGTCGCGGTGCGCGTGAAGTGGGTGATCGGGCTGACCCAGCGCAGGATCTCCTCGACGGCGCCGGACAGCAGCTCGGGGCGGTCGCGCAGCTTCTCCCACTCTCCGCGATGCTCGCTGAAGGCGAGCAGACCACCGCTCATTGCGTTGCGCGTGGTCTCGTTGCCTGCCTCGACCATGAGCTCGCAGTACTGGAGGAGCTGCTTCTGGGTGAGCGGCGTTCCGTCGATCGTGGCGCAAACCAGCTCGCTCACCAGATCGTCCTGGGGGTCGCTCCGGCGCCGCTCGATCAGGCGCTCGAAGTAGGCGTGCAGCTCGGCGCGCGCGCGCCTGATGGACTGGGCGGGCGTCTCGCCGGGGCGCCGGTACTCCGGATCGTCTTTGCCGATCACCTCGTTGGTCCAGCGGAACAGCAGCCCCCAGTCGGCGCCCGGCACGCCGAGGACCCAGGCGATTGCCGCGATCGGGAGCGGCGCGGCGATGCGCTCGACGAAGTCGCACTTGCCCAAGCCGCCTGCGGTCGCGGCTCCTTCAAGGATCTCGACCGCGATGCGCTCGATGTCCGCGCGCCGCGCACGTATCGCGCGCGGCGTGAAGCGCCGGATCGCGACCCGGCGCATGGGTCCGTGCCGCGGGGGATCGATCGTGACGATCATTTCCGACGGCATCGCCACTGAATCGGCAGGACCCAGGATGATCCCGTGCTCGCTCGAGAAGCGCACTGGCTGCGACGCGATCTGCTTGATGTCGTCGTGCTTCGTGATCGCCCAGAACGGCCGGTATCCCGGCGGCGCGAAGTACGCCACGGGCGCCTGCGCCCGCAGTCGCGTCCACACCGCATGGGGATAGCCGTCGCGCGCGTAGCGCGCGGGATCGACGAGGTCCAGCGGATCGATGCCGGGGATCATTGCATGTATGCCTAGCGGTAGGCGCCTGGACTGGTCAAGCGCCTTTTACTGCACGTAAACTAGCACTTTCGGCGCGACCAAGGAGAGAGCAATGAGCGAGGCGATCGAAAGGTTCCAGATCCGCGTCGACGATTCGGTCCTGGAGGATCTGCGCAGCCGTCTGGCGCAGACCCGCTTCCCGGACCAGATCGAGGGCACCGGCTGGGAGTATGGGATTCCGCTGGACTACCTGCGCGAGTTGGTGGAGTACTGGCGCGACAAGTACGACTGGCGAGTGCAGGAGTCGCGGCTCAACGAGCTTGAGCACTTCCGCACCCGTATCGATGGCCAGTCGATCCACTTTATCCACGCGCGCTCGGCTTACGCGAACGCCTTCCCGCTGCTCATCACGCACGGCTGGCCTGGCTCCGTGGTGGAGTTTCTCGACGTCATTCCACGGCTGACTGAGCCGGAAGCTCACGGCGGGGACGCCGCCGACGCCTTCCACGTGATCGCGCCCTCGCTGCCGGGCTACGGTTTCTCGGAGCCCACGCGCACGCGCGGCTGGGACGAGCGGCGCATCGCGCGGGCGTTCATCGAGCTGATGCGCCGCCTGGGCTACACGCGCTACGGTGCGCAGGGCGGCGACTGGGGCGCCCAGGTTACGACCAGGATCGGCGCGCTCGATCCGGAGCACTGCGCAGCCATCCATCTCAACATGCCGATCGCCCGCCGTCCCGAGGACCCGGGCCCGCTCACCGAGGAAGAGAAGGCAGATCTCGCCGCCTTAGCGCACTTCCAGAGCGAGGAGTCCGGCTACGCGCTCGAGCAGGGCACCAAGCCGCAGACGCTGGGCGTGGCGCTCAACGACTCGCCGGCCGGGCTGCTCGCCTGGATCGTGGAGAAGTTCCGCACCTGGAGCGACTGCGGCGGTCACCCGGAGAATAGCTACAGCCGCGATCAGCTGATCACCAACGTGATGCTGTACTGGGTGACACGCACGATCACCTCTTCGGCGCGGCTGTACTGGGAGACCAGGCACAGCGGCTTGTGGGAGGCGGCGCCGGAGTTCGTCGGCGTTCCCACCGGCGTCGCGCGCTATCCCAAGGAGGTGCTGCGGTTCCCGCGCTCCTGGGTGCAACGGCACTACAACGTGACGCACTGGACCGTCATGCCGCGCGGCGGCCACTTCGCCGCCATGGAGCAGCCCGCCCTGTTCGTCGAGGATCTGCGGAACTTCTTTCGCACGGTTCGCTGAATGGCGTCAAAACACACGATCAATCCTCCGGGGCGAGACGGAATCTCGGTAGGGTCACGCGGCGCGTTCAGGTGGCGCGATCACCAGCTCGACTAGGAGCCCGTCCGGGTCCTTGGCGAAGACGGCTACGCCGACACCGCCCATTTTGATGGACGTCGAGCGAATCACCTCGACGCCCGCCGACTCAAGCGCCGCCATCGCCGCTGCGAGATTCGGCACCTGGATCGACAGGTGCGTGAAGCCGAGATCGTTCATGGCATGCTCGGGCGCCGGCTTCGGCGAGCGCGGCGAGTCGTAGTGGAGCAGCTCGAGCTCGAAGCCGTCCCGCTCGATGTACACGGCGTGGACTTTGACGTCGCGAAGTCGCAGCAACGTGTCGCTCGGCTCTCCCTCGACGCGGAGCTCGCGCAGGTACCGGAAGCCCAGCACGTCGCAATAGAACTGTTTTGAGCGCTCCATGTCGGACACGCACACGCCGATGTGGGTCACCTTGTTGAACGTGCTCATCTCGGCCTCCTTACGTGCGGCCTCCATCAACGGCCAGATACTTGCCCGTGATGTAAGAGGAATCATCGCTGGCGAAGAACAACAGGGCGGCGGCGGTATCGGCAGGTTCGCCATAACGGCCGATCGGGGGTGTCAGTCGTGCGTCGTCATACAACCCGGCGGTCATCGGCGTACGGATATGACCGGGGAGAATGCAATTGACGCGGATTTTATGCGGCGCCAGTTCCAGCGCGAGGACCCGGCTCAGCATCAGCAGACCCGCCTTGGACACGCTATAATCACCGATGGTTGCGGCCGGACGGATCGCTGCGATTGATGAAACGTTGACAATCGCGCCGCCGTTTCCGCCTTTGATCATCCGGCGCGCGGCAGCCTGATTGCCCAGCATCATGCCGGTCAAGTTCACGCGCATAACGCGTTCCCATTCTTCCAACGGCTTATCAACTATTGGACACCTGCGCTGAGATGTGAGGACTGTTTCAGGGCGGGTCGAATCGTAACCAGCATACGAAATACCCGCGGAGGCAATCAGAATATCGAGCCGGCCGTATTCGTCGAGCGCCCTTTGCGCCATCGCATCGTTATCAGCAGCGGAGCCGGTATCCGTGCGAATGAAGATCGCCTCACCGCCCTTCCCCTTGATTTCCTCCGCCGTGCGCTCGCCTCCCTCGCGGTCGATATCCGCGACTACGATCTTTGCGTCCTCCTGCGCAAAGCGCAGACAAGCTCCGTTACCGATCCCGCTGGCACCTCCAGTGATGACAGCAACCCGTCCTTCTAACCGCCCACTCATAAACTCTCTCCCAGCACCGGAGCGGCTTTCAGTTGAGGTTGTAGATGCGCTTGATGTTTTCGCCCATAACCAATCGGGCGCTGCGCTCGTCGAGACGCTCGAGCAGCTCTTCGAGTTCCGGCGCCCATGACTCCGTGTGATCGGGATGAGGATAATCGGTTGCCCAGGCAAAAATTTCAGGCCCCAGGTACTTGATGGTGTAGGCCATCGCAGCTTCATCGGGATCGCCTGAAATGAAGCATTGTCGTTTGAAGTACTCGCTGGGTTTGAGTTTTAAAGAGGCCCTGCCGCCCAAAGCAGTTTTCTTCAATGCGTCGAGCCGGTCCAGGAACGAACCGAGCCATCCGGCCCCGGCTTCCAAAACCCCGAACCGAAGTTGAGGAAATTTCTCGAAGACTCCGTAGTGAAAAAAGCCCGCGAGCGCTTCTATCGTCCCGAGATTGACCACCGACATCGTGTAAAAAATGTTTTTGAAATCCCAGGAGTTCCAGTTGTAGCGGGCGAGATGATATCTGGCTAAATCCACCGCGACGTGAATGGCGAACGGGATGTCGAGCTCCTGCGCTTTGGCGAACAGCGGGTCATGGTCGGGATGAGCGTGCGGTTTTTCCGTCAGCGCGCCAAGCGTCACGAATGCGCCGCGGCATCCATCCTTTACCGCGCGTTCCATCTCTTTGACGGACCCTTCGACATCGAGCAGCGTCAACTGCGCCGCCGCGGCCATTCGGCCGTTGCCAACCCGGCAGAAATCAGCGATCCATCGGTTGTAGGCTCGGCAGTATGCCAGCGAGATCTCCGGGTCAGGAGTAGTGTGTTCCCAGTTCAACATGATGGTTGGATAGAGAATCGCCTTTTCCAAGTTCTCCTTGTCCATCAGATCAAGGCGCTCATGCGGATCCATCGCACCGTAAGGCGCGCTGCCCATATAGGTGCGCGGCGCGTGTTGATTGGAGCCCATGGCGTGAACTCTACTGATGATGCCCTTAGCGGTAAAAGGGACCGGTTTGCCGTCGCTTTCCAGATATTCCAGACCATCGCTGTCGGTACCGATCCGCAGAGCACGGGATTTGTATTTGTTCTCCAGATATTTTTCCCAGAGGTCAGAGGGTTCGGCCACATGGCCGTCGGCGTCGATCGCGCCGGCGCGAGGAAACCGCTTGATTTCGTATGGTATCAGATGCTTGGCCTGATTCATTTGTCTGCAATCCCCGCTGAATTGCCGAACCACATCTTGCTAGTGTGAATGGGAAAATTCGCGAAAACGCGGCCTGCTGTTGCGAAGTATCGGCGCATTGATCCAAGCTCGTCAATGCGGACCGCGGATGTAGCCCCAGCTTTTTGCTGGTAGCGGGCAAATTTGCCGTGTCGGACTGTATTTCCTGGCGGATGAGGCGTTTAGAAGACAAGCTGCTGGTAAGAGCGTTGAACCTGGGGCAGTTGGACTACCGGGTTTTGGCCAGGACTGGCGCGCTGGCGTCGCTTTCAAGCCGGCAGCTACAGGCTCTTGCGAAGGCTTGCACAGTGGAGCGGATCAAGGCTGGCGCGATGCTCCCCGACCAGGATGGACCGGTAATTGTTCTCTACGGCGCCGTGGTGGTTTTTGAAGTGCGCCGCAGCGGCAAGCGGCGGGTGACCAAAATCGCCGGACCAGGTTCAATTTTTGGGGGCTTTCCATGGCCCGCGCCACCCCATCAGGCGATTATCGACTCGACGGTCGCCAAACTCACTCACGAGCAGTTCGCGCGCGCGGTCTGTGGAGTCAGCTTTGAAACAATCAGGCCGGCTTTCGAGGTACTGGTTAAACCCGCTTTTAACATTTTGGTCCAGTATTCCAAAGCGCTCGATTACCCATTAGCGCTGCGGCTGGCCAGCGAAATTCTTTACCTGGCCAAGCATTTCGGGGTACAGGACGGCCGCGGTACTTTAATCACGCTTCGGGTCACCAATGTTGACTTCGCCGGTATACTTGGTTGTTCCGTTCGCGAGGTGATTGGGCTGATGGCCAACCTGCGGCGTGAACGCCTGGTGTGGCGCGATGCGCGTAATCTGATCGTCGATCGCAAGTGTCTTCAGCACAAATACGATGCGGGCCTGCGCGAGCAGCATGCAAACCTGTGATTGGCCAAAGCGTCATTATGTTGGCCAAAGCGTCATTATGATGGAAACGGAGGGAATTGAACCGCCCACGGGATTGACAGGATGCCTACCGAAAGTGATTGGCTTAATGTATAGCGCCGTGCTTCCGAGAAGCTACTAAAACGGTTTAACGTCGATTGCTGTTGTGCGCGGAAAGTTTCGGCTTCCGTCCACGAGGCTTCGCAATGCATCAGGAACCCCCCTCTCGTACTAATTGAAACACGACACTACCGCATGATCTCGTTGATCACGCTCGGTGTGCCGTATTGCTCGAGTTTCTTGTGCGCCTGGAGTTAGTCTGCATGAGACTCCCGAAACCGAAAGGCCAGGTCTTCGTTATGGGCTACTGCGGGATCGTCCCACAATGGCGAAGGCAATGGCGCTGGGCGACATCCCGACGACGACGGATGTCCCGGGATGGTTGGTCGAGGTCCGGATCGGGGTGAGCAGATTGGCAGCTCCGGTCACGTAGAGCGTCTTGCCGTCCGGGGTGACGGCGAGGGTGAACGGCTGATGCGGGACCGCAATGGGGGTGCCCGCCGTGTTGGTGACCACCCGGATTGGTGTCACGGTGTCGCCACCAGAGTTGAGGACATAGAGCGTCCGTCCGTTGGGTGTGATGGCCATGTCGAAGGGCTGGTGGCCCACCGGGATTACGGGCAATGCCGTGTTGGTGGCGATGCGGATGGGCGTCACGGTGTCGTCGTCTCGGTTGGAGACGTAGGCCGTCTTGCCATTCGGGGTGACGACGATGGCGACAGGTTGATTGCCGACCGGAATCGGGGGCCTTGCCGTGTTGGTCGGCACGTGGATCGGTGTCACGGTGGCATCGTTGAGGTTGCCGACGTAAAGCGTCTTGCCGTCGGGGGTGATGGCGGCGGAGTTGGGGAACCCCCCGACCGGGATGGCCGGCCCGGCGGTATTGGTCGACACCCGGATCGGTGTGACGCTGTTGTCCGTGGCATTTACGGTGTAAACGGTCCTGCCGTTGGGCGTGATCACCACCCGGGCCGGCACGTTGCCAACCGGGATGTCGGCTAGTGGGCTGTTGGTCGAGACGCGAATCGGCGTCACTGAGGCCGAGGTGGTGTTGCCGACGTAGACGGTCCTTCCGTTGGGTGTCACGACGATCTCGAACGGTTCGCCGCCCACCGGTATCGGCGGGCGGGCCGTGTTGGTGGCTACGCGGATCGGGGTTACCGTGTTGAGAACGCCGTTGGGAACATAGACGGTCCTCCCATTGGGCGTCACCGCGATCGACTGCGCTCCTCCCCCGATCACGATGGGTGAGCCGGCGGTATGGGTGACCGTATCCACCGGTGTCACCGCGCCGGCAGCAACAGTACCGGATACTACGTACGCGATTACTGCACGCATCCCGACCTCTCCAACGCCGACTATTAAACCTAGTTGCCGCTCGGATCAGGCGCGACATTCGCAACGCTACATTTATTTACGAGCCGGCATACTAGAGAGTTGCGTGTAAAAACGCAACGAGGAACGACGCGCGCGAGCAGCATCCAAACCTGTAAGAAGACCACGACACTAACAACCCTGAGGTCGGAGGTTCAAATCCTTCCCCCCGCAACCAACCGCTACCGGACTGGTGGTGTATTAGGGAAAAGGCCCGAATTTCTCAGAAAATATGGTGGAGGCGGGGGGAATTGAACCCCCGTCCGAAGACCTTCCGGTGATGGTCACTACACGCTTAGTCCGCACTTTCTAGCTCGCCTCCCGGACGCCCACGGACGGGCTGCCGGAGGGCAAACCGCTTGAAGTTTCGGGACACCGTCCAACCGGTGAACTACGGCTCCCTAGCCCACTAAATTACGCCTCGACCCGCTGTCATGGGCGAACAGCGGCGAGACGCCAGCGGCCGTTAGGCCGCTAGAGCGTAACCGTTATTGTCTGCGGATAAATTTCGCAGTTCTGTTTGTTTAACGGGCCAACAGTACCCCGGCGTGCGACCACAACCCTCTTGTCCCCGTCGAACCCAAATCGCCCCCATGAAACACGGAAAGGGAAGTTGCGTCAAAAACACGACGGCTACGCGTCTCCCATTCTAAGGCTTTAGGAACATTGCCGCAACTAGCCTTTGTCTCCATTGGACCGCGGTCCCGCTTTTACTGGCTTAGCTATAATGGGCGTTTGTCGCAAACCAAGGCGCCTTGCATTCTGAAAGCCCGTAGTGCTCGGCATCCGGGGCCGTCAGTCGTCAGTCCAAGGGGGGTACTCGCAAATGAGGCTAAGACGAATAGCCGACTTCGTGCTGGTGATGTCGATTGTTGCCGCCGGGATTAAACTGGCCAACGCGTGTTCCCGCGTTCTGTGGGTTCGAAGCGGCCAGCCGGTGCTGGTCGGGCGCTCCATGGACTGGTTCGAGCCGATGCACACCAACTTGTGGGCGCTCCCGCGTGGCATCAAGCGCAGCGGCCTGGCGGGCAAAAACTCGCTGCGATGGACTTCAAAATACGGCAGCCTGGTCGCGGTCGTTTACAATTTCGCGTCCGCGGACGGGATCAATGAAAAAGGCTTGGACGCCAACATCCTGTGGCTGGCGGAATCGGATTTTGGCTCGCGCAATGAGAATTTGCCGGGACTGTCGCTAAGTCTGTGGGCCCAATACTACCTGGATAACTTCGCGACAGTGAACGATGCGGTGGAGGCCACCAGGCAGACCCGCTTGCAGCTCGTGCCGGTCACCATCAGCAGCAAAGAAAAGATCACCTCGACGGTCCACCTGTCGCTGGCCGATAAAACCGGCGATTCAGCGATCATCGAATATGTCGGTGGCAAACCGATAATCTATCACGGCCGCAATTACACCGTGATGACCAACTCGCCAACCTTCGATAAGCAGTTGGAGTTGGCAAAGCAGTACCAGGGCCTGGGCGGGGACAAACCGCTGCCCGGCACCAGCGAGGCGGCCGACCGTTTCGTACGCGCGAGCTACTACGAAAAGAACCTGCCCGAACCGGCGAATTACCGCGAGGCTGTCGCCGGCGTGCTCAGCGTGATGCGCAACGTTTCGGCCCCGTTTGGCACTGCCGAGCCCGGACGTCCAAACATCTCGGCGACGATCTTTCGCACCCTGGCCGACCTGACCAACGGCGTTTACTTCTTTGAATCCACCAGCAGCCCTGACATCGTATGGGTGAACATGGAAAAGCTGAACTTTGCCGCCGGTGGGCCCGTGGAGAAGCTGGATCTGGTCAACCATCGGGATCTCGTTGGGAATGTAACCCCGATGTTCCGGCCCGCCGCGCCGTTTGAGTCTCTTGCGGCGGGTGGCGGGCGCTGATGCTTCCGGGAAAAGGGCGGGTTTGAAGCCTGCTATGCGTGAGGTCCCGTTTCGAAGACCTCCATAATCCCGAGGCCTTCGCGGGTACAGTCGAAATAACTCGAATGCACCGTACCGGGTACGTGGATTTCCTTGAGCGGAGGCACTCCGGTTGACCGCAGCGGTGCGGTAAGACCGTGGTAATCGGGCACCACGAAGGCCACATGGTTCAGCCCCGGCCCATGATTGTTCAGGAACTCCGCCAGGACATTGTCGTTGCGCTCCGGTTCGAGCAGTTCAATCTGCCCATCTCCGGTGGGCCCCAGTTTCCCGAGCACCATTTTGATGCCGAACTCGTGGCGGGCTGGCTTGCCGCGGAATTTCAGGTTCCATGACGGTCCCTGTACGATATCGCGTGCCGTTGCGATCTCGCAGTCCAGCACGTTTTCCACCCATCTCCGCGCACGGTCTGCGTCGTTTACCACGTATGCGACCGGGTGAAATACGAGGCCAGCGTCCGGTCCGTGTTGGCCATGGGCTGAAGTGTTTGAGGGTTAACGGGCCGGTCATTCAATTCGATGATCCCGCCCAGCTCTTCGCACCCGTAATAGAGGCAGCGGTATCCTTCGTCACTGCGAAGTTCGGTGAGCAGGGAACTGTTCGCCGCCAGCCGTTGCGCTGCCCTATCGAGATCCATAACGCGCAGCGCTATATGATGTAGCCCCGGCCCCGTTGTGATAAGCGAGCGATGAAAAATCGGGTCGTGGTCCAGCGGCTGCAGCAATCGGATTTCGTATTCGCCCCGCGGACCGACCGGCGCGATGGCGCATTCCAACCTGATTGGTTGCTGATTCCGCAAACTGGAAATGTTCGAATCCGTGCACTTCAGGGTAATCCGGCTGGTTGAAAAGATGGCGCCTGGCACGAAAAAGCTAAACCGCTGCGCCGCCCGCCCAATGTCAGTTACGACATATGTTACTTCGTGGAAAAAGCCACTCAGCGCATCGGTATCCATCATAACAATCCGTCCTGCAGGATGACACGCTGGCATCCGGAGTGGGACGATAGTAAAGCGTCATTTGATAAGAGCTGTTTGTCAAGCAGGAGAAGTTAAGCCATGGGCAAGATCAAACTGGAAGGAGCCGCGGATCTTCATTGCCATTACGGGCCGGACTTTATCTTCCCGACTCACAACATGGAGCCCTCGGTGACCGCGATACAGGCGGCAAAGGAGGCGGCGGAGGCCGGGTTTGCCGCGATTGTTCTCAAGTCCCACGATTTTCCCACTGCCGCCCTCGCCTACACGCTCAACCAGGTGGTTCCAGGTGTACGTACTTTCGGCGGGATAACGCTTGATCACCAGGTCGGCGGGCTCAATCCCTGGGCGGTGGCGCACGCCCTGCGGCTGGGCGCCAAAATCGTGTGGCTACCGACCGTCGCCAGCCATCAGGACTATCTCAACGGCCTCGGTCCTCGCCTGGGATACCCGGGCATCGGCATTCGCACCACGGACGATTCCGGGAAGCTGTTGCCGGTCGTGATGGAGATACTTGACCTCATCGCCCAGCACGACGCGATTATCGCGACCGGCCATATTACTGCCGACGAGAACTACGCGGTCGCAAAGGAGTTCGCACGGCGGGGACGGGTGATCGTGACTCATGCCGGGGAGCCTGCCGCCGGACCGCATCTGACCAAGGCACAATGCGCCGAACTGGCGAGCCTCGGTGCATTCATCGAGCTTACCGCGCAGGAGTGTGTTCCGCACCTGGGTTATCCGCCATGTCCGGTAAAGGAAGTGGCGCAACGCGTTGACGCTATCGGGCCGCGGCAGGTGGTGCTCTCAACCGACTATGGTTATTCGAAGGAACTTCCCCATCCTGCACAAGGAATGCGCGACTATATCGACGGACTTTGGGAGGTGGGGGTGTCCGAAGCCAACCTGAAGGTGATGGCGGCTGACAACGCGGCCCGCCTGCTGGGCCTGAAGGGCTGACGCTGCCGTTATCCCGGCCATCGCGGGCGCGGCACATCCAGCATACCTACCGTCAAGGGCGCCGCACGGTAGAATTGTTCCACGATGGCGCAAGCTCAGAAAGCCAAAAGCAACGGCTACGACCTGGTGGCCGATAATCGCAAGGCGCGGCACGACTTCTTTATCGAAGAGGCGCTGGAGGCCGGGATGGTGCTGACCGGCACCGAGGTCAAGTCGCTACGCGCGCACAAGGTGAATTTGCGCGACAGTTACGCGCGGATAAAGAGCGGCGAGGCGTTCCTGGTCGGCGTTCATATCGGCGCCTACGCTCCGGCCGGCCAGTTCAGCCACGCCGAGACCCGCCAGCGCAAGCTGCTGATGCATCGCAAAGAGATCGAGCGCCTGTGGGGCAAGGTGCGCGAGCGCGGCTATTCGCTGGTGCCGCTGAAAATTTATTTCAAGGACGGCCGCGCCAAGGTCGAAATCGCGCTGGCGCGCGGCAAGCACGCCTACGACAAGCGCGAGGCGATCGCGCGCAAAGACACGCGCCGGGAGATCGAGCGGATAATGAAGGGGCGCGGCAGGTAACCTCAAAACGAGAATGATCTGAGCTGATTTTTGCGACGCTGTTGGCCCAGGGCTAAAGACCCATCAGAGTCCGGAGCATCTGACCTCTCCTAACCCTGAAGCCAAATAAAAATCAGAAGCGCTTGGCAGTTAGGCATTGCAACGGTTCCCTGCACCCTCACCCGCGCGTCACGGCTGTTGCGAAAAAAACCGCAACATCCGCGCCGCTTGCCCTCCTCCCGCAACGAAGCGGGCGAGGGAGTTGCGCGCAGACCCTCAAGCACGGGAAGCCACAATTATTTTTGCGTTGGGGCTGGCAGAGCTATGCCGGCGCTCCGGCTGAAGCGGCGGCGGCTGGGGCGGCGCCGCCGCCCATCGCGCGCAGGCGCTCGATTCGGGCTCTTAGCGGCGGATGGGTGGAGAGCAGGTTATCGAGCCATCCTTCCTTGTCCTCTTTCTTCACCCCTTCCAACGGATTGATGATGAACAGGTGTGCGGTGCCGCGCGACGCGTTCTTGATCGGCGTTTCGATTGTGGTCAGATGCTCGAGCGCGCGCGTCAACGCCCGCGGATTGCGCGTGAACTCCACCGAACTGGCGTCGGCCAGGTACTCGCGCCGGCGCGATACCGCCATCGCCAGCAACTGCGACAGGATCGGCGCCAGCACCGCCAGGATTATCACCGCGATCATCAGCAGGTTGCCGCCCTCACTGTCATGGTCGTCGCTGCTTGCGCCGCCGTAGTAAACGAAATCGGCCAGCAGCGCGACGCCGCCGACCATCACCGCGATCATCATCATGGTGCGGATGTCGTAGTTGCGGATGTGCGCCATCTCGTGGCCGATCACGCCCTGCAACTCCTCGCGGTCCATTTGATCGATCAGTCCCTGGGTTACGCAGATGTAGGAATGCGCCGGGTCGCGCCCGGTGGAAAACGCGTTGGGCGCCGGGTCGGGCATCACGTAAGCCTTGATCGGCGGCATTCGCGCCGCCAGCGTCATCTCCTGGATCACGTTGAGCACCATCTTGTGCTGGTCGTTATCGGGCATCAGACGCTGCGCGTGGACGGAGCCCAGGACGAGCGCCGCGCCCGCATAGTAAGAGACGGAGGCCTGAATCATTCCGACTATCAGCGCGCCCACTGTAAGGACGGGAAAACCGCGCAAGCTCCCGTCCTGGAAGCGGAGCGTGCCGAGCAGAAAATCCAGCCCAAGGCCCAGGACGCAGTAGAGCAATAAAAAGACGGCCACCATCATCCTGGTCTGACGGCGATTGGCACGTTCCTGCGCCCAGAAATCGGCTGCCATTGTGTTTAGTGCCTGCTTGAGACCCGACGCCTGGGCTTCACACGCTCGCGCTGTGCCACTGCGTCATGCGGCAAAGCGGGTCAGGCCTGCTTGACGCCCATCGACAGATCGACCTTCGGAACGGCTTCATCGCCGGGGTCGGCTTTGAAATAGTCGGCCTGCTTGAAACCGAAGTTGTTGGCAATGATGTTGGCGGGAAAGGTCTCGACGCGCGTGTTAAGCTGCATCACGGAATCGTTGTAGGCCTGACGCGAGAACGCGATCTGGTTCTCGGTCGTGGTCAACTCCTCCTGCAACCGCGCCACGTTCTGATCGGCCTTTAGCTGCGGATAGTTTTCCATCACGGCGAGCAGGCGGCCCAGACCTGCGGTAAGCTGATTTTCCGCCGCCATCCGCGAACTTTGATCCGGCGCGCCCAGCGCGCGGCCGCGGGCTTCCACTACCTGCGTCAGCGTATCACGCTCGTATTGCATGTAGCCTTTGACGGCTTCTATCAGATTGGGGATCAGATCTTGCCGCCGCTTGAGTTGTACATCGATCTGACGCCAGGCGGCGTCGACCTGGTTCTTGAGACCGACCAGCCCGTTGTAAGTCATCATCAGCCACGCCCCGGCCGCGATGATAATTGCCAGAAGAATCCAGCCACCCATTTTGATTTCCTCCCCGGCGCGCGCCCTGTTGGGGCGTCGGCTGCGCGATTATAACATGGCGAGATCGGTGTTTTGGAACGGACCCGTTGAAGGTATTATGTGGGTGGGTGGGTAAGCGCCGCGGCCCGCCGGCCGCGGCGACCTTGAACAAGTTAGTTCAGATTGACCTGGATCTTGACCGGCTTGGCTTCGGCCGGCTTGGCGATTGACACTTCGAGCACGCCGTCTTTGTAGCTGGCCGTAACCGGCTGGCTGGCGTACTGCTCGGGCAGCCGAAAAGCGCGGTGGTACTTGCGATAATTGCGCTCGCTGCGATGGCTCGTGGTCTTGCCGGAAAACTCCGGACGCTTGCGCTCCGCCTCGACGATCAGCGCGCCTTCCTCAAGCCTGACCGAAATCGTTTCGCCTTTGACGCCCGGCATCTCGAAATAAAAGTGATAACCGTCTTCGGACTCGATCACGTCGGCTGCCGGAACCTCGTGACTCGTGTCGGTGCCGAAGTAAGGCGGCTTTATCAACTCGTTTACCCGATCGACAAACCACTGATTGGGCCGCCCGCCCATCCACGCATCGTTTAACCGAACTTCCATAACGTTTTAAACCTCCATGGCGCCGTACTATTTTTCGCGGTGCCTGACTTTTTTTCGCTACAAGGTCAACTTAAGCACGAACGGCCGGTCGTCAAGTTGACCGGAATCTGACGGGCGTGCGCTAATCGGTCGCGGGCGGATTTTGCTGTGAAAGGCGGGCGATTTCGTCACCAAAACGACGCACCATTCCAAGGTCGCCCTGGCTTTGGGCCAATTCCTGGCCCTCCTTCAGCACTTCGATTGCGCGCGCTATGTTGCCCTTGCCGATAAAAGTTCCGACTTTGCGGAACAGGCGGGCGTAGCGTTCTCCTTTGGCGGCGGCGTCCATCGCAAAACAATGAGAAGCGAAACAACCGACTCGATTCTAAACGGCAGCTTGCGCCTGATCCAGCCACGCCGCGGGTATCGCTTTTCGGTCGACGCGATCCTGCTGGGACGCTTCATCCGCCCGCGCCCGAACGCGCGCATCCTGGAACTGGGCGCCGGCTGCGGCGTGATTTCGATTATGGCCGCGTCGCTCCATGCGCCGCGCGAGGTGGTGGCGGTGGAAATCCAGGACGAAATGGCGGCACTGGTGCAACGCAACGCGGCGCTCAATCATCTGGCGGCGATGCGAGCGGTTGCGGCCGACATTCGCGCCCGCACGATTGCCGGGCTTGACGCCGCCAGCTTCGATTTGGTGATCGCCAATCCGCCTTACCGGGCGGGCGGCAGCGGGCGGCGCAGTCCGGTGGCCGGGCGCGACCTGGCGCGGGCGGAAAGCGGCGCCAAGCTCCGGGATTTCGTTGCCGCCTCGGCACGCTATCTCAAGCACGGCGGCAGCGCCGCGTTCGTGTTTGCGGCCGCGCGGGGCGCCGAGTTGATTTCCGAATTGCGCGCTCTGCGGTTGGAACCCAAGCGAATTCGAATGGTGCATCCGCGCCTGGAACTGCCCGCGACCACCGTGCTGATCGAAGCGCGGAAAGGCGGAGGAGTAGAGGTTGAGATCGAACCGCCGCTGATTTTGTACAAGGCGAAGGGTATCTACAGCGAGGAGGCGCGAGCTCTGCTCGGCGCACCCGCCAAGTAGTAGCGGAACCAGTCTGGAAGCAGCCTCGCGGAACCATTCACTACCCTCGATAGTCGGCGACTTGACCGACAGGTCGCCATACCGCTAAAAATCGCTCGTTTTGGACAGTCAAAAACCGAAGTTTGGGCTAAATGATCTACTATACGTTTGGGCGGCTCTCTGGACCGCGTTTCCGTTCATAGCCGTCCTCAAATCGGCGGCGACAGGGAAAGGCACATTGGTGGTCTACGTCTGCTGGGTCACCGCCCTGGCAACGATTCCCGTTTTGCTCTTTCCAGTCATGCTCCTGTGGGACCGTACCGATTCAGGCTCGGAATTAGACCGGATGGCGTGCTATGGATTTCCGCCCCTGGCGCGCGAATTCCACGTCCTCACGGAATTGGGCGCACTGGCGCTGCTCGGCATTGTCATGCCCAGGATTTGCTTCAGCTTCGGCTACCCGGCGGCGCTGTCGGCGGCTTTATATGCGGTGCTCGCATACGGGTACCTTCTGCAGCCGCCCCAGCCCGCCGACGAACAGACCGATGTTACAAGCGCAACCGCGTCGCCACTGCGCACCAAACGTCACTGGTCGTTGCCACCGATCCCCACGCTTGTCGGACTGGCTATCGCACTGCTGTTCCCAATACTGCCATTTCGTCGGCCCTTCGTTTACCTGCTGACAGCTTACGCCCGGGTCTCATGGATCACGGCTGAGAATGTGGTCGGGATCGTTTTTCAGATCGCGACCGTCGTTGCAATACTCTTCATCGTGATCAAAGGGGAGGGGCGTTCGCTTGAATCGATCGGATGGCGGACACCGAGGTTGAAGGACGTAGTCTTCGGTGTAGCGGCATTCGTCGCAATAGAGCAGGTAACTCTGGTGACTTGGGACCTCGCGCTGAGGGTGATGCCGAGCGTAACCGCCGACACCCACGCTGTGGTGGCGTTGTCCAGCAATCTGCCGCTGGCGGTGAATCTATTGGCGTCCATCTCCAGCGCCATCGCGGAAGAAGTCGGATTTCGCGGTTATGCGCTGGAACGATTGAGCGAGATTACCGGGTCCACATGGCTGGGCGCTGGAATCCCATATCTCATCGAGGTGCTCTGCCACGCTCCCATCTGGGGATTTCATGGAATGCTTCTGAAAGCCCTTCCCCTGCTCATCCTGGTTTTGCTTTACCTATGGCGCAGGAGTTTGCCGGCATGCATTCTCGCGCATCTGCTGGTCGACGTTATTCCGGTCTTCTGGTGATTGGGGCCCGCAGTAGGGCGGGCGTCCCTGCCCGCCATTTGGGTGCAAGCAGAAACCGCTGCGCGAAAAAATCCGCGCTCAGGACTCGCCGAAAAACTCCAGCGCCAGCTCGACTACGGTTTCCGGCTTTTCCAGCGGCAGGAAGTGGCCGGCGTCGGGGAAGCTCAGAATGCGGGCGCGCTTAAGCTCCGCGCGCAACCGGCCGGCGAAGCGGGCGCCGGTGGATTCCTCGCCCCGCGTGCCGAACAGCACCATCAGGGGCACCTCGCATTTGAGCAGGCGATCCAGCCCGTCGAAGTCTGTCGCGGTGGCGTAAAAGCGGGCCTCGATTTCCGGCGGACACTTGAGTTCCCATTGACCATCCGCGTTGGCCGACGCGCCGTTGGCGCAATACTCACGCAAAATGTCCCGCCGCCAGGTATCAAAGGGCGGTTTGTGTTCGAAATTGGCATACATCGCCGCGGCGCTTTCGAACACGCGCCGGCGACGTCGCGTGCGCTCGAGCATATCATTGGAGCCCGGGCTCTGCCCTTTTTCGATCAGCACCGGTTCGACCAGGATCGCGCGCGCAAACAATTGCGGCTCGCGCGCCGCCAGCGATCCGATCAGGGTGGCGCCCGCCGAATGGCCCAGCGCGCGCACCTTGCGCAGCCCCAGTTGCGCGATGACCGCGGCCAGATCGTCCGTCTCCACCTCCCAGTCGTAAACCGCGCCCGGGTCATGGGAGCTGTCGCCGTGGCCGCGCCGGTCGTAGCTATAGAGTCCAATGGTTCTGAGCGCGATCGCGACCGGACCGAGTAGCGAGGCGTGCATACCGGTACCGTGTGCCAGCAGGATCGGGTCGCCGTCGCCGCCCCAATCGTGGCAGCGCAGCCGGACTCCATTCACATTGAGGTCGATGTGGGTATATCGGTTCTCCATGGTTGATGGCGATTGTACCCGAGGTGCGCGCGCGAGGCAGACCCTGACCAAAGGGCCGTTGCGCCGCCGTTGTGTTTACGATTAGCTTTTGTTGATGACCCGCCCCTCCAAGTGCGCCATAGCTACGCTGGCCGGGTGCGCGCAAGCCGCATTGGAAAGCTGACCGATGGCACGACTGATCGCCCGTGACAAATACCTGTACGATGGCGACAGGAAGTTCTATGCCAAAGGCGTGTCATATGGCCCTTTCCCGCCAAATTCGCGCGGCGAGCGCTATCCTGAACCGGAGCGCGCCGCCGATGATTTTGCCCTGATGCGCGAGCTGGGCGTCAACGTCATCCGGACCTATGTGCCGGCGCCCGCGTGGATGTTCGAGCTGGCGGCCAAACATTCGCTGCGCCTGATGGTCTCGCTGCTGTGGCCGTCGCACCTGATGTTTCTCGACACCGCGGCAAACGCGCGCGAGATCCGCGCCACGGTGGCGAAACTGGCCGGCGAGATGCGCGGTTTCCGCGAGGGCATCTTCGCCTACTCGCTGGGCAACGAAATCCGTCCCGACCTGATCCGATGGTACGGGATGCGCCGGGTCAGCCGGTTTCTGGCCGAGCTGTACGATATCGCAAAGAACATCGACCCCGACGGGCTTTTCACCTACTCCAACTATCCCTCGGCGGAATACCTCGACCTCAGTTTTCTCGACCTGGTTTGCTTCAACGTCTATCTCCATCAGGAGGCCGATTTCCGCCGTTACATGACCCATCTGCTGGGCCTCGCGGGCGATCGCCCATTGGTGCTCAGCGAGACCGGGATGGACACTATCCGCGAAGGCGAGACCCATCAGGCGCAACTGCTCCAATGGCAGGCGCGGGCGGCGTATGAGGTCGGGCTTTCGGGTTTCATCATCTTCGCCTTTACCGACGAATGGCATACAGGAGGAGTGGAGATCACCGATTGGGCCTTCGGCATCGTCACCCGCGAGCGCCAACCCAAGCAGGCTTTTTCCGCGGTGGCGCAGGTCTTTGCCCATCCGCTGCCGCCCGCGCTCGAGGCACCGCCTAAGGTCTCGGTGGTGGTCGCGGCATACAACGCTGAGGCGACGCTGAGGGCCTGCCTGGATTCGCTTGCGCAAGTGGATTATCCCGGCTGCGAGGTTATCGTGGTCGATGACGGATCGACCGATCGCACGGCGGAGATCGTCCGCGCCGGGGGAGTCAAAGTGCTGAGCCGCGAGCATCAGGGTTTGGCCGCCGCCCGCAACGCCGGGATCGAGGCCGCGCAGGGCGAAATCGTAGCCTTCATCGACGCCGACGCCGCCGCCGATCGCGACTGGCTGTACCATCTGGTGGAAACGATGCGCCGGCGCGCCGCCGCGGCTGCCGGTGGACCCAATTTTCCTCCCGCCGCGCGATCCCTCGTCACTGCCGCGATTGCGGCGGCGCCCGGTCAGCCGCGCGAGGTGCGCGCCTCGGATGACAGCCTCGCGCAGCTTTGCGGATGCAACATGGCGATCGACAAGGCCCAACTCAATTCATTGGGCGGGTTCGATCCTCTATTCACCGCCGCCGGCGACGATGTCGACATTTCATGGCGCCTGCTCAAAGCGGGCGCGACCATTGCCTATGCGCCGGCCGCCGTCGTGGTGCATGAACGGCGCGGATCGGTGCGCGCCTATTTGGCGCAGCAACGCGGTTACGGTGCGGGCGAGGCGCTGTTGGCGCGCAAATATCCGGAGCGGCGCGGCGCGCAAATCTACGGCTACAACGGATGGCAGGTCAAATGGCTGGGCCTGCCGCGCATCTATTACGGCGCAATCGGGCGGGGGCTGTTCCAGACCATCTATCCGGCCGGCGTCCAGCCGCTGATCGAGATGCCGCTGAGCGCGCTGTGGATCGCGCTGGCGATACTTTTGCTCGCTCTCGGAGCCGGTGCGGCGCAATGGCTGCTGGTAGCGCTCGGCGGCGAGGGGCTTATCCTAAGCGCGGCCAGCGCGATTTTTTACGCTGCCCGCGCGCCGCTTGAGCGGCGGCGCGACAATATCAGGACGCGCGCGGTGATTGCGGTTGTGGCGCTGCTGGGCTCGGTAGTCCGCAGTTACGCGCGGACCCGCGCGGCGGTGGCGCGGGCGCTATCGCGCAATACGCTGGGCGAGGCCGGTGCGATCAGCAGCGGCGGCGGGCTGACGGTGGCACTGGCGGCACGCGATGGAGCGGGCAAACCCGAGCCGGACGCGGTCGCTGAAGGATTGCGTTACGCTTTGTTCAGCCGCGGATTGGTGGTGGCCGGAAACACCGGCTTCGATTCTTTCGACCTGCAAATCCTGCTGGGTCCGATCTGCCGCGTTCCCCTCAATACTTTGTGGGATGAAGATGGCGAGCTGTGCCTGCGATGGCGCCTGTCGGCCGCCCCGCTACCAATCCTGACCGTCGCAGCGATCGTGCTGGTGCTGTGCGCGGCCGGCCAATGGACCGCCGCGATTGCGATTGCCGCCGCCGCGCTCGCATCGGCCGCCGTCCTTACCATTCCCCCGTTGGCGCGGTTGCCGGCCACGCTGCGCGACGCCTTGATCGAGGCGATGGACCGTTTGCAGGTTGACGCAACGGTGGTGTCCGGAGGCGCATGATGGGCACGGCGCGAATCTATGCGCAGGTGGTGGCCGAGATGCGCCGTCATGCCTGGCGCCTGGCCCTGGCCGTGGGCGAGGTCCTGCTGCTCTCGGCGCTGGAAGTGCTCAAACCCTGGCCGCTCAAGATCGTGATCGACAACGTGTTGGGCGGGGCCAAACCGCAATTGACCTGGCTGCAAACCCTGCCGCCCGCAAGGTTGCTGACGGTGGCCTGCCTGGGACTGATCGTGCTTTACCTGGGGCTTTCGATTTTGCAGGTGAGCAACAACTACCTGACCATTTCGATCGGCCAGCGGATGGTCAATGATTTGCGCTCGCGCCTGTTCGAGCATCTGCAACGGCTTTCGCTCGCGTTCCATCGGCGGCGCGAAATCGGCGACCTGATGATGCGCATCACTTACGATACCTTTTCGGTCCAGACCATCGCGATGAACGGGATGTTCCCGATTCTGTCATCCCTGATTCTGTTGGCCGCGATGTTCATGATGATGCTGCGGATCGACGAGACGCTGACGCTGGTCGCCCTGGGAGTGGTGCCGCTGTTGCTGATTCTTATCGGGTCGATCAGCGGCCGAATCGACCGCCTGGCCACCGGCGCGCGCACCAAGGAGAGCGACCTTTACAACGTCGCGCATCGGGCGCTGTCCGCAATTCACGTGGTGCAGGCGTTCACGCGCGAGGCTGAGGTGCAGCGCGAGTTCGTCCAGAAGAGCAGCGAGAGCCTGGGCGAGAACCTGCGCCTGTACATGTTTCAGACGCTTTACGGCGGCGCCGTCAGCATCCTGGTGGCCGGCGGCACCGCGATGGTTATCTATATCGGCGCGCTCCACGTGATGGAGCATCGCCTGACAATCGGCGATCTGGTGGTGTTTGTGACCTACCTTGCTTCGCTCTATGCGCCGATTAACCAGTTGTTCCAGACCTACGGCCAGGTCCATAGCGCGGTGGCCGGGATGCGCCGGTGCATGGAACTGCTCGACATCGATCCGGAAATCAAGGATCGGCCCGGAGCGCGCCCGGCGGGCCGGCTGCGCGGCGCGGTCGAGTTCCGCGAGGTGATTTTTGCCTACGGCCCGGGTGAGCCGGTGCTCAAGAATATCAGCTTCAAGGCCGACCCCGGCGAGACGGTGGCGATCGTCGGTCCCACCGGCGCGGGCAAGACCACGCTGACCAGCCTGCTGGCGCGGTTTTACGAACAGCAAGGCGGCACTATTGAAATCGACGAGCGTCCAGTCGAGCAGTTCACTCTGCGTTCGCTGCGCGAAAATATCGCCATCGTCCTGCAGCCGCCGATGGTGCTGAGCGACACTATCCGCGCCAACATCGCGCTGGGCAAACCGTCGGCCACCGCCGAGGAAATCGCGCGGGCGGCGCAGATGGCGCGGCTGGGTCCGTTGCTGGTCAAGTTGCCCAATGGCCTGGACGAACTCGTCGGACCGGGCGGCCATCAGCTTTCCCAAGGCGAGGCGCAGCGGGTAACGATCGCGCGGGCGCTGATCAAGAACGCGCCCATCCTGATAATGGACGAGCCCACCAGTGCACTGGACGCCGAGACCGAGTCGCTGGTCATGGCCGCGGTGCAGGAGGTGATGCGCGGGCGCACCACGCTGGTGATCGCGCATCGGCTGGCCACCATTCAGAACGCCACGCGCATTCTGGTGCTGCGCGACGGCCTGATCGAGGAGCAAGGTCCCTTTAACGAATTGATCAACGCCGGCGGATTTTTCAGCTATCTATACAGCCTGCAGTCCCAATCGCCGCAGGCTGGCGGCGGACGGGCGTAGGATAGAATGAGAAAAGAGAAATGAGATTCAGATAGAGGCAGGACTCACGCATGCTGACCATAGGATTGACTGGTGGAATTGGTTCGGGAAAGAGCACGGTGGCGAAGATTCTGGCCGAGTTGGGGGCGCCAAGCTTCGACGCCGACAAGGTGGGACACGGAATCTACCTCCCGGGCGCTCCCGCTTATCATGACGTGATCGCCGCCTTCGGGAATGGAATCGTCGCTCCCGACGGGACTATCGACCGCAAGAAGCTGGGCCCGATCGTCTTTGCCGACCCCGCGCAGTTAAAGCGCCTGGAAGCGATCGTGCATCCCCGGATGTTCGAACGGATGGCCGAAATGGTCGCCGAGATGCGCGCCAAGGGCGTCACAGCGCCGATTGTGATCGAGGCCGCGATACTAATCGAGGCCCACTGGCAGCCGTTGTTCGACGAAATCTGGCTGGTGGTGGCGCCGCGCGAGAAAGTCGTCGCGCGGGTCGAAGCGGAAAGAGGTCTCAAGCCCGAACAGACCGAGGCCCGAATCAAGGCGCAACTGTCCGACGAAGAACGCCGCAAAGAGGCTTCAATCGAGATCGACAACAGCGGGACGATCGAGCAGTTGCGAGTCAAAGTCGAGGCCTTGTGGCGTGAGGTCCTGGAGAGAGAAAAGAGAAACGAGAAATGAGAAAAGAGGGTTCAGAAAAGAAGGAACAAGAGGGCGGATTTTCCTGATTTCTCATTTCTCTTTTCTCCTAAGGAGGCGACTCCGATGGATCAGGCACTGGCGGGAAAGCACGCTCTGGTGACCGGCGGCGGGCGCGGTATTGGGCGTTCCATCGCGATCGCGCTGGCGCGTGCGGGCGCCGATGTCGCGGTGGCGGCGCGTACACAGGCGCAACTGGACGCGGTGGCCGGCGAAATCCGCGCCTTGGGAAGGCGCGCTTTCGCGATCCCGATCGACCTCACCCAGCGCGACCACATCGAAGAGCGCATCAATCAGGCGGCCGAACAACTGGGCGGTCTCGACATCCTGGTCAATAATGCCGGCGGAAGTATCGGCGCGGCGGCACAGATCGATCCGGTCACGCACGATCCGCAGACCTTCGAGGACTGCCTGTTCTTCAACCTGACGCAGGTGTTTTACGTCACCCGCGCCGCGCTGCCCTACATGATCAAGAAAAACTGGGGCCGGATTCTCAATACCGGATCAGGCTCCGCCGCTCGGGGTGGCGCGATCCTCGCCTACACCGCCGCCAAGCACGGCCTTATCGGTTACACCCGTTCGCTGGCGTACGCTGTGGCCCGCCACGGAATCAATGTCAATGTCATCAATCCGGGATGGACCAACACCTCGATGGTGGACTTCGAGAGATTGGCCAAGGCGATGAACACCACGGTCGAGGGCGCCAGGCAGTTCGCCAACAGCCAGAGTATCCAGCGCCGCGTGGTGGAACCCGACGAACTCGGCCCGATGGCGGTGTTGCTATGCTCGGATGCCGGTAGCGCAGTCACAGGGCAGGTCGTCTACGTCGACGGCGGCTTCAAAGTGTGACATTAATTAGCGGCCCTTTGCTCGCCGATGACGCGCGAGACTCCTTTGCTCGCGCCACCGCCAAATTTTTAAGAGGCGTGAGCAACAAACGCTCGCGCGTCGATGGCGGACAGGGACGCCTGCCCTACGGCAAATGATTCGGAGCACCCGCTCTATTCAAAACCCCGGTTTTGCCATACAATCGCGCCGCTTGGGGATCGAGATTGGGGCGAGCGGATATCGGGCGAAAGTCGTGGCGAAAACCTCGACGTTTTGAAGCGAAGAGCGCATCCGCGCTCCATGTGAGATTTAGGTAAAGGAAAAAAAGCGATGCAACTGTTGTATTTCCACGAGCGGCCGTACGGTTATGTCCCCGAAGACGAAGTGATCAAAAACCGCGGCTTCTTTGGCGTCCCCAACCGCTTCTTCGATCCGAAAAAAGGCGCCGACTTGTACAACACCTACCTCGACGAGATGCAGTACGTCGAGGAGGTGGGGCTCGACGGCGTCGTCCTCAACGAGCATCACGGCACGCCCTTTTGCATGGGAGCGGTGATGGACGTCGAAGCGGCAATTCTGGCCCGCATCACCAA
Organism: Binataceae bacterium (SeqCode); assembly: GCA_035939115.1. Lineage (GTDB taxonomy): Bacteria > Desulfobacterota > Binatia > Binatales > Binataceae > JAJPJA01. Next base: position 50,056 of record DASZGF010000162.1, read on the forward strand.
GAAAATCCGCATCGTGCTGCTGGGCAATCCTTTGCCGGTGGTGCGCAACCCCATTCGTCTGGCCGAGGAGCTGGCCGAAATCGACATGATTTCGCGCGGCCGCCTGGTGACCGGATGGGTGCGCGGCGCGGGCAGCGAACAGCTTTTCAATAACGTCAGCCCCTCGCTCAACCGCGAATATTTCAACGAAGCGCACGACCTGGTGGTGAAATGCTGGACCGAGCCGGGTCCATTTCGCTTCGAGGGCAAGCATTTCCACTTCCGCTTTGTGAATCCCTGGGCGCTGCCTTATCAGAAGCCCCATCCTCCCATTTGGATTCCCGGCTTGCTCAGTCCGGAGTCGGTGATTTGGGCGGCTGAGCATCGATACCCTTATATCGGTCTGGGCACCGGACTTAAGGCCACCAGCGAGCTGTGGAACATCTACGCCGACCGCGCCGCGCAACTGGGCTATCAGGCGGGGCCGGAAAATTTCGGCTATCTGCAGAATGTCTATGTCGCCGAAACCGAGGAAAAGGCCCAGGAGGTTGCCAAGCTCAACCTTTACGGCGGCGGCGGCGCGGCTTTCGCGCGTCCCGAATGGACCCTGCCGCCCGGTTATAACTCCAAGGAGGCCACCAAACGGCTGGCCCGCCAGCAGGCATCCTCCAAGCAGGAGCGAACCGCGTTCCTGGGGCTCAGCGCCACGCCCGATCAGCAAAATGAGAAGGCGGAGGCGATCAGCGCCCGCACCCGTTTGGCCCGCGGCGAAATCGACCTGGAAGATGCCAAGCGCGCAATCTACTCCGGTTATCAGAAGGCCCAGGACAGCTTGAGCATCATCACCGGCACTCCCAAGACGGTCCTTCCAAAGCTCAAGCACATCCTCGAAGTGCTGCGCTGCGGCGCGTTTGCGATTTCGCAGGTCAATGGGCCTGCCACACACGAAGATCGCATGACCAGCATCAGGCTGTTCGCCAAGGAAGTCGCGCCGGCGCTGCGTGAGTGGGGCAAGGAACTCGGGCTCACCGACGCCTTCCAGGCCAAACCGGGGGCGCGGCCGTTGTCGGGCCAGCGGTCGCAGGTGTCATGGCCGGAACTGCTGCCGGAGAACAAGCAGCCCGCAGCCTGAAGGTGTGGTAGCGCGGCCGGCTTTCCAAACGAGAGTGACCGCGGGCTTCCCCAGCAGCTCGCCAGATAGAGTGGGGCGTCGATGGCTGCCAGTGAATCGTCTCCGGGTTCGGCTCGACAAGATCTGAGCCTTCCTTTGGCCGGGATTTCGGCGGTCGAGTGTGGTCAGGGAGTGGCGGCCGCATACGGCGCCAAGCTGCTGGCGATGCTCGGCGCCGATGTCATCAAGGTCGAACCGCCGGGCGGCGACCTAACCCGCAATCGAGGTCCCTACTTCGGCGACGCCGCCGACATCAATCAAAGCGGGCTGTTCCTATACCTCAATGCCGACAAAAAAGGCGTGACGCTTGACCTGGCCGACCGTGGCGAGCGGGCGAGGCTCGACACCCTGCTGGCGCGCGCCGATATCCTGATCCATAACATCGCCCCGCGCGATCGGCTCAGTGTCGGGATGGACAATGCTGCCGTATCGCAAACGCATCCTGCGCTGACTGTCGCCGGCATTTCCCCGTTCGGCGATTACGGCCCCTACGCGCATTACCATGCCTACGAGATAAGCGCCGCGCATGCTTCGGGGATGGCGTCGCTGGCGCCGGCGGTGTCGCAGTTTCCCGATCGCCCGCCGCTCAAGCTGTTCGGCCATCAGGCGGAATTCCAGGCGGGCGCGTTTGCCGCGATGGCCTCGCTCGCCGCCTGGTTGTATTGGGCCCAAACGGGAATTGGGCAGGCGATCGAAGTCTCGGAGCAGGAATGCCTGGCCACGATGCTGGAGGGAGCAATTCCCATTTTCAGCTATACCGGCCGTTCGCCTTCGCGCCTGGGCCATCATACTTATGGCCCTCGATCGATATGGCCTACCCGCGACGGCTGGATCTTCATCAATCCTGGTGAAGAGGAACAATGGCAGCGGCTGGTCGAGCTGATGGGCAATCCGGAGTGGGCCAACGAGGAGATTTTCAAGGACCGCTTCATCCGCGGCAAGTACGCCGACGCGCTTTGGCCGCTGATGGCGGAATGGACCAAAGATTGGAACAAGCAGGAGCTGTTCATGGCCGCTCAGGCCCGGCGCATTCCGCTGGCGCCGATGAATCGCCCCTCCGACGTTTACGCCGACGTCCATTTGCGCGCACGCAACTTCTTTGGACCGCTTCCTACTCCCGGCGGCCGCACGATTGAAATACCGACGCTTCCGTTCAAATCCACCGGGTCGGCGTGGCGGATCGAACGTCCCGCGCCTGCTCTGGGAGAACACAACGACGAGGTGCTTGCGGCATCGCGCACAGCCGCGGCCTCTGCGCACGACCGCGTTGAGAAAGACGCCGGCACGGCGGCTGGCGCCACCGGTCGCGGTCCGCTGGCCGGGGTTCGCGTGCTGGACTTCGGATGGATCTGGGCGGCGCCCTATTGCAGCATGATGCTCGCTCACTTGGGTGCTGACGTGATCCGGGTCGAGACCGCCAAACGCACTTGTCTCAGCCGGCGCAATCCACCCTTTGCCGACAATCAGCCCGGACCCAACCGCGCGGGCGTCTTCAACGAATGGAATCAGAACAAGCGCAGCATCCAGCTCAATCTGGCCAAGCCTGAAGGAATCGAACTCGCCCTGCGCCTGGCCGAGCATTCGGACATCACGATCGAAAATTTCGGCGCCGGCGTGCTCGATCGGATGGGACTGGGCTACGAGGCCATGCGCCGGCGCAACCCGGGCATCATCATGCTGTCGATCGGCTGCTACGGACGCACCGGACCCTACACCGATTTCGTCAACTATGGCCCGCAGGTAAACGGCCAGGCGGGTCTGCTCGCGGTCTCCGGCTATGAGGGCGATCAGATTCGCGAAGGGCCCTGCGCCTACGGCGATCCCGCCACCGGAGTGTTCGCCGCGTTCCTGATCAACGCAGCGATGATCCAGCGCCGGCACACCGGGCTGGGACAGTATTTCGAGCTGTCGATGATGGAAGTGCTCGCGATGGGACTGCCCGAGGCGCTGCTCGAATACGCGATGAACGGGCGCGACCTTGGCCCCAGCGGTAATCGCGACCGGAATATGGCGCCGCACAACTGCTACAAGGCGCTGGGCGGTCCGGAGGAATGGGTCACGATCGCGGTGGGCACGGAGGATGAATGGCTCCGGTTCTGTAAGGCGATCGGACAGCCGGCGCTGGCCGATGATCCGCGCTTCGCGACCGCCCCGATGCGCAAACGCAACGAGGACGAACTCGACCGCATCATCACGCAGTGGACCGGGGCGCGCGATCGATGGGACGCGGCCCGGATGCTCCAGGACGCCGGCATCGCAGCGATTCCCACCTTGACGCTGAAGGACCTGTTCAAAGACCCGCATCTGCGCGAGCGCAACTTCTTCGTCAACCTGCCCCATCCCGAGGTCGGCGCCAAAGCCCATTCCGGCGTCCCCTGGAAAATGTCGCTCACCCCATGCGAAGTAGTGCGCCCATCCCCATGCCTGGGCGCCAACACCGACGACGTCCTGTCGTCGCTACTGGGCCTCAGCGCGGATGAGATCGATCAACTGCGCCACGACGAAGTGCTCCTGTGACGGGTGATATTTGCCAGATAGCGTGATCGTGTGACTTATCGGGAGCGAGCGGCGGATCGGATGTTGGTCGAATCCACGAACATCACATGTCCCCGTTCAGCTTGTCATAGAACAACTTATCAGCTTCCAACCCGGTTGCCGGCCGAGCCAACACACGATGCTGTAGCGGACGGAGCCGCTCCCGCAGCGGCCGTGCCTCGTCCAAACGGCGTAACTCATTCCAAGGCCAGTTTCACAGCGTCCGTCTTGCTCATATGCGTGCGCGCAGCCAGTTTCCTGGCGAGGCGGTAGACTTCCTCGTTGCGGATGTTGAGCGGCATGTCTACCCTTTGCGCTCGTTGTAGTCGTCGAGCAGGTACTTGACGTCGGCGCGCCCCAGAATTTCGATGAAGCAGATCTGGTTTTCGGTGTTCAGATCGAGCAGCAAAATCCCCTCCATCGCCTGCAACTCGACGGTGCGGTCGACCTTGACCTCGGCGGCGGTGGCGAAACTGGCGCATTGCTCGTCACCGCAATCGCACAGCGACTCGATCCTGAGTGCGCGCATCTGCTGGCCCAAAGCGCCCTCGCCCATCTGGCCCAGCAGGTACACTATTTCTTCGAGAAAGTCGGGGAGAATTTCGCTTATCAGCGGAGTCGCCATCTTGGACTTAAGCCTAGCCGCGCCATCGCAGGGGTCAAGAGCCGGCCGGCGTGTTAACTTTGAGCCGAAAATAATTGCGGCGGAAAAATTAATGTCATCCTGAGCGCAGCGAAGGATGACCCTTCTTTAAGTTTAAGTTTGTATTGGGAAAATACGGACCGGAAACGATTTACCGCTGCCCAATCGGGACCTGTCGTTGAGGAAAATATTTTCGCATCGAGACTACGTCCGTTCCAGAATCAGCGGTAACTTCAGGTACTGGCGGTATATGAAGTCGCGATGCTCCATCAGCAGCGGGCTGGCGGCGGCGTTGATCGCCGGGTCGGTATTGGTGAAGGTGGCGTGCATGGCGGGTGGCACCGGAAAAAGCTCCTCAGGCAGCGGCTTTATCAGCACCGCAAAGGCGGCCCACATGATGTCGAGCGCGGAGAGCCGCTCACCGATTAAAAAGTTGCGCCCGCGCCCTTTTTGCTCGGCAATCAGTTCGCCCAGCCCGCGCAGGATTTCGATCACGCGGCGCGATGCGAGTTGCGCGCTTTCGGTGGTGTAATTGTACTTGCGGGCCATCGCTCGCATCGGTGCGAGCCTTGGGTCATCGCCTTTCGCCCCGCTGAGCGTGGAACCAAAAATCAACTCGCGGCGCGACCATCCCAGTCCGTTTTCTCCCGCCAGCTCGTTGCACCATCCGAACATACGCACCCGATCCTCGAGCGCCTGGGGAATCAGCGGCGGGTCGGGATTGAGTCGCTCGGCCAGGTATAGCTGCTCGGGCCAGGTGCTGCGCGGGCGCTCCTCGTTATACACCGCCACCGGAGCGCTTTCCTGCGCGGTCCATTGACGCAGCAGTGCCTGATCCTTTCCCATTGGATGGCGCACCGGGATGTAGTCGATCTTCTTTACATGGAAGAATCCCTTGACCGCCTCACCCCAGGGGCTGGGCGTGGTGCTGATCAAAACCAGGCGCAGCCCCGGCATTTCCATGGCCTGCTTGAGATCGATGAAGTCCGTCATCGCAGTGCTCTCCTAAATTCGATGCTACTGGCGGTGCGGCCTTACGTGAGCGCGCCGCCGCAGCTTGAACCCGAACCGGCAGTACATCCGAAGCAATGTGCCCCGGTTGAAATGGGCGCGCCCTCAAGCTCGGCCAGGTCATGTACGTCCCAAATGGACAGAGGATTGCCGTCCATCATCAGGGGCAGCTCCAGCATCTGGTTGAAGTCGCAATCGTACAGCGTGCCTTCATAGCCGGCGCTGACCAGGGAGCGGCACATCAGGCCGCCGACCGCCTCCGGATTGAAGTGGTTGACCAGCAGGCTCATGTACTCGGCCTCTTTGCCCCAACTGCGCAGTTGGCGCGCGAAGCGCTTGATCGGCATATTCGTGATGGTGAAGAGACGGTCGAACTCAACGTCCAGCTCGCGCAGTTCCTGGCGGTAACGCGCTTCGAGTTCGGCCTGCGCGGGCGGTAAAAACGCCCCCAGCGGATTGTACACCAGGTTCAGGCGCAACGTGCCGCAGCCGTATCCGAGCCGGTTGAGCAACCTCAGCGCCGCGATGCTTTGTGCGAAGACGCCCTTGCCGCGCTGCTGCTCGACGTTCTCCTGCGTGTAGCACGGCAGCGAGCACACCAACTCCACTTGCGCGTCGCGATAGAAGTCCGCCAGCCATTCCATCGCGGGAACGAAGAGCACGGTGAGGTTGCATCGGACCATGACGTGGCGGCCCATCGCGCGGCCGCTCTCGATCAGGTAGCGAAAGTTGGCATTAAGTTCCGGAGCGCCGCCGGTCAGGTCGACCGTCGTGATCGCCGGGCTCGCCGCCAGCACCTCCATCAGGCGTTCCGCGACCGGTGCGGACATCTGCTCCTTGCGGCCGGGCCCGGCGTCGACATGACAATGATGGCATGCCTGGTTGCACAGCTTGCCGACGTTGATCTGGAGGGTGCGTGGCGCGCTGCGGCGCAGCGTTCCCAACGCGTGCTCGCGTAGTGTGGCGTCGAAGTCAGGTGCGGCCATCATGCTGGTATGATTCGCGGAAATCACCTCACGTTACAAGCCGCGGCCGTGTACCGGATCTGTGCCGCGTAAAGGCGTTAACCCTTGGACGGAGGTTCCTTGATCAGGAACTTGTTGGTCAGATCGAAGATCAGGTTCTCCGGGCCGGATTGGTCCAGCGAATCGAGGTCCCAGCCGCCGGGCCGCGTCAGGCAGCGAATCAGTTGCGGTTCGGACCACAGGCCGACTTCGTCACCCGCCACGTAAAAGCCCCGGCCGTTGACGTTGACGGCGGCATCGGTGCACAGCCACACCACCAGCGCGGCTACGCGTTCCGGCTTCATCTCACCGCTGCGCACATGTCCCCGCTCTCCCAGCCAGTAAGGGCCCAGCGCCTGCGCGGTCGGCATCCATTTCTGGTACATCTCCATGAATTCCGGGCCGCCCGGCGTGGCGGCGCGAGGCCGGATCATGTTGCAGCGAATACCGAAGCGGCCCAATTCGCGCGCGAGGCTGCGCGTCAGCCCGGCGATTCCCTCCTTGGCCGCGCCGTAGGCGGAATTAAACGGATGCCCCAAACCGGATTCGGAGCCGGTGTTGATGATCACACCGGAGCGCTGGCTGCGGAAAATTGGCACCGCGTACTTGATCAACGCGTAAGTGCCCTTGAGATGGGAATCCAGCACCAGGTTCCATTGCTCCTCGGTAATTTCATCGATCGGGTAAGCCGCGCGCAGGCCCGCGTTGTTGACCAGGATGTCCAGCCCGCCGAAGGCTTTGACCGCGGTCTCCACCGTGCGATGGGCGCCTTCCAGGGTCGATATACTGTCCGTGGAGGCCAACGCCTCGCCGCCCGCCGCGCGGATCTCCTCCACGACTTTGTCGGCTCTGCGCTTTCCCTCGGGATCCTTTCCGATGTCATTGACCACCACCTTGGCACCCTGCTGCGCGAGCAGCATCGCCTCGCAGCGTCCGATCCCACGTCCGCTGCCGCTGACGATCGCGACCTTGCCGGCCAAACGCTTCTTGTCCGCCTGAGCCATCGCCGTCTCTCCTTTTTGCCCAGAGTAGCCGAAAATGCGCGATGCGTGTTAGCGCGATTGCGGCCTGCGCCTTGGAGTGGCCGGCGATCGACGGATCAACTATTAGCGTCGGGCGCATCAAGTGGGCTAAGAATGAGGAAAACATCGGCAGGAGCTTTGTTCTGCCGCAATCAAAGGACAGGGGCCGTCGATTATGGCATTGGATCTGTTAATCAGAAATGGAACCGTGGTGGACGGCACCGGTCGGGAGCGCTTTCGCGCGGATGTCGGCGTGGCGGACGGGCGCGTCGTCGAAATCGGCAAGGTCAAGGATAGCGCCAAACAGGTGATCGACGCCTCGGATCTGATTGTCTCGCCCGGCTTCTTCGACCCGCATACGCATTACGACGCGCAAATCTGCTGGGACCCGCTGGTGACCTGCTCCTCGTGGCATGGCGTGACCAGCGTGGTGATGGGCAACTGCGGCGTGGGTATCGCGCCCTGCCGGCCCGAAACCCGCGAGATCGCGACCTGGGACCTGGTCAACGTTGAGGGAATTCCATTCGACGTCCTATCCAAAGGCACCACGTGGGATTGGCAGACCTTTCCCGAGTACATCGACGCGGCCGAGCGGCGGGGCAGCGGGCTGAACCTGGCCTTTCTGGCGCCGCTCACACCGTTTCGTCATTACGTGATGGGCGAGGAGTCGATGGACCGGGCGGCGCGTCCGGACGAAATCGCGCAAATCAAGGCACTGATCAAGCAGGCGGTTGCGGCCGGCGCGGTGGGCTTTTCGCACACCCGGCTGCGCCAGCATATCGGCTACCAGGGGCGGCCGCTGGCTTGCCGTCAGGCCAACCTCGATGAACTCAAAAGCTACGCCAATGCGCTCAGGGAGTTGGGCCGGGGCGCGATCGAGATTTCGCTCAGCCAGGAAATCGATTCGCTGAGCGAGGAAGAGGCGCAGCTTCTGGACACCTTACTGACCGAAAGCGGACGGCCGGTCACATGGCTGTCGCTGGTGCCGTTGCATGGTCAGGTCGAGACTTGCCTTGAGACCCTCGATCGGATCGAGCCTCTGATTGCGCGCGGCGGTATTCCGCAGGTGACGGCCCACACCTCGCGCCTGCAGCTCAATCTGCGCAATCCGTTTTTGATGGCCAGCCTGAAGTCATGGAACCCGCTGTTCAACAAGACCGCGGAGGAGCAGGAGCGGATCTATCGCGATCCCGGATTCCGCAACGCGTTTCGCGAGGAGATGAGCCGGCCGCAGATTTTCACCAGCGACTGGAACCGCGTCGACGTGGATATAGTCGCCAATCCGGCGCTAAAGGGGCTGGAGAAGAAGACCATCGCGGAAATCGGCCGTGAGCGGGGAATCGATCCGTTCGACAGCTTTTTGGACGTCGCCCTGGAAGACCACCTCGCGACCTGGTTTTCGGTCAGTATGATGGACGAGAATATCCTCGCGCCGCTGCTCAACGATCGCCGCACCTTGATCGGCCTGGCCGACGGCGGCGCCCACGTGGACCTGCTGTGCGACGCCGGCTACACCACCTATCTGATCGGGACCTGGGCGCGCGACAAGGGTGTGATGAGCCTGGAAGACGCGGTCCGCCGGATCACGTCGGAGCCGGCGGCTTTGTTCGGTTTTCCGCAAAGAGGCCGGCTGGCGGCAGGCCTGCCCGCCGATATCGCCATTTTCGATTACAACACCATCGGCTCAACCGGACGCTCGCAATGGCTGGGCGACCTGCCCGGCGGCGGGCGGCGCCTGGTAATTCCGGCTCAGGGAGTGGAGTACACGATCGTCAACGGCGAGGTGCTGTTCGAGCACGGCAAGCACAGCGGCGCGATGCCGGGGCGAGTGCTGCGGTTGGGCGCCGGTGGATAGCAGTACTCAAGGCCCGCATCGGAGGACCATCGGAGCTGGCGGCGTACAAGATCAGGGTCAACGCGCTCGCGCCGGGATTAATCAGCACGCCGCTGCTGGAGGGCTTTATTCGGACCGAACCCGGCGACCTCGAGGAATGGACCAGCCGCGCGCCGCTGGGACGGATCGCGGAGCCGGGCGCCAACACCGCGCCATTCCTGGCCTGCGAGAATCGTCGTACCACACCGGCTCGCTGTTCCACCCCAATGGCGGCATCCTAATGTTGTAACGCAATGCCAGGCGGCGCTTCGCTGCTTGGCAAGGATGGCTTAAACTAGGGCAGCGCGGTCGGTTTTCGAGACCATGCGACCTGGCGGTAGCAAGATGCTCAAAAGGATTACGGCTCGGAATTTTCTCAGTCTGCAGGATGTCGAGATCGATCTGCGCCCGCGGAATGTTCTCGTAGGTCCCAACATGTCGGGGAAGAGCAACCTGATTGAGTGTCTCCGGTTCGTTCAAGAAGCCGTTGGCCGCCGTGAAGCGAACGAGAGTTCGGCTCTACAACAAGCGGTTTCCAGGCGTGGTGGCTTCGAAGAAGTTAGTTGGAAGGGCCAAGCGGGAGGCCCTATCAGCATTACACTAATGGCCGAACTTGAGGGTGCGGATAATCATACCACCGAGTCTTACACATACGAATTCTGCCTGGGACGTGGTCCCTACGGCCACTTCAAGGTAAATTCAGAAAAGCTCAACGTCATAAGAAACGCCGTCGTCAAGCCACTGATCGAGAATGCCGACGGCAAGCTCAAGGTGATGCAGCAAGGCCAGTGGACGGAGAGCGCTCAACGCACGCTAGACTTGGCCTTGGAATTATACGGCCCGAGCCCAGACTCGGAATGTCATCCCTTCTGGAACTTTGTGCAGACCTGGCGGTTCTATCATTTGGTTCCGGCCCTGATGCGCCAAAGCAACCCTCCAAGCTGGGAGAAATGCTTAGGCGAACATGGCGAGAACCTGTCAGTCTGGCTGCTAACTCTCCAGAACTACCCCGACGAGTTCAATGGTATTAAGCAGACGTGTCGCGATGTTTTCCCGGGCGTTGCAGAAATCCTGTTTCAGCCCGTGAAACGCAAAACCCCGATTTCTCCAGAGGACGGCGGCGTGACGGGTTCATTCGAGTCTTCCAAAATATCAGTCGGCGTGGGTGAGACGCACTTCAAAAGTCCCGTCAGCATATCGCGGATGTCTGATGGCGAACTAGCCTTCCTGGCCCTGGTTTCGCTGATTCTCACGCCGGACGAGTTGAGTCCATCACTGCTTTGCATCGAGGAGCCGGAAAATCACCTTCACCCGCACATGCTGGAAATCCTGGTTGAACTTCTTAATCAGCAGCAGTTGTACCCTCGCGCGCCACAGATCATTGCGACCACGCACTCACCGGTGTTGGTCGACAAATTAACGATCGATGATCTGATCGTCACAGAACGTACCAACGGCGCAACTCGATTCAGCCGGCCCTCATCCAAAAGATACTTGAAAAAACTCCTTTCCGACAAAGAGCTTGGCCTAGGCGACCTGTGGTACTCGGGTGCCCTGGGCTCCTCCTGATGACCACGATCGCTTTGATCGTAGAGGGCATCTACGATGACGCGGTCTACCCGGTTCTTCTGAGAAGATGTCGCAGCGGTGTGAGCCCGGTAACCCGGGTGTGTAATGGACCGGTGATGGGCAAATTCTCAAGCCTTGTGGCCGATCTCGACCGCTCCCGCCGTCCCATAGAAAAGGTGATCGTGATCTCCGACGCTGATGGTCGGAAGCCCGAAGTACTGGAGCGCGAGTTCAAGAGAAGACTTGTCGGAACGCACCGCTTTAACGTCGTCCCGATAATAGTAGTTGAAGCCCTCGAAGCATGGCTGATCGCCGATCCGTCCGCTTTGAAGCGGACTGCCGGAATCACGAGCACCCATACAAATCCCGAGAAAGTAAGGCAGCCTAAGACCGAACTAATAAGGCTACTTCGGCGAACAACGCGCTATACCCCTGAACTGGCGCGCCGCATCGCTGAAGACGTCGACCTGAAGATTTTGGAGCAACGCTGCCCACGGTTCGCAGGCTTTCGCAAGGCGGTCCTCCGGCGCTGATGTTGCGGGTTAGCGCAATTACCGGCGCGGCGGGCCTTGGTACATTTGCGGCTTTTGCGTGTCGCGCGCTAACGTCCGCTTCATCACTTCGAAGAATTGATCGAGGTCCCACGGGCCCTTGTTGTAAACGGTTTTTTCCGGGCTCATGTGATAATAGCGGGTTACGCTGTAACCTTCCGAGCCGAATACCTGCCCGGTTACGTCCGCGGCTTCGTCGCTGGCCAGGAAAATTACAATTGGCGCCACGTTAACCGGATCGACCGTGGTTCCCTGGGCCTCGGCGCTGGGCGTGATCCGGTAGGACTGCTGGGCAATCGTGTCGGTCATGCGGGTGGCCGCAACCGGAAAGATCGCATTGCAGGTGATTCCGTAGCGGCGCAAGCCATTGGCGGTGCTCCAGGTCAGGCCCAGGATTCCGGCCTTCGCCGCGGAATAACTGGGCTGACCCGGACTGCCCAACGCGGCGTTGGAGGAGAAATTGATGATGCGTCCGGAGCGGCGCTCGCGCATGTGCGCCGACGCAAACCGGCTGGTGCAAAAGGTGCCCTTGAGGTGGCTGTCCAGCACCTTGTCCCAGTCGTCCTCGCCCATGTTGAAGATCATACGGTCGCGAATGACGCCGGCCAGGTTGACCAGGATGTCAAGTTTGCCAAACTCCTTAAGCGCCTGATCGACCAGCGCCTTGCCGCCCTCCATGGTCGAGATATCTCCCAGATTGGCCACCGCCTGGCCGCCGGCCGCCTTGATATCCGCCGCCACGTTGGTGGCGGGGGAGGTGGGTTCTCGATCTCCCACCAAAGTCACCCCCAGGTCGTTGACCACGATCGCCGCGCCCTCGGCAGCCATCGCCTTGGCCAGCGCGCGTCCGATTCCGCGGCCCGCCCCGGTGATCGCCGCCACCTTTCCGTCAAGCTTGCCCATACAGCTCTCTCTCGCGTAGTTACGCCGCGCAGACCGCGGCCAGGCTGGAAATCGCCACCACGCGTTTGGCATGGCGAAAATCGTTGCGGTCAACCCCGTTGGTGCAATAACCGAACGAGATGCCGGTTAACGGGTCGGCCCATGCGACCTGCCCGCCGACGCCGTTGTGACCGAACGCCTTGGGCGAATTGGTTTTGCCGAAGCCGCGTACTCCCGCCTTGCCGTCATCGCCGGCGATCGTCATCCCCAGACAGCGATTGGGTTGGATACGGAAGATTGCATCGAAGTAACCTTCGGTGCGGATGCGCATCACGTCCCGCAACAAATCCTCGTGCCACACCTGGGTGCCATCCGGCGCGCGGCCGCCATTCACCAACGATTGGTATAACATCGCCAACGCGCCCGCGGTGGCCACCGCGCCGCCGCCGGGACATCCCGCTTCCAGCACCTCGGGCTTGTTGAAGCCCAAAATCGTCTCATCGTTGATTTCTGCCGGCATCACCAGGTTGATCCCCATCTGCTTCATGTCCTCGGCGGTCATCGGTTCCCCGACGTAGGTCAGTTGGGCCTGAAGATGACCCTGCGCGCGCGCCAGGCCCATCCTGAGGTTGGGAATCCCGAGCGGTTCCGCCACCCGCACGCGCACGAAATCGCGGAAATCCATCCCACTCAGCCGCTCGACGATTTCTGCCATCACCCAATGGGCGGAGGTGGCGTGGTAGGCGTATTTCTTGCCTGCGGGAAATTGCAACCGCCAGCTTTGAAAACGCCGCAGCCGCGCCGCCCGATCCAGCCATTCGCGCTGCGCGTAAGGGGCGTCGGGAAAGCCGCCGGTATGGAGGAACAATTGCTCGACGGTGACGGCCTCTTTGCCGTTGGTGCCGAACTCCGGCACGTATTTGACCACCGGTTGCGTGATGTCCAGCTTGCCGTCCTGGATCAGCAGCCAGGTCGCCGCCGACATTATCCCCTTGGCGCAGGAGAAGACGACGTAAAGCGTGTCGTTGGTGACGGGCTTTTTGACTCCGCCCTGCATCGCCTCGCCGAACGCCCGGGCGGCGCCGATTTTGCCATGACGAGCGATCGCAACCTGGCAGGAAGGCAGCAATCCTTCCTTGACCTCGCGCTGGGCGCGCTCGAACAGCGCTTCCACTTTGGCGGGATCAAGTCCGGCCTGTGCCGGATTGGCAGCATAAAACTGAGCTTCTGACATCACCTGTACCTCGAATTGGTTAAGCGCGGGCTCCATTAGAATGCCCCGCGCGATGCGCATGCTGTGTTTTAGACCATCCCACGGGAAAAGTCACCGGCTTTAGCGATCGCGCCCTTCCTCAATGGAAGAATGCGCGCCGCTTGGAAGGTCGACGATTGCAAGGCGCCAAGCGCCCGCCGCTCGAAAACGTCGCGATTCTATTTCAACCAAGGTGAACGCGCTTCGCGGGAACTGCGCGTTCAGGTATGCGTCGGGGTCGGCGTGCGACTTGCGTCCTGGGCGGCGTGCGCGTCGGGGTATGAGGTCAAAACGTGAATGCCACTTAATTCTTGAACCTCAAATGAATTTTGGAAAGGCCGCGGACAAATCGCATCCGCGCTTTTTACTTCCGCAAGGATACATTGCGATGGAGGCGTGCAGGCGACACGCTGTAAAGCGCGCTTCATCAAGCCGTAACATTCGCCCGACCGGAAGCGTGCTAGGATTAAGTCTCCGCAGACATTTTCATTGGAAAAGCAGTGACTTCGACCACGGTTGCCAAGCAGGCTAAACTCAACGATCTCGTCAAGCGCTTAATCGAGATCAGGCAGGCGCTCGCCGAGTCCGACGCTGCGCTTGAGCCCGGACTCGGACGCATTCACCCGACGTATCTGAAAAGCGCGCGCAACCTTGCGCATTATATCGCACTGCGCCATCGCGACATCCGCCCCTTGCAGCAGGAACTGGCCGAGTTGGGGCTCTCTTCGCTGGGGCGGGCGGAAGCCCATGTGATGGCGACGCTTGACGCGGTGCTTGCGGCGGTCCACGGACTGGCTGGCCGCTCGTGGCAACATTCGCCTCGTGGGCTTGATTTTCTCGAGGGCAATAAGCTGCTGCGCGAGCATACCGAGACGCTGCTCGGGCCGAACCCGGCCAAGCGTGCGGTGCGGATCATGGTGACGTTGCCGGGTGAAGCCGCGTCGGACTACCAGCTCGTTCGCGAGTTGGTCGCCCACGGCATGAACTGCATGCGCGTCAACTGCTCCTATGACGACCGTCAGGCGTGGGTGGCGATGGCCGAGCATCTTAAGCGCGCCAGACGTGAACTCGGCAAGGAGTGCCGGCTATCAATGGATCTGGCCGGCCCCAAACTGCGGGTTGGCCCACTGGAACCCGGCCCCGAGGTAGTCAAAGTGCGTCCCGTGCGTGACGTTACTGGGATGGTGCTAAAGCCTGCGAAAATCCGGCTTATTCCGCAGGCGCATGCGACCGCCGTTGCCAATGGCGCCGAGCCCCTGCCTATTCCCATCGCCGCCGGCGATCTGGCCTTGCTCCGAGCCGGAGAGAAAATCGAGTTTAACGACGCCCGAGGATCCTCCCGGCAGATAGTGGTAACCGGGCGAACCGGCGAATATGTCGAAACCGAATGCGTCCGCACTTCCTATCTGGCTTCGGGAATGGAATTGCGCTGCAAGGGCGGGTCCGACGGCATCATGCGCGTCGGGCGGCTACCCGCGCTGGAACAGCCTATTGTCCTTAGAAAAGGCGACACTGTGGTCCTGTCGGACCAACTGCCCTTGGCTGGAGGCTCGGAGTTGGATGAGGACGGAGGCGTACTGCGCCCACCGACGATAACCTGCACCATCCCTGAGATTCTTGGCGACATCAAGGCGGGAGAAAGGGTGTGGTTTGACGATGGCAAGATCGGCGGGGTTATCAAAAAGGTCGCCGATTCGGAAGCCACCATCGAGATTACTCACGCCGCCGCGGCGGGCAGCAAGCTGCGTTCGAACAAGGGTATCAACCTACCCGACAGCGACCTGAGCATCGCTTCGCTCACGACTAAAGATCTCGAAGATCTCCAAGTGGTCGCCGAGCAGGCCGACATCGGCATGTCTTTCGTGCGCACGCCCGCCGACGTGGAAGCGCTCGAGGCACACCTGGCGCGGCTTGGCCGTCCCGATATCGGCATTATGCTCAAGATCGAAACGCGCCAGGCATTCGACAATCTCCCGTTCCTGGTGCTCGCAGCGATGCGTCGCGCGGCGGCGGGCGTCATGATCGCGCGCGGCGATCTGGCCGTGGAATGCGGCTATGAACGCATGGCGGAAATCCAGGAGGAGATCCTGTGGGTGTCCGAAGCGGCGCATATACCGGTGGTTTGGGCGACCCAGGTACTGGAGAGTCTGGCCAAAAAAGGATTGCCATCACGCGCCGAGATTACCGACGCCGCCATGGGAGAACGCGCGGAGTGCGTGATGCTCAACAAGGGACCACACCTATGCGATGCGGTCGCAGCTCTGGACGACATCCTCCAGCGCATGCAAGGTCATCAGATCAAGAAAAGCGCGATGCTGCGAAAACTCAAGCGCTGGTAGAGTAGCCGTTTTTAATGACGGCCGTGTTGTCTGCTCTCTCAGTTTAATACCTTCATAGCTGTGGGGTCAGATCCACGCTGCCGTTGAATTTCGGATGAGTAGCCGGATCGTGCGGCGTGGCCCATCTACGCGGACTTACTTCAGCCAACGCAAAGCGGTGCCAGCGTATCCGATGTTCTGCGAACCTGCAAAAAGCGATGTTGAAAAATGAAGCGGCGTGCGTAACCTTTTCGCCTGCCGGCAGTTTATACGGTAGAGGCGAAGATGGCTGGAGAACCCGCATCCAAGCGCGCGCGTAAAGACGCGCCGGAACGCCCTTTGATCGAGGCCGCACAACGCGACCCGGCCTGCTTCGCCCAGCTTTACGAAAACAATTTCGAACGCGTGTACGCATTTATCGTGCGCCGGGTCCATGATCGCGATCAGGCCCAGGATCTCACCGCTGACGTCTTTCACACCGCGCTCAAGAATCTCTCGCGTTTCGAATGGCGCGGGGTACCCTTCGCGGCCTGGCTTTTTCGCATCGCCGCCAATGCGATTGCCGATCACGGCAAACGCACCGCCCGGTTGGAGGTGATCAAGATGCCCGAGACGTCCGCCCTTGAACCACTCAGCGGCGCCGACCTCGCCGAAGTCGAGCATCGCGCCCGGTTATTCAAGCTGGTGGAAAGACTCCCCGACGATCAGCGCCGCGTTATTACTATGCGTTTCGCGCATCAAAAAAGCATTGCCGAGATTGCCAAAGACATGGGGCGTAGTGAGGGCGCCGTCAAGCAGCTTCAGTTTCGCAGCCTGAAAAGTCTGCGAGCAATGGTGGACGAAGATGAAACGAACACCTGAACGAAGTGGGCGAGTCACCAAACCCGTCACGCTCGCGCAACAGCTTGATAAGGCGGTCCACCAAATCATCAGCGATCGCAAGAGCAATCCTTCGCGGGTCAATTCCCGCATCGCGGGGCTCGTACGCATCGCTTCGGATCTCAGAGATCTGCCGGCCGAGAATTTCAGAGCGCGGCTGAAGAAAGATCTTGTAGCGAGCATTATGCCCGCGGGCCTACCGGGCGCCGAGCCGCAGGCATCTGAGGTAGCGCCGCATCAACGCCCCGGCTCTATAATGCCGTTCATGTACCAGGATGACGTGGTGCGAGCCTTCGAGGTATATCAAAGGGTCTTTGGCGCAACCGAGATCCATCGCATCACGCGCCCTGACGGAAAGGTGAGCCATATCGCAATGGCGATTGGGCCCACTCACGTAATGTTGCGCGACGTGACGACGCCGGATCTCGCCGAGTACCGCGCGAAGGGATTCGCCAATACACCACGCAAGCTCGGCGGTAGTCCACTGCATCTCTACATCTACGTCGCCGATGCCAATGCGGCGTTCAAGCGCGCGCTCGATTCGGGCTCGACAATCGTCGATCCGATGGGAGATAAGGAGTGGGGCGATCGATGTGGTGGCGTGCAGGATCCGTTCGGACATATCTGGTACATCGCGACGCCGTTGAAAAGCGCATCGCACTGACTCGTGGAGAACATGACCCATGGCTGTCAAAGCGGTTCCGGAAGGCTGGCACACCATAACGCCTCGGCTGTTCGTCAACGACGCCGGCAGTTTAGTCAACTTTCTCAAACACGCGTTCGGCGCCAGCGGGACTTTCCGCACCGATGGACCATCCGAGATCCTGATCGGCGATTCTATTGTGATGGTCAGTGAGGCCGGTGCCCGCGAGGCGATGCCGGCATTCCTCTACCTCTACCTCGAAGACATGGATGGAGCTTACCGGCGCGCGTTGGAAGCCGGGGCAACCGTGATCGAAGAGCCCTGTGACATGTTCTACGGCGACCGCCGCGCCACGATCAGAGATCCATTCGGCAACATTTGGCAGATCGCCACGCGCAAGGAACACCTGTCACTCGACGAAATCCGCCTACGTGCCGCGGCGCAACCGCGGCGCTGAAATCTGCGCCAGGAGAAGTTGTGCCCGAAAGTCAAATCCATTCCCCATTCAACCCGTTTTTGAGTCTCCTGCATCAGCTCCTCGATGTGATGGGTCGCGATTGGATCGAGGGTGGAGCACAGCTCGTCCATTAACAGCAGCAACGGCTCGGTGGCGATTGCGCGCGCGATACACAGTCGCTGCTGCTGGCCGCGCCGGGCGTAATGATCGCGCGTGGCGACCTGGCAGTGGAATGCGGTTATGAACAACTGGCGGAGATTCAGGAGGAGATCCTGTGGGTGTGCGAGGCGGTCACATGCCGGTGATTTGGGCGACGCAAGTACTGGAGAGTCTGGCCAAAACTGGAGTGCCATCACGCGCTGAGATTACGGACGCCGCGATGGGGAACGGGCGGAGTGCGTAATGCTCAACAAGGGGCCGCACCTATGCGATGCGGTCGCAGCTCTGGACGACATCCTCCAGCGGATGCAGGGTCATCAGATCAAGAAAAGCGCGATGCTGCGAAAACTCAAGCAACTGGTAGATTTGCCGGTCACGACTCCTGGCACGGGTGTGGCCAAGCTCATCGGTCGAAAACTCGGCTATTTCTCATCTTCATGTTCATTGGCGTGATGCTTTGCCGCCTCTTCTGAATGATGAGTCGCAAGCAGGTGGTGGCCGTGCGCAACATGGGCGTGATGTCCTGCCGCTTCGTGGTCGCCAGCCTCATGGTGCTTGGCTGCCTCCTGGTGATGCCGGGCCGCATGCCCATGGTGTTCAGCCGCTTTTTTGTGATGCTCTGCACCTTCGTGTTTAGGTATATTCCCTCTCCTGTCCCGCTATAGATATGGCGCAAGTGCTGCGCCAATGTTCGACATCCAGCAGCTGGACTCTGCACGCAGGAAGTTACCGCAGAATGATGGCTCCATCACAGTCGCGTGACTTCTGCCTATCGCAAAAGTGGTAAGCCATCGATGTAGTGTTCGCGGGCGGTAGCTCCACGTCAAGCGGCAGTGCAAACGATTCGGAAGTCACCCCTGCATGTGAGCCTATGAGATCTGGCCCAGCGCACTGGTCACCCTCCTGACGACGTCGGCCGGCAGCGGGATATAGCCAAGCTCAATGCTGTAGCCTTGTCCCTCGGCCAAACCATAGCGGATCAGGAATTTGAGCGCCTGCGCGATCCTTGGGTCCCGGTACTTTCTGTAGCACAGCAGCCAGGTGTACGTGACGATTGGATAGGAGTCCTCTCCGGGTGGGTCGGGAAGCCAGGCACGCAGGTCAGCGGGAAGTTTGATGCCGGCCAGCGCGTTGGTCCCGGTCTTAAGGTCAGGCTTGACAAACTTACCGGCGCGGTTCTCGAGGACAGCCATCGGCAGGCCCGTCTGCCTGGCGTATCCGTACTCAATAAAACCGATTGCGCCCGGGATCTGCTTTATCAGTGCGGTGACACCCAGCGTGCCTTTCGCGGCGACCCCCACCGGGAAATTAACCGCCTTTCCTGTGCCCGGTCCGTTCTTCCAGGCCTCGCTGATCGCGCTCAGATGCGCGGTGAACACAAACGTTGTACCACTGGCGTCAGACTTCGCGACCACTGTAATCCGGGTATCCGGTAGTTTCTGGCCAGGATTATTTTTGGCAATAATCGGATCGTTCCACTGGGTGACCTTCCCCAGAAAAATTTGGCTGTAAGCATCGCGAGAGAGTTTCAGTTCACTGGGGCCACCGGGCAGGTTATAGGTAAGAACGACGCTGCCAGCGGCCATCGGGAGCATCACCACCCCGTTCCTGGCCGCGGAGATTTCCTCGTCGGTCATTGCCGCGTCGCTGGCGGCAAAGTCGATCAGGCCGTTCTGAAACTGTCTTATTGCAGCTCCGCTTCCGAGCGTCTGATAATTGACCTGTACCTCCGGGTGCAATTTGTTGTACTCGCTGAACCACCTCTCGTAGAGAGGCGCTGGAAAGGATGCGCCGACGCCCAGCAAAGTGATCGGTGCGCCGCGATCCTGCGCCAAGGCGGCGCCCACGTTACCGTCCCGGCCGCCGGTGATGCCCGCTGCCAGAAGCGAGATGCACGTCAGCAGCCCGGTTGTCAGGAGCCGTCCTGGCGCCTCGGTCATGAACTAATCACGCCGCTTGCGGATGGTACGAAGCGGGAAACCAAGATCTCAACTGAACTCGCCGCTGATGTAATCCTTGGTGTGCTTTTCCTTGGGATCTTCGAAGATCTGCTGGGTAGCTCCATACTCCACCATGTAACCGGTGCGGCCGCCGTTGGTGGTGTCGACGTAAAGGAAGGCGGTCATGTCGGCAACCCGTTTGGCCTGCTGCAGGTTATGGGTGACAATCGCGATCGTGTAGTTGTTTTTGAGTTCCTGCATCAGTTCCTCGATACGATGGGTCGCGATCGGATCGAGGGCCGAGCACGGCTCGTCCATCAACAGCACCGACGGTTCGGTGGCGATTGCGCGTGCGATACACAATCGCTGCTGCTGCCCGCCGGAGAGCGACAGGCCGCTTTGCTTTAGTTTGTCCTTCACCTCGTCCCATAGCGCGGCCTGGCGCAGCGCCTGTTCCACCTTCTCGTCGTAATTGCCGCCGTAGCCATTGAGCCGCAAGCCGAATGCCACGTTGCGATAGATGCTCATCGCAAACGGGTTGGGCTGCTGGAATACCATTCCGATATTGCGGCGGACTGCCACCGGATCGATCTTGGTCTGGTAGATGTCCTGACCGCGGAAAAGGACGTGGCCCTTGAAGCGAAAGCCGCGCACCAAATCATTCATCCGGTTCAGGCAGCGCAAAGCCGTGCTTTTGCCGCATCCCGAGGGACCGATGAAGGCCGTGATAGTGCCTTTCTTTACCTTGACGTGTACATCGCGAACGGCCTTGAACCTGCCGTAATGGAGTTCTGAGATCATGCAATCGATCAGTGTATCGTCGGGGGCTGCGTGCCCATTTGTCATCACCGGGGTTGCTGCCATTTTTGGTCTCCTCAGGGAAGGGTGGAGCGCCTGGCGATGGATTGGCCGACCAGGTTGACGGCCAGCACGATAACTACCAGCGCCAAAGCGGCGGACCACGCCAGTGCAATCTGATTTTCGAAGGGCGATCCGGAAAAATTGTAGATCAGGACGGCGAGGGAGGCGGTCGGCTTCATCAGGTCGCTCAGAGTCTTGGGTATGAAATAGGGATAGGTGCGGCTTATCCAAAAGTCGCTGAAGAGCGAGGTGAACAGTAACGGTGCGGTTTCCCCCGCCGCGCGGGCAACTGCCAGCATAACACCGGTTAGGATTCCTGGGAAGGCGGTAGGCAGGATAACCTTGGTTACGACTTGGGTCGGGGTCGCGCCCATTCCGACTGCCGCTTCTCGCATTCGCGTTGGAACCCCTTTTATCGCCTGTTCCGCCGTGAGCAGGATCGTCGGGATCATCAGCAGCGACAGCGCCACCCCGCCCGCCGGGGCGGAGAAGCCGCCGGTCAGCACCACGACGGTGGCGAACGCGAATACGCCGGCAAGGATCGAGGGCAGCCCGGTCAGGACCTTGGCGGCGAAGCGCACCGCGTTCGTGACCCGGGACTCGGGGCCGAACTCGGTGATGTAGATCGCCGCCAGGATTCCGAACGGCACGCTGATCGCGGTGGCGATGAGGACGATTACCAGGGTGCCGACGATCGCGTTGCCGAACCCACCGCCACTCGCCATCGCGGCCGGCGGAAGATCGCGCAGCGCGTTCAGACCCATGGCCGTGCTGCCGCGCTTAACCAGCAGAAACAGCACCGAGACCAGGGGGAAGAGCGCCGCCAGCGTCGCCAAGGTGGTAAACAGGCTCATCCCGAAGCTGAACAACGCGCGGGGCCGGCGCAGGGACCGCTCCAAATCGGCGACATTAATTTCCACCGGCGCAGCGCTTTTGGCGGGGACGTCCATCAGCGCAGCCCTTTAAGACCAGCCTCGGCGCGGTCGAGAATCAGGGTGCCGACCACGTTCACGACCAGCGTGATTCCCAGCAGCACCAGGGCGGCATACATGAGCGCGCCAACCTCGACGGAGTCGGCTTCCGGAAAGTGATTGGCGAGCAGGGCCGCCAGTGTATTGCAGGGTGAGAATAGCGACCAGCTGATCATGTTGGAGTTGCCGGCCAGCATCGCCAGCGCCATCGTCTCACCCAGGGCCCGGCCGAAGCCCAGGATTATCGCGCCGAAAATTCCAGTCGCCGCCGTCGGGATGAAGATCGCCAGGATCGCCTCCCATCGCGTCGCCCCGATTCCGAAGGCGGCCTCGCGCATCTTGGGCGGCACCGCGACCAAGGCGTCGCGCGAGATCGCGGAAATTGTGGGCAGCACCATGATCGCGAGCACCATGGCGGCGGGAAACAAGCCGGGACCGCTCAAATTGGTGCCGAAGATCGGAATCCACTCAAAATGGACATGAAACCAGTCGGCGAGCGGACGAACCATGGGAATGACCACGAATATTCCCCACAGTCCATAAACTACGCTGGGAATCGCGGCCAACAGTTCAATCGTGACTCTGAGCAGATCTTCGATACGGTTGGGAAGCGTGGTCCAAAACCGGTTGTCCTCCAGCCCTACGGTTCGCACGATGGTGTCGAGGCCCAGAGAAAGGAAGCCTTCGCTGAGGAAAACCGCGATCGCCAGGCCAAACACGGTGCCGATGATTAAGCCCAGGACCGAGCTGTACAGCGTGCCGAAAATCGCCGGCAGAATTCCGAAGTGACCCCGGTTGGCGTCCCAGGTGGTGCCGACTAAAAATGGGGCGCCATAGGTGTCGATCGCGGGCAGCGCCACCCGTCCGATTCTGATGACAATGTAAGCCACCAGCAGGACCGTCAGCCATGCGAAAACATGCGTACAGTGGCGAAACAGACGATCGCTGATTTGCTCCCGCCTGGTTGGCGGACGCGTTATGTCGGCCGAGGCCACCGTGAGTAACGGATTATTGCTGACCCCTTCTGAACGAATATCATCGGTGGCTCTGCCTTGCGGCGCCATCACGAGATCTGGTCGAGGGCCTTGGTCACCGCCGAGACCACATTCGGCGGCAGCGGGATATAACCCAATTCTACGCTGAAAGTTTGTCCCGTGCTCAGGCCGTATCGAATGATCGACTTAAGTGCCGCGGCGATTTTGGGATCGTCGTATTTCTTGTAACACAGCAGCCAGGTGTAAGTCACGATCGGATAAGCGTCGGCTCCCGCGGGGTCGGTGATCCAGGCGCGCAGATTGTCCGGCAATTGGACGCTGGCCAGCGAGTTCTTGCCGGACTCGAGTCCGGGCTTCACAAACTTGCCGCTCTTGTTTTCCAGCGACGCCATCGGCATGCCAGTCTGCTTGGCGTAGCCATACTCGACATAGCCGATCGCGCCGGGAGTTTGTTTGATCAGCGCGGCTACTCCGGGATTGCCCTTACCGGCCACGCCGACCGGAAAATTGACTGTCTTCCCGGCTCCCGGTCCGCTCTTCCACGCATCACTGATCGCGCTCAGGTGGGAGGTGAACACGTAGGTGGTGCCGCTGCCGTCGGACCGGCTGACGATGGTTATTTTGGTGTCAGGCAGTTTCGCGCCGGGATTGGCCTTGGCGATAGCCGGGTCGTTCCATTGCGTGATCTTGCCCAGAAAAATGCCCGTATAGGCCTCGCGTGAGAGCTTCAGTTCGCTGGGTGCGTCGGGCAGGTTGTAGGTCAGCACGATGCTGCCGGCGGTCATCGGCAGCAACACGACCCCCTGCTTGACCGCCGCCATCTCCGCGTCCGTCATCGCCGCGTCGCTGGCGCCGAAATTGACCAGGCCTTGCTGAAACTGCTTTATTCCGGCACCGCTTCCGAGCGCCTGATAATTAATTTCCACGTCCGGATGCAGCTTGTTGTATTCGCTGAACCAGCGTTGATAGAGCGGGGCTGGAAACGTTGCTCCAGTGCCCTGTAGAGTAACGCGCTCGCCCTGTGCGAAAGCCACTGCCGATCCGGCGCGCAATCCGGGCCGATTGCCCAGGATTGCGAGTCCGGCGCAAACCAGGAAGAACAAAAGCCCCAAAGTCCTTTTGTCAGGCGTTCCCATAGCGGTCTCCAGTTCTGTGCGGTAGATCGGCACCGCAATCAGTAGAGCCCTCAACGCTGGCAGGACAATGTTACGTGGATGTGTCGGCCTTATGAGGTTTTGATGTCAGAAATCCTTCCATGCCTAGCGAAGCCAAGCTTCGTATGGCTCGAATACGCAAAAAACTGGGCTCCCGCCCGCTCCTGTGGACGGTATTCGGGACTGGATCAATCGCTAAATCATCAGACCGTTGCAAGCTGAGGGTCGGTCGCGCTGATTTTAGGCATGGTCCACGAAGACTGCGGCGGCCACCACAGTGCTCCAAAGGCCGTCGCGGTCACCGACGGCCGATTGAGTAACATTGCGCGTGGTAACGATCTTGTCCGACAGCTTCCAGATGTCTTTGCGCTCGTCATAACTGGTGTCCGGATCGAAGTCGACACCCAGGATTGTAGCCAGCATCGTGGCGGCGAGGTCCTCGGCATAGTCGCCGGCCCTCTGATCGGTCTCACCGAAACTCTTGTGTTCGGACAGGTAGCCGTATTGATCCTTATTGGCCGGAATCGCCAAGCCGACCGACGCCGCCACCAGACGGTGCGGTTCATTGGTGGCGTTGTCGTACATCACGGCGTAAACGACCTGCCCCGGAGTCAGTTGCTTGAGCCCCTCCTGGATCGAGATCAACTTGCAGCCCGGGGGAAAGATTGAGCTGACGCGCACTATATTGAACTCCGCGATCCGCGCGTCGCGAAGCGCCAGTTCGAAGGAGGTAAGCTTCTCGCGATGCTTGCCCACGCCCTTGGTTAGAAAAATCGCTTTTCCTGTCGGTCCCATCTTGGCCTCATGGTTCGGAACGTCTGTCAGGCGCGTTGATGAAAGGAAACAATAGCTCGCAACCCAAAGCGTGGCGAATGAAGGCGCCAGCCCACGTCTTCGCACGAGGCCTGAACGACTACGGTAGGTAGCATTTTCCGATCTCTGGAAAAAGTGGTGTTGCCGGCGGCGCGCTTGTCGAACCGGACGGCCGCCTCAACCAGGTTCCCGGTCCGTCAAGCAGACCCCATCTCGCTGGGTGGACGGGAAGCGCGCCTGCGCCATACCGCGACATCCGCGGACCAAGTGTCTCAAACTGGCGTTACAGATTTGTTTCGAGCAGATGAGATCTATGTGTCCTGACCCGGCGCGTTGTCTTTGAGGGCCACGACAATCGAAAGCTTCACGATGGTCCCCAATCTGTTCAAAAAAGGGCACGCACTTTTTTCGAAAAGACCATCCCCCCAAAAGCGGCAGACAACCCTGGCACGGAAACTGCTTCGCCCCCGGACGTGGTTCTTTTCCGCCGGCATCATGCCGAGCAATTTCTCGGGATGGATGGTTATGATCAAGCCAGCAGCTCGAAAAGGATGAACGCAAGACGCCGGGAATTCCCCGCGACAGGGCCGGGTCGGTTCAATAGATCAATGCGAGGAGTCAGATGAACATGACTGCGGAAGTTCAGCGGGAAGTTGTGACTCAAATCCGGGCGGCGCTGGAGCACGAGCCGCGCGTTAACTTCGATCTTTTCCCGCTCGTGATAGGCCATGAGCCCGACGGTGCGCTGGTACTGGAGGGGGAAACCCAAAATATTGCGGCCAAAAAACTCGCCTTGGAAGTAGCTGCTTCGACCTTGGGTGTGACCGGCATCGTCGACCGCTTGCGCGTGGTCCCGGCGCGGCGGATGGGCGACGGCGAGGTTTGCGACCATCTGCGCGACCGCCTGCTGGGAGAACAAGCATTTGAAAACTGCACCATCCGCGCCGGGTCGGACCGCCGCCTGGAGATGATACGCGAGCCGTTACCAGGCGGCGGTGCCGGTATTATCGAGGTGTCGGTCGAAAACGGCGTCGTGACACTCGACGGCAGGGTGAGCAGTCTGTCCCACAAGTCGCTGGCCGGCGCATTGGCGTGGTGGGTACCCGGAAGCTGCGACGTCATTAACGAGATCAAGGTTGCCCCGCCGCAGGAAATAAGTGACCGCGAAGTCACCGCGGCTGTCCGCCTGGCGCTGGAGAAGGATCCCATGCTCAAAGCCGGCGCCATTGGTGTGATCACACGCAATCGCGTCGCCGTACTGGAGGGTTACGTGGCCAGTCCGGGTGAAAGGGAAATGGCCGAGATGGATACCTGGTCTGTATTCGGCGTCGATTTAGTCATCAACCGGCTGGAAATTCAGCAGTAGAATAGCGCCCTCACCTTCTTTCCGCCCAACCATTCTCCACCCATTGGTATACAATCCATTGTACATGATCTGCGTCAGTCAGCCGCGGGCCAGGGCTGAGTTTGGTCGTTTTCGATGCCAGCTCCGGGCATAAAGGCGTTGCCTTTTGTCTGAGCGAGACATGGTGGAACCCAGCACCGGGGAGCTAGAGCTATTGTAGCACAATATTAGAACAAAAAGCACTAACCTATTTGCCACGATGGATTATGGGTGTAATCTTAAATATAGCTCTCCGATTTCAGTCCAAGCGGGGGGTGTTTAGGGAAAACATAATGCGTTACGAAGGGAGTAATTCAAGAGGTAGCCGAACTGCGGAGCGCGCAGGCGGTGCGAACGAAATCTGGACCGTGTCAATGCTGGCGCGATATCTGCGTTGCCATCCCAGCACGATTTACCGGTTGTTGAAACGCGGGCAAATCCCGGCTTTCAAAATCGGCAGCGACTGGCGATTCCAAAAGTCAGTGATCGAGCGCTGGCTGAAGAAGTCGAGCGTCGATTCGATCCCCGGCTGAACGATTTCATGGCGGTCAATTCATTCTGGGTGTTAACGGGCTCGTCGTGATTCCTGGGGCCCAGCTTACGCACTAGGCGGCGAATTCTCTGGTAATTCGCGTCCATCGCGGATGGACACTAACTGCGTGCGCGCCGATGGAAAACTGCTTGTCCGTTGCGTCGGCGCAACAGGCAGACGCGCCGTTGGGGTGCCTGACCAGCGGCGCCGATGCGCCGCTATTCACTGCGTCCTGGCAACCATCAGGGTGGTCGCCAAGGCCGGTCTAATGCCTGCGATCCGCCACGGTGACGGTGCTCGCCTGCCTGCGGCCCCTGGTTACCTTCCTCTTCCACGAAACGTACGTGAGTGCCAACCCGGAGCTTTACAAATCCATCGTTCAGCACCTTGTTGCGATGGAAGTAGATTTCGCGGCCGTCGGGCGTCTCCAGAAAACCGCAATCGTCAAACACCTTGGACACGTGGGCCTGCGGAACCTGCTTCGTACGCCTTGCCGTCGCCACGATGCTCGCGGACGTAGTCTTCCAGCTGGCGCCTGATGGCATCGAACGCTTCCCGGATCGCTGCCGCCAATCCCTCTTCGGACTACCGATTTGCCGCCAACTCGTTCCCCGGCACTATCAGCCTGATCCGTACGTCGAATGGACCGCCTTTGCGAGGGTGGTCGACCGGCGCTTCGACGGTCACATCGTGTCGCTCTGTCCTACCTAGCCTGCCACCTTTAGTGTGATCCTATCCCGACATGATGGAGAGGATTATAGGCGGGCTGCACGCCGCGAATCTGCCCGGTAGCCCCGGCCTGGTTTTTTCTCGTCTGCACAGGATCATTTTTGTTCACGGATTGCGCTACAAATCTCTAGCAGCCGCGACCGCAAGGGAGCAGGCCAAGCCATCCGAGGTCCGCAGGCCGATTATGAACCATCGCCGACAAGACGGCACCGAGCCGAGGGGCACCGATGAGCGGCCTCATCGAGGAAGGTACGGGGTCAGACGGAATCAACTAGCTGCCAAGAGCCGCAGTTAGGGTCTGGCTGTGGTCTCGTGCGGCCAGGTTATGCTCCAGCGCCCAGAGGCGTTGCTCGAATGAGACCCGTTGCGTCTGGTCTTGGGCAATTTTCGTGTTCAGTGTCCTGATCTCATTGGCCTGCTTTTGGACCTGCTCCGCCTGTCGTTGGACCTGCTCCGCCTGTCGTTGGACTTCGTTCAGTAACATCGGGACCAGCTCGTGATAGTGTACGGTAACTACCTTGCCCGCCGCGTCACGACTGACCAGGTTGGGATATACCCGGGCCACCTCTTCCGCGACCAGTCCGTATTGACGCTGCTGGCTCGGATCGTTCCGGTAGCGAAACGTCACCGGGCGCAGTTTCATCAGCGCTTCACTGGAACTGCCCATGTCGCGGATGTCGCGTTTGTAGCGCGCC
>DASZGF010000163.1:0-2346 GCA_035939115.1 Binataceae bacterium (SeqCode)
TCGGAAGCGATGGGAACGGCAGGGGCGGCATAGTCGGCTACTTTACCTGGGTGAGGAAGCGTGATCTGACCTTCTTTTATGTGGATCTCTGGAGCCGACAGCTGGAGTTGCAAATACACGAAGAGGCGATGAGCCCTGCGGACAAATGAGCCAGGCGACCGGAAGAAACAGCCGATGGCTTTTGAATTACGCGGCGGGCCGGATGATGAGGTGCAAGATCTGATGAACCTGGCCATTGAGCGACCGAAGCAGTTCTGCAAAGCGCTTTGCGCTGCTTTGCTGACGCCGCCAAAGGGTTGGAGAGCGCGGGCGCGACGGAAAGGGCTTTGGGACGATGGGACACCAAGAAAAAGACAGCCAAGGCCACTCACGTGAAAATTGAGATTTGTCTCGCTTGCGCACTATTTAATGGCGAGACCTGAACCGCGGCCAAAACGGCACTTTGTAGTTGAGCTCCGGCGGCGGAGCGTCAAGGCAGAGCGGCGCCTCAGCTCATTCTCGGCATCGGATATGCCACTCTCGGGGACCATCGGCGTTGACTCTGGGTGAAAGGACCACCTTGCAGTCCTCGACCACCTCGGGCACTCGTGGTCGCATCCCTGGCCGCGGTGGCCTCGCCGGAGCGATCCGTTACGCCCTTTCCCGCTGGCCAGCCCTCTGCCATTTCCTGGACGATGGCCGTATCTCAGAGCCATGGCTGAGGCCCACGAGCGGCTATTCAAGCGGACCAGCTCAGTCGCGCAACTGATGCGGGCTGCTGCAGATGAAATCCGCGCCTCCATCGAACCGCGCGCTGATGGCCTGAAGGAGCGCATAGCCTGGCAGCTTGAACGGATGGAGGTGACTGCCAGCCGGAAAATCGCGCGCGGAACTGGCGTGCTCGCCACTATCGGCTCGACCGCGCCGTTCGTTGGGCTGTTTGGCACGGTCTGGGGCATCATGGACAGCTTTATCGGAATTTCTCGCGCTCACACCACCAATCTTGCGGTGGTCGCGCCCGGGATTGCCGAGGCGTTGCTCGCGACCGCCCTCGGCCTCGTCGCCGCGATCCCAGCGGTCGTGATCTACAACCTGCTAGCACGCTTGACCGCTCGATATCGCGCGCTTCTGGGCGATGCCTCCGTGCAGGTGATCACGTTGGTCAGCCGCGACCTCGAACGGGCCAAGGAACCCGTGTCGCAAGCCGCCGAGTAACATCCGCAGCGACGGGAACGGGATGCGCCGCAATCAGGATTGGGCGGAGTCATCGATGAGGTGCAACCTTTCGCGTCTTTTGCTGGCAGCGTGCGTCTGCTTGGCAGCAGGTCCGACCCAGGCACATCCACATGTCTGGGTGACGATGACGGAAGAGCTTCTGTACGCGCCGGACGGTTCGGTGACCGGCGTGCATCACGCCTGGACCTTCGACGACATGACGTGATCGCAGTCGCCAGGCCTATTAGAATTGATCTACGATGGAGCCTACTCAGCAGGAGGCTCTGATGAGACGCTTCCTCCTTTCGCTGGCTATCTCCGGGTTGACGGTCATTGCGATCAACTCTGCCCTAGCGAGGGGTGGCCCCCCGCATTTATTTAAATCACAACTACCATCAGTTTCTCGCGCTGGAGTTCCCGCACCGTCTCTGCGGGTATCGCCAAGCGATCTAATGGGCGGTTGCGGTCGTGGTCGCTACCGCGATGCTGCTACGCGAAGGTGCCAAGGTCCGGCGGATTTCGGTAATTGAGGCCCGCGCGCAAGCTCGACGGGCTGTAGCGAGGCTTTTTGAAACGCCGCCGTCTACACCTGCTCAGGTCGCCTTATGGCCCACCACGTCGGATATTGCGGCGCAAGCGATTGTCAGCTTTCCGGGCATTTGCGGAAGTGACCGGCGCGCGCTCAAAGCGTTGAAGATGACCCAAGGCGGAAGTGGAGCGGCCTATTTTGCTGGGGCGCCCGCGCAATTCGGTGATGTGCTAGGTTGTGATTTCCGACCCGAGGATGAGGCCTATGAGGCGGCGCGATTTCGTCACGCTTCTTTGCAGCACGGCAGCTGCCGCGTGGCCAGTCGCAGGGACCGCGCAGCAGTCGGCCCAAGCCGGTGGTCGGTTTCCTAAGCATTTCCTCACCCGGCCCGCACGCACCATTTGTGGCCGCGTTCAATCAAGGACTAAGGGAAGTCGGCTTCATCGAAGGTCAAAATCTGGCGATCGAATACCGTTGGGCGGAGGGCCAGTACGATCGATTGCCCGCATTGGCGGCCGATCTCACCCGCGGCAAAATCGATGTGATCGCTGCGGTGAGTGGCGATGTTTCGATCCGAGCGGCGATAAGCGCAAACTCGGCAATACCTCTTGTTTTTATCACTG
>DASZGF010000164.1:0-27195 GCA_035939115.1 Binataceae bacterium (SeqCode)
CAATGGACCGCATATGAACTCGTGGCCCGACGCGGGTATGACCCCCTTTCGCAACGAGAAGGATTCCAACTGGGAAGGTGCGTTCCGCGTGCCATGCATGGTCCGCTGGCCCGGCGTGATCAAACCTGGCACCGTGTCCAACGAAATCATCAGCCACATGGATTGGTTGCCGACTCTGGTGGCCGCCGCGGGTGAGCCGGACATCAAGGAGAAACTGCTCAAAGGCCATCAGGCGGGCAAGAAGACCTTCAAGGTTCACCTCGACGGTTACAATTTCCTGCCCCACTTCAGGGGCTTGGAGAAGTGCCCGCGGCTGGAGTACTTCTACTTCTCCGACGACGGCGATCTGATGGCGATGCGGTATGACAACTGGAAAGTAACCTTTATGGAACAGCGGATGCCGGGCACCCTGAGGATCTGGCAGGAACCGTTGGTTGCGCTGCGGTTTCCGAAGCTCTTCAACCTGCGCACTGATCCTTACGAGCGGGCGGACATCACCTCGAACACTTACTGGGACTGGGTGATCAATCACATCTATCTATTCCTGCCTGCGCAGGCGATCGTGGCGAATTTCCTGAATACCTTCGTGGAGTATCCACCGCGCCAGAAAGCGGCGAGCTTCACCATCGACCAGGTTCTGGAAAAGCTTCAGCGGCAAGGTGGCAGCCATTAAGTGAAGACGATTAGGTGAGAAACTGGGGCATCCAACACCAGGATGCCCCAGTTCAACTGGACGGCGAGCGAAACGGTGCATCCCGCAGATTGGATTCTGCCGCGGATCGAGGTTAGTTAATTAATTATGGCCGCCACCTTGTCACACAGACTCGCCGGAGTAGGCAGATGGTTGCGCAAGGAACTCGTCGCCGCTTGGCCGTTGTTTCTCTTTTTTCTTGCCGGATTCCTCATCCTGATTACGCTTATCAAGCTGGCGCTCGCACAATTTTCGATTGAGATGACAGTACTTTCAAAGGCCGTGGTGGGAGCCCTGTTTGCCGCCAAAGCGGCGCTGATACTTGACGACACTCCGCTGGCGCGCAACCTCGAGCACTATCGTCGCATTGTCGCAGTCGCGGCCAAGACGCTTTTGTATGGGGTCGGCTTCGGGCTGCTCGCTTACCTTGAACGATTCCTGGAGGCGCTGCATAAGGTACACAGCTTTGACGGGGCCATCCGATACGTAATTGACCACGCGAATCATAATCGGATAGTGGCCTGGGCACTGGGAGTAAGTACCGTATTTGCGCTCTACTTCACGTTCTTCGAGATCAGCGAGAACATGGGCAAAGGGGCGTTATGGAACCTGTTTTTCGAATCCCCCAGAACCCCCAATGGTGCCGGCCGGCTCTCGAATATAAGTGCTGCGGACAAGCGCCGGAACTGAAGCGGTTGCGCTTTGCGTGACAAGAAACGAGGAACAAGATGGCGGACCAGACAGCGCATCGTGCGCCTGGACTTGATCTCTCGACCAAGCTTGCCTTTGACCGCACCTGGGTTGCCTATGAGCGGACCATGCTTGCCTGGGTCCGGACCGCGACTTCGCTGATAACGTTCGGCTTCAGCGTTTACAAATTCTTTCAAATCGTCAGGGAGGAAGGCGAGCGAACCAACCACCTGATCGGTGCACGGCAGTTTGGACTACTGCTGGTGAGCATTGGTCTGGCTTCGCTGGCACTGGCGACGTTGGAATATCGGCAGAACATTCGCAGGCTGGGAGAAGAATATGAAGGACGCCCGCGTTCACTGGCGGTAATCGTCGCCGCCTTGATCTCGGTTCTCGGTATCGTGGCGTTGATCGTGATGCTTTCTCGCCAATGAACCGCCGGGCGTGCCGGCGCGGCCTGCCCCCGTCGTGTCCATATAGGGCGCGTAGCGAGGGGCGCGGCGGTCTGGCACAATGGCGGCACCGATGAAGGAACGCATCACTGAACTGCTCAACGCCGCCCTGGAGCGCGCCCGGGCCGCCGGTCAGCTCAAGTCGGACACGCCCGCCTTCACCGTCGAGGCCCCGCGCGATCCCAATCATGGCGACGCCGCTACCAACCTGGCGATGATGCTGGCGCGCGCGGAAGGCAAGCCGCCCCGCGCAATTGCGGAAATCATCCGGGCCAATTTCGAGGGCGGCGACGACGTCAGCGAAGTGAGCATCGCGGGTCCCGGCTTTATCAACTTTCGCATGGCGCCCGGCTTCTGGCATCGGCGGCTGCGTGAGGGCGCTCGCGACGGCGCGCGCTTCTGGTATCCGCAGATCGGCTGCGGCCGCAAGGTTAACGTCGAATTCCTTTCCGCCAATCCGACCGGACCGCTGACCGTGGGGCATGGGCGCAACGCGGTGCTGGGCGACACGATCGCCGCGATTCACGAGGCCACCGGATTTAAGGTGGTGCGCGAGTATTACTTCAACAATGGCGGCCAGCAGATGCGCATGCTGGCGGAGTCGGTGCGAGTGCGCTACCTGCAGGAGCTGGGCATCGAGGCGCAGATGCCCGAGGACGGCTATCAGGGCGAATACATCCGCGAGATCGCTCACGGCCTGGTGCTGCGCAATGGCGATCGCCTGATCGAGGGAGCGTCGGAGGAAGTTTTCAAAAACGCCGGCGAGCAGGCGATTTTCGCCGACATCCGCAATACCTGCGAGCGCCTTTCAATTCATTTCGACGTGTACACCAATGAACTCGATCTGATTCGCGGCGGTAAGATCGACGCGGTGATCGAGGGGCTGCGGGAACGCGGTCTAATCGCCGAGTACGACGGCGCGGTCTGGCTGCGCGCTGAGCCGCTGGGGCTGCCCAAGGATCGGGTGCTGATTCGCTCCGGACTGCAGCGCGAGCCGACCTACCGCACGCCCGATATCGCCTATCACATCGATAAGCTGGGGCGCGGTTTCGACCTCATAATCGACGTTTTCGGCGCTGACCACATCGCCGAGCATGAGGGCGTAATCGCGGCGGTGCGCGCCCTGGGCCACGATACCAGCCCGATTCACGCCATCATCTACCAGTTCGTGACGCTGACTCGCGCCGGCGAGAAGGTCAAGATGTCCACCCGCAAGGCGACCTACGTGACGCTCGATGAGCTTATCGACGAGGTCGGTGCCGACGTGGTGCGTTTTTTTTTCCTTTTCCGCAAGAGCGACACTCACCTTGATTTCGATATCGATCTGGCCAAGCGGCAGGCGCCGGAAAACCCGGTGTATTACGTCCAATACGCGCATGCCAGGCTCGCCAGCGTGTTCCGCGAGGCGGCCAAGGCCGGCCTCGCCTTGCCCGAGGAGCTGGAAAAAGTCGACCTGAAGCTGCTTTCGGAAGAGGAGCTTTCCCTGGCGCGCCGTCTACTGGACTTGCCCGGCGTGGTCAGGGGCAGCGTCGAGGACCTGGAACCCCATCGCATTTCGTTTTATCTCCTGGAGCTGGCGGGCGAATTCCATCGCTATTACAACAAGCCGGCCAACCGTATAATCGGTTCGGACCCGGAAACTAGCCGCGCGCGGTTGTTTCTGGCGAGCCTGATCAAAAGCGCAATTGCCAGCGGGCTTCAGCTTTTGGGCGTTAGCGCTCCCGAGCGCATGTGAATTGGTGATAGGCCCTGACGCGTCGAGGAAATTGAGTTATATTTAACGCTAAAGTGCTGCGCTTCGTAAAAAGACCGCGCCCCAGGGGCGGTGGCACCTATTTAATTGCTGGGTCCGCGCGGAAGTATTTGGTAAATTAGAGGAACTGGAGAACGATGCGGTTCGAAATTGGTCCTGGCGGAATGTTGCTGATCCTGCTGGGCTTGGCGGGCCTGTCCGGTGCAGTGTTCGGATTGGGACTCATAGCGGGACACGAGATGTCGGGTTCGGAACCCGGCTCTCAGGCCGTGGTCGCGGCTTATCCGCTGCCCCCCGCGGCAGCTGGCCCCGCTCCGTCGGTGGCGGTCCCGGCTGAGGCGTCCGCTCCTCCCGTCAATGCCGGATCCACGGCGGCGTCAACTTCGGAAAGCAAAGGGGTCGGCTCTTCTGGAGTAAGCTCTTCTGGAGTTACCTCTAATGAGGGCGCCGCGATCAATCCTCCTTCCGGGCCTGCCGCGAGCGGCGCCGTTGCGTTGAAAGCGCCAGTGCCTAACGCCAGCGCGCCTCGTAAGTCGGCGCCTTTGAAAAACGCGGTTGCGATGCACCGTTCCCGCCCCGCCGCCGCCGAGACTGACTCCGATGAGGACCTCTCCACCGGCGCGGCCGTAGCCCCGCCGTCTGAGCCCGCTTCCGCATCGGCTGAACCTGCCGATACCAACACGGACGAGGATGAGCCTGAAAGCGCTCCGGAGACGCCGCCTGCGCCGTCCCATCGAAGGCTGGCCGCCGTCAATCCGCCCGCGCCGCGCGCCGCGACCGGACCGTACAGTGTTCAGATCGACGCGATGATGGACTTGCATGGCGCGCAGGAAATGGCGCGAAAGATGAAGGCGAAGGGCTTTGCGCCTTACGTAGTGCAAACCGAAGTCGACGGTAAAACCTGGTATCGGCTGCGCGTGGGCCACTACGCCACGCCCGAAGATGCCCAGGCCGCGGAATCGCGGCTGCATCAGGAGTTCAACCAGACTCCCACAGGCAATTGACGGCGCCCACGGCACCGCGGATTGCCAGGTATCGAGCTTCCCCACCATAACTTAGAGTTTATTCAGCCGACGCTTTCGACGCCCTCGCCGTTTGTATGGTATGGCTTAAGCGCGAGAGTCGATGATGGCGTCCAATGCACAGGCGGGTCTGCTTGAGGGCATCTCGGTGGTTGAGTGCGGCCAGGGGGTATCGGCGTCATTCGCCGGCCGGCTAATGGCCGACCTCGGCGCCGATGTGGTGAAAGTCGAAGCGCCGCAGGGCGATAGCACCAGAGCGCGGGGACCGTTTCCGCAGGGCCGGCCCGATCCGGACAAGAGCGGGCTTTTCATCTACCTCAACGCCAACAAGCGCGGGGTCAAAATCGATCTGTCCCAGGGTGAAGGCCGCGCGCTGCTGATTGGACTGCTGCGCGACGCCGACGTCCTGATACACAATGTCCACTCCGCGGATCGCGACGCGATTGGACTGGGCAGCGACCGCCTCGCCGCGCTCCATCCGCGGCTGATTGTGACGACCATCTCGCCCTTCGGCGATACGGGTCCGTATAGCCAATGGCGCGCCAGCTCGCTCAACCTCGTCCATGGGGGCGGGTGGGCCTTTTTAACCCCGCTGTCCTCCACGCAGCCCGAATTGCCGCCGCTCAAAGTCTTTGGCCAGCAAGCGGATTTTCTCGCCGGCTGCTTTGCGTTCTATGCGACGCTGGCCGCGTATCGGAACCGCGTCAGGACGGGCAAGGGGCAAACGATCGACGTGTGCGAGCAGGAATGCGTCGCCTCGATTCTCGAGATGCATTTCATGCGCTACACCTACGGCGGGCGGGAAATATCGCGGTTGGACGAATACCGCACCGGGGTGTCGGGGATCCTCGATTGTATCGACGGTCCGGTTTACATCCTCGCTCACGAAGAGGGCGAATGGCACCGCCTGGTGGAGGTCCTCGGACACCCCCAATGGGCTGCCGATGAGAGATTCAAGGACAGCCCCTCGCGCGCCCGCAATCACGACGCCGTGATCGGTTTGCTGCAGGAATGCACGCGGCAGCGGACGGTGGATGAATTCTTCGCCGCCTGCCGGCAGCACAATGTCATATGCACTCCAATCAACAGCATGCAGCGCGTGTATATGGACCCACATCTGCGCGAGCGCGGATGCTTTGCGCCGCTTGATCAACCCGGCGTCGGCAGCTTGACGCTGCCCGGTCCGCCCTCGCGATTTTCCAACGGAGGATCGACGCCGCGCACGGCCGCACCACGACTCGGGCAGCACACGGAGGAAATTTTGAAGCAAAGGCTCGGCATGAACCCCGATGAAATCGCCGCGCTGCGCTCGCGCGCGGTCATCTGAGCAGGCTCCGGAAAAAAGACTGCCGCAGCCTGCTCCCTCTCTCTTATCTCTCCCATAGGGAGAGAGGATTAAGGAAAGAAGCCAGTTCTTATGCAGGGTGCTGAAAGCGAACATTACCGCAACTGTCGGAAAATTACTTTTTCCGCACATTGCTGGGGGATTCCATGGACCAGCGCCCGTTAGCCGGTGTGCGCGTCCTGGATTTTAGCTGGGTGTGGGCAGGGCCCTTTTGCACGCTGCAACTGGCTCAAATGGGGGCCGAGGTTATCCGGGTCGAATCGGCCTCGCGCCTGTGCACCACGCGCCGGATTCCGCCCTTCGCCGACAACGTCCAGGGTGTAAACCGGGCCGGATACTACAATCAGTATAACCAGGGCAAAGCCAGCATCACGCTCAACCTGCGCCATCCGGAAGGACTCGCAATCGCTCATGACCTGGTCCGGCGATGCGACGTCGTCACCGAGAATTTCTCCGCCGGAGTAATCGAGCGTCTGGGGCTTGGCTACGACACCCTGAGCAAGCTGCGGCCCGATCTGATCATGCTATCGATCTCCGGCTTTGGCCGCTCCGGCCC
This sequence comes from Binataceae bacterium (SeqCode), assembly GCA_035939115.1. GTDB lineage: Bacteria > Desulfobacterota > Binatia > Binatales > Binataceae > JAJPJA01. The sequence goes on from DASZGF010000164.1 coordinate 6,510, forward strand.
CTATCAGGCGTTGGCGGGATACGGGCCTGCGGTTTCGGCACTGTCCGGATTCGTGGGGGCGACCGGCTATGAAAATGACGCCCCCCAGCTATTGGGCGTCTCCTACGCCGACCCCAGCGCCGGCGTGCTGGCCGCCGCGGCGATCGTGGCCGCGCTCATCAATCGCGACCGTACGCGGCGCGGGATGTACATCGACCAGTCGTTGCTGGAGCCGGCCATCGCGCTCGTCGCCGAGGGCCTGCTGGAATTTAGCATGACGGGACGCGAACCCAGGCGTATCGGCAATCGCGACCCGCTGATGGCGCCGCACAACTGCTACAAGTGCCGCGGCGACGTCAATCAATGGGTGACTATCGCGGTGGCGACCGAGGAAGAATGGCGCAGCCTGTGCCAGGCGATGGGCAATGAGCAATTAGCGGAGGATTCGCGCTTTGGCAGCGCGGCGATGCGCAAGCGCAACGAAGACACCCTCGATGGGATTATCACGGCGTGGAGCTCGGTGCACGATCGATGGGATATAACCCGCCGGCTTCAGGAGGCAGGTGTGTGCGCCTTTCCGTCGATGAGTAATAAAGACCTCGCCCACGATCCGCATCTGCGGCAACGCGGTTTCCTGGTTGAGAAGGAGCATCCCGAGGTCGGAAAACGGATTCATCTCGGCGTCCCGTGGACCGTCAACGGCAAACCCGTCGAGGTGACCAAAGCGGCGCCCCTGCTAGGCGCTGATACGGACGCGGTGCTGACCGAGTTGCTGGGACTGGGACTCGATCAAATCCAGCGACTGCGCGCGCTGAGAGCTTTGGAATGAGATTTCCTGGCGCGGGCTAGTGCCCGCAACCCAAACGCGGTAGCTGCCCCCTCTGACACCCTCTCCCATTTATTTATGGGAGAGGGCAGGGAGAGGGTGCCTGGAAAAAGAGGGCCACAAAATTGCAAACCCGTTTCGTAACCGCATGCTGCTGTCGCACGCGCTACAAAGATCGAGGATGTTTTTCATCGTGCAAACGCTGAAGACACCCTCTCCCCAGCCCTCTCCCATGGATAAATGGGAGAGGGAGCAGGAAATACGCACGCACGCGGCGCAAGCGAAGTACCTTCCGGACGCAAAATCCTTGCGCGCGTAACTAATCCGCAAGCTAGTAGATCAGCAAGGGCCATGCGGGTGGCTTCACGGAGAGGTGATAAATACGGCCTGACACTATTTGCCCTCTCCCTGACCAGGGAGAGGGTTGGGGTGAGGGTAATTAGCAACGGCCAAAAACAATCATACACACAGTGAGTATTGGACCTTGACAAGCCAGTCAAACTTTCGGAGTCGATTGAGGGTGAGGCGATGACACCGCAGTCCCGGGCGTGGTCAGTAGTCGGGGTGCTGTTTACCTCGCTGGTGCTGGTGGCCGGCTCCGGATACGGAACGCTTGGAGTGTTTTTCGTTCCTCTGGTCAAGGAGTTTGGATGGACTCACACCCGCGTTTCCCTGCTTTCCAGCGTACTGTTCGGATGCATGGGCTGGATTGGTCCGCTGGTCGGATGGCTGCTGGATCGGGTTGAAGCCGCCTTTGTGATGGTCGCGGGCACGGCGCTGGCGGCCGTCGGGTTCATCGTGGCCAGCCAGGCGCATAGCTACTTGCCGATGCTGGTGGCTTTCGGCCTGCTCGGCTTCGGTATCGGCGCGGCGGCCGTCCTGCCAACGTCATTCATCGTGGCCAACTGGTTCGACGCGCGCCGCGGCCTGGCGATGGGAATAACGATGGCGGGCTCGACCACCGGCGCGATGCTGATGACACTGGTCGCGAGCTACATCATTTCGCACGCGGGATGGCGCACCGCGTACATCGTGCTGGCCGCGCCGATGCTTTTGGTGGTCATTCCGGCGGTCGCGATCGTGGTGCGCAGCCGGCCTCCGATTCCACAAACGGCCGCGTCTGCTTCGACGGTGCCTGCCGCATCGCCGCCCGGACTGGACCTGGCTCAAGCGCTGCGCACCAGATCATTTTGGATGATCGCGGCCGCGTACTTCTTCTATACGTTCTCCACCACCGCCGAATTCGTGCATCTAATCCCTTATCTCAACCACCTAAACGGCGCGGGCTACCGAGCCGACGTCGCCGCGATGGTGATGAGCGTCATCTTCGGCCTGGCTTCGGTGGGCAAGCCGCTGTTCGGCGTGTTCGCCGATCGGCTCGGAGGACGGATTGGCCTGTCGATCAATTTCCTGCTGGCATCGGGTGGCGTAGTGATGATGCTGTGGGCAAGCAAGGTCGCGATGCTGGTGCTTGCGGTAGCCCTGCTCGGCATCAACATCGAAGGTCCCGTCGTGCTGCTGCCGTTGGTCGCCGCCGACTCCCTGGGGCTTTCCAGTTTCGGCGTCATCATGGGTGTATTCACCGCATTGAGCACGCTGGGAGCGACATTGGGCCCGTTGGCCGCCGGCCGCATCTTCGACGCCACCGGCGACTACAAACTGGCCTTCGAAGTGCTGGCCGCAATGTTAGTCTGCGGAGCAGCAGCAGTATCGCTATGCCGCCCGCTCGCGATTGAACAGGCTCGCAGGGCACACGCAGCGTTTTCATTGAAAGGCAAACACGAGCTTGCGGATTGACCTATTCGTCAGTGACAGCGATGTATGCATTTTGTCTGTTGCGTTGAAGCCTCCGCCAATGCAGCGGGGGTTTTTCTGGCGATCAAGAAGAACCGGCACGGAGGCCGGCGCTACGAGGAAAGGCAAACTACGGAAAAGATCAAATACATTGGTGCCGCATTTTTTGAATCTTACGGCACCACGCTCTCGCGGCGGTGAAACGCCTCCACCACCTTCGCGTAGGCCAGCAGATCATCCAGTTGTGGCGCGCTGTTTGGGTCATGCCCGGCGGGCGAGGACTCCGCGCCCTGGGACACCGCCGCGCACAAATCGTCGCAGTCCAGCACCCATACCGTTTGCTCGCGCACGCCCCTTAGCGTGGGGCGCGCCGGACCGCGATGACCATTAAGAATGCAGTAAAGCAGATAACTCACGGCGGCATCTCAAGCGTTGGGCAGAAACTGTAAGGCGGCCACGGTCCTGACAGTCCCAACTCCAGGCCGTGGGCGCGATGCTCCTGGGTTGCACGCTCCACGCAATGGTGGAACTCGGCCAGGTTTTCGCGCGCGACTAAAAACGCCAGATTAAATATTGGCTGCGGATTGCCGGCGGCGGCCGGCGCACCCGGACCGCGCTGATAGGAGCCCGCCGCGCAGCGGCGCAGTTGGTTCAAAATCGGCTCCAGGGTTTGCGTCATCCAACGGTTGACTTCGCGGCCAGCCGCGGCGCGCGCCTGGCGCTGGCACAGATAACCCGCCCCACCCGGCGCGCAAGCCTGCTGCGCGCCGTTCATGTGTGACGCGAGCCACTGGCTTAACCGGGCGCGATCCAGAACTCCCTTGACCGCCCATTCGTCCTTGTTTTCCACTTCGTCCAGGAAGCTCTCGATGGCCGCGTGATGAATCGCAAAGAACCGCTCGAGCGCCTGAAGCGAGGAGAACAGTGCGCCCAGACGCGCGGGCAGCACCGGCGAGACGCGCATCACCGACTCGACGATCGCCTCGTGGCGCATTATTTTGGGCGTCAGCCATTGCAGATCCTGCATCCGCGCTTCGGCTTGCGGACCCGACCACTCCTCCATCCCGGCCCATCCGCACACCGCCATCAGGCCGCCCCATGAGTATGCGAAACCGGGTCTGCTCCATCGAGCTTGGGCGATGCGCCGGCTCTGCCGAAGCAAAAAAGGTAGAGCACGCGCTCGGCGGCCCCGGGTGTTTGAGACATTGGTTGGTCAGACATGTTGATTCAGGTATCGGCCTGCGCCTGTTGGAGTGCCGCCGTGAGGTCGGCGTCCCCGATGGTTACTTTGATGTTGGGCTGGTCGGCGCCGCCCGCCTGTGCGACCGCGCGGCGCAGCGCGCACAGCGCCGCCCGGGCGCATAGCGAGGCCAGTTCGGCACCGCTGAAATTTTCGGTGCGCGCCGCCAATTCCTCCAGCGTCAGCTTGATGGCCAACGGCTTGCCGCGCATATGGACGGCCAGAATCGCCTTGCGGTCTTCCACGTCGGGCAGCGGGAACCTGACGATCTCCTCCAGGCGTCCGGGCCTCAACAGCGCCGGATCGAGCCGGTCCATACGATTGGTTGCGGCCAGCACCAGCACACCCTTGAGCTCTTCGATACCGTCCAGTTCGGTCAGCAGTTGGCTCAGCACCCGTTCGGTGACGCCGGAATCCGCCGCGCCCATCCCGCGCGCCGGCGCCAGCGAGTCGATTTCATCGAAAAAGATCATGCACGGGGCCGCCTGGCGGGCCTTGTGGAATATTTCGCGCAGGGCGCGCTCGGACTCGCCCACGTACTTGGACAGCAGTTCCGGGCCCTTGACGGAAATGAAGTTGATACCGCTTTGGCTGGCCAGGCCCTTGGCCAACAGCGTCTTGCCGCATCCGGGGGCGCCCGCCAACAGGATACCCTTGACCGGGGCCAGTCCGGCCTGCGCGAACAGCTCGGGATATTGCAGCGGCCAATGCACCGCCTCGCGCAGCCGCTCCTTGACCGCGCTCAGGCCGCCGACGTCTTCCCATTTGACGTTGGGCGTTTCGACAAACACCTCGCGCAACGCGGAAGGCTCCACCTCGCGCAGCGCGGCCAAAAAATCGTCCATCCGCACTTCCAGCTGCGCCAGCCCTCATAGGGGATGCTGCTCAGGGCGAAATCGATGTCCGGCATGATCCGGCGCAGGCAGAGCATCGCCCCCTCACTGCACAACGCCTCGAGGTCGGCGCCGACAAAGCCGTGCGTAATCTCGGCCAAATGGGCGCGATCCACGTCCTCCGCCAGCGGCGTCCCGCGGCTGTGGATTTCCAGGATTTCCAGCCGCCCGGAACGGTCGGGGATGGGAATGGCAATTTCGCGGTCAAAGCGGCCCGGCCGGCGCAGCGCCGGGTCGAGCGAGTTGAGAATATTGGTGGCGGCGATCACGATCAGATGCTGGCGGCGGTTAAGCCCGTCCATCAGCGCCAGCAACTGGGCCACGATCCGCTTCTCGACCTCGCCCACGGTCTGTTCGCGTTTGGGCGCGATCGCGTCGATCTCGTCCAGGAAGATGATACTGGGGCCGCTGCGCTGGGCGTCGGCGAAGATCTTGCGCAGATGGGCCTCGCTTTCGCCGTAGAATTTATGCACCACTTCGGGGCCGCTTACGGAGAAGAACTTGGCCTCGGTTTCATGCGCGATGGCGCGCGCCACCAGGGTCTTGCCGCATCCGGGCGGCCCGTAGAGCAGAACTCCCTTGGGCGGGTCGATACCCAGGCGCTCGAACACCTCGGGATAGCGCAGCGGCAGTTCGATGGTCTCGCGGATGCGCTGCAACTGGGATTTGAGTCCCCCGATGTCCTCATAGGCGATCGCGCGTCCGGGCTTGTCTTCGCAGACCTGGCCTACGATCAAGCTGGTGGCGGGCATGATCAGCACCGGACCCTTGGGCGCGGTGCTCTGCACGCGGAAGTCGGCCCAGCGGCTGCCGAACAGGGTGGCCCGGATGCGATTACCTTCCAGCACCGGCAGGCCGTCGAGCAGGCTGCCGATATATTTGAGGTCGCGGTCAGACGGCACGATGTTCATCGGTGCGATGACAATCCGCTCCGCCGGGCGGCAGCTGACCCGGGCCACGCCCACCAGCTCGTCCAGACCGGCGCCGCCGTTTTCGCGGCAGATGCCGTCAAGCTGGACGTGGGAGAGCCCGCGCTGTTCCTTATAGGCGGGCATCACCTTGCACACCGTGGTGCGCTTGCCGGTCACCTGGACGATATCGCCGATCGCGACTCCCAGCCGCTCCATGTCTTCGGGATCGATGCGCGCAAAGCAGCGCCCGACATCCTTGCCCATGCCCTCGGCTACCTTGAGCTTCAGCGCATCGTCTTTGGTTGCGCTCATCAATGTCTCCCCTTACTGCATCGGACAGCGGATCTTGACGATGCCGTTGTTGCAGCTCAGCGTCATCCGCTCGCGCGGACAGCTTTTGGGAAGCAGGACCTCCTTGCGGTATTTTTTGTCCCCGGCTTCGGCCACGACTATCAGCACGTCGTCGTGGACTTCGAGCTTCAGGTCCGACTCGCTTATCCCGGGCATCTCGGCCACGATCAGCACGTGATCGCTCTCCTCCATCATGTCGACGGCGGGCTCGCGTACTTCCCGCACCACCACGCCTTCGCGGGCGTTGCGGTCAAGCTTGATGTTGCCGAACGGCTCCACTTTGGGTTCCTCATCACCCAACCCCACTTTGACGTTAAAGCCGTAAACACCTTTGAATTCCTTGTTCGAAGGAGAATCGAATTCGCCGCTTTCGGACAGTGTATGGCCGGACTCGGCAAGTTCCGACAGCTTGCCCAGCACCTCCGCCAACCCCGACAAAAATCCGCCGGTGCCGGAATCGTGATCCTTCTGTTCCTTGCCGCTTCTTTTACTCATAAGCCCGAGCTATCTCCGTCTTTTGGATGGATGCCGTATTCCTTCAGCTTCTGGTGGATGGTCTTGTAGTCGATTTGCAGCATGCGGGCGGCCTGCGCCTTGTTGCCCGACGCTGTGCGCAGCGCCTCCGTCAACACCCGCCGCTCCACCACCACCAGGTGCTGACGCACGACCTCGCGCAGGGGCAGGCCCTTCCATTGCGGACCCTCGGCGCCCGCCCGCGCCGCCAGGGCCTCGGCTCGAATTCCAAGTTCGCCAGCGTCGATCACATCGCCCGCCGCCAGCGCTGCCTGCCGCACCACGTGGCGCAGTTCCCTGACGTTGCCGGGCCATCCGTGATTGCTGAGCAACTCAAGGGCGCCTGCGGAAAAGCCCTGGATGCTCTTGCCCAACTCGGCGTTGGCAAAGGTCAGGAAGCGATTGGCCAGGTAGGGAATGTCTTCGCGCCGTTCGTGCAATGGCGGAACTCTCAGCACGAACTCATTGAGGCGGTAGAACAGATCCAGTCTGAAGCGGCCGGCCTCGATCAGAGCTTGCGGCTGAACGTTGGTGGCGGCCACAATCCGTAAGTCCACCGACAGGGGATGGTTGGCGCCCAGACGGCAGATCGCCCTTTGCTCCAACGCGCGCAGTATCTTGGGCTGCGCCGAAGCGGGCAGATTTGAGACCTCATCAAGGAACAAGGTCCCTCGATTGGCGGCCTCGAATTTGCCCGCCGCCTTGTCGATGGCGCCGGTAAAGGAGCCCTTTTCATGGCCGAACAGTTCATTTTCGAACAGCGATTCGGAAATGGCGCCGCAATCCACGGCGACGAACGGCCCCGCGGCGCGCGCGCTGGCGGCATGAATTGCGCGCGCCAGCAGTTCCTTGCCGGCGCCGGTCTCGCCGACGATCAGCACGCTGAAGTCGGTCTTGGCCACCCGCCCAACCGCGGCAACCAGCTCCTGGACCTGGCGGCTCGGGCCCATATCGCGCAGCAAACCAGCCATCGGCGTGACGCCGTCGGTTTTGCGCGCGGCCTGGTTTTTGGCCGCGGGATTGTTAATCAGCCGCCGCAGCAGCCGCAACAGTTGCTCGTGATCGAAAGGTTTGGCCAGGTAATCGCACGCGCCCAGTTTGATCGCCTTGACCGCGTCCGAAATCGCCGGGTAGGCGGTCAGCATGATGACCGGAACCGTCACCTCCAACTCGCGCAGCCGTGCCAGCAGGCAAATCCCGTCCACCCGCTCCATCTGATAATCGAGGATCATCGCGGCCGGCGGGTGTTGCAGAATACAGCTCAAAGCAAGGTCCCCGTCGCTGGCCGCTCGAGTGACAAAATCGTGGCGCTTGAGCAGGCGCGCCAGCGTCTGACACATCTCCTCGTTGTCATCGACGATCAGTACATAGGATTCTTGCGTGGCGGGTGTTTGCATCGGGCTCTTTCCGATTCGCGCGCGGTGATTTTCAGCTTATCTGACAACCGCCTGCGGCGCTCCGGCGATCGGAGCATCTTCGCACCGCAATGCTCCACGATGCTGATCGATATTTACCTGCGCGGGTGAACCGCGAGACGCCGCTCATTTGGCGCTACCTGGCTGGGTGGGACAGGCTCGAAAGCCTGTCATTGGACTTTCTATATTTGTCTCTAATTGTCTCTCCCCCGGACCCCCCGGACAGGGGGAGAACGGCGCCCATTTTTCCGGGCGCCGAGAGAGGGTCCTTTTTCAGCGCGCATTCTCCTGCGCGCAATTCATAAGTTCCGGGGAAGACTGCACACACGGAAAAAGGGCCATTCCCGTACCTGAATGCATTAATCAGGAGAGACAGTGGAACACAAAATGCGGCCCGCACGTGAAAGGGGGAGAGAATTACGGCAGAAAATACGCCATCATCAGATTTTCAGCACAGCGGCTTGCCCGGCAGATCACTGAATAAGCCGGTCGCCTCGATATCCGGCGCCAGCTTGCCGCGCAGCGAATGCAGCAGGCCCAGGAACACGATCGCGGTCTCGCGCGGTTTCAAGGTGGCGTTGATACGCGTGGCTGTGAACTCATCGCGCCGTTCGAGCAGCGCACGGGCCAGGGTCTGTTCGGCGGCGTGCGGCTGGGAATCGGCCACCAACCGCTGGGCCAGCTGATACTCCTCGACCAGCAATTGCGCTGATTCGGTGCCCATGATCGTGGCGCCGCGCTGATGCATCGCAACCAGCAGCTGATGGTTGCGGCTTCCCGCCCGCGCCAGCTCTTTCACAATCCGAAGCTCATGACCGCACACCGGCAGCCCGTCTGGTAGACGCGCACCAGCTCGTAGCGCAGGTTAATGGCTGCCAGCGCCTGTTCAATCGCCGTCCAGACCTGATCCACCAGGTCCACGTTGTGCTGCCATCCCTGCTCTCCAAGCCTGCTCACCAAGGCGCGCTTGAACGCCTCGCCCAGCGCACCATGTCGGCCTGTGTGTGGATGATAGGAACGTGCAACAAGCGGCGGCTGGCGGGCACCGCGGTTTCCCCCTTAAGACATAAGCCCGCGGCAGGAGTGATGCGCGCGGGCAGTTGCGGTCGTTGCAGTTGCTGGCGGCTACTTCTTGCGTGGCCGGCCGCGCCGGCGGGCCGGTGGGGCCGACGGCATCTGATCAAGCTCGCCTTCCTCAGCCTCAAAGGGGGAGGCGTCGTGGATAGTGAGCAGTTCCTCGGGATCGGTCACACTGTTTGAATCCTCGGCGGCAGCATCGTCGGGCTCCTCGTGAATCCTCCAACGTCGCCACGGCTCATCGCTCGCCGCGGCGCGGGTGGAGCTTCGTTGAGTCCGCTCCTGCTGGCAATCCACGCAGTAGGTCGCGAACGGCAGGACCTTCAGCCGTTCCACCGCGATCTCGTTCTCGCACTGCTGGCAGATACCATAGCGGCCGCTGGTTAACCGCCCGAAGGCGTCATCGATGGCCTTGAGCCGTTCCTCGGCGCGTTCGATGAGGCTCGCGTTGGTTTCCACGTCAGTCAGTGAGCGGGCAACATCCATCTCGTCGCCGGGTGAGATGGCGGGATCATCGCCCTGGTTGCGGCGTAAATCGCGGATCCTCGCCAGGGCGTTGGTGCGCTCTTGGGTCAGGATGTTTTTGAGCACCTCAAGACGATGGGCTTTCATGACTTCCTCCGTCGGCTTCTGGGTCGCCCTGATAGTTTGGTCCAGCGCCCGGACGTCCATCTTATCATCCGAGCGCGTGATCAGGCGATATAGAAACAGAAACGAAGCTTTTTTTGCGCGACCCCGGCGCATTTCCCGGGAGGACGCGGCGGACCTTAAGCGGCGAACGAAAAACCCAAGCGCCATTTCCCTGCTTCGCTTGCGCCCGCGGGCAGGTCTGCGCAAGCTCAGCATTGGCTAATTATTTTTTACATCAAATTACCCAACGCTGGGCAAAAATAGCGCTTCAAGCAGCCCTCTGCGATGGCTGTGGATGTGAGCGTTTACTAAAAACTTGCCCTGTGCACGCAGACCGTCCGTATAATTTCTTAGGTAACCTGCCGCGTTGCAAAATCGATCCGACAAAACGAGGTCACCATGAAAACATCGATAATGTTGCTTGCAGCCGCAGCGTTGTTGCTGCCGTTAGGCGGTTTTGTGCCTTCGGCCGCCGGCCAGGATCTGATCACAAACCGCCAGCTGGCTCAGAGCCTCGCTGTGCGCGATGTCGTCGCCCAGCCAAACGGGTCCATTTCCGGCACTATCGTGAATCACGCCGGACTGACCGTGCGCGACGTCAAGCTGATGATCAACTACGCTTGGGTGTGGAACAACGACTTCAGGCCTGGCGAAGATAGTCCGGGCCGCACCGTGTACATCACTGCGCCGGCCGCGATTCCGCCCCACGGACAGGGCTCCTTTACCTACCAGCCCCCAGAGCCGCTGTCATCTGAAAATGATGGCCACTTCGTGCCCTCGGTTCACGTCGTCGGCTTTACCCAGATGATACCGGCGGGCTGAGAATTCAGAAAAGAGAAAATAGAAACGCGAGTCAGACAACTTCCGGTTCCTCTCTTTCTCTTTTCTCCTCGACGCGGCACCGGCAAACAAAAAAGCGCCCGCTGACGCTGTGAAGCGGCAGCGGGCGCTCGGCTATGCTGTGAACTCGGACCCTACGCGGCGGTGCGGCCGTGGCGCAACAGCTGGCCCGGGGTCGCCCCCGTGCACTTGCCTTCCGCAAAGGTCTCCTGGCCGTTGACGATGATCGAGCGGTAGCCCTTGGCTCGCTTGACCCGGCGCCATTCGCCGCCTGGCAGGTCATTGGCGATCTCGCCGATCCATTGCGGCTCGACGCCCAAGCCCTCGAGGTCGTAAACGACCACGTCGGCCCATGCGCCCTCGCGCAGAACGCCGCGATCGCGGAACCCTGCCGCGTGCGCCGGGAGCGCCGACATCCGGTAATGCGCCTCTTCCAGCCCGATCTTCTGCTCGTCACGCACCATCCAACAGAGGAAATCCGTGGTGAACGCGCCGCCGGTGAAGAACTTGGTGTGGGCGCCGCCGTCGGACACGCCGGGGAAGGTGTAGATCGAGCTGTTGATGATCTCCGCGATGTAGTCGGGGTTGAATTTCTGCACCGGGGTCAGGAACTCGGCCTTGAGATCAGTGGCGACTGCCAGGTCGAGCATCACATCGACTGGATGCTTGCCTTCTTCCTCCGCAATCTGGCCAACCATCTTGCCGAGATACTTGTCGAGCTCCGGCTGATCGTTGAGATACTGGACCACCAGCCTGACGATACGCCCGCCGATTCCGGCCGCGTTCTTGTCCAGGGCACGGGTCCAGCGCTCCGACTTGGCCGCCTCGCGCAAATTCGGGTTGCGCATCTTGGCCAGTTTCTCCTCCTTGGTCCCGGTGGTCATCTCGCGCCACGGCGGCGCGATGTCGTACAGGTTCCAATGCTCCAAGGTGAAGCCGAAGCCTGCGCGCAGGGTTCCGGCTTGGCCGAAGATCGGCAGGCCCTGGGCGCGCAGCTCGTCGATCCAGCGCAGCGTGCGGCGATGGATTTCGCCGTCGTGACGGCTGGCCGCCACCGCCTGGAAGAGCACCGGCCGGCGCGCTTGTTCCACCACCTGGGCCACGAAGGCGCGGTCTTGCTTGAGGTGTCCGGTGTCCTGGGTGATCTCGATGAAGCCCTCGTCACGCTCGCGCAGCACCCGCGCCAGGTTGAGGATGTCCTCATCGCACATGGTGTCGGTCACCATCGGTGAGCCGTCAAAATCGGCCTGTCCGGAATGCTTGCCCAGGCGCTGGATGGAAAAGCCGCACAGTCCGGCGTCCAATCCCTCGGCCAGCAGGCGGCGCATCTCGGCCCGCTCAGCCTCGGTCGCAGGCCGGGTCTTGGCCGCCTCCAGTCCCATCACGTAGGTCATCAGCGATGCCGTCGGCATGTACTGGATGCAGTTGACGCCCTTTGGGGCTCGATCAAGCGAGTCCAGATATTCCGGGATAGTTTCCCAATCCCAGTTCATGCCCTGCTTCATCGAGGTGTACGGAATCGCCTCGGTGCGGGTCATGGTCAGCATCGAGCGCTCGCGGAAGTCCGGCTTGCATGGGGCAAAGCCGAAACCGCAATTGCCCAGCACCAGCGAAGTAACGCCGTGCCATCCGGAGATGGTGCAATACGGATCCCAGCGGATCTGCGCATCATAATGGGTATGCAGGTCGACAAAGCCCGGGGCGACGATCAGACCGCCGGCGTCGATCACCTGGTTGGCGAAGCCCGGCGCGCGGCCGCCAATCTGCGCGATCCTGCCATCCTTGATCCACACGTCGGCCTGGTAGCGCGGCACCCGCGTGCCGTCGACTACCGTGCCACCTTTTATTTGGATATCGAAGTCGCCCATCTTTGGTTCCCTCCTCGCTGGTAAGGACTACGGCGCTTTGACCGAGGTCGTCGGTTATATAAAGCCAAGCTTAAGTTGATCCTGTCTGACTCTTATATCAAAACGGACGCCTTTTGCCAGCCCAAAGGCATCGGCTCGAGCAGCAAAACCCCGGTTGTGGGCAGGAGGCGTGGTCAGGCGAGCGCCCCGGTATGATCGCGATGCTTATGCGCTCCGCTCTTTTGCTGCCGCCGCCATGCTCATCTGAAACAACATCCGACGGTCCCCGCCGCTATCAGCGGCGTACGCGCCGCCGGTTCGGCGATTGTTTGCTACCGGTAGCCGAGCACGAAACCCAACACCGCTGCCACCGTACACAGTGGGAGGGCCTTTCTTTGAAGCAGCGCTGAGGGGTCCAGCTCGCTGCGCGTTTGTTCGATTTTTTCAGTGATCTGCGAGAAGTTTTCCCGCAGGTCTTCTTTGCTGTTTTCGAGCTCGGATTCGAGGCGCTGTATCTCGTCGCTGACGCTCATGAAGGGGCTCCGTCCCAGCGGTCCGCTGGTATTATTTCCGTTTTGTCGATTTGCGCGATTGTTTGCGCGGCACCTTGACGCCCGCCTTGCGCGCTTTGGACAGACCAATAGCTATCGCCTGCTTGCGGGACTTAACCGGATGCTTGCCGCTTTTGGCGTGGTGCATTTCTTCTTTTACGTATTCTCCAGCCTGCGTGGTCGCGGCTTTGCCCTGCCGCCGGTCTTTTCGAACGCGTTTCTTAGTGCTTCGTTCAGGCATCTTCAATCTCCATTAGTTCGACTCTGCCGCCTCCCGCGACGGTTCCTCCACCGGCTGCGGGTCTTGCACCCGGTCGGGACGCGGAGTGTCTATGTGGTTGGGTTGGGGCGGATCGATAGGGTCAGGTCTGGGATTATCAATATGGCCGGGGTTGGGTTCATCGATTCGATCCGACACACTAGACACCCTGATCTGCCGGTGGTCGGGAAGTCTTCGCATCACACGCATTCTCAACACAGTTATCGCGCCGGCTTCGCGGTGGGCGGCGCCGCACTGGATCCCCGAGCGTGCGCCGGCTTCCCTTCCATAAAACGGTTGCAGCCGCTGGCTCCGGATACGCGCAGCACAAAAGCCTGGAGTTCTTGGTCGATGCACAGGCCCACCGTCAGATTGTTTGACGAAGCATCCGGCTCGACCTGCCACCATTTGCAGTCCTTGCATAATCCCCATGTCTGGCTCATAGCGATGATCCTCTTTTTATTCGGCAGCAAGTTTGGGCGCGCGAGCGGAGCGCGAACCGGGGCCGAGTGTGAGCGGATTCATTCGCTGCCCGCTATCTGACCGCCGGCCTTCAGCGCGGCTTCGCGCTTCTTGACGCGGTCGCCCAGATCATCGTGCACGTCGCCGAAGTGCTCGCGGACGAGCTTGAAAATCCGCTCCTCTTCGTGGCGGATATGTTTTTGACGCCGTCTTCCAGCGCCTTCAGCTTCGCTTTGAATTTGCTCGCGTCGGGGCCGAGCTTGGCCAACTCGGCGATCAGGACGACCGCGTCGCCGTGCTGTTCGATCGCCGTTGCGACAGCGGCGGCAGCCTCGGGACCGATCCGTTCGACCTCAGGATAGAAGATGCCTTCTTCGGCGCGGATGTGAACTTCCAGCTCGCGGCGGATTTTTTCAAACAACTCACCAAGCTCAGCGCTGTCGGGCGCCTGTCTGGTCTGCTCGAACAGATTGGTCACGGCTGTATGATCGGCGTGTAACACATCGAGTATGTTCATCTCGGCTAACTCCCTTTAATGCGAAATGCGATGCCTCTGCTGGTAAACCAGTGGCCGGGCAGGCCGACCGCCCAGGGCGGCCGGCCCACCCGGCGCGGCCCAACGCGGGGCCGTTTAGCGTGATATAGGGCGACTTTTGGCCAATCGACGATTGCGTCCATCTGAATCGATCGCCTTGGCCAGAGAAACACCGCTGTCCTTGCGCCATCACGTCTCGGTTATCGTGAGGCAAGGCCGATAGGAGCAAAGCGCTTGCCAAGCTTCAGCGGCTGTTTCCCCGCATTTACGCTGCGCTATCGAAGCGCCGACGGTTAAATTTACGGGCCGGGCTATGTAAAAATATCCGGCGCCTGAGCTCAGCCGCCGGGTTGACCCCGCGCCGGGGGCCCATATAAGTGAATTGCTAAAATGAGGTTGCAACGATGAAGCTGGCTTCGTTCAAGCGCGATGGCAGGCCCGGTTTTGGCGCCGTGGTTGACGGTGGGGTGATTGATTTGACCGGCAAAATTGGCGGCGCCTTAACCCTCAAGGAACTTCTCGAAGCCCAGGCCATTGATAAGGCACGCGAATACTCCAAGGGCGCCCGCCCCGATTTCGATCTTGCTCAATGCTCGCTGCTGCCGGTCATCTCCAATCCGAACAAGATCATTTGCATCGGCGTCAACTACGCCGCCCACGGCGACGAGGCGGGGGTCAAGACCACTCCATATCCGGTGATTTTCCTGCGGCTGCCCGAAGTTTTGATCGGGCATGGACAGCCTTTGATTCGCCCCAAAGTGTCCGAACAGTTTGATTATGAAGGCGAACTGGCCGTGGTGATGGGCAAGCCGGGTAGTCACATCGGCGAAGCCGAGGCGATGTCTTACGTGGCCGGTTTTTCCTGCTTCAACGACGCCTCGGTGCGGGACTGGCAATTCCACACGCGGCAGTTTGGAATGGGCAAGAACTTCCGCAGCTCGGGGCCCTTCGGACCGTGGATGGTCACCGCCGATGAGATTAGTGATTACCGCCGGCTGACGTTGCGCACGCTGCTCAATGGCAAAGAGGTGCAGCACACCACGCTGGACCAGATGGTATTCGACGTACCCAAGCTCATTGCTTATGTCTCCCAGGCGCTGCCCTGGAACCCCGGCGACGTGATTTCCACCGGCACGCCTTCGGGAGTGGCGCATTTCGGCAAACCGCCGCGCTACATGAGGGCGGGAGATACGGTCGAGGTCGAAATCAGCGGTATTGGCAAGCTGTCCAATCCAGTGATCGAGGAGAGCTGACGATGCGGGTCGAACGCAAGCGCAAAATGGCGGGACTATTGACCTTGGCCTTGATTGCGTGCCTGGCGGCGCCGGTCAGCGCGCAAACCAGCACCGTAGGCGCCACGCAATTGCAACGGCTTCAAAACGGCAACCGGCGCTACGTCAACAACCGGTCGCGCAATCCAAATGACCGTCCCAACGGGGGCACCCAATATCCATTCGCCGCGATCCTCTCCTGCTCCGACGCGAGGGTCCCGCCTGAGATTCTGTTCGATCAGGGAGTTAATGATCTGTTCGTGGTCAGAGTGGCGGGCAATACCGTGGACGATCCGGCCTCGGCCCATCGCGCGGTGATCGACTCGGTTCAGCTCCAGAGCCTGGCGTTCGCGGTCCGGTCGCTCAACGTAAAATTGATCGTGGTGCTTGGCCATGACCAATGCGGTGCAGTGAAAGGCGCTCTTCAGAAATGCGGCCAGCCTGATATCGGTCCGATGTTTCAGAACATCTGTCCGGCGGCGCGTGCGGTCGCGGGCTCTTCCAAGGAACCCGATCAGCAGCTTAAGGCCGCGATCGGCGCCAACGTGCAGGACCAGGTCAATGTGCTGAAGTCCACTCCGCCGTTTGCGGCAATGGTAAAGGACGGGCAGTTGAGGATCGTCGGCGGGTTCACCGATATCAAGACCGGTCGAGTTTCTATCCTGGTCCCATAACGCCGATTAAGGATATTGCAGGCCGGTGGCGGCAAGATCCGGCGGCAGAGGGCAAAGAGAAACTGCCCATACACCGCTACGATCAGAACCACCGAAGCGATTACTCAGTAGTGGAACTGGTAAAGCCGCTTCCCCGGCCACGGCCTACAACGCTCCGTTGCAAAGGCGTAAAGGGCTAACCCGTGGAACGGTCGAGAGGTTTGGATAATCTCGTGCGCTCCGCCGGCGAATCAAGTTAGACTTGGATGATGTGGCAGGCCGGGCGTGCAGGCCGACTCACCAGTGCCACCGAAGAGGTGTGATTATGCCGAGCGAAGACGTATTGGAAAGAGCACATGAAGACGAGCGAGAGGGTAAGGCGCCTTCGACCCAGGCGGGCGAGTTCGTTCGTGAAGAGATCGAGCATGTCCGCGAGGGCAAACACGGCGCCCGCTCTACCAGGCAGGCAATCGCAATCGGGCTGTCAAAGGCGCGCCGCGCGGGCGTTAATCTGCCCCCACCCAAGGCTTCGAAAACCTCCGCGCAAACCCGCCGCAAGGCGCAGCAGGACTCGGCCAAGGCGGGCCGCAAAACCAAACCGTCGGCGAAGCGATCGCGCGCAGTCAAAGCGGCGCTCAAACGCGAAGGCAAAGATGCCGCCTCGCGGCAAGCCCTTTCGCGCCAGGCCCGCAGCGCAGCCAAGGGACGAACCCAGAAAGCGCGCAGCCAGGCTGCTCAGAAGGCGGCCCGCACCCGTGCGTTCCGCAGTCGAAAGAGCCGATGATATAGAAGTGAGGGTAGAGGAGTGAGAAGTGGGAGGCAGAAAAAGAGAGCGCCCGGCCGCTCTGCCTCTCACTCCTCACTTCTCTACCCTCACTTCTAATGTGTGGCGGTGAATAGCATGGTTCCGTCGGTGTCGGTTAGAATCCTGGCACTGCTTGCCGGCTTTATCGTGTTGTGCGGCTTCCCAAAAGCAACGGGCCGGGTTCTGGTAATCCCCAGCGCCCGGCACCACTCCCGAGGCTCCGCGGCCAGCCATGAAGATTTGGACGAGGCCGTTTCCAGAGATCCCGATCGCCGCTCTCACGATCTCCTCAAATTCTACGGCTGCTGGAAGGCGACGGTCACCAGCCGAGACCTGACCACATTCGTTGAAGCCGCTCAGGGGCCGGGCAGATGGCTCGATCAGGGCTACACCATTTGCTTCGCGCGCGATCTGTCAGGCGAGTTGGAGCCGACCATGTCACAAACGGTTCCATCGAAGACCAGGGGTCCTCCACGGAAATCGTGGGCTACGACGATTTAGCGGTATCGCTGGTGAACCGCTACCGGTTCATAGATAGCAGCGCGATGCGAACCGCGCCTCCTGTTTCCTGGTTCAGCTTCAAGCGTGCGCCCAAGCCCGTTGAAATGCTGCAAGTCACTCGCGTCACCTGCCTGCGCCAGAGCCTGGATCTGATTTGCGCCGCCACCGCTACCGCACAGTGCGGAGAAGCGAGCTGCTACAGTTTCAGCTGGAAGACCACTTTCAAACACCTTCCAGCCTCAAAGGGGCGCGCAGGGTGACGCTACGCGCGACTCCCGCAGCGCCGGTCTCCGTGCCCGCTTTTTATGATAACTTCAGCATGCCTAATGTTCACATCACCACCGGGCGATATGGCCACCTCCGCGAACCTCTAGCTTCGCTTATTCCCGGAGGTTACAATATTAGCGTAGCTCATGAGGAAGATAGCGCACTGTCCCGTAAGATTCGTCATTTGTTGAACGATTAGCGAGTCGGACATAGATTGTCATATATGCCGGGTGGTTACGTTAAACTGCGAAATTGTCTGCACAGACACCGGATTAACTGCTGACCGCCAGCAGGGTGTCACCCATCATTCATAACCGGAGACCGAGTACGACGGATGACCAATCAAGTTAATGGCGTTAAAAACCGGACGCTTGCCAAATGGGTTTCCGATACCGCTGCGCTCACGCAAGCCGACGCAATCCATTGGTGTGACGGCTCGGAGGAGGAAAAACTCAGCCTCACACGCGCAGCAATCGACAGCCAGATTCTGATTCCACTCAATCCCGCCAAGCGGCCCGGCTGCTATTTGCATCGCTCCAATCCCAACGACGTCGCCCGCAGCGAGCATCTGACCTTCGTCTGCACCCCTGACAAGGACGGCGCCGGCCCGACCAACAACTGGGCGCCGCCCGACGAAACCTACGCCAAATTGCGCGGATGGCTAAAGGGCTCCATGCGCGGACGGACGATGTATGTCGTTCCGTACGTGATGGGTCCTTTAGGCTCTCCATTCGCGAAGGTTGGGGTGGAGCTGACCGACAGCATTTATGTCGCGCTCAACATGAGGATCATGACCAGGATGGGACGCGCGGCGCTCGCATTGCTGGGCGACTCGGAGGACTTCAACCGGGGATTGCACTCGACCCTTGACCTCAACCCGGAGCGCCGCCTCATTTGCCATTTCCCGCAGGACAACACGGTTTGGTCAGTCGGCAGCGGCTATGGCGGCAACGCGCTTTTGAGCAAGAAATGCTTCGCGCTGCGAATTGCCAGCTACCTGGGCCGCACCGAAGGGTGGCTGGCCGAACACATGCTGGTTTTGGGGCTGGAAAGTCCTGAGGGTGAAACCACTTATATTGCGGCTGCCTTTCCGAGCGCCTGCGGCAAGACCAACCTCGCCATGTTGTTGCCGCCGGCGGCCTTCAAGGGATGGCGCGTGCATACCGTTGGCGACGACATCGCATGGCTGCGAGTTGGCGCCGACGGCCGGCTGTGGGCGGTCAATCCGGAGGCCGGTTTCTTCGGCGTTGCTCCGGGCACCAGCGCGAAATCCAATCCCAACGCCATGAGGACGGTGGAGCATGATTCGATTTTCACCAATGTCGCGACCACCCCGGACGGCGACGTCTGGTGGGAGGGAATGGGAACCGAACCTCCGCCAGGGCTGCTGGATTGGCGCGGCCAGACCTGGAATCGCGATTCAGGGCAGCCCGCCGCTCACCCCAACAGCCGCTTCACCGCGCCGATGACCAACAACCCGGTGCTCTCGCCCAAAGTGGATGACCCACAGGGCGTGCCGATCTCGGCCATCATATTCGGCGGCCGCCGCGCTTCCACCGTGCCTCTGGTTCTGGAAGCCCACGACTGGTCACACGGGGTCTTTTTCGGCGCCAGCATGGGGTCGGAGACCACGGCGGCGGCGACCGGGAAGGTGGGCGTGGTGCGGCGCGATCCGATGGCGATGTTGCCGTTTTGCGGCTACAACATCGTCGATTACTTTGGCCACTGGCACGAGATCGCGCGCCGATTGCTCAATCCACCCAAAATCTTCGAGGTCAACTGGTTTCGCAAGGACCGCGAGGGCTCCTTTCTGTGGCCCGGCTACAGCGAGAATATGCGCGTCCTCAAGTGGATCGTGGACCGAGTCAAGAACCGGGTCGGCGCCGAACAGACACCCATCGGTCTGGTGCCGCGCAAAGAGGACCTCAATCTCACGGGATTGAACATCACTGCGGAGCGGCTGCGTCAGGCAACGTCGATCGACCCCAGCGAGTGGCTGTCGGAGCTAAATCAAATCCAGGAGTACTTCGCACAGCTCGGCGCGGACTCTCTGACCGACTTCGAAGACCGGATTAAGTCGACGAGAGCCGGACTGGAAAAGCAACGGGGTTGATAAAGCAGGTGGAAAAGAAGATGCGGCTGGGGCGGCTGCGCTGAAAATTGTGGGACAGGCGTCCCGCCTGTCGCTGATGCGCGAGACTCTTTTCTCGCGCCACCTTTCTCAGCAAGGAGGGGCCATAACCACGGCAACTCTTGAACCTCCGGCCTTGATCGCCTTCATTCTCCGGCCCCAGACGAGATCCCGCGGATGGAGGACCAGGTCGGCCGCAATGGCGTGTGCCAGACCTCGTCGGCCGGTCTTTGGTCGACCATGCGCCCGCCACTTGGCCAGCAATCGAGAGCAATGCAAACGGCCTAATGGACGAAGACTTGGAGGTAGGCTGGCGAAATCATCAGCGTCGGCAGCTAGCCTGTAAGGTTCCAGCTTCGCAATTCGATGGCCGCGCCTTGGCATGTCGGCCAAGATAGCGGATCTCAGAAGCGGGTTGAACCTTGGCGAGTCGCTTACGCGCGGGTGTCTCGCTTCTCACGTTAAATCTCCCGGTTGCAATCGTCTGGCGGAGACCAGTTCCCGAGCGCTATCTTTCATCTTCGCCGTTCTGAATCGCCGGCGATGCATTCGCAAGGCTGTTGTTCACGTTCTTCGCAAGCATCTTCTGCTCCAGCGCCGAGAGGCGTTGCTCGAATGACACTCGTTCAACCCGTTCTGCCGAGAGACGTTGTTCGAATGAGACACGTTGCTCCTGGTCTTCGGCGACTTTCGCACTCAGCTTCTGGATTTCGTTCAACAGCATCGGGACCAGCTCGTGATAGTGTACGGTGACCACCTTGCCCACCGCGTCACGACTGATCAGGTCGGGATACACCCGGGCCACCTCTTCCGCGACCAGTCCGTATTGACGCTGCTGGCTCGGATCGTTCCGGTAGCGAAACGTCACCGGGCGCAGTTTCATCAGCGCTTCACTGGAACTGCCCATGTCGCGGATGTCGCGTTTGTAGCGCGCC
>DASZGF010000165.1:0-18156 GCA_035939115.1 Binataceae bacterium (SeqCode)
CATCCGAAACGCAAGTCGCAATAGGATAGGCGCCAATCTCGAGACCGCCTACTGCGTCGATCGGTTCGCTCTTGAGGCGGTCGCAGATGAGGTCAGCAATCAGAGCGCGCGCTTCAGGGTATGACAGAGCTTGTTTGCAATCGACGTAATATTTGCTGAGCCTGCCTGACGCGAGACGAAAAACTGGCTCAGGATTGCTCCGGAAGGAAGTGGCCTTGAGAATTTCCAGGAACCTGCGCCGCTTTTCGTCCATCGTCATTTCCCCGCTACCGCCTTTCGCGCCAGGCTTCATTCGAAATTCTAATGTGTGGAGATTTATCGATTAAGGGCTCTCGGTCAAGCTGCTGGGTGAATGTTACGAACACTCCCAGCCTCATCGTAACTACTCAACATTCCCGTGCGCAAGCCGCTTAGACACCGACTGTCCTGAATTCAAAAGAACACCCTAAGTTCGTCCACATAAACGGCGACGATCAGCCGCCTATCCGGCCGTTTCAAAGACTGTTGATACTCGAACTCGATTGACTCGATCACTTGCATGGCGCGAGTTGCACCGCGCTGCTCCGGGCAAAGGAAGGAGATGAGTCCCGCGTTGCGGTACTGCAACTGATTATGCCGGGGTCTTCTGGAGAGAAGTGCACGAAAATCCTTGAAGTTCCAGGTTAAAAGGATGAGGTTTTGCTCGTTTGCAGTCCTCGCCACAACAGCATCGGGGGTCCTTTGGCCAAGTTCCTGGCTTACATAAAAAATTTTGTGATTGCGCTGGGCGAAGACTTCAGTCACTGACGCGGGCACGCACTCGTCGATCAGCAAGTCCATCGCCGGGGTGGACCGCGCGCCTAGCCGGCAAACCTCAGACGTTCATGCCTTATCGCTGCTTCAACGTCAGCTCGCGTCAGGCGAGGAAATTCCGAAATTATTTTCCGGGCGGTGTAGCCAGCTTCGTGCAAGCGATAGATCGCCGCGGTCGGAATGCGCGTTCCAGCCACCACCGGGGCGTTTCCCGCAACGTACGGATTCTGGTCAATCTTACCAAGCTGCTCGGGCTTTCTTTTATTCATCCGGGTGAGATCCCTTTCCACATCGCGGATGATCTGATGCATCTTGAACGAGGGGCGTTGTCCGCTGGGATGTGCGGCAACGTTCGCGCCGTCTTCCGGATGCCGAAAATAGACGCGGCCGTCTTCGCCGAGGTAAAAGACCAGCTTTGACCAACGGCCGTCAGGAGTCTTCTTCAGGTCTTCGCTTATTCGCCTGAGGTCGCTCAGAGAGACGTTGTACTTGCTACGAAGCAATCCGACAGTGCGCAAGCCAACGACATCGCGAAACGAGTACACCCGGTTAAATGGACGCTTTAGGTCGTCGGCGTAGCGCGGCTCGAAAAACTCCGTCTTGTCCCAGTAGCTGAGTTGGCCAGAGGAGATCTTGCACAGCTCGCAGACTTGCTCAGCGGTAAAAAGGCCAAGTTTCATAGCGCGGCGAAGATAGCGTTCCTCCCGTACGCGGTTCAACCTAAAAGATCCGCCCAGCAAAAAGGCCCTTTCATGGGCCTGGTTTTTCCCTCGGTTTGGATCTTGAGTATAACCAGCCTACACGATTAGCGCTGACGGGTCATGAGGATGCATTGTGGGAGCGGCTCGAGTATGGCTCCGCTGCTTCCCGGTTCATGGGCTGGGCCGCTCAGCTCCTGGGATAAGCGTCGCTGCCCATTTCGAGCGTGTCCAGTCCCGTCCATTCGACTTCTGCTGCGACGCGGTTGCCGATGGTGCGCTCGACGATGGTGAAGAAGGCCAGCGCCAGGGTGAAGACCACCACCATGTTGACGGTGACACCGATCAGTTGGGCGACGAATTGACTGGAGTCGCCGAACAGCAGGCCGCGCACCGGGCCTGCCACGCCGTTCCAGCCCATCCCGTAGCTGCCGTCGGCGAAGATGCCCAGGGCGAGCGCGCCCCACAGACCGCAAACGCCGTGCACCGCGATCGCGCCGACCGGGTCATCGACGTGCAGGTGGCGCTCCAGCATGATTACGCTCCAATCCGTGATCAGACCGGCGACAATACCGATAATCAGCGCGGCCCACGGCGACACGAACGCGCAGGAGGCGGTGATTGCGACCAGGCCGCCGAGCAATCCGTTGCACGAAATCCCGATATCCGGCCGCTTGTAGCGCAGCCACATCGCCGTCAGGGCGGCGATCGCCCCGGCGGCGCTCGACAGCATCGTATTGACCGCGATCAGCGCGATCCTGGAGTCGGAAGCCGCCAGGGTCGAGCCGCAATTGAAGCCGAACCAACCGAAGGCCAGGATCAGCGTGCCCGCTATTGCCATCGGCAGATTATGCCCGAGCATCAGACTGATTCCCCGGTCGCGCCGGAACCTGCCGATACGCGGCCCCAGCACCAGGACGCCGGCCAGCGCCGTGACCCCACCGGTCATGTGCACCACCGAGGAGCCGGCGAAATCCACGTGTCCGTGGCCCAGCCCGAAATTGACCCCCAGTTGCGCCAGCCATCCTCCCCCCCACACCCAGTTCCCGTATAGCGGGTAGAGGAACATCGACATGAACAGGCCGTAGATGAAAAAGGCCGAGAACTTCCATCGCTCCGCCATCGCGCCGGTCGGGATGGTCGCCGCGGTATCCATGAACACCACCGCGAACAGGAACATCGCCAGGCTGCCCGGATCGCCCGCGACGCTGAGCAGTCCGAACTTGGTCAGTCCCAGGAGCCCGAAGTTGCGGCCGGCCAGATGCAGCGTCAGTTCATGATGATCGATCGCCATCGAGCCCAAGGAGGCGTACTGCCCAACGCCGCCCAGCATCAGACCGTATCCGGTCAAAAAGAAGCCAATCAGCCCGATCGGATAGATCATCAGGTTCATCGCCATCGTGTTGACGGCGTTCTTGGCGCGGGTGAAGCCGGTCTCCAGCATCGCGAAGCCCAGTTGCATGAACATCACCAGGAATCCGGCGACCAGCACCCAGGCCAGGTTCAGCGATTGCTCGGTTCGGGCCCCGGAGGCGGAGGCTGCCAGCGCTGCGTGCGGGCAGAGCAGTAGGCCGGCGGCCAGCAGGCGGGTCAGACGGCGCCGTGACTGGGTCATCGTGTGGTACCCCGGTAGGACCCTTGTGTGCGCGCGGGCGCGGCTGGATAGCGGCGCGCAAGGAAGACCAGCAATACGATAATGCCGATCAGCGAGACGAAGAATAATCCGGTCATGATAGCTGCTCTGAAGCGTTTCCAACTGGCCCGCGGATGCAGACTGGCGGCGCGCCCGGTGAGTTGCACACGCGAGGGGTCCTCCAGGTCGGCCAGCATCTCGGCGGCGCTGGCATAACGGTTGCGCGGCGTGCGGTCGATTGCGCGCAGCACGATTTCTTCCAGTCTGGGGTCGAGGTCAGGCTCCCACCTGCTGGGTGGTTGCGGGTCCTGCGACGCTTTGGCTTTCATGACCGCGTACACATTGGCGCCCTCAAAAGGCAGATTGGCGGTCAGCATTTCGTAGAGGACCATTCCCAACGAATAGATATCGGTGCGGGCGTCGCCGCGCCGTCCGCTGATCTGCTCGGGCGCCATGTAGTCAGGCGTGCCGATGGTGGTGGACAGCCCCGCCCAGGTCAGCCGCCGTGCGCTTTCGTCCAGTGCGATGCCGAAGTCCATGATTTTGATCTGCTCGGCGTCGGTTGCCAGCATGTTCTCAGGCTTGAGGTCGCGATGGACTACGCCCTGTCCATGCATATAGACCAGCGCGCCGCAAACCTGACGGGCATATCCCAGGGCGCGCTCGGGGGGTAACGGACGCTTGTCGCGCATCAGGGCGCGCAGCGAGTTGCCCTCGACGTACTCCATCGCGATGTACATCCGGCTTTTGCGGCGCGGGGTGAGCACCTTGATGATGTTGGGATGCTCCAGACGCTGGCCGATCGATTCCTCGCGCCGGAAGCGCTCGTAAAAGACCACGTCGGATTCGAACTGCGGATAGGGAACTTTCAGGGCAACGGTCTGTCCGGTCTCGGTGTCAATCGCCTTGAGGATCGATGCCATACCACTGCGCGCGATCAACTCCGTGATTTTATACTGGTCGAGAGTCTCCCCGACGCTGACCTCGCGCACCGTTTATCCGCCTGATTCGCCCATGGTTTGGCCGCGCAGGTTATCACCCGCGATTCAAGCTGGTCAACGGCCCCTCCGCAGCAGGCCACGCAGCCGCTCGCGCCATCCGCCCGCGGGTAGATCCGCCGTGGTGGATCCATTGTGGGCGATCAGCACGGCGGTGGTGACGTTGTCCCGGGCGCCGCGCTCGATGGCCTTTTCGATAAACTTGCGGCAGGCCTCAGACGGGGTCAGGTTGCGGGAAAGCTGGTCGATTTCACGGTCCTCCAGCATCCCATGCAAACCGTCGGTGCAAACAATTACCCGGTCCCCCGCGCGCAACGGCATCGTGATGCGGTCGAGCGAGGCGATTAACTCCCGCCCCAGGCAGCGGCTGAGGGCGGAACGCTCGGGATGATTGCGGGCGTCCTTCTCACTGATCATGCCCATCCGCAGGCGCTCACCGATAACCGTGTGGTCCTTGGTCATCTGCTGGATCCGTCCGCCGCGAATCAGGTACAGGCGGCAATCGCCAATATGAACCGCATAAAGGGTGCCCTCGGCGACCGCCGCGGCGGTGAGCGTGGTGGCCATCCGGCGCAGCTCGGGCACCGCCAGTGACCGGTTATAGATCTCGATATTGGCGCGCTGGACCGCACGATACAGGCGTTTGGCCGGACCCAGCGACGCCGCGCTTTCGTGGTAGGCGGCCAGCGTAACCTCGACCGCCATCTGGCTGGCTACTTCGCCCCCATCGTAGCCGCCCACGCCGTCGGCTACCGCGAGCACCAATTCCTTGGGACTTTCGACGCAGTGGCCGCAAAAATCCTCGTTGTTGGACCGCTCGCATCCTACATCAGTAAGCAGGGCCAGTTCGAAGTCGGCAAGGTCAGGGCTGTCAGTCACTTGGTCAATTCCAGATCACACGGCGCCCTGACCATCGCGGAGGTCACTGGCGCAAAGTCAAAGGGGCGGACCGCGTGGTTAGCGCAGTCCGCCCATCGTTGCACTCCAATTGTTTATGCCAACTCAGGCGGTCTTGGCTATTACCATAGTCTCCTTTCCCTTCTTGCGGGAGTTGCGCACGAAGTAGATCGCGCCGTACAAGCCCCAAATCACCGAGATTGCCACCGCCATCAAGGGTTCCTTCACGCTGCCCAGTCCCTCGATCGGTCCGATGATATAGAACGCCATGCAGGCGAAGTTTGCTACGGCTCCGAATATCGGAATCACCATATGCTTCATGCCGTGGAAATCGTCATGCTCGCGAAAAGCCACGATGCAAACGATGTTGGTCAATCCGTAGAGCATGAAGGTGCCGAAGTTCGAGACCAGGGTTACCAACTGGAGCCCGTTGGGAAGAGCCGACAGCGAGGCGTTGGAAGTCATCCCGATTGCGTACCAGATGTTGTGCGGCAAAGTCGCGATGGTCTTGTCGTCGGGCGCGGCGGCGCCAGCGAAGAAATACAGGGCGGCATACGCGCCGAGCACGGCCGAGATCGTCGCCAGGACCCAGATCGCACGATGCGGCGTAAGGTTATCACCATGGAGAATGCCGAAATGCTCCGGCACCTCCTCGTCGCGGCCCATCGCATAGGTCACGCGCGCGCCGGTATTGATGCAGCTAAGAGTGGTGCCGATCAGGGCGAGAAACACGGTGAACGCCTCGATCAGCATGAATGCCTGCCCGTGGCCACCGAGCATGGAGTTGCCGAGAATCACCAGCATGTCGCCGATCGGCGCGGCGGAACCCTTCGCGTCCGCGAGGCTGTAGGCGCTGTTCAGGAAGTAATTTGCGGCGAAGTATTCGATGAGGTAGCAGAACAGGCACTGGATAGTAAGCGAAAGAAGCACGCCGCGGGGGATGTCTTTCTTGGGATTTTTGGCTTCCTCGCCCAGCGCGGTGACCGACTCGAATCCAACCAGGAGGAGAATAGCGATGGTGGCCTGCAACATCATTGCGTTGAAGTTATGCGGCAGTATCACCGACAGGCCATTGGGATGCGCCGGAGTGGCGCCGGCAAGCGAATAGCTCAGCTTTTTCATCGTTCCGTCAAGCGCAAGACCCATCGAACCGGCCGGATGGCCCATGCGATAGGCAATCGCTAGCGCGGAGAAGAACAGCAGCGCGACGATCTGGATGGCGTTGATCGCTATGTTGACGTTGGTTGACCCGGTCACACCCTGAAACGCGATATACGCGACAAAAAACGAGAAGATGACCGCGATCAGCGCCATGAATACCGGGCCCGGAACACTGGCATTCATCGTCGACGGCGCGACACTGCCGATGATGTAGCCGACCATGACGCCCATCGTCGCGACCATCACTCCGGGGTAAACCCAGTAATAAAGGTGCGAGGCCCAGCCGATCACGAACTTTGCGATCCGGGCGAAGCGATAGGCGTGGGTGGTATTCAAAAACGCCTGCTCCGCGAACAGGTACGAACTCCCGGCGCCGGGGAAAAGCTTGGCCAGCTCCGAGTACGAAATTGCGGTGGCATACGCCAGCATCAACGCGCCGAAGATCCCGGCCCACATCGCTATCCCTGACGGGTATGCATAACCGGCCTGCACCACGAAGGTGATCCATAGGAACGCGCCCGGAGCGATCAACGCCATCGCGTTGACGGTGACTCCGGTCAGACCCAGGGTAGGCACCATTTTTGGTTGTTCTTCCGCCATTCTCTCCCTCCATTTTTGACGCCGGGCGTTAAGTCGCGGCGCTCTGGGTCAAGGGCAAGAATGATGCCGCTAGCGGTATTGCATAATGAAAGGGCCGGTAAACGGAGCGGCGGTTAATCAATGAGCAGATGCCTATTGATTGAGCATCGAAGGGGGGCTTCGTTGCAGAACGAAGCGCAATTGGCGGTGACGGAGGCAAGTTCAACGTTTCTTGGGCGAGACTAATCGCAGGTTGCGCCGCTGGCCTTGGACGTCCCGGCTGTCGATGCGCTTTTTGACTTGTTTGGACCTGGTGAGGCGACGGCCGTTGCGCCGTTGTTGCATACGCCCGAGCATAAGCCTGTGCCCAGCAATAGCGCTATGGCCGCGATTACCGCCACCGCGATCAGAACCTCGCTGGTGGGTATCGGTTTGACGGGGCGGGGATTAGCCGGACGTACCAGCTGCCAGGCTACTGCGGAGGGTTCGAAATCCATGACAATTTTTCACGATATTGAAGACAACCTCAGCAAATGCCTTGCCAGAGCCGTTGCCACAGAGCTTGCCCCTTTCGTCCCTTTTACATCTGCGACGCCTGCCAGCCTTCATCGCATGCTGTCGCGCAGTTGGACCAAGCTCTTCTGACTGATCGTGATAAGCCCCGCAGAACAATCGCAACAAATCACGAACTCGTGCCCGGATGGTTGCTCCGAAGAAATAGTGGGACAGGCGTCTCTGCCTGTCGTCGATGCGCGAGATCTTTTGCTCGCGCCACCTTTATAAGTACTCCTGGCACTGACGGCCATGCCCTCGGAGACTCTTGAATCCGACAGGTATTCGGTAGCGCGAGCCAAAAAGACGCTCGCGCGTCACCGACTGGCAGAGACGCCTGTCCCACTGATTAAGCACCCCCCAACCAGGCCGCCACCAGATCAGGAGAGAGATACGTCACTTACGCAACTTACGCAGAGCTTATGAACGAGGAGCAAATACCTGGAAAGTCCAGAGGCCGCCGGGACTGGCGGCGGCCCAACTCTATTCGTTGAACTTCCAGGTATTCTGAGCGGTGCCGCTGATCTTCCATCGCGGCATGACGAAATTCGGATCGGCAGTCGGCTCGAACACGACCTCGGCCGGCAAGCCGATCGCCATGGCGGCTTCATCGTCGACCATCACACCCGCCACGCGGGTGAGGCTGCCGTCGGGCTCGTGGCAATCGTCCAGTTCGATCAGTCCCACCACGTAGGGTACAGACCCCACGAACGCCGCCAGGATCGGCTGCGTGACCACCACGTAGCTGTGAATGACACCCTTGCCGGCGGTCTCGAACCACGTCAAGTCCATCGAGGTGCACTTGGCACAGGCGGGAAAAGGCAGGAACCATTTATGCCCGCACTTTTTGCATTGCCGGACCAGAAACTTATGCCGCTTGGTGCCCTCCCACCACTCCTTGGTGTCCTCGTCGGGAATGATGTTGATCTTGCTGTAGTCGATTGCTCCGGGCATTGGTGACCTCTTGCTTTGGCGTCAACGATAACTAGGCCGAGATGCTTCTCAAAATCAAGGAACTCCCGCGCGTCTCGGTGCCCCATCCCAGGCTGGCGCCAAATCGCGCATCCCTGACCTGGCGGCATCCGGCCTGCCGATCATAGCTGTGCTTGCCCTGGCCCCATCCAGGACAGGTGTCGTCCGCGCGATGGCGCAACTGGCGGACCACCTCGTTCACCAGGGCCAGGCCGTGCGCATAGCCTTCGCTCAGATGGCCGCCGGAAAGATTGGTCGGCAGTTCATGGTCGATGCGCAGCCGTCCGCCTTTGACGAACTCCGCCGCCTCACCAATACCGCAAAAGCCGTACGCTTCGAGTTGGAGGATCACGGTGTAGGTGAAGGCGTCGTAAACCGAGAGCACATCGATGTCCTGGGGCCGGATTCCGGACATGCCCCATACCCGCTGGCGGGCGTAGTTGCCGGCCTGGATATAAGTGCGGGGGCGCGAATGGTTCCATGCGGGGTTATCCGCGTAGGTGCGCGCGCTGCCGCCCATGATATATACCGGCGGCTGGCGCAAGTCGTAGGCGCGCTCGCGCGAGGTGACGATGAATGCCGCCGCCACGTCGGTCTCCAGGCAGCAATCCAGCAGCCGAAAGGGCTTGGCCACCCAGCGCGATCGCTGATGGTCCTCGATACTCATGGGGGCGCGCAGGAGCGCCTTGGGATTAAGCCCGGCATGGTAGCGAAAGGCCGTGGCAACCTCGGCAAACGACTTGGTGGAGGCGCCGAAATCGCGCAGGTAGCGCATCGCGGAGGGTGCGAAATGCTGCGCCGGAGTGGTAAATCCCCACGGCAGGTAGAACTGCCCGTCGCCTTCGGCGCGACTTGGGGGAACGATGCCGCCAGGCGCCTGACCGCCCATCCTGCGGCCCGTGCGACCATTCATCGAGCGGAAAAACGCGACGGTGTTGCAGTAGCCGCCCTCGATCAGGCCGATTGCGTGCGCGACCAGCGCTTCGGTGGTCGAACCGCCGCTAAAGGCCACCGATCCATAGTTCATCCGGATGCCGAGCGCCTGCGCCACGTTGGCAACGTCGGTGGAATCGCCGATTTGAAAGCTGGTAATCGCGTCGATATCGCGCGCGGCAAGCCCGGCGTCGTCCATCGCGTGTTTGACCGCCTCGCAAGCCATCGAAAGCGGCGTGCGGTTGGAAGCCTTCATGAATTTGGTTTCGCCCACGCCCACGATACAGTACTTGTCGGTCAGTGCACCCATTGCTTATCTCCACGGCCCAGCTTCGACCAAGCCTATAGCGCGATCAAGCGCCGGTGTCATAGCGTTTCCGTAGCGCCGGCCTCCGTGACGGTGATTTCTGCCCTCGTAGCGCCGGACTCCGTGCCGTTGATTTCTGCGCTTTTGCCGATGCATCGCGATGGACAAACGGCTAAGGTGCTTGGGGTGGAGAAAATCTTATTCAGGGCTGGAAGACGGCGGTAAGTGGTTAAGGTTTTGCTATTGGGCGTGGGCCGATGGGGCTCCAACCATCTGCGCGTCGCGCGCTCCCTGCCGGTGGAGTTGTTCGTGGCGGACACAGCGGCCGAGCGGCTGGATCTGGCCCGCAAAGCCGGCGTCAAGGAGCCACGGCTTTCCTCCGATCCGCTCGCGTTCAAGAGCGCCGTGGACGCGGTGGTCGTCGCCACCCCCGCGCAATCGCACTTCGATCTGTGCAAGGAATTCCTCGAAGCCAGCAAGGACGTCTTTGTCGAAAAGCCGATCACGATGGAGTCGGCGGACGCAATGAGGTTGGTGGAACTGGCTGAGCGCCGCGGCTGCATCCTTCAGGTCGGTCACATCTTCAGGTTCGACAGCGCCACGCAATGGATGCGCGACGCGATTGCGGGCGGGGAATTTGGCCAGGTACGGATCCTGCGCGGATGTTTCAGCGGGTTCAAGCGTCCGCGCACCGACACCGGCGTCATGTTCGCCGACGCCATCCACTTTGTCGACCTGTTCAACTTCATCCTTGACCGCTCGCCGGTGCGCGTTTCCGCGGTGACCGAGGACTTCCTGGCGCGCGGGATGGAAGACGAAGCTCTGATAGTCGTCGAGTACCCGCCAGAGCGCGGCGCCGCGGCGCACAGATCGGCACCCAATGTCATCGCCAGAATCGAGGCGGGCTATCATCTGCCGGGCAAGTATCGCGAAGTCGCGGTGGCGGGCGAGAAGATGAGCGCGATTTGCGATTACAACGTGGCGCAATACAAGGTCCGCACTTTCCGCAATCACCATGTGTCAAAGCCCGGCGGCAGATTCGAGGCGGTCGAGGGCGAGATGCATCAGCTCGAATTCTCGCCCGAGGAGCCGCTACACACCGAATGGCGCGCGTTTTTAGACTCGGTCGAGACCCGTCAAGCGCCGCTGGCCGACGGACTGGCGGGCTATCATGCCGTGCGCGTGATCGAAGCCGCGCTGGCCTCCTCACGCAGCGGGCGCCCCGTGGATCTGGACGGGCGGGAGTAGGCACGGTGCGCCGCGTACCGCTATCCAAGCCGTTCATCAACGGCGAAATACGCCAGGCCGTGCTCGACGTGCTGGACTCGGGGCGTTTCATCCTGGGACCCCAATGCCAGGAATTCGAGCGTGATCTCGCCCGCTTTGCCGGGCGCAAGCATGCGGTGCTGAGTTCGTCGTGGACCGCGGGCGTCTATCTGCTGCATCTGGCGATGGCCCTGCGGGCGGGCGATGAAGTCATCGTGCCCTCCCATACCGCTTTTCCCTCAATCGAACCAATGCTGCATTGCGGCGCCAGGCCGGCCTTTGTTGATATAGACGACACCTACTGCATGGACCCCGAACTGGTCGAGGCGGCAATAACGCCGCGCACAGTGGGTATCCTGCCCGTACATCTGTATGGCCATCCGGCGGATCTCGATCGCATAACGGAGATCGCGCGCCGCCATGATCTTTGGGTTATAGAGGATTGCGCGCAGGCCCATGGCGCGCTGTACAAGGGAAGACCGGTGGGGTCGATTGGAATGGCGGGGGCGTTTTCCTTCTATCCGTCCAAGAACCTGACCGTGCTCGGCGATGGCGGATGTGTCGTGACCGACGACGACGCGATCGCCGACCGCATCCGGATGCTGCGCGATCATGGCCGGCGCGGCAAGTACACGCATGAGGTGGCCGGCTTCAATCTGCGGTTCAACGAGATCCAGGCGGCGGCCGGACGTGTGGGACTGCGCCATCTGGAGCAACTCAACGCGCGCCGGCGCGCGGCCGCGGCGCGCTACCGCGAGCGCCTGGCGGGTATCGTGGGGTTGCCGGGCGAACACGAATGGGCCACGCCCGTCTATCACATGTTCGTGATTCGCACGCCGCGCCGCGACGAGTTGGCCGGGTTCCTTAAGGAGCGCGGCATCGAGACCGGGATCCATTATCCGGTACCCAACCATCTGCAGCCGGCGATCACTTCCATCATGCGCAATCTGCCCGCCCTGCCTCGCACTGAGCAGGCCGTCGGCGAAATCCTCTCATTGCCAATTCATGGTGAGATTGCATTTGACGACGTTGATTACGTCTGCGATTGCATAATCGAGTACGCCGCCTCGAAGCAAAATTTGATTTCATGAGCGGACAGGCGGAAACCCTCCCCCTACCCTCTCCCTGGTCAGGGAGAGGGCTGAAGAGCGCTCTTTGTATTTCATACGGTAGTAGTCGTAAGCCCATGCACCACCTCACAAATAAAAACACTATAAGGGTTGGTCTCTTCTTACGCCCTCTCCCTGACCAGGGAGAGGGTTGGGTGAGGGTTGTCTGTTTATAGGAGAATCTACATTCCTCTCCAAACTACCCAATTGAGTAATCCACGCTTCAGCATCGTCATCCCCTGCTACAACGAAGAGGGCAACCTGCCAGTGCTGCTCGAGCGCATCCGCGGTGCGATCGGCCCGCTGGCGATTTCCTATGAAATCGTGGTGACGGACGATTGCAGCACCGACGGTTCGTGGCGGTTGCTCCAGCAGATGGCGTATGCGGACCCGTGTCTGCGCGTGCAGCGCTTCGCGTTCAACTGCGGCGAGTCGGCGGCGGTGTGGGCAGGAATCCGGGCCGCGCGCGGCGAATACGTAATCACGATGGACGCTGATTTGCAGAACGATCCGGCGGAGATTCCCCGGTTCGTGCAGGCGCTGGAGCGCTATGACTGTGTATGTGGAAGCCGCGTGCAGACGCGGGGGCGCGGCGACAATATCCTGCGCGTGATCACGTCACGCGTCGGCAACTGGGTGCGCAACTGGCTCAGCGGCGACCAGGTCAGCGACTCGGGATGCACCTTTCGGGCATTTCGTCGCGAATGCACGGCCAATATCGTGCCTTTTACCGGGATGCATCGCTTCATGCCCACGCTGATCAAGATGGAGGGCTACCGGGTGGGCGAGATCGCGGTGGTCAATCAACCCCGCTACGCCGGCCGCAGCCATTACGGATTCTGGAACCGGCTGCTATTTCTACAGGACCTGCTCGCGGTGCGCTGGATGAAAAAGCGCAAGCTGCGCTACGAAATCGCCGACGTCGTCGAAGCCCAGTCCACCGACACCGCCGCCCCACCCCCCCGGTAAATATCATCTCTGTTCCGTCTGCTTTAGAATCGCATGCGCTAAGCCGTAATTTCGTCTATGAAATCGAGCAAGTGCGATATTTCGTCACGAGCGCAAGTCGGGCCATCGATCGAGGGCGATCGATGACGCGCGCAGGGCCGCGCGAGATCCTTCGACTCCGGCAGCCTCCGCTCAGGATGACGAAGCGTCGGTTCGCTACGGGACGGGCGACCGCTACGATGCAGGGGCATACAGCGTGTACTGGTAGAGTTCCAGGAAGTTGCCGTCGGGATCCTTCAGCACCGCAAACCAGATCGTCCGATCGGGGCGGCGTAGGCGCTGCGGCTCTGACAGAAACTCCACGCCCGCCGCCTTGAGCCGGTCGTAATCGGCCTGAATGTCGTCGGTCTCGAGGGCGACGCGGGCCACGCCCGCATGATAGAGGTTGGGATAGGGATCGCCCTGGGTCGGCGGCGATTTCCACTCGATCAGATCAAGCTGCGTGGTCCCGGGATCGTCGCTCAGTGCGAGCATCGCGGCTCGGGCGTTGTTGTTTGGGATATGGAAGCCGCGTTCGAAGACCTTTCCGCCGCCCTCGCCAATGTCCCTGATCACTTTGAACCCCAGCATCTTGTAAAACGCCATCGATCGATCGAAATCTTTGCAGTTGAGATTGAGATGGAAAAATCGCTTGAGCATGATGACCTGCCCTTTTGGGTCTGGGTTGCGGCGCTCAAGCTTTACTATATCGCAGCCGCGTCCGTAAGGGAGCGGGAAAAGGAAAAGCAGCCATGGCCTATGGTGATACGCCTTTCGACGACGCCCTAAAGCGGGCCTGGGAGGAGTTCTGTGATCGTCTCAAAAGCGCAAGCGCTATTGTGTTTCGCGACACGGCGCCCGCAACCCCGCTGGACCGCGCCACCGGCATCCAGTACCTGTCGCGCTACATTTCCAAGGCGCTCGCGGAAAAGTTCGAATTCGCCGATCCGCTTTACCCGCAATTCTGGCAATTGCAGACTCCGACCAACAAATCCTTCGGCGACAACCCCGACTGTACCTACCTGATGGCGGCGATCGACGCGGAACACACCTACCGCATCGTGGGAAACCGCGGCACCGTCTCGTGGGTTTCCTTCAACGTCCGTGGCATGGCTCCCGCTTCAACTGTGTCGGCGATCAACAATCGCGATCTGAAGACGGAATGGGACGGGAGCTTCGAAATCATCGTCAGCCCGCAACAGCCCGACGCGAAGAACTGGATGCGCAATGGACCCGGATCAGCCCGCCTGTTCGTCCGCCAATTCTTCGGCGAATGGGATACCGAGGAGCCGATGACCATCCGGGTGGAACGCGTGGGACAGGAAGCGGACGGGCCACCGCCGCCGCTGATGCCCGAGCGCTTGATCGACGGCCTTAGGGCGTCAGCCGACTGGATGCTCGAAGACGCCAGCCGCTGGGTGGACTGGGTCGATTAGTACGCCGACGTGCCCAATCAGTTCGTGCGAAAAATGCCGCCATGGGCGGGCGACAGCGCGCAAGCAGCGCTGGGCCGAACGCTGCAATTCTGCCGTTGGCACATCCAGCCCGATGAGGCGTTGCTGATCAAGGTGAGGCCGCCCCGATGCTCCTACTGGAACTTCGAGATGGCCAACTACTGGTGGAATTCCGTGGACT
The DNA here is from genome assembly GCA_035939115.1 of Binataceae bacterium (SeqCode). Lineage (GTDB taxonomy): Bacteria > Desulfobacterota > Binatia > Binatales > Binataceae > JAJPJA01. Next base: position 14,520 of record DASZGF010000165.1, read on the forward strand.
ACCGCTACCGCTTCTCCTCGATCAACGGCAAGCAGGCGATAGCGGAGGAGGACGGCTCGGTGCGGATTGCGGCTTCCCATGTCGATCCGGGCATCCCGAACTGGCTCGACGCGGGCGGACATTGTATCGGGATGGTGAATCAGCGATGGGTTGAGTCGGAAAGCTTTCCCACTCCCAGCACGGCGCTGGTCAAGGCCGCCCACCTGCCCCGTCTCCTGCCGCCGGCCGCCCGCCGCGTCACGCCGGAGCAACGGCGCGATCAACTACGGCGCCGCAAAATCGGCGTCGACCGCCGCTTCCGGGTGTAGGGTACGGCTTTGCGGGAATGGCGTCTCGGCTGATCTTTGGTAGCCGGGGTTGCGGGTTCCCAAATCAGTGGGACAGACGTGCCTGCCTGTCGATGACGCGCGAGCTTTTTTGCTCGCGCATGGACGGCAGGCAGAGACGCCTGCCCCACTATTCTTGTGCTGCTTCTCAGAACAAGTGAAGAACAATCGCCGAAATTTTGAGCACAACTTAGAACCAGCTCAGCCGTTGATTACCTCATCCGTCCAAACCTTGAAGCCGGCCAGCGTGTTGGGTCCGAACGTTGTCGTGATGGCGACGTCGATAGCGTCGCGGCCCCTGGCCATCAGTATCCGTCCAATCCGTGGCACGTTGTTGCGCGGGTCGAATGTATACCAGCGTCCCCCGAGATAAGCCTCGAACCAGGCCGCGAAATCCATCGGCGAGTATGGCGGCGGCACCCCGACGTCGCTGAGATAACCGGTGCAGTAGCGCGCCGGAATGTTCATGCAGCGGCAAAAGGCAACCGCCAGATGTGTATAATCGCGGCAGACGCCTTTCTTCTCGTTGAACGCTTCCCAGGCGGTTCTGGTGGGGCGGGCGTACTTGTAGCCAAAGGAAATATGTTCGTGCACGAAATCACAGATAGCCTGGACTCTGGCCCATCCGGGGGGCGTATGACCAAACAGGCTCCACGCCGCCTGGTGCAACTTCTCCATGTCGCAGTAGCGGCTCCCCAGCAGAAATACCAGCGTCTCTTCGGACAGATCCTCAATTGGGTGCTGGGGCGCGGCGGTTGCGGCGATATCCGGCTCACCAGAGTCTTTGACTAATGCGCTGCTCGTCATTATGAGCTGCCCGGCGGGAGCGACCAGACGCGTGCACCAGTTACCAAAGCTGTCGCGATAGGCAGAAAGCGGAATGGACGGGATCGTCGTCAAGCGATCCGGAACCAGGATATCCGATGCGCGCGAATAGTGGATGTTTAACATCGCAATCATCGGCATCGGCTGAGGACAATCGTAGATCAATTCGTAGCCCACTTTGATTTCCATCAAAGATCTCCATCATCCAGTCTCGATGCCAACCGGCTGCCTGTACTCGCAGAGGGTGATGTGCTTGATTGTCCGGGTGGCTGTCGCGGTACTCATTGACTTCCGGGTCAAAGCAACTTCTGCGCCAGCCGCCGGCCCCTTAATCAATGCCGATAGGCGGCTGGCGCTGAGCAAACTCAATGGATGACGCGCCGACCAGACTTCTCGCCGCCGATGAACCCCCGCCCGTCACTGTGAGCAACGAAGGTGGGAGATCGCCGTTAGTCATCGTCGTTGACCACGCCGGGAAATATTTGCCGCGGCGTCTCCAAATGCTCGGCCTTGAGGAAGCGCAATGCGAGGAACATATTGCGTGGGATATCGGCGCGGGGGCGGTCTCCTGCCTGCTCGGAGACGCGCTCGATGCGGTGGTCATTCGGCAAAACTATTCCCGCCTCGCCATCGACTGCAACCGCACGCCGGGCTCGGAAACGTCGATCGTTGAAGTGAGCGAATTCACCGCTGTTCCAGGAAATGTCGGGCTCAGCAAAGCGCAGATCGAGGCCCGCGTTCGTGAGATATTTCAGCCCTATCACGATCGCATTGCGGGCGAACTGGATAGGCGTCGAAAAGCCGGCCGGCCGACGGTGCTGATCGCGATGCACAGCTTTACGCCCGTATTCAAGGCGGCTGCGCGGCAATGGCATGTAGGCCTGCTCTACAACCGCGATCCGCGTCTTGCCAACATGTTGATGGAGCTGTTGCGCCACGAGCAGGGTTTGGTGGTCGGCGATAACGAACCCTATCGCCTGTCTGATGAGTCGGATTATACGATCCCTATCCACGGTGAGCGGCGCGTTCTGCCTCATGTGGAAATCGAAATTCGCCAGGACCTTATCGCGGACGAAGCCGGCCAGCGCCGGTGGGCGGGGCTGTTCGCCCAATTACTGCCGCAGGCATATCAACGCCTGCTCTAACGCACTATCGCTACGCCGCAGTGCCTGCGAGTATTGATAAATTAGGTTGAAGGAGGGCCGGGTGGTGGAGGGCTGAAAAATAGTGGGACAGGCGTCCCCGCCTGTCGATGACGCGCGAGACTCTTTTGCTCGCGCCACCTTTTCCAGCCAGGTTCGGTAGCGCGAGCAAAAAAAAGCTCGCGCATCATCGACAGGCGAGACGCCTGTCCCACTGATTTAAATGCTTCTTCTGCAAATCGAGTGGGTGAATTTTGACGATTCCGCGCGTTGAAGACGGGGCGGGGGCGGCGCGGGCCGGTAACGAGCCGCCGTCAACTTCCTCCGTGCTGAGCACGCAGGCAAACTCTTGGGCTTCTTGCCGTAGTGAATGCGTGGCATCTGCTCTGAGCGACAAAGCGTGGTGGCGTACAGGAAGCGCAAGGCGTAGACCACTTGATTGAATCGGGACCAGGAAGCCTTTTGGTGGATCAGATGCAGTTGGTAGCTGCGGATGTCTTCGCTGCCGAGCTGTTCGGGACAGCGATCGAAATGCTTGGCGAAGCCGGCGGCGCTCGCACGGCGTCCAACCACCGCGCAGCAGTTTAGTTCAACGAAAACGCTCAGCCGCCGGGTCACCTGCTGGGCGAAAAACTTGGAAAACCGTGAAGGCGGCCCGGTCGGCTGCAGCAAGTTGTTCGGCCATCATCAGTTACAACAACGGTTCCTGACACCTTCATTGGGCCTGGACCCCCTCCGGGTCGTCCAGGCGGCGCACGCCCGTATTGCTGCTAATGGTCAGCCACTGCTCGCCGATCACGGCCACGAAATATCGCAGCCGCTGACCGCTTCGGTAAGGTGCTCGCGAAAATCGACGCCGATGGACAGGCTAACCACGAACCGCCGGGATAAGGCTAGTCTTTCCGGACCGCGATGCACTCGATTTCAATATCAAACGGGCCCGTCCATACCGGCACACAGAAGAAAATGCGGGCTGGCGGATTGTTGGGAAAGTAGCGCTTGTAAATTTCGTTGAATGCCTTGAAGCGCTCCGGGCTTACACAGAGTACGTTGATCTTCATGACGTGCTCGAGGTCAGATCCCGCCGCTTCAAGTGCCGTCTTCAACTCTTCCAGGATGCGTTCGGCCTGCTGTTCAAAAGGCGCGTTGACGAGAAGTTCTCCGGTCTTGGGATCAAATGGCGGCAGACCCGAGACGAAGATAATGTCGCCGGCGCGAGTGCAGGTCGAGACCGGCACACCCCATTTCTCGAAATTGCTGTCAAACGGTTCGACGCGGATAATTTCCCTCTTCACGATCTGTCTCCTTGTGCGATTTGGTTGTTTCCGTCCACGTCCATGAAGA
>DASZGF010000166.1:0-1579 GCA_035939115.1 Binataceae bacterium (SeqCode)
AACGGCGCGAGCCTGGGGTCATCGCTGTGGCACCGGCACGACCGGCAGACTCCGGTGTCCTTCATTATCAACCGCGCGGACGGCAAAAATCACATTATCTTTTGAGACTTTCAGGGTAGCGCGTCCGACATTCCCGACCGATTGCACGTGCTCCCATTCTGGGGCGGTGGTGGCCCGCCAGACGATCTCATACCCTGTCGCTCCTGGTGAAGCATCCCACAGCAGGGTGGAATCGTTTTCGAGCTTGGAGGCGTCGATTCGGACGTTTGCCGGAGGTGCGGGCGCCGACGCAAGCGACGCCAAAGCAGCCGCGTTCAAGCGAGCAACAGCTGCGACGTAATCGAAGTTCACGAACTTTGGCAGGTCGCCATACTCGATGTTGTTTTCGGTGCGCACGTTCTGGTGCTGGTGGTTGAAATCCTCACGGTACTCGGTAAAGCGCACGGCGGCGAATCCTTGCTGATTGAACGAGGCGTGGTCGCCCCCGCGCAGGTAGCGGTCCTGACGGAAAATCAAGAGCGGTGTTATGCCCGCATCGTAGGTGCGGCCGGCAGCGGCGATGTAGCGGGCCAGTTCCCGTGAAGTCGAGTCATTCTCGCTCTCGCCGCCCAGGGACTGAATCAGCTTTTGCGTCTTTTCATCAACCGCTGAGGACACGCCTTCGGAAAACACTCGCACTACGCCGGCGTCTTGCTCAGGGCTGCGGTCTCCGCCCACGATGTCATTGTTCAACACGCCTTCGAGTTGCCATTGCTCCTGGCGCCCCATCTGCGCGAAGTGCCGGCTGCCGTTCAATCCCTGTTCTTCGCCTGCCACTGTAAGAAAAACGATCGTGGCGGGAAACTTCAGCTTGCTCAGCACGCGGGCGCACTCGAGGCTGACGGCGGTGCCGCTGGCATCGTCGTTGGCGCCGGGCGCATCGCCCTTGATGTCGAAGGTATCGCTATTGCGCGAGTCGTAGTGGCCGGTCACCAGAACCATGTACCTGGAATGCTCTGGGTCGGTTCCCTTCTGGACCGCATAAACATTGGTGATTTGCGTAGGCTGGGGAATGCGCTTTGCGGGCGCTTCGGTAAAGCTGTCGGTTTTCACCTCAAGGCAGCCGCCGCAGTCTTTGGAGTAGCGCTCGAATTCCGACTTGATCCAATCGCGCGCCGCACCGATGCCACGTCCGGCAGCGATGGAGGCGGGATCTTGCGCCGAGAGCGTCGAACGCGTTCCGAAGCTGACTAGCTTTTCAATGTTGGCTTGAATGTGAGCGGCGGAGATTTCTTTGAGAGCGGCTGCGATCTTTGGATCGGGAGGCGGGGCATCGGCCGGATGAAAATCGCTTGAGGGAGCCGGAGCGGGTTGCTGCGTCAAGCTGGGAACGGCCGAAAATAAAGCCATCGCCAGCGTCAGCGCGGTCATCCCATGCGTGATAGAAAATCTCGGCGCAATCTTCTTGCTTGGCATCGTGACCAATGGGACCCTGCTCGAGGCGGTCTGGAGAATTGTAAAGAGCCGAAGCGGTCAGAAAAGGCTGAGGACTTGACCGTTCGCCCGCGAGAATTAAATATTATCAGGGTACGCCCTGGCA
>DASZGF010000167.1:0-55856 GCA_035939115.1 Binataceae bacterium (SeqCode)
ATCGTGGAAGTGCCGGTCACTCCGGGATGGGCGCGCAAGCTGCTGCTTTCAGGGGCGCTTGGCTTGCTGATCCTGGGCGTGGTCTCGGCGCTTAGGATCCAGGTCGGTTACAACCACGCGGGCACGCCGCTTTACCGGCCCGGGGCCAAGGTCAACACCGACGCCGAAGCTATCGGACGGAAATTCCCCGTCGACGAGGCGTGGGTGCTGCTGACGACACCGCCCTATCCGCATCCGCAGTCGGTGCTGGCGCCCAATGTGCTGCGGTTGGCCGACCATATGCGCGGCTTTTTGCTTAATGATCCGGCGGTCAAGCAGGTCATCTCCTTCGGCTCCACCGTCATCAGCCCGTTCAATCAAATGTTCCACTACGGCCATCCCAAGTTCTTTGGGATGCCCAAAAATCCGCAGCAGGCGGGTAACCTGTGGTACCTGTACCTCGGTGGAACGGCGCCCGGCGACATGGAGCATTTCATCTCCAACACCGAGGCGAAGGAAACCTGCATCCGGGTGATGCTGAGCGACCACACCGCGCCCACGCTGGACCGCATCCAGCGGGAGATTGGGGATTTTCTGAACTCCTACGCCGGCGGCAATCCCGCCTATTCCAAGGTTACGGTGAGCTACATGGCGGGGCTGGCAGGCCTGTACGCTGCGGCCAACGACGTCCTCTACCGGGTGACGATGGTCAACATCGCCCTAGTGCTGGCCTGCGTATTCATCTTCTGCACGGCGCTGTTTGGCTCGTGGCTGGCCGGGTTCCTGTTCGTCTTTTCGTGTGTGCTGGCCAACTTCACCGCCTTCATCTACATGTACCTGTGCGGCATCCAGCTCACGATCGACTCGGTACCCGTGATTTCGCTGGCGATCGGGCTGGGTATCGACTACGGCATCTCCACCGTCTCGTGCATGCGGGCCGAAGTGATGGCTGGCCATCAATTGGATGACGCCATACGGCTGGCGCTCAAGAGTGCCGGAGAAAGCGTGCTCAGCACCTTTTGCGTGATGATCGGCGGGATCCTGCCGTGGGTGTTCTCGCCCGCCCAGTTCCATCATCACATGGGCATGCTGCTGAGCATCCTGCTGGCCACCAACGTGCTGGCCGGAGTCTGGATCATCCCGGCGTTCATTTCCTGGACGGGGCCCGGATTTATCACGCGCCACGAATGGGGACGCGAAGAGGAAGTAGAGCGCCGCATCGCCGCCGCCGGCAGCCTGGCGGTCAGCTAAGCCCGCCGCGACAGACTTCCCGCACGCCTCAACAGAGCCTCGGCGAGGCGACGGTTGCGGCGTGTGTGGAAGCGCCCTCGAAATAAAACATCGAACTTTCCATTAGCATCCGATAGAATGACCCGGCGCTGCCCCCGCGCGACCTACGGCTCCCGGAATGTCACTGATCGATAAGCTTCTTGGACGCCCCCTGTCCTCCGACGAGTCGGGCGACCAACGCATCGGCGTTGCCGCCGGCGTGCCGACCTTCGGACTGGATGCGCTCAGTTCCGCCGCCTACGGCCCCGAGGCGGCACTGACCGTGTTGCTGCCGCTGGGTGCGGCGGGGCTGACGCTCATCTTTCCGATCACGGTGGCGATCGTCGTTCTGCTCGGCATCGTTTACGTCAGTTACCGGCAGACCATCGCGGCGTATCCCAACGGCGGCGGCTCCTATACGGTCGCGCGCGAAAACCTCGGCGCTAATGCCGGTCTGGTGGCCGCTGCCGCCCTGATGACGGATTACGTGCTGACCGTCGCGGTCGGAATCTCGGCCGGTGTCGGCGCCTTGATCTCGGCCCTACCCGCCCTTGAGCCCTACACGCTTCCATTATGCCTCGTCATTTTGATTGTGCTGACCTTCGTGAATCTGCGTGGTGTCGGCGAGGCCGGCCGGCTGTTCATGCTGCCGACCTGCGCCTTCATACTGAGCCTGTGCGCGCTGGTAGTCTGGGGCATAATCGCAACCATCTCATCGGGCGGGCATCCGCATCCCGTGGTTGCCCCGGCGCCTCTGGCCAAGGCCACGCAAGCCGTGGGCGTATGGATCCTGCTGCGCGCGTTTGCCAGCGGCTGCACCGCGATGACCGGGGTCGAGGCGGTCAGCAACGGCGTTCAGGCGTTTCGCGAGCCGGTAGTGCCGGCCGCGCGCCGCACGCTGACGGTCATCATTGTCATCCTGATGGTCCTGCTGCTCGGCATCGCCTACCTCGCCCATGCCTACCAGGTCGGCGCGACCGAACCGGGGACGCCACAATACCAGAGCGTTCTATCTCAATTGATCGGCGCGGTCGCCGGCCGAGGAATCTTTTACTGGTTCAGCATCATTTCGATTCTGGTGGTGTTGTGCCTGTCGGCGAATACTTCGTTCGCCGACTTCCCGAGACTGTGCCGCGCGGTGGCCGAGGACGGCTATCTGCCCCGCTCATTCGCCAACCGGGGGCAGCGGCTGGTCTTTTCAGAGGGCATCTGGGTCCTCGCGGCCCTATCCGCAGCGCTGCTGAGCGTATTCGATGGCGTTACCGACCGGTTGATTCCGCTATACGCAGTCGGAGCATTTCTGGCCTTCACTCTGTCGCAAAGCGGGATGGTCGCGCATTGGTGGAAGAGCCAGGAGCGCGGCGCACGTGTCAGCATGGCGGTAAACGGGCTGGGCGCGACCGCCACCGCCGTCACGGTCGTGGTCGTGGCGGTGGTCAAGTTCGTGGCCGGCGCCTGGATGGTGGTGCTGCTGGTGCCGTCGATGGTCGCCCTGATGCTCCTGGTCCGCCGCCATTATGTAAGAATCGAGCGCGAAATTGCGGCGTCAGGCAATCTGAACCTCGATAATTTGCAGGAACCTATCGTGATAGCGCCGATCATCGAATGGAATTCGATCGCAGCCAAAGCCCTGCGGTTCGCGATGACGATATCGCGCGAAGTGGAAGTGCTGCATGTCGAAAGCGAAGACAGTACCAACTCGCTCAAACTGATTTGGCCATCGGTCGTCGAACAGCCGGCGCTTGAGGCGAAGCGGGCGATCCCGCGGCTGACGGTGCTCAATTCACCGTATCGATTCGTGGTGCAGCCGATCATCGACCACATCCTGGAAGTCGAGCGCAACAATCCGGATCGCACCATCGCGGTGCTGCTGCCGGAGCTGGTCGAACGGCGATGGTACCAATATTTCCTTCACAACCAGCGCGGCCGGACTATCTCGGCCCTTCTGCTGACCGAGGGAAAGCACCGCATCGTGATCCTCAAGTTGCCCTGGTATATTCATAAACGAAACTCAGACCAGGAGCGGCGCCCGGACTGATTTAGCGCCTGCTCGCTTTCATTGTCCGCCGCCGGCGGCGTACTCGAACCGGTTCTTGATCTGCGCCTTGGGCAGAGGCTTACCGTCCACTTCCACATACGGATAAATCAGGAAGTTAAGCGGCTCGCCTTGCTGGCGCGGCACCAGCACAAGGTCGCGGCCCATCGTAAACGCTACCCGGTCGGCGTCGAGGTGGCCGAAATAGTACGCGCGCAGTTGCGGATGCTTCCAGGCTTCCGACGCGTCGACCGGGACCCATTGGCCGCCGGCGTAGAACTCCGCCCAGCAATGGTAGCCCGGGATGATACCGGCGCTTGCCGCACTCAACGGAAATCCGATCGTGAAACGCGCCGGAATGCCGCGCGAGCGCGCGATCGCGATAAAGAGCGAATGGAAGTCGGTGCAGTTGCCCTTCTTTACATTGCAGGCGTATATGGCGTCGCCGCGGCCCCATCCGGTGCCGCTCTTATCGTAGGCCATGTTCGCGATCACATAGCTGTAGATCGCTCGCGCCTGCTCGTAGGGAGACCCGCTGCCATCGCCGACCTTGGCACTGACCCGGGCAATTTCGCCGTCGATTGGGACCAGGCGGTCCGGGCCCAGGTAGCCGGCAAACTTTCCGTCTCTGGGCTCGGGCAGATTTTTTTGAGCCTGCGCGGCATCGGCCGCTTCCTGGACCCGGCGCACCTTGAAGCGAATCGTAACCGGAATCGACTGCGCCAGCGGTGCGATGGCCGACAGATGCGCAACGCGATTGCCGCCGGTGGGCTGATCGATTATCTCGACATGCGCCGGGCTATCGATGGAAAGCGCGCTTACCCGCTGGAAGCGGTCCTCGCGCGGCAGCGGGATCCAGGCCTCGAGATGATGGGCCTTGGGGTCAATCCCGGTAAGCTCGGTATGATAGATGAACTCGACCTCGCGCACTGTGGGCGGCACGGAGGATTGCGCCGCGGTATCGACGCTCAACAATTCTATCTGCACAAGCGCCAACGCCATCACCATCGCGGCGATTATGTTTTTGTACCGGATTGCAACGTCTCGCATTGGTCTCTCCTTCCCTCTGTAGAGCATCAGGCGGTATTTCTCAACACACTGCTACAGGCTGGCAGGCGGCGGCGCCGCCTTATACGCTTCCAGCACCTCGGCGCTCGGGCCGAACATCCGGAGTTCACCATGCTCCAGCCACAGCGCCAGCTCGCAAAGTTTGCGCAGGAGGTTCATGTCGTGCGCCACGCAGATCAGGGTCTTGCCGCTTTGCTTGAGCCGGGCGATTTCCGCAGCGCATTTTTCCTGGAACTCGATGTCACCCACCGACAGGACTTCATCGATCACGAGGATATCGGGGTCGACCCGGACCGCGACCGAAAACGCCAGCCGCAGGACCATGCCGCTTGAGTAGGTGCGCAGCGGTTCGTCGATGAAGTTGGCCAGACCGGAGAACTCAACGATGCGGTCGAACTGCGCGTTGGTTTGCTTGCGCGTCAAGCCGAGCAGCGAAGCGTTGAGCATCACGTTTTCGGCGCCGGTCAGATCGGGATGGAACCCGCGCCCAGTTCCATCAGCGCGGCGATGGTGCCGTGCACCTCAATGCGGCCCTCCTCGGGCGCCGATATCCCCGTGGCGCAGCGCAAAAGCGTGCTCTTGCCGGCGCCGTTGGCGCCCACCACGGCCAGACTGGTGGCGGCGTTGAGGTCGAAGGAGACGTTGCGCAACGCATAGAAGACGTCGGTGCGGGAACGCTTGAACCACGACAGCAGACCGCGCCGCAGCAGCATCCGCGATACATTGTGGGGGTAGGTCTTCGTAACTCCCTCGAAGCGCAGCACGCGTTGCGCCTCAGGCGAGGATTCGATACCTGCCTGGGCGTCAGGCTTTTGCCCGATGGCAGGCTGGATGGCGGTGGAGCGGTTCATTAGAGGCTATCCGCGACATTGCGCTCAAGCCGTCCGAACACGGACAAGCCCAGCGCAAAACAACTTATAGAAACGATTGCTATCGGCACCCACACCCCAGGCGCAGGAGGCTTGGCCTGCAGCAACACCTCCCGTCCAGCCACGACTACGGCAGCAATCGGGTTTAGCAGGTAGAGCATGCGGAAGCCCTGTGGCACCATTTCGAGCGAATAGAAAATCGGCACCAGCCAGAACATCACCACGTTGGAGGCCTCGACCAGGTAGCGGACATCGCGATAGTACACGTCCAGCACCGAGCTAATCAGCGCAAGCCCGCACATGAACAGGATTTCCATCGCCCACAGGACCCCAAGCCACGGCCAGAAACGGTTGACGTGGTATCCGAAAGCGAAGACAAAGGCTATCAGCAAACCGATCTGGATCAGAAAATGAAGGCAGGTCGCCAGCACCGCCGCGATTGGAAAAACCCGGCGCGGGCAGCGCACCCGCTTTACCAGCGACTGATTGTCGAGCAGCGAGGTGGTGCCCGCGTTAAAGGCCAGGCTGTAGAAATTGAAAGGTACCAACCCGCACAGGATGAACACCGGGTAGTGCGAGACGGCGGGATTGGGATAGATCCGGGTAAAGACGAAGGTCAACACCCCCATCATCACCAGCGGATTGGCGATCGACCACACCACTCCCAGCGACATGTTGCGATAGCGGATTCGGAAATCCTTCAGCACCAGGTTCTCGAGGAGAAACAGCAGGTTGCCGCCACCCCGCGAACCACTTAAGTTTGGGGAGGCCGGGGATAAGCCTGGCGAATTACTGTCACGCATTGAAACTGCCGCTTTACACGAAAAAAGGTTGCCGCCGGCCGCCCGATGACGGCCGCAGTTGCCGCATGATTGAGAGTTCCCGAGGATCTTCCGCGTTGTCGACCCCGCCAGTCAAGATTATGGAGTTCGCTGGTGCCCCCAGGGGCCGTGGAGGCGCTGGCTGATGGCGGCGGGCGGCGCCGCGCGGCGGCTTAGAATCGGAATAATCACCGACGGGCTGATGGAGCGCGTGATCGGCGGCGAGGTGAGGATCGCCAACGGCGGCGTCGGCGTTTACATCTATCAGCTCATCAAGCATCTGCTCCAGGTGGATCCCGTAAACGAATACTTCCTTATCCGGTTTGGCGCGGGACAGCTCGACGTCTATCGCAACTCGCGCGCTCACAACATCTTTTTGCCGTCGTTTAAAGTCAACCGGACGTTGGGACTGGCTGACATCCCGTACGCCAGCCTGGTGCGCCAACTCGGGCTGGACCTGGTGCATTATCCCAATCAGTTCGGCGGGGCCTTCCTGCCCCGTCACATAAAGCGCATCGCCACACTGCACGACCTGACCCCGCTTTTGTTTCCGCATCTCCATCCGCGACGCCGGGTGTTGGGGTTTCGCCTGTTGGCAGGCGCTGCGTTGCGCCGCTGCGATCGTATCATAGTATATTCCGCCAACACGCGCCGCGACCTGCTGAACGCGGCGATGGCCACGCAAAACGCCATTGTGAACATACCTCTGGGCGTCAACCCCGGGCTTGAGCCGGGCGTGGCCACCGACGGCTTTGTGCGGCGCTACCAGATTACACGTCCTTATATCCTTTGCGTCGGAGTGCTGGAACCGCGCAAGAACCATATCGTCCTATTCGAAATGCTGCGCCATCTGCGTGCAAAGGGCCAGCCGGTCGATCTAATCGTCATCGGACGCGAGGGATGGCGCTGGACCAGTCCGCTGGCGCGGCCGGAGTTCAAGGCGCTGGCACCGTGGGTGCGAATCCTCGCCGACATTCCGGATGCCGAGATGGCCGAGTTTTACAACCGCGCCGCGGTCTTCGCCTATCCCTCCCTGTACGAAGGATTCGGGCTGCCCATTCTCGAGGCGATGGCATGCGGAACGCCGGTGGTTTCCTCATCAGCCTCTTCGCTGCCTGAAGTCGGCGGAGACGCTGCCTTGTACGCCGATCCGCGCGACTCCCGGGCCTTCGCACACCAGGTAGCGCGGGTGTTGAGCGACCGCGGATTGCGGCACCGGATGGTGGAGGCGGGGCTGCAGCGCGCGCGCCAGTTTTCCTGGCGGCGGACAGCCGAAGAGACTTTGGCTGTATATCACAGCGTCTGCGGCGCCGATCGCGGCGGCCCCCGCAACCGCAACGGTGTCGGGCCTTGAAAGGCCCCGAAAACGGACCGGCAATAGAAGATTGGCTGGCGGCGCAAAGCGCCCGTCCGCTGCCCTGGCTGGTAACATTCGCGATCCTGCTGGCCGTCCAGATCAGTCCGTGGTGGTATCCGACGCCCGACGCCACGACCTATCTTTCGATGGCCCGCGGCATCGCCCTCACCCATCGGCTGAGCAACCTGGGCGGCATTCACCTGGGCTATCCTCCCGGCTATCCACTTCTGATAAGCCCGGCGTTTCTGATCTCCAGCCGCCCCTTCGTGGTCCTGTCGATCATCCATTGGATGATGGCGGTAATTTTCATGGCTGGGGTTTATCGATGGATCCGTCCCCTGGCGCCTGCGGCGGCGGTGCTGCTGACCGGACTGGTGATGGTCAACGTCGCGCTTTGGATTTATTACCGTCGCACGCTTAGCGAAATGGCCTTCATGGCCGCGATGATCTGGACCGTCCTCGCGCTCAACTCGGCGCTGGATGCGGCCAGTGGACGCGGCGCCGCGATGCGGACGGCTATCGGCACCGCGCTGCTGATCGCGCTGGTCATGATCCGCGAGACCGGCGTGCTGCTCGCGGCGGGCTTCGCGGTCGCCGCACTGCTCGATATCCGCGACGCAAAGCTGCGCTGGATGCGGGGCTTGTCGATGGCTGTCGCGGTGGCTTCACCGGCCATCGTGACCGTGGCCGCCTTTCTCATTTACGATTTGGCCACCGCGCGCGCCGCGCCCAGCGCGGTTTTTGGCACCCATCTGAGCGGTTTCTTCGACGCCGCAACGCCGATACTTCCGCGCGTGATCGAGGGGCTGCGCCTGCGCATCAGCGAAGCCGGGCGGCTGGTTGCGCCCGGCATGTTCAAGGCTTACGCAGGCCACGGCCAATGGTTGCATGTGGATGTGTTGATTTACCTGACCCTGTTCGCCGCCATTGCGTTGGGATGGTGGCGCTTGATCCGCAGCCGGCATGACGTCCTGGCGGCGACGGCGCCGTTTTATTTCGCGCTGTACGTGGTGTGGGCCTTTGACGCCGACACGCGCTATCTGCTCCCGCTCCTGCCGCTACTTGTGGTTTGCCTGTGGTTCGTGATCGAACCGTTCACGCGCTGGCGCTTGAGCGCGCTGGCCCTGCTGCTGGTGGCGCATCTTGGGGTTGCGCTGGGCTATTGGACCACGGTCGAGATTCCCCGGGGCATGGCGTGCAACGACGAGTGGACACGGGTCGCGGCCCTGGCGCCTCAACTGAAGAACGGAACGGATATGGTAGTGGCAACCCACCATGTGCCGGAATGCGCGCGGCTGATGTTGTCGTTCCTAATCGATCGCCCGGTGCCGGAACGGATCGATCCGAAGGATTTCCCAAACGCGCAACGAATTGTCGAATGGTGGAGCGATCCCAATCCGCCGGGCTTTAAAGTCCGGCAAAGCGCCGGCCCCTACAAATTGTTAGTGTGGGAAGGCCCTCGTTGATGAGCATCGCCCCTCTATCCTAGTTAACCGAGGTGACTTCGATGAAAATAGTGGTTCTAGACGGCTACACACTGAATCCGGGCGACCTGAGCTGGGATGGGCTACGAACGATTGGTGAGGTGGAAGTTTTCGAGCGAACGGCGGAGGATTTGATCCTGACGCGTGCAGCAGAGGCCGAAATCGTCTTTACGAACAAGACCCCTCTGTCGGCGCAATCTCTAAGACAACTCAAAAAGCTGCGCTATATCGGCGTGCTGGCCACCGGTTACGACGTGGTCGATATACGCGCCGCGCGAGAACTTGACATCCCCGTCACCAACATTCCGATCTACGGCACCGCGTCAGTCGCACAGTTCACCTTTGCGCTGATCCTGGAGCTATGCCATCCGCCGGCGATTCACGCCGCCGCGACTCGCGCCGGAGAGTGGTCGCGCTGCCCCGATTTCAGCTTCTGGAAGACGCCCTTGGTAGAGCTGGCGGGCAAGACGATGGGAATCATCGGCCTGGGCAGGATTGGCCGGCGGGTGGGCGATATCGCCGTGGCGATGGGCCTGCGCGTGATTGCCGCCGACGAGGTCAAAGGCGCGACTCCCGACTGGCCGGACTTTCGCTGGTGTGAAGTGGACGAACTGCTGGCGCAGGCCGATATCGTAAGCCTGCACTGTCCGCTGCTCCCGCAAACCCGCGGAATCATCAACGCGGCATCGCTGGCCCGGATGAAACCCAGCGCCATCCTCATCAACACCTCTCGCGGACCATTGGTAGTCGATCAGGACTTGGCCGACGCACTCAACAGCGGCCGTCTGGCGAGCGCCGCCGTCGACGTTCTTTCGGTCGAGCCGCCCGCCGCGGACAATCCACTGCTGCGCGCCCGCAACTGTATCGTGACGCCGCACATCGCCTGGGCAACCAAAGAAGCACGCACCCGCCTGCTCGACACGGCCATCGCGAACCTGCGCGCGTTCCTGGAGGGCGATCAGGTCAATGTGGTGAACCAACCCTAAAATAAATTGCGACTTGCAAAGAAATGGGGAAATTCTGTGATGAGGTATAAGCTAAGCACGGAGAACGTGGTCAAGGCCGGGCAGAACGGCACAATCTGACGCTGACAGGATTGGCCCAGTGGCTTCAACCCTGAGTATACTCTGATCGTACATGGATGCGGCAAGTTCCGCGCATCGGGAGGTGTCCGGTTCGGTGACTGACGGCGATGTCTCCGATAAGGCTCACGCCGGGCTTGGAATATTCAGCCGCCCTGCGTTAGCGCTCGCTCTGAGCGCTGCCGCGATCGCTTACCTCATACTGCTGTCTGAAAGCATGGGCCAGCGTTGGAAAGCCATGGACTACGGCCAATGGTACGTATCCGCGCTGGCACTTCGCCATGGGACTAATCCTTACACGAACGATCTGGCGCCGTTAGCAAACCGCTTCGGAATTGTCTCCGAGCAACGCGCCAACTATCCACCGACTTTTATCCTTTTGTTCGAACCGCTCACACGATTCACGCCTCAATCCGCGTATCGTTTTTGGAAGGGGCTGGAATTTCTGAGCCTCGCCTTGTCCCTTTGGGTCCTGGTGTGGAAAGCAACCAGCCTCGATCTATGGGCCAGGCTCGCCGTCGCCTCGCTCGTAGTATTCTTCTTTCCGGTCAGCGAAAACATTTACTGTAGCGAGGTCTCGCTCCTGTTGCTGGTCCTGCTGTTACTCATGCAGCGGGCTACGCAGCGCGGACACGATTTTGTTGCGGGAGCGGCACTCGCGGTCGCGTCTTTGCTCAAGCTCTACCCGATCATCGCACTCGGCTACCTCGCGCTCTGGAAAAGATGGAAAACCATTGGCTGGACGATCCTTATCACCGCGATCGGCCTTATTTTCACCGTCGCAGTCATAGACATTCGAGTCAGCCTTTCGTTTTTTACCCGTCTCGGGTATTTGCAAGACCAAGCGGGACCGCTTTCGGCTGCCGGGATGATACTTCATTCTTTCAAGTTTACGATAGGACTGCCGTCAACCACGAAAATGCGCATCGCCTATCGGATCTTAGCTTTGGCCGCCCAAATGGTCGTGCTTGCCCTCGCGGTCAAGGGTACGCTCAAAGCCCAGCCGGACGCTGCCGGAGAGGAACACACCTTTGGACTTTGGCTGGTGGCGATGGTTTTGGTCAGCCCAACTGCATGGGCGCACTACATGGTCCTATTTTTGCCGACGCTGATACAACTGGCGTCCGCAGTTAGTCAACGAACCGCAACGCCTGAGGCTTTATTGTGTGGGATAGCGACATACTTCATAGCCAATGTCCTGGGTTTGCTATACGTCGGGTCTTTAAGATCAAAGTTCTTTGAAAACGCGCTTGGGCTCTCGTCCAAGTCGAATTTGCTCTATGGTCTTTTATCTCCATGCGGGATTCTGACCATGGCGATTGCATACTCGCTATCCACTCAAGTGGGGGCTCCTCATTGAAAGGCTCCGCAAGTGCCGCGGACAGCGGGCAAAGTCCCCGCGCAAGGGAAAGGGCAACCCTCAACACAGTCTTTATGATCGGATTTAAGGACCGTCTTCGTTTTCCCACTGGCTCGATGTCAAGGACGATGACGTCGTGCGGGGGCCGGGCGCGGGGCAGTTTGCTCATTTGCCGACATCTGACCTGGCTGTTGGCCGACCAGCTCTGTTAACATCCGACTTTCAACGGTCTTTGTCTGATTGACGCAATCACCCGGGAGGATGCTTTTCCGATGCAGTCAGGACAGCCGAGTCGCACTGCGCTGGGGGCGGCTACCCATCGCGCCGTCCACCAGGTGCTGGAGCGCGGTTATATCTTCTCCGATCCGCTGGCTGTGCGCATCCTGGGGGCGGACGCGGAAGCGGCTGTCCGCAATGCGAAAAACGATCCGTCCAAACGAAGGCTGCGCCTGTTCATTGCAGTGAGAACGCGCTTTGCCGAGGATGCTTTGACGGTTGCCTTCGCAAGCGGTGTCCGTCAGTTGGTGGTGCTTGGGGCAGGCCTCGACACCTATGCCTACCGCACCTCCTTGGGAGAAAACCTGCGTGTCTTCGAGGTGGATCACCCTGCGACCCAGGCCTGGAGGCGCCAGCGGCTCGCGGAGGCTGCGATCCCCCTACCCCCCGCCCTCACCTTCGCTCCGATCGATTTGGAGCGGGAAATTTTGGCGGACGGCCTGGCTGCGGCCGGCTTCGACGCTGAGCAACAAACCTTTTTCACCTGGTTGGGCGTTGTGCCCTATCTGACAGAACAGGCCGTCTTTGCGACGCTCGGATTCATCGCCAGCCTGCCGGGTGCTGCGCACGTCGTGTTCGACTACAGAAATCCCCCAGCCTCGGGCCCTAACCAGGATGAACACGACGAGGCCCGAGAGGCGCTTGCCGCGCGCGTCGCATTCCTGGAAGAGCCCTTCAGGAGCGAATTTGAAACGGAAACGCTGCGCGCCAAACTGACGGCCCTGGGCTTTCGCGAAGTCGAAGATCTCGGCCCAAGGTTGATCCGCGAGCGTTACTTCACAAACCGGGGAGGCGCCGCGCGCGACAGAGGCGGCCATATCATACGCGCGACGACGGTTTGAGCGCGACCAAACCTCTTCGTGCTCGCTGTCACCTACTGTAATTCTCGCGGCTCTGGCGACCATCCCTGCGGGCAATGTTTTATTCAGATGAGTGGCCGGACCGACTGGCTGCGTGGGAGACTTTCCAGCCTGTCATTTCTGATCTTCCCGAAAAAAAACGACAGACTGGAAAGCCTCTCCCACGCAGCCAATTCTGCAAATCAGATCAGTGTGCCAATTCGCGTCAAGTACACGTTACGGGATCCTTTCAATTTCTTCAGGATGGGCCTCCAGTGCGGTGGACCGCCCTACTGGTTTTGAATTAGCTACGGCCTTTGAGGATCGAGCGGTAGACTTGCTCGATTTGCGCGACTGAGCGGTCCACGCTCAGTTCATCGGCGTGCTCGCGGAACCAGGCGTAGGTGCTTTGCACCAAAGCTGGGCTGGCGGCGTGCACCTTGACTATCGCGTCGGCGAGTGCGGCGGGTTGCGCTGTGGGCGCGATGAAGCCGTTGATACCGCTGTCGATCAGGCTGGTCGCGCCGTTGTCCGCGCCCTCCACCACGATCGACGGAGTTCCGCGGGCGGCGGCTTCGACTATCACCAGTCCATAGCCTTCGCGCCGGGAAGGGAGCAGCAGGCACATCGCGGCACGCATCGCGCAATCGATTTCCTCAGGCGCGGCGAAACCGGGACATCCGATCACGTCGCCAAGCTCCAGGCGCGCTATTTCTTTCAGCACGTGCGGTCGCTCGGGGCCGTCGCCGAAGATCAGGGCGCGTAAATCCGGCACCCGGCGGCGCGCCAGGACTATTGCTGCGGGAATCACGCTGACTTGCTTTTCCGGGATGTGCCGGCCGACATAGATAACCAGCGGCTCGCGCTTTACCTCCGCAGGGGGAGGCAGAACGGTGCCGTCGTAGATGCCTTTGAGAATCACGGGATTGCCGCGGTAGCCATGCTCGCGCAAAACCGCGGCGGCCAGGTTTGAAAGCGTGAATGAGGGACCGGTCAGGGAGATGCACAACCTCTGCACCGCCGCCCCCGCCGCCCCGCCTACAGCACCGAGGTAATCGCTCCAGTAGTCACGCGGCCACACTTCAACCCAATCGATAACGACGGGCGGTCCGCCGGCCGCCTTTGCCATGACCGCGGACAGTAACGGGAAGTAGGGAAAACTGCACGTATGGACGATGTCGTAGCGGCTGCGATTGCGCAGCAGATGGATCAAAACCGCCAGCCCAAAACGCAGCGGCGGCGCAATCCGGCGCCGGCCCGAGGCAGTGTAAAGCTGGCGTCCCGCGTTAAGGCCGATCACTTCAACCCCAGGTGGCGCATCGGGTCGCGCCCCCGCATCCCATTGGGTGCGGGTCAGGTAAGTCACGCGATGGCGCGATGCGAGCCGCTGCGCGACGGCCCGGTACCATCGTTCGCACCCCCCGATCGTATGCGGATACAGGCAGTCGTAAACGATCGCGATCCGCAGCGGGGGAGCGCTTTGGATACGCGCCTGCTCAGCGCTCATCGTCCTGCGGACGGACGAGCCAGAGCAGGCTCAGGAAGAAGGAGGAAAACATCGTCTGGGCGCCGATGATCATCAGGGTTGAAGCCTGGGTCGCGGGTCTGATCGCGTTGAGCGCGCCCATCCCGCTTTCCAGCCATTGCACCAATATCCGGAGGTCCAGGGCGAAGCCGGCCAGGAACAGTACCGCGCCCACCGCAAGTCCACGCTCCAGGTTGAAATGGCGCCGCATCGTCTCCACGATCGCATCGGGAGCGTACAGCTGCGCGCCGTGGCTATAAGCCTTGGCGAACAGACCAGTCATCGCGACCTGAAAGCCCAGGATTGTGAGCAGGCTTCCTACCAGCATGTAATGGTAGTCGAAGCTGAGCCTGCCAATCGTAACCGGTCCCCAGCCCAGAGCTACCAGCGGGATTATGCCGGCCAGCATGAAGATCGCGCCCGGAATCAGAAACAGCCAGGTCGGCGAATGCAGCAGCATGAAACGCAGATGGCGCCATCCGTCGCGCAGCGGCCGCAGATGCGGTCCGTGCGCGGCGCGGCCGTCGCGACGCAGCGTAATCGGGATGTTGGCGATGCGCATATTGGCGAGCGAGGCTTTGATCACCATCTCGGAAGCGAATTCCATCCCGGGGGCGTTCGCCTTCATCCTGCGATAGGCGTCCCGCGTCAGGGCCCGCATCCCGCAGTGGGCGTCGGAAACCCGGCCTTTGAAGAACAGATTGAGAATACCCGACAGGAGCGGATTGCCGATGCGATGGTTGAGCCAAGGCATCGCGCCCGGTTCGATCCGGCCCAGCCGGCGCGATCCCATCACCAGGTCCGCGCCGCCGCGCAGTTCGTCAACGAAGCGGCCCAACTCGGTCAAGTCGTAGGAATCATCCGCGTCCGCCATCACGATGAGGTTGCCCCGCGCCTCTTCGGCGCCGCGCCGCAGCGCGTTGCCATAACCGCGCCGGGGCTCCAACACGATCCGCGCCCCGGCCGCCCGCGCTATCTCCGCCGAGCCGTCCTCCGACCCATTATCGACCACCACCACCTCGCCGCGCAGTCCCAAACGGCGCAAAGTATCGATGGCGGTGGTCACGCAGGTGCCTACCGTCTCGGCTTCGTTCAGGCAAGGCAGAACGACGGAAACGTCTAAGCCTCCCTCAGCAGCCGCATCGTGATTGCCAGACAGGGCCTTCACCGAGTAACCCGAGCTACCGCTGCCGTCAGTGCCATACCGCGCACCGAATCCGGCAGGCGGCGGAAAAAAATCTTCCGCAGCCTTTAGAGCGCCGATTTCTCACGGCGCTCCGGATGGCCGCCGGCCATCAGAATCATTATCTCAAAACCTCATCTCAAAACCTCAAACCTGTAGATGGCCCGCTCATTTCCGGCATAAGGCGGATTGCACGCTTCGATAGTTACCTCGCCGGCTTCAACCGTCCCGGGCAGATCAAAACGAAGTTGGTTGGGACCATCAGCTTTGATTGGAAGTCTGACGCCGCCATCGGGCGTAAGTCCACCGATATTCATCAGTCGACCGTTTTGGTTGCAGAAAAAGTTAATCACTGTGCGTGCTGAAAAGCCGCCCCCGCTGAGGATGAGAGTACGGCTCGCCTGACGGACAGCCGTGATAACTACCGACGGCCGGCGTTTAGTAGCCAGACCTTTTATTCGTTGGTGCGGCGGTTCGCCGTCAGAGCTTTCCTCGAAATAATGCCTGGCGATCTCCATGCCGGCAACCTTCAACCAGCCCGACAAACATGAAAAATTAGGAATGAACCAGTTGGGGCTTTTCTTGTATTCTCCTGGACAGCAAAGCGCCAATGGAATCTCGGATATTGCGATTTGCCTTACTAAATCATCTTGAACACCATCGCCGCTGAGGGTCTCGGCATAACGGCGCAAACACTCGCCCTCGAAACACACCTGGCCTTCGCTGGCAAGGACTCTCGCTATTTGTTCAAACGCCTGGATCGGATCAGTGAGATGGTAATATACGCCGAGGAAACAGACCAAATCAAAAGGTTCCTTGAACAATCGGGTTAGATCGTACACCGAGCCCTGGACATGCTCGACCTGAGACCCAAGCAGTTCTTTCGCCAGGTTGAAGGCGGTTTCGTTGGGGTCCAAAACGTTCAGTGCGACTACCCTGGCGCCGCGGCGTTCCAACTCGAAAGCCATAGGGCCATCCCATGCGCCTATATCGATCGCGTTCTTACCTGATAGATCTTTTGGGATTCCCAATGAATCGAGCACGGCTCCGGCATCGAATGTAACGATTCCGGGTGTAACCACGCCAGGCAGGATCTCGAATCTGTGATACCAACGAGTCGTGAAGACCCGGGGATCGGTCGATTGATGTTCCATAGTGCTTAATCGGAATAGCGGTTCGAGGCTCCGACCAACCTAATTGTAACTGCGTCCTCACCGCCGTCAAGAGTGGAGGCGCGTGGCTGCACATCGGTGGTGTTGGCGGTTTTGGACAACAGGGCTGTGGCGCGTTTGAGCCCGGCGCGGTCGAAAACCACGGTTGCGGAGCCATAATCCGGCTTGACAAGGAAGATATGTTGCGGCGAAGCGGCGCGAGTGCGGCAGTCGTACGCACCATATAACCGATCGATTCGCTCTACGGTGGAAGGAAGCCCCCACGCCTGCATGACGAAAGTATCCTTGCCCGCGGGCGCGACATAAACATTTTCGGGGACGCCGCGACGCCGCGCCAAAGACGCGGTCTCGCCCCGCTCAGGGATCAGTCCTTTGGCCCGCAGGCGCTCGATGCTCAAGTCGTGCAAATCTCCACCGCTTTCCAGATACCGATTAACTGCGCTTAACGTTTCCCGCCACATTGTCAGCAAGGCGGTCTGCTCGGCCTGATTCGCGCTGGCCTCGCGAAAGATTTCGAACAGAGGGCGCGGAACCTTGTACAAAGTAACTCCGCCCGCGTGGGCGGGATTGGGATCGAGCGTAGCGATAACCGGTTTCCAGGCGGACGTATCCGAATCAGCGACCAGGACTGCGCCCACCTGATACCGTCCAAGGAAGGCTTCGAGCTGATACTGAGCCGGTGGGACCACCACGCCCATCAGCAGCCCCTTGACGACGGGCCAGTCCCTGAATTCAGGTGGTGTGGGGCCGGTCCAGCCGCCTGCCATCCTGAAGTACATCCCGCTCTGCGCCTGCCACAACATGCTGGCGCCGGCTTCACCGTACGGCACCACCATCACCAGAGGGTTTCTCGGAAGATACCGCGCATAAAGGCCGTCGGCAAAAAAAGCGGGCGAAACCGTTTGCGAGGTTAATGCGGCTGGCCATGAAAGCAGTACTGTCATCGCGACCAGCAGAAGCTTGAGGCTCGTGCGCACCTTGTCCGCGGCGAGCCAGGCGCTGATAACGACGGCGAGCACGAGGAAGACGAACAGCATGAACCGCCCGGGCAAAGCGTGCTCAAGTAGCGGCAGATGCGCGGCTACCGCCCAGGGCAGTGGGATCGTGGCGCGATCCATGATGTGTAACCGCGGCCCCATCGAGGCAAGGCAGATCACCCCGAGCAGTGACAGAATCAGCTTCCCTTGAGCGCTCTTCCAGTTCCGCCGCGCGTACAGGGCAATCATCGCAATAACCGGCCAGGTAATATAGGCGTTTCTTTCCCACGCCTGGCTTAAAAACGTATAGGATTCGATATGCACGCCGGGGACAATCGCGTGGATATACACCAAATTATTTGGCAGCACGAAGCCCAGCAGGTCCGTGGAATAAGTCTCGGGCGGATAAAGGGGTCCGTGGGGTAAATCGTAGCGGAACATGTAGTAGAGAAACGGGGCTACCGCGACGGCCGCGCATAGAAACGACACTCCGCTTTCTACAGTCAGAATAAAAAGCCTCCGCCGCAGCGCGCGATCCCCGAATATGCCGGCAAGCACGATTGCGGCCATCCCAAATACCGTCATCGTGGTGAAAATCTCGTTTGAGATCAAAAATTGAAACGCCAGCAACGCAAACAGTGTCAGGACGAAACCCCACCGGCCAATTTCATTTCGGAGCCGCCTGATGAAAATCAATGCGCATAGCGGCGGGATGAAGCTGACGCTTAAACTCAGATGGCCGCCTATCTCCTCTGCCGTCTGATAGGTCGAGAAGCCATAAATCCAGCCGCCCACGACAGCGGGCCAGTATGACGAAACCAGATAAGAACAAAACCAGTAGGCGCTCAGACCCGACACAATTGGTGCGAGCAGGGAAAGGACATTGTAGGCCACCACAGGGCCTAAGCGGCAGGTGATCGGAAACGCGAGCGCGCTCAGCGCCGGAATCGAAGTGCTCCAGGTGAGGTTAACGCCGCGCGGAGCCCAGACCAGCTTTGAGATAAACGGGTTCAGCCGATGCGCGAGGGCATACGGCCACCAGCACAAGAACCACATTGTGGCAGTGGGATCGTTTCCTCCGCCCACATTGTAATGCCTGGGATCCGAAAGCACGCCTCCTGAACCCCAGATTAACGCCACCAACCCGCCATACAGGACAAGGGCTGCCGCGCCGCGCCATGACGTTCTCATTTGAAATAGAAAAATGATCGGATTCCTGACCAATGTCCAGTTGGTAGGTGCGAAGCACAGCCGGACTAGCGGGATTGTTCACCAGGCGGATGGTGGTAACACCACGCTGCGCGTATGCTTATCTCGCCTGAACTTATGAAGGTGCGCGGATCTGCACGTGTGTTTTCTTATCCTGAGGCGCGAGATCAGCGTAAAGCTGGTGGACCTTTGCGGCAATCGCGTCCCAGGTGTAGTGCCTCAAGACTTTCTCATAACCCGCCTGTCCGAGCCTTTGGCTCAGCGCCGGATTCGCGATGAGTTGTGCGATTCGTGCGGCGATCTCCTCGGCGGTGGATGCAAGATAGCCATTCACACCCTCATCGATCAGGCAAGCTACCGGACCGCAGGAGCGATTGCCGATGACCGGTTTGCGCCGCGCCCAGGCTTCGAGAAAAACCATGCCGAAACTTTCGTTTTCAGATGGAAGCAGGAACACATCGCAGGCTTCGTAGCCGTCAAGCAGGTCCTGACGGTCAACCTCGCCCAGGCAGGAAACATTGGGCGACGATATCGGCTGTCCGTCGATGTCGCGGCCTATCATTACCAGCCTGACCCGCTCATCGCCAATAAGATCGATTGCCGCAACCGCCAAATCGTAGCGCTTAAACAACTCCTTTCTTCCCACGAACAGTATGATTTTGCTGCCGCCGAACCCATACTTGCGGCGGAAGCGCGCGCCGCACACTTTCCGGTCCGCCATTTCTTCCAGATTGACGCCAGCACCGACGTCCACGGGAACGCATCCGGGCGCCAGATGCGCCAGCAGCGCGGCACTATAGGGTGTCTGCGCCAGGAGCGCGTCGGCGCGCGCGAAGCATCGGTAGAACGCCGCCAGGTGATGATATAGGTCCTGGGGATGGAACAGGGGCAGAACTACGACGGGCCGTCGAAACAAACGCGCGATCGCAACAACCGGCCGCATCAGCGCGTAGGGCGTGAATCCGACCATGACGGCATCGTATCGGCGAACATTAAACGCCAGATACGCAAGCAGGGGCAGAGACCAGGGTCCGCGCGCGGCGAGCATCGTTAGATCGTGGATCCGCGGCCGGCTGCGCGCCCGAAGCTGATAATAATCCACCAGGCCGCGCGATCCTTTTAGCATGATTCCAAAGCGCCGTTCCTCCCGTTGCCATCATTTGAATATCCGGCGCGACAGCCAATTGCCTAACCGCGGCCCGATCTGGAAACTGGCTGCGAAGCGACGAATTCGGATTCCATCGGCGTACGTCAGACCGGGCAAATGGTCATTGGGCCAGGCGCTGGTAAATGCCGACGTTGGATAGGCGTTCCTCGTGCGGGTGGTTAATATGTCAACATCCACTTTCAGCTCAACCAGTTTCCTGGAAAGCATATACTCATAACGTTCCGAGCCATTGACCATATCCGGGGTGAACTGGGGAAAAACGTGGAGAACTTTCACAGCGTACTATTCGAACCTGATTTCGGATACCGCAACGCCGAGTTTTCTTCCCGTCTTTTCAATCATTTGATCTTCGCAAAGCAATAATAGTTCATAGTCGCCGGGCGGCAGATGGATCAGGAAAGTTCGCCATGTCCATTGCGTTCCAATCAATCGGAAGCACTCATCTGCCAGGGGCTTCAGGCTTCCGAGCGGCCGCATAATCAGACGTACCTCACGGTCCTTCGATCCGGCAAAGGCGATGGTGCAATTAAGCACCGGAACGTGGAATCTGAACAACACCGAGGCCTGACGAGCGCTCCATCGGAATGTTCTGCCAGCGTCAGTTTCGGCTTCGTACCAGCCGAAATTGAGCTGATGCATATCGTTCCTTCCGTCCATCAGCAGGGTCGAGTGCGCCTGCTTCAAGTCAAGGTAATTGGCGGCGTCGTCAGGCACCGGTCCCGGAAAATAGCCCCAGGTGGAGTCGATCAGGTGCCAGAAAGGAGCTTTGTGGCGGCGAATTCTTAAGCGCCATCTCCAGGCGGAAGGGAGGTGGTGAAGATTCCATAGCCAAGCCTTGATGAGCACCGATCGCATAGTGCCCGCGGCGTGCGCGAAATGACTAACTTCGTGCGACAACCACGACATCAGGCGGCGCGCAGGATAGTATTTCAAAACGTTCCTGATCCTGGCTCTCTCGCACATGTACGCCCTGTCCGGGAGAAATGCGTCCGAAAATCCCCAGCCGTGATCGATCCAGGCGTCTTGCGCCACCACGACCTTGTATCCGCATGCCCACAGCCAGATCCCCAACTCCACGTCCTCGTACCATTTGATGGGCCTGGAATCGAATTGCCATGTCTGGCTGAGCGCCTTTCTGCGAAGCACTATACCGCAGCCCATTGGGAACAGGACTTCGCGTGGAATGTCGGCAAACTCATAGGGTATGTGATAACAGAAATCTCCCCCATAGCCCTGCTGGTTGATGGTTCCGCCACATGCGTTCAATATTGTTTTTCGGTTCGCGAAAAACACTACAGAGGCTATGGCGCCAATTTTGTCGTCTGATTCCAGCGTCCGGAGCGCCGCCGCAAGCCACTCCTTGTGTGCGTAGCCATCATTATCGATGAACGCTAAAATTTCCCCCTTGGCGTGAACAAGTCCAAGATTGCGGGCTCCGGGCACTCCAAGGTTCCGGTGGCTGCGAACAATCGAAAGCTTGCCGCATCCAAGGTAGCTCTCGGCCACGACAATGCTGCCGTCAGCCGAGTTATCATCGACCAGCAGAATATCAAAATCATCGAAGGTCTGCGCCAGCAGATGGTCCAGACACTTGCCGATGATGCGCTCGCCGTTACGATTGAGGACTATAACGCTGACGCGCGGTACCTTGGCCGGGCCGGCTTGAGGCCCCTGGCCGCACGCCTGATCCGGGGTAGCGGCGCTTATGTCGTACGCGGGCGCGCCGCTGCTGGCGCTGCTCATTTCCGTGCAACCACGTAATATTCCTGTTCGGCATAGATAAGCTTGTTGAGAGAGTCGGTGGCGCGGTTGAATTCCTCCAGCGCGGCAGTCCCGTTTCCCTGCAACGGCGGAATGGGAAAGACGTCCACGGGCGGCGAAGTGAGGCGGCAGGAGAGCTGGGAAAACCCGGCCGACTCGAGCATGAGCTGCAGCGTCAGCGGATGCACCAGGCGGACGTGGCTCGGATCCATCCAGAACCATTTGTAATGCACGAACAGGGACTCGGGATTGAGGGTTTCCAGCACCATAATTGCGCCCGGTGCGAGCTTGCGCCAGCTCAGCGTTATCAAGGCGCTTAGCTGCGCGGAAGTCAGATGCTCAATCACCTGGGCGGAGAAAATTCCGCCCACGGTGCCGTCGGGCTGTCCGGCCAGATAGTCGATCGCGTCGCATCGCTCCACGTCCAGTCCCTTTTCTCTGCACTGCAATACCATGTCGAGATCGAGATCCAGCCCTTTGGCCTCGATCCCCGCCTCGCGCATCAGCTCAAGGAACTCCCCTTTACCACATCCGACGTCGATCACCGGGGCCCTGCCGGCGAAATACTTCAGATAGCCGCGCTGCCGATCTTTGATGATCCGGCTGTCGCGCATGTGGTCCTCGAAACCAGCATAGTCCATCCCGGTCTCGGGCCTGGACGGCGCCAGCGATTTTTCATGGGAAGGCGCGGCGCCGTTGACGGTCTCTCCGCTGAGGAGCCGGCGCAGACGGCGCTCGGCGCGCAAGACCCGCTCCCGGGTTAGCCTGAACTCCTCGTAATGGGTGCGGGCCTGCGCCTGCGCCTCTGATTGCGCCGCGCGTACCGCCTCGACTATCGCAGCGAGCTCGGAGTTGCGCGCATCGAGCGATCCGAAGCGCTGACCCTGCTCCCGCAGCCCATGCTCCTGCTCCTGCAGGCGCTCCATCTGGCGGCGTTCAAGCATCACGAGCCGCTCCGATTCTTCGTTCCAGCCCGCTTGCCTCTGTTCCAACTCCGCCATTCGCCGCGACAAATTACTGAGCGCCTGCGCGTGCATCGCGATATCGTCGGCATAGGTCCTGGAAAGGCGACGCGCCAACGCCTGAATTTGCGCCTGGAAATCCTCCAGGCGGCGGAGAAGCGTGCGCTCGGCGATAGCTGGGATGCCGGCGAATTGCTCGCGCAGCAACTCCACTTGCGTTTTCAGATGAGCCGTAACGCGGGTGTTGGCGGCGTTGTACTCGGACTGCCGGCGAAAGATCGGCCTCAACAGCATGCTGACCAGTCTGGCGGCGGTCAGCAAGGTCCATCCCAGCACCCTGCGGTTGGGATCGAGCGATACGCGACTCAGGTCGTATGACCGATCAAGCTCGGCCAGATCGCCCTGCACCTGCTGATTTTCCCCGGGCTCGTCACTCCCGGCCGCGGAGCCCGCTTCCGTCACCCGCCGCTGATCACGGACCTTCAACCGTATCCGTTCCATCATGTGGTTGAGGTCGAAATCGCGCGAATCGTTCATCAACCTCTCCTCTTGTCCCGCGTGATTTCTACTCAAGCTAGCTCATTGTGACCGCCGTGACAGCATAGGGCAGTCTCCTTTTGCTCCACGGTCAGGCTGCGAGCCGAAAAATGCGGCCACACGAACGCCGTCTTCACATCGCCTGGAACGCGCCACCGGGTGAGTCGCCGGTGCTGGTGAATGGGATAAAAGGCGGGTTGAGCGCCTGAAGGTATGACGGTCCGGCCACTACCGCAGTGGGAAGAGTGAAGGTTATCTTGCTGTCGGATTCCAAGCTAAGGGGGATTTTGGCGCTGCCGTCGGGATTGAGTCCGCCCAGGTTGACCACGTTGCCCGCCTTGAAAGTTGAAGAGGTTAATCACGGTGAGGTTGGAGAATCCCTCCCCGCTGACGGTTACTACGGAACCCATCTGGACGACCCCATTGACCGCTATCTGAGCGCCAATCGGCACGGATACGGCGGCGCTGGCGAAAAAGGATTTTGATAAATTGGTCACTTCGAACGCTCCGGGACCCGTTGCCGGAGCAGACTTCCCCGACGGCACGGTGAAGGTCAAGCTGTTCGAGCTCAGGCCGGGGTTACCAGGATAAAGGAGGAAAGGACCAATATTTCCTCCCGGGCAATCGCAGAACAGGTTCACGCCGACCCCGTCAACGACGTCGAAGCCGGTACCAGTCAGCGTCACCGACGCGCCCGGACTCACCACCATCTCCACATTGGCCAGTGCAACCCCCGGCTCGATGCTGGTGGGAGACAAGGGCACTCCATTGATCGCCGTGAGGCTGGGCAGGCCGGCAGAGGCTTCGCCTTGCAGGAAGGCCAATGCGGTATTGGACTGGACGTGGCTCTCGTCGGTGTTCACCACCACAACGCTCGCCACACCCTCCCCTTGGGGCACCGTGATAGGTACAAAGACGGTCAAACTGTCGGGCAAGGCCGAATTCGGGACTAGCGGACCGAAATTTTGCACCCCAGCAGAGGTGGGGACAAAGAAGTTCACCACCGAACCGGACGTGAACCCGCTCCTTGGATCACGAAATTATCACCTACGTAAATGACCGGCGGCAGCGAGCTGATCGAAGGTCCGGAGATGTCCGAGCCCACCGGCTCGGAGAATTGAAGCGAAAGTGCACCGGGATGCGCCTGACCGCGGGCCAAGCCAGTCCAAATCGTCAGCCCAATTGCAGCAGCCCTGCCATTGGAAACCATCGGTTCCTGACCACGGTCGTTCCCCCCTTTTGCGAGGCACGGCCTTGAGAACCTTGACCCAACGCAGTGCCCTCGACCAAGGGCACACTATCAAATTAGGCGTCCTCAGACCAAATGAAGCCAGGTCTGACCGTGGCGGGCTTTTAGCGCTCCTCGCCAGCCAGGAACAGCGCCACGCCCAGCAAAGAAAACAGAAGATTGGGAAGCCAGGCCGCCAACCACGGCGACATCACGCCGGAGCGGCCGAAGGAGATGGTAAAGCCCAAGGTTATCCAGTAGCTGAGCCCAAGCCCCAACCCCAGGATAAAGCCGCGCCCCGTGCCGGAAGCGCGCGGCACCGGGTCCAGGCTCAATGCCAGTCCGCAGAACATCATCACCAGGCAGGAAAGCGGCAGCGCGTATTTCACGTCGCGGTCCACGAGGTAGGTGCCGGGGTCCAGACCGTTGCGGCGCAACTTGGCGATATAATCATCCAACTCGGAGAGGCTGAACTCTTCGGGACTCAAAATGGCGAAGGAGAAATCACCCGGCCTGGCGTCAAGATGAAAATCGCGGGTCGCGGCCGCGGCCAGAGATCCCGGATGTTTCAGGTTGAGCACTTTCAGTCCTGAGAAGGTCCAATCCTTGCCGTTCCAATCCGCGCTGTCGGCGCTATATATTGCACCGAGCGCGTATTGCGGTCCGATTTGGTAAATCCGTAACCCGACCAGGCGCTTGCGCGAGGCATCGTAGCTCTTGATTCCGACAAAGCTGTCGCGGGTCCGCAGCCAGTTTTGGCCGCTATAGATAAATCGCGGCTGATGTTGAATAACAGAGTCAAGCAGGTATTTGGAGCGCCGCGTCGCCGCCGGCACAATTGTCTCGCTGAGCCCGAATGTCACCACGGAGAGCACGGCTGAAATCATCAGCAGCGGCAGCGCGATCCCTAATCGGCTGATGCCCAGCCCCTGCAGGGCCAGCAGCTCGCCATTGCGGTTGAGCATCGCCAATCCCAGCAGCACCCCGGTCAGACAGGCGATCGGGATCAGTTGGGCCGTCATCAGGGGCAGCTTAAGCACCAAGTATTCGATGCCGGCGGGCCTTAACAGGCCGTAGGACATCAGGTCGTCGAACTTGTCGATGAAAGAGGCCAACAGGTCGAGCACCAAAAAGGTGATCAGTGCCGCCAGGAAGGTTTCGGCGAATATTTTTATCACAAGCCATGCCGCCGTAGGCGGCAGTCGCCGTGGCCTGAGACGCACCGGCACGCCGATTTCGGCACCGCCCAGCCGCCATCCTGGGGCGGCCATTTCCATCGCCGATGACTCGATTATCGGCTTCAAACTCTCACCACGGTAACGTCATCATTTGTAACGCGATCATTGCGGCCCCCCCGGCGCGTTAGGCCCACATCTTACGTCCCACAAGGCCGACAATCGAGTAAAAGCGCCCCGTTCGACGCGGCTTTAGGTTTTGAATTACGATTCAAGGGCCTTCGATCCGAAGAAGCAAGCCCATGACCGCGGCTGGGAGGCTGTCCGAGGCTTGGCCGAGATGAAAATTCTCCTGATTTCCAGCTCGCGCATCGTCGGCGGCGCGGAACGCGTCACCCTGCAACTGGCCCAAGCTCTGCTGGAGCGCGGCTACGGGGTGGAGGCGCTGTGTCCGGCTGGGGGAGAATGGCACGCCGCTGCGTCCGCCGCCCGCATCCCCGTCCATCCGGCCGCTATCGGGGGGGCGCTAAACCTGCTCACGCCGTTTTTAATAGGACGGACGGTGTCCGCAACCCGTCCCGATCTCTTGATGGTCATCACAAGTGATGAATGGGTGTGGGCATGCTTAAGGCCGCGGCGGGCCACTCGCCCCCGCCTGATCCTGGTCAGGCACATGGCGTTGCCGCTCCCTTTTGCGGTGCGATGGCTGGCCGGACACCGAGCCGATGCGATCGTGGCGGTGAGCCGCAGCGTGCGGCAAAGCCTGTTGACCGATTCGGCGATCGCGCCCTCGATGGTGCATCTAATCCCAAACGCCACCCGTTTCCCGGCCCGTCAGAGCATCCCCGATTCCGGCGAGCGTATGCGGGCGCGATCCTTGCTCGGATTACCTGCCGCAGGTCGATGGATTGGCTTTGTGGGGGGCGTCAATCTGGGCAAGGGAATCGAAGATGCGATGTTGGCATCGCGCCATGCCAACCAAAGCCTGGGCGATGTCCACCTGCTGGTGTGCGGGAGAAAGGACCCCAGACGCGACATCCCCGGATGTGAGGAATTGGCTCGGCGCCACGGGATGGAGCAAAGGGTACATTACCTTGGCCATCTCGATGACGTCACACCGGCGATCATCGCATCTGATCTTGTGGTGATCGCCACACACTCCACGCTGCGCGAAGGACTGTCGCAGACCGCAATCGATGCGATGGCGTGCGGAACCCCGATCGCCGGCTATGCCCTGGGTGGGATCACCGACGCTGTGGGCGACACCGATCCGGCGGCGGTCCTCGCATGTCCCGACGACATCGAGGATCTGGGCCACGCGGTGACCAGGCTGCTGCAAGATGCCGAGCTGGCCGCCCGAGTCGCGCAGCGTGGGCTGGATCGCGCTCGCCCGGAGTTCGCTCCAGCCCTGATGGCCGGCCGTTACGAACAGCTTTTCTCGGCTTTTCTCGCGGATCGGACTGCGCGCGGCAAACACGAGGACGGCGGGACGCGGGACTAACCGAAACTGCGCTCGCGTTCGGATTCGACCGGGTTTAATTGGTCGGCAAACAGTTCCCGAAACGGCGCGCAACCCTCGAGCAGGTCGGCGACGGAGCCCTCGCCGATTATCGCGCCGTCCGCCAGCATCGCCACCCGTGCAAAGCGCGTGACGGTGGACAGCCGATGCGCCATCACGATCGCCGTGCGACGCTCCAGCCATTCCTTCAAATTGGCGAAGATGATCCGCTCGGTGTCGCTGTCAAGGGCGCTGGTGGCTTCGTCGAGGACCAATACCCCGGGATCGCGCGCGATAGTGCGCGCCAGGGCGATCCGCTGGCGCTGCCCGCCCGACAGGTTGCGCCCGGATTCGGTCAGATACGTGTCGAGCCCGCGCGGCATCGACGCCACGTACGCCTCGAGCCCGGCCAGTAGGACCGCCTCCTCGATGCGCCGGCGCGACGCGTTCCATGCGCCGTAGCGGATATTGTCCAGCAATGAGCCGCTGAAGATGAACGGGTCCTGCTCGGCCACGCACACCGCGCGCCGCAGGTCCGCCATTCGCAACTCCCTCAAGTCATGGCCGTCGAGCAGGATTCGCCCCGCGTCGGGCTCCAAGAACCGCAGCAGCAGATTGGCAACGGTGCTTTTTCCCGCGCCGCTGCCGCCCACCAACGCGATGGTCTCGCCCGCTCTGACCACGAGGTTGAGATCCGCCAGCACGGGTTGGTTCGCGTTAAAGCTCAGGCGCACCTGCTCGAAACGCAACTCGCCGCGCACCGGCAGGGCCAGCGCCACGGTCCCGTCGCGCTGCGATCGTGGCAGGTCGATGATCTCGTAAACGCGCGTGGCGCAGGCGATCGCGCGCTGCGACATGCTGTGCACTTCGCTTAGCCGCCGCAACGGTTCCACGGTCTGCACCGCATACAGGCAAAAGGCCAACAGGCCGCCGGCGGTGGCGCGGCCGGTTGTCACCAGGCGGCTTCCGTACCAGACCACCGCCAGCAGCCCGGCGGCGGCGATCAGCCACACAGAGGAAATCAGCGCCGCCGACCAGAACTCGCTGCGCATCACCTGGCGGCGCCAGATCATGTCCTTGGCCATGAACCGCTCGTTTTCCATCCGCTCGGCCTGGAAGCCTTTGATAGTGGTCAGGCCATGGAGTTGCTCGTTAAGGGTGGCGCCCAGGTCGCCCGCCGCCTGCTGCGCCGCGGCGCCCCATTTGCGCACCAGCTTTCCCAAGCGGGTCAGCGGCAATGCCACCGCCGGCACCGCGACGCCGGTGACCAGCGCGAGGCGCCAGTTGAGCCGAAAGAGCATCGCCGTCGCGCCCACTACCACCAGGGTCTCGCCCACGCCCCTGCGCAGGATTTCCCGCACGAACTCCGACAGCGCACCGGCGTCGTTGAATAGCCGCGACATCAAGTCGCCGGTTTGGAACCGGCGCGCGAGCTTCAGATCGGTTTCCAGCAGCCGGTCCTGCGCGCGGTCGCGCAGCGATTGCACCAAACTCAGGTCAACGGCGCGCAACGAATAGCGCGAGAAAAAGATCCCGGCCACCATCGCCAGCGCGGTTAGCGCCGCACGCGTCAACAGACGAGCCATCTCGGCGCGATTGCCGGTCAGCAGCGGCCCCTCCGCCCACAGCTTGGCGATCCAGGTCAGGTAGAGCTGGGCCCCGCCCAAAATCGCGAGGCTTAGGAATACCATCAGCAGATGGGCGCGCAGGCGCATGCAATCGCGCAGGAGGCGCGAGAAGACCGGGGCGACACGATCCGCACGCGTGCCGATTGCGGCCACGCGACGCGCTCTGGCGGCCGCTGACAGCGCGATCCGCTGCCAATGCCCTACCGTGTCCCAATAAAGGCGCCGCGCCTCTTTGCGCCCCTCCGGATGGCGCGCGGCGCGGGCGATCACCGTGGCTATCCGGCGCGCCGTGCGGCGAAACTGGCGCAATTGGTCAGCAAGCAGCTTGCGTAGCGGCCATAACTCGACCGGGATCTGGTCCGCGCCCAAAGCCCGGCAGGCGGTAAAGCGCTTGTGACCGTCGGCGATTACGAAACGCCGTCCGACCCTGATGACGGAGACCGGCGGGAACCGCTCCCCGGCGGCCATCGCCTGCCGATAGCTCTCGATACGCTCCGGCGCGTGCGTGGTAGTGAAGAGATCCACAACCCGGGCCGCGCGGACCAGGCGCGTGGGGAACTGCGCGCCCGACGGCTCGAAGCATGCGGGCGCCGGACCGGTTGCGCCGGCGCCGTCAGATGGTTTTAATGAGCCCGCCACTGATTTCCCGCAAGCTTGACAAGATTCCTCTGGCGGCGACCCGAATGGCGCGCCGCGCGCGTCGGGCCCAAGTCTACCCGGAAACGCGCACCAAAACACGCCATCAGCAGGTCGCCAGCATCAAGCCGACGGCAGCCACCAGGTACGGGCGCCGCAAAAAATCAGAAACAATTGTCAGACGGGCGCTTGTTCAGCCGCGGAAGCCAAAAACCTCAATGAGCTAGCCGCGCTTGATTTCCAGGAACTCGACGAAAGTACCGTCGGGATCCTTGATGAAGGCGAAACGCGTCGTCCCCCATTGCAGGTTGAGGGTTTCCGGTCCGTACAGGATTGGGATCCCCTTGGACCGCACGTCGGCCAGTTCCTGGTCGATGTCATCGACGAGGAACGAGATGCGGACCACGCCCGCCTGGCTGAATTTTGCCGGGTAGGTGGGCTCGACCAGTTTTCCCGCCTTCCAGACGCCTACTTCGAGGTGGTAGTCGTCATCGGGATGTTTGAGCATCACGAACTCGCCGGCGTCGGCCACTGCGTCGGCGCCCATCTTTTCCGCAAAGCCCGAAACCGGATTAACCGGTGCGCCCGGCTTCTGGTTGAATCCGGGGTCTTCGACGAATCCCAGCTTCTTGTAGAACTCCACGCAGGCCTTGGGGTTCTTGGTGTTGAGCTGATTTAGGAACATCCTTTTCGCCATGACTTTTCTCCCGGCCTTTGCCTTCGCAGGCGTCTTTCACCTGCCCAGGCGCGAAAGAGGCGTATCGACTTGTTTGCTGGACTGATTTGTTTCATCGATAACAAACATGGACGCGGTTAACAATCTTCTGTGTGGCGCCTTCCGCCTACGCGCGAGGAGGGTTTAACGATGAGCTTTATCGATTCAGACACCCACGTGGTCGAATGCGAGCACACCTGGGATTTTCTGGATCCCGACGAGCGCGACTGCCGTCCCAAGGTGGTCAACGGCTTCTGGCGGGTCGAAGATCTGCATTATTGGATTAGCGCGGTAATTGACCGCACGCATCGTGAAACATTTCCCACGGCAAGCGTCGATCTGGCCGACCCTTCGGCGCGGATCCGGCGGATGGACGAGCTTGGCGTTGACGTACATGTCCTGTTTCCGACTTTCTGGCTGATGGCGGACATACTCAGTCCCGCCGTGGAGGCCGCGCTGGCGCGCAGTTACAACCGATGGCTGGCGGAGGCAACGGCGGACAGCAAGGGGCGCCTGTTATGGGCGTTGCAGGCGCCGGTGCGCTCGATCGATCGCGCGCTGGAGGAACTGGAGTTTGGCCGCAAGCATGGCGCCGTGGCGGTGCACTTCCGCGGCATCAGGCACGATCTCGGTATTGGCGACCGGTCGTACTGGCCCATCTATGCCAGAGCGCAGGACCTCGACCTCGCGATCGCGGTCCACGTCGGCGCGAATATGCGAACCTTCTATTCTCAGCCGCACACTTTTCTATACGCCAATCTGGCGCCGGCTCCGATGGCGATGTGCGCGGTGCTGACGACGGGATTGCACCAGCGCTTCCCCCGGCTTCGATGGGCGTTTCTGGAGGCGGGCGCCACCTGGCTGCCGTGGGCGCTGCAGGAATGCCTGCGCGCGGACAACTTCACCGCCCAGCGCATTTTTTCACGGGACTGGCGCGCGGCGGCCAGGGGCCTGCTGAGCGAGCAGAATCTGTACGTCGGATGCCAGGCCGACGACGACCTGCCCTATCTGCTTCAGTACGCCGGGGAGAACAATCTCGTGCATGGCACGGATTATGGCCATCTTGATGTCGGCTCTGATCCCGCGGGACTCAGAACAATTTCGCAGAGGACCGACGTCGATCCGGCGGCGGCGAGAAAAATCGTTGACGCGAACGGCCGCCGCCTGTACGGAATTGACTCCGCGTTCAGGCCGGCTGACAAAGCCGGCGCGTAAGGGCCCGGAGGGCAACAAATGCAACTTCTAGGTTGCATGTTGTCCCAGCGGTTGTTATTGTAAGCGCAACTGAGAGGTTGCGCATGGCTACAAACACAGATCGCATCGAGAAGCGGGGCCTGTTGCGCGCGCCGCGCGAGCGCGTGTGGCGCGCTATCAGCGACTCCAGCCAGTTTGGCAGTTGGTTCGGCGTCGAGTTCGAGGGCCCCTTCGTCGCGGGGTCGCGAATGATCGGAAGGATTGTTCCGACCACGGTCGACGCGGAAGTCGCCAGGAGCCAGAAACCCTACGAGGGAACTCCTTTTGAGATCACTGTCGACCGTATCGAGCCCCAGCGGCTGTTCTCTTTCCGTTGGCATCCCTATGCCGTGGATGCTGCTGTTGATTACTCCAAAGAGCCAACCACGCTGGTCGTATTCGAACTGGAAGAGGCGTCGGGCGGCACGATGCTGACCATCACGGAATCGGGTTTCGATCAGATCCCGCTTGATCGGCGCGCCAAGGCATTTGCCAGCAACGAACAGGGATGGACGGCACAGGCGAAGCTCATAGAAAAGTACCTCGCCCTGGCGGCCTGACCGCTGCACATGTCACGGATGCGTACTTCAGCAGCCCCGAAACTTGCCCAGGCTGCGCCTATCTTCGCCGCACTGGGCGACGAGACACGCTTGCATATCGTTGCCCGATTGTGCGGGGAAGGGCCCCTGTCGATCGTGCGCCTGGCTGAGGACGCTATGGTTTCGCGTCAGGCGATCACGAAACACCTGCGTGTCCTCGAAGAGGCCGGGCTCGCCCGCAGTTCCCGCGCCGGCCGCGAAAGCATCTGGGAGCTCCGAACAAAGCGGCTCTTAGCGGTGCAGCGGTACCTGGATCAGATTTCACAACAGTGGGACGCGGCGCTAGGCCGGCTCCGTGCGTTCGTGGAGGAGAAGGAGCAGTGAGGTTCGAACTCTGCGCCGGAACAGGGGAAAAAATCCGAGCCGAAAAATCTGAGCCGCGACCGTCAGGGAGCGAACAGGTGGCCCGAACGCGATAAAGGCCGCTCGTTGACGTTGGCGGCTCGGATTAATCAACTTGATCGGCAAGTCCTCGTCCACTCCTGGTATAGCGCTAACCCTGATCGCGCCGGTGCGTTAGGGTTTCAATCCGGTACAGCTTTGGTATGCTCGCTGCGTGACAGTCGTGGGTCTCCCAAAAGCCCTGCCGCCCCTTAAATCCGCGAAGGCCACAGTTGAATTTCGCCCCATGCAAAAGCCAATAACTAACTTCGGAGGGTTGCGAGCATGAAAGTAGGTGCGTCGATATTCTGCCAGAACTTTTTCAAGACTCAGGTCCCTGATCCCGACATCTACCGCGAGGACCTGGCGCTTGCCGATTTAGCCGAGCCCCTGGGATTCGATTCGCTATGGGCGGTCGAACATCATTTCTCGCCGTATACCATGATTCCCGACGTTACCCAGTTTCTTTCTTACCTATGCGGCCGCACCAAGCGAATTGGCCTGGCCACGATGGTTATCGTGCTCCCCTGGCATGACCCGGTGCGGGTAGCGGAGGAGATCGCGATGCTTGATCTGTTCGCGCGCGACCGCGAGCTGACGCTGGGATTTGGGCGCGGCAGCGGACGGATCGAATACGAAGGCTTGCGCATCCCGATGGGCGAGTCGCGCGAGCGCTTCGCCGAAGCCGCCGAAGTGGTCAAGCTGGCGCTGACCGAGGAGCGCTTTTCCTTCAACGGACAGTTCTACAAGGTTCCGGAGATGACCGTTCGGCCCCGTCCTCTGCACAAAAACCTGACCGACCGGTTTTTCGGCGCGATCGTCAGCCCCGAGACCGGCGATATCATGGCGCGGGCGGGGATGGGGATGCTGATCATCCCGCAAAAGGCCTGGAGCGAACACGCCAAGGACTATCAGGCCTACCTCGGTTCATGCCGCAAATTCGGCCAGAAGGGCAGACGTCCGATCGCGGTTACCTGGGTGTATTGCACCAAGGATGAAAAGACTGCCGAGGCCGGACGCGACAAGTGGATGGCCAATTACGGATTGTCGGCGCTGGTGCATTACGAGTACAACGAGCCTGAGCACTTCAAAAACACCAAGGGCTACGAATTCCATGCCAAGATGGCGGAGGCGATGTCGTCGGGCAAAGCCGGCGACGCGACCCTGTTGGGCCGCACACAATGCTTCGGCACGCCCGAGCGATGCCTGGAGGTGCTGCGCGAGATAAAGCAGACGGTTGACGCCGAGGAGTTCGTAGGCGTGTTCAAGTACGGCGGGATGCCGCTGGAAGAGGCGGAGCGCTCGATGAAGCTGTTCGCCGCCGAAGTGCTGCCCAAAGTGCACGCGGAAAACTTCTGAATCCTTCTGTCCCCTCTTCTCTCCCACATTCAGTTGTGGAGAGAAGAGGGTGAGGGTGACTGGTACACTTTAGCGACAACCGTCCGGCATTTCTCAATAATCAAACCGTCGAGGAGAGCTTTCAACCGCCGAATCTCTCCGCCGCGCGGGCCTTGGCTTTTACGGCCTCTTCTTCTCGATTCTTCGGCGCTGCGTTCGTCTCCAGTGAACGAAGAAAACGGCCCGAAATACCGGCTATCTGATCGACTGCGGCCACAAATAATCCTTCGTTGGCTTTCGACGGTTTGTTGAAACCGCTGATTTTTCTCACGAACTGGAGCGCCGCCGCTCGGATCTCTTCGTCGGTGACGGGCGGCTCGAAGTTAAAGAGGATTTTGATATTCCTGCACATTCGTCGGGACTCCCAAACCCATAATATCAAGGCGTCAGTGCCACGCTTCGGATGCGTGCAAAGTTTACCGCTCGCGTCATCGTCGCGGTCTCGCCAATTTTCGCGCCCGGGCGCTGCGCAAGCTACCTTCGCATAGGAATCAGAACGCGCAGCCGGTCTTCGCGCAGGAACAGCCCTCCCCAGACCAGCAAGCCGATATAGATAGGGAAGAGGGTATGGGTAAACCATGGATCGCCGACGCGCAGATGGCTGGTGATTGCGCCGCCAAGAAAGCCGGTCAAAAAGATCGCGCCAAGCACGGCGCTGCGCGGAATCAAATAGACGAGGGTGCAGACGAGTTCGAGGATTCCGATACCCGGAGCGAGACTTACCGGATATCCGAGTTTGGCGAATGACTGAGCGACCGGAGC
Source organism: Binataceae bacterium (SeqCode) (assembly GCA_035939115.1). Taxonomy (GTDB): domain Bacteria; phylum Desulfobacterota; class Binatia; order Binatales; family Binataceae; genus JAJPJA01. The sequence continues at coordinate 34,187 of DASZGF010000167.1, forward strand.
CGGCATAGCCAATTTGATGCCACCGTCGAAGAGCAGAAAGAGTATCGCCAGGCCGCTCATGATACGACCCGCCCAGAGCGTCTTCGTTGAGCCGCCAGCGGTTTGATTATCGTATTGCAGGAATTCCTGTTCTATCGTTTGCCGCGCGCTTGATGAGGCCGAGCCTTTGACTTCTTTTTCCGCGCCGGCGCCTTGGGAGGTGACGGCTCCGCACTGGGAGCGGACAATTCTTCCTCGCCGCTGGGGAGCGGAACAAACTCATCGTGGGAGGTCTCGGTGGATTCCTCCATCTCTTCGGGGACGTCCCACTGACGAATGAACGGCTCGTCAAGCCAGGGCTTGCCCGACCGCGCCGCCTGGTCGCGCTTTTCCTCGCAGGTGACGCAATAGGCAGCGAAGGGTAAGGCCTTGAGCCGCTCCAGCGGGATCTCCTCTCCGCACTGGGCACAGATTCCGTAAAGGCCGCGCTCGAGGCGATCGAATGCGAAATCGATGGCCTTGAGCCGATCCTCCACCCGCTCGATCAGGGTAGCGTGGGTCTCGACGTCGGCCATGGAACGCGCCACGTCCATTTCGTCGCCCGGCAGCTCCTCCGCTTCCTCCTCCTGGTCATGCCGGTATTCGCGCACGCGCGCCAAGGCCTGGTTGCGTTCATGGTTGAGGATCGCGCGCAGGGCCTCGCGGCGTTTATGCTCTTTCCTTGGTGCAGTGGCCATAAATCACCTGCTAACAATCTAGCTTCGTTCAACTTGGAGCGACAACCGGGCCAGCGCCTGCAAAAAGACACGGTGACGGCCCCGGATGCAACACCTCGCTTATTGCTGTCGCCTCCAGCATCATTGCCGGCTGAAAAATGTATCAGACCTGGATGTCTTCTGCCGGGTATTTTTGCTGGGCTTGTGAGATGGCTACGGCTTGGATAGACAGTGGAGCGGGTGAAACGATGCCAGGAATGATTCGAGATTCAAAAAAATCCAAAGGGCGAATGCGAAGCCTTAATCGCAGTGCGGTGCGCGACGATAAGAGTCCGGCAGTGGTCCGCAAGACGAAAACGCCCAACGATCCGTCGATTTGCGAGCGCTGCGGCGCGATTTACGAGCGCAAAACCTGGCGCGGCGACCGCAAGGTGACAGAGCAGCTTTCCAGGACGGCGGACTGGACGGTCTGCCCCGCCTGCGAGCAGGTCAGCCGTCAGGAAGGCTAGGGCAGGTTGATGTTGCTGGGCTCTGGAATCGCCGCCAGCAGCGACCTGATTCGCCGCCGCATGGACAACGTCGCCAAGCGTGCCACCGTCACCCAGCCGCAGCGGCGCATCATCTCGGTTGACGAACTCGGGCCCACCGGCGATGAGGGACTCGAAGTGCTGACCACGTCGCAAAAGCTCGCTCATCGGATCGTGCACGAACTAAGAAAAGTGTTGGGCGGGAGCGCCGTCTATAGCTGGCAAAGACGACGGCTCGCTCTACGCGGAATGGCGCTACGAGTTGCCGAAGTCAAAACCAAAAAAACGCCGCTAGGGGCGGCTTTCTCATCAACGCGAAGCATCCTTCGGCCTGATTCCAAACCGGCGGCGGCGCCGGCTCGAACGCCAGCACCGCCGCCCGGTCGCGAAAGCCTGCTGCTGACGCGTGTCAGGGACCGCGACGGCCTGATTCGGCGGCGGCCGACTGTGCGTCACACCGCTGCGATCCGATTATTCTTCCTCCTCTTCTTCGTCGAAATCCTCATCCGTCCCGTCGGCGGCGTCGAGCAGATCCACGATCTCCTCGAGACTCTCGCTTACCATGACGGACTCCTGCGCCCCGAAATGGAGAACGCTTCCATTTCCTTCGGCATCGTAAGGCTCCATCCACAGAGCCCGCTCGAGGTTAACCAGACCTGGCCGGCTTTCCGAATCCGGGTCCGCCAGGTCCTTAAGCGTCAGTTGTACCCACAAGCTCATTACCATTCTCCTCTTGTGACGCGTTACGTCTGTTTGCTTCCATTGAGCCGGCGGCGAATCTCTGCAGGCATCCGGCGTGCCGATTCGCGGCCAGGATCAAGTGGCTGCCGACGACGACCCCTCTATCCTGACTGGATACGCGGCCGGTTGCCAGTCGCAAGGATTGATGCTTTGCTGCTCCAACGTTCCGGAACCGCGCCACGTTATCGGGACCTGGAACCGAGGAATCCAAGTGACGATGCTTCCAACCACTGCCCGGCGATACGACCGCCACCGCGCCGCCGGGACATCGCTGCGCCGGTGCGCCCCTCATCACGCACGGTGGATTTCGCCGCAACGTCCCGATGCGCCCGCGGCGGTTTTTGCCCTCCAAAATCATCGACACGGTTCGTGAAATGAAGTTCGGAATTCTCTACAACATCGACTACCATCGCGAAGTGCATGGCTCGAGCGCGAGCTACTACGCTCAGATTCTGGAGCAGATCCAGATTCTGGAGGAACTTGGTTTTGATTCGGCCTGGTTCGGCGAGCATCACTATGCCGGCTATTCTTTTGGCGCCCCCGCGGTTATTGCCACCGCGGCTGCCGGAAAAACCAGCAGGATTCGGCTGGGGACCGGCGTCTCCCTGGTGCCATTGCACAACCCTTTGCGCCTGGCCGAGGAATACGCGATGGTCGACGTTCTGAGCAATGGCCGTTTGGAGTACGGCGTCGGCCGCGGTTTTCTGAACTACGCCTACCAGCTTATGGGAGTCGATCGTGCCGAAAGTTTCGACCGCTTCTGCGAGGGCACTGATTTGATAATCGCGGCATGGACCGCTGACCAGCCTTTTTCGTTTCACGGCAAGTTCTGGCAAATCGACGATTATCAATTCTTCCCGCCGCCGGTACAAAAGCCTCATCCCGCAATCTACGCGTCCGGCACGATGACCCGCGAGAGCTATATCTACGCTGGCAGGCGCGGACTTCATCTATGCACCGCTTTCTTCATCCCGGACAAGGAAGCTGTGCGCGCCAATATCGCCCTTTATCGCCAGACTCTGGCCGAAAACGGTCACGATCCATCCGCGCGCGATGTGGCCGGCGTGTTTCCAATGTATTGCGGGGAGTCACGGGCGCAGTCACTCCGCTACGGCGGCGAGTGTACGCTAAACTATTTCAAATTCTTCGGCTCACTTGAACGCGGCCCGCAACCGACTACGGCACGCGGTTTCGGTGACAAGCCAATCGAGTTCTATGACCATCTCGGCCTCGTCCTGCTCGGTGAACCCGATTACTTAATCGAGCGGATTAGATGGGCGGCCGATTACTACGACACCAACTACCTGCTCTTCGAAGTGGCGCAAGGCGGCGCTTCCCACAAGGAGACGGTGGACTCGCTCCGGCGCTTCGCGCGGGACGTTATGCCGGCATTCAAGTAATTCGCGGCTGCACGAATTTTGCGCCGCGTTGAAATCAGCCAGGATAAAAGCTCGTCCTTTCCCATGCGGCATTGGCATTAGTCAAATTCCACAATCTCTGTCTGTCCCGCTGGCCGTGGCACAGGCTTACAGCCTGTGACTCTGGTTTCTACATTTTTCTCCTATAATTCTCTCCCCCTTTCAAAGACTGTCGATGTTCTCCTTCTGAAAGCCCCTTCCCTTTTGAGGACCCTTTTGAGGGAAGGGGTTTGGGGTTAGATCGGCGGGGGGATTTTTCTGACTTCCCCTTCCTTTCCAGGGACCCTGGAAAGGAAGGGGAATCAGAATTCGGGAGCCAGTGACCTAACCCCCTCGCCCCCTTTCCTTCGAGGAAAGGGGGAACAAAATCAGAAAATCGACACTCTCTTTCAGGGGACATGGGCGCCGCTACGGCGCCCAGAGAGGGACCTTTGTCGGCGCGCATTCTCCTGCGCGCGATTGAAGAATAAATGACAGTCTGCATGAAGCACGTGCGGCCGCTTTTTTAGTTCCTATCTCTGCTCATCAATACATTCGGCACGGGGGTGCTTCTTTTTGGGCGTCTGCAGCTTCCGCGGAACTTATGAATCGCGCGCGGGAGAATGCGCGCTGACAAAGGACCCTCTCTCGGCGCCCAGAAAAATGGGCGCCGTTCTCCCCCGATCCGGGGGAGAGAGAATTACAGACAAATTAGAAAGTCCAATGACAGGCTAGACGACGTGCCCAGCACAGGCTTCCAGCCTGTGAGCCTCTCCCTTTTCGAGATACAGGGTAAGGGAAGCAGGAAACGGAATTTCTTTTCCGCTCCCTGCTGGATGCCATCCAGCGGGGGCTCGAATTAGCTAAATTTAGAAATCGAGCGGAAGTTTCAGATATTCGCGGTAAACAAAGTCGCGATGCTCCAGCAGCAGTGGCGTCAGCTCCGACTCCACCTCCGCACCGATGTCGGTGTACATGCGCCGCAGCCCAGGCGCCATCGGACAAACCTCCTGCGCAAGCGGCGCCAGCATCGCGGCAAACGTGGCCCAATAGATATCGAGGGCGGAAATGTGCTCGCCGATGAACATTCGGCTGCCCGCCGCGCGCTGGCTTTCCAGACGATGCGCCAGCGACCGGACAATCTGCGCGACTCTGAGGCGAGCGTCCTGCGCCGCCTGCTCCTCGTAGCCGTATTTCTCCGCCATCGGCCCCATCAGCGCGCGTCCCCTCCCCCCGCTGTCAGTCCGGCTGAGCGTGCGCTGAAACATCATCAGGCGCCGCGACCAGCCCAAACCGTTTTCGCCGCAAATTTCGTTGCTGTAGCCAAACATCGCGATCCGATCTTCTATCCGTTCGGGGATGAGCCGCGGCTCAGGCGCCAGACGCTCGAACAGATACAGTTGATCGTTCCAGATGTTTCGCGGACGCTCATCGTTCCAGATCACCGCCGGAGCGCTGGTCTGCGCGGTCCATTCCGTAAGTTCCGCATTGACGCCACCCACTTCCTGGGCAACCGGTATATAGGAAATTTTCTTTACATAGCAGATGCTCTTGGCCGCTTCGCTCCACGGACCGGGGCCGCCGGGCGACAATACGATCCGGAGGCCGGGCATTGTCCTTGCCTGCGCCACCTCGACATAGTTCATGACGACGCCTTAATCCCTTGTTGTTAGTCGCGGCATGAAAACTGCCATCAAACCCACGGCTTCGTGGCAGGATGGCAGTCATGAGGTCCAGTCCAAACGTGGAACAATCATTAAACCCGCTCGTACACGCCGCGCTCCTTGCGCTTGACTACGCCCGAGTCTATCCAGCGCGTGACGGCGGCAAAGATTTCTCCCGAGCGCTTGCCGGCCAGACCACGCAGTCCACGCACATCCGACGCCTTGAATCGCTTGGGTAGTTTCTCCAGCACGACGCGCCAGTTCGTGCGCCCGCCCCGCGCGGAGGCGCCATCGGACGCCGAAGCTCTGACCTCGCCGGTCATAGCCAGGAGCTGTTCCTCCTGCTTTCGGAGGGTGGTCAACTGGGATTCGACCGAGCTGATGTCTTTGCGCAATCTATTCAGTGCAGTGACCGCCTGTTGGCGTACGTGTTCATAGGCCGAAGCCGAATTTTCCCGTCGGGGCATACGAAATCTCCTCTTTAGCAATTGAGTATCTACGTGTGGTTTGGAAAAATCAACCAAATCGATATGCTTAATTTAGGTGCTGCGAGCCGGTACTAGTGACAAATTCCGCATTTTGTACGGAGAAGCTCGCTCTGATCAGATGGATCGCGCCCGACACCAGATCATGGAAGAGCGGCGCATAGTGGCATGTGCCGGCCAACTTTCAAATACCGGCCAACCTGCGCGCGTAAGCGGCGACCTGCGCGAAATCGTATTCCCGGTAGGTCTGTAGCTTCTCCGCTTCAAATCCTCCTTCCGCATGGACCGCGAGCACTTCCTGGTAGCCACCATAATCAGACGCCGTCATATCGCTTATCAGATATATCAGACGCAGCCGCTCTTGCGCATCGACACCCTTGCGTCCGCCAAGAAATCTTTTAATGCATTCGCGGGTTGCCTCGCTGGTCAGGTCTTCGGCGGCCGGCGCCGTCACCAGCAGGCCGCCGGCGAGATCCTGCACAAGCTGCACCGCCTGATGGTAGTTATGCGCGAAATGATATTTCGCCACATTGACCAAAAGCGTGTTGGGTACGGCGATGCCGTGTTCGATCGTGCAGGCGGCCGCGGAACGCTGCAACAGGTCCAAGGCTATACTGTGGTAGGCAGCCAGTTGCGTGAGCTTGTCGCGCACATGGCCGGCTCCGCCGATCCCATTGGCATCGGCGATTGCCCATCCCGCTCCAGCCAGCAGTTCCATCAGCGGGAGCTTGTACGAGACGGCGGTGAAGCGATGGAAGCGCACAAAGGTGATCGCAATGGGAGCGGCCAAATCCACTTCGCCATTAAGAAAGACCCTTTCATGCGGTATGAACACGTCATCGAACACCGTCAGCGTTTCCATCATCTTGCGCCGGCCGCTGATTGGATGCTCGATCGGGTTCTTGGGTTCGCTCCCATGAGGACTGGCAATAAGCTTGAGGCCAGGCGTGTTCAGCGGCAGCGCAAAGCAGACCGCGTAAGGCTCGTCTCCCGGCTTCATCGCGCGAGTTGGAAGAACAATTAACTCGTTGGCATTGGTAGTCAACGAAGTGTGGGCCTTTGCGCCGCGCACAACGATGCCATCCGCGCGTTCCTGCACTATCCGCACGTAGTAATCGGGATGCTCCTGAGCGCCCGGTCCAAGCGAACGGTCCCCTTTAACGTCGGTCTGGGCGACCGACAGCGCCAGATCATTGTCGCGGCAATAGCGATAGTAGCGCTCGACCCGCTCCAGGTACTGCGGTTTGCCACGGGCGGCGAGGATTTGTCCAATCATATGAAGGCTGAAAAGGGCCTCGGTCCCGATCTCCTTGATCAACACGGGATAGGTGGCCCCTTCGCGGGTGATGGCGGCGATAAGTTCGCTGCGTTTAAGCAGGTCGTCGCCATTGCGTGGTATCTTGTAGCAACGGTTGTAGACTTCGCCGCCCTCCTCGACCACGGACAGGGCGCGAAATCTTGGATCCTGCGGCATCGTGTATTCCAGTGCCGCGTGCTCCACCGCGAGGCCAATCAGGGGATGTTCGGTTACGTCGCCCAGCTTCTGTCCGCGAAAGAAGACGCTGCGGCCATCGCGGAGCGATTCTTTGTATTCCTGCGCTGTCCTTAGCGCCACTTTTCAATTGCCTCCCGGTACAAATGCAATGTGCCGCCCGGATGGAAAAAAAAGCCGTGGACCATGAGACCGACGCTAAATATAGTGATCGACGCCAATCCGGTCCACAAACAAGCGCTAAAAAATTGATATAAAGGGTGTTCAAGCCTTGCTCGCTTTCAGTACCCTGCTAAGACTGGTTTCTTTCCCTGATCTTCTCTCCCGATGGTAGAGATACGAGTGAGGCGCGGTGTACTGAAATCCTTCTTTCCGCACACTGTTAAGTCGGGCACACCAACCTCCTCCATTCGATCTCGATCTAGGAGGGTTGCGCCAGGCGGGAACACACGCGGCAACTGACAGGTTAATAGACGTGAAGCACAAAAAGATTATCCGGGGATTGGCACTGGCCGTGGCGCTGGTGCTCAGTGTATTGCCATTTGACCGGGTGCGGGCGGCACCGCCGGGCCTGACGGTTTCGCAACTGGTTGCGATGGCGCTGCAGGCAAATCCCCAGGTGCGGGCGGCGCGGGCGCGATGGTACGCCGCAACGCATAGTATCAAGCAGAACTACGCGCCTGCCGATCCAATATTCACTTTCTTGAATGAGGACAGTCCGCGCAATCCTTTCGACCGACCAACCGAGCAAAGCTATGAGGTTACGCAGCCCCTCCAGTTCCCGGGCAAGGGATATTTGCAAGCCCAGTTGGCGTCGCGCGCGGCCGACATTGCGCGCCTGATATACCTGGCCGCCGCACGCGATGTTCGCGCGCAGGTTGAGACCGGCTACTACCAGCTTCTGCTGGACTCCGCCTCGATCGGGGTGGCGCAGGAAAATGTGGTCAACCTGCGCCAGGTCTTGAACGTGGCACAGGTCGCCTACTCGGCCAACCAGGTCACGCAGACTGATTTCGTCAACGCCGAGTTCGCCCTGGCTGCGGCGCAGCAGACGCAGCGCCAATTGGAACTCAGCCGGACCAACGATAAGACGACCTTGAACGCACTGTTATATCGCCGGCCGGATGAACCACTGCAATTGGCGGACGAAATGCAACTGGCCGGTCTCGAGGCCAGCCTGGATCAGTTGATTGGCCTGGCGAAAGCCTCGCGCCAGGAAATCCTGGCTACCGCGCTGGCGCAGCGCAACTCGCAGACCGCCTTGACGCTGGCCAAACTGGAATATGTCCCGGACTACACCTTGGGATACACCTTCGACCATTTTCTGCTCGCGTCGGCGGGTCCTGCACCAACTTTCCTGCAGGACCATACGCTTACGGTCGCGATTAACGTGCCAATCTTTTTCTGGCTAAAACAGCGGGAGGATAATACCCGGGCAGTTTATAACCTGGACGCCGCGCGTGAGGATCTCAACTCGGTAGTCAACCAGACCGCGGCACAGGTCACGACCCTGTACCGTCAGACGCAGTTTGCCTACGCGACGGCAAAGCTGTATCGCGACACGCTGATACCGCTGGCGCGTCAGGCGTTCGCGGTCGCGCTCGTCTCTTACACCAACGGCAAAATCGATTTCGTAACGCTAATCAGTACGCTTCGCCAGCACAGCGACGCCAGGGTCGCCTACCTGCAGGGGCTCAACCAGGTGTTGGCGCAGCGCATCGCGCTGGAGCAGACGATCGGCCGGCCCCTGCCGGGGAAGTAGAAAGGAACGGAAGATTGCCGTTTAATCAAGAACCCCACTCTGCTCATCGGTTTAATCCTGATGACACGTACGGATTGTTGTGGCGGGCACCAATTACCCTCACCCTAACCCTCTCCCTGGTCAGGGAGAGGGCGATAACTCGGTTCGGGGCGCCGCTCTCCAGGTGAGGGTGCAGGTACGCTTCAAGCGACCAGCTCGTCGATGTCAACCGAGTCTTTCGGGTTCCATCAATAGCCTGCGAATCCCATGTTGGTAGTCGCCTGCGCCATAGGATCGGTGCAGACGTTGACCAACGCGGGACGGCGGACGGCTAGCGCGCGCTCGATCGCGGGCCGGATATCCTCGGGCTTTTCCACGAACTCGCCATAACCGCCCAGCGCCTCGACCACCTTGTCGTAGCGCTGCCAACCCAACTCGCGGCCAACGTTTCCTCCGGTCTTGCGGGAGGTGAATCCGGCGTTGTTGGATACCACGACCACGATCGGCAGCTGATGGCGGATGGCGGTGTCCATCTCCATCCCGTTCCAGCCAAATGCGCCGTCGCCCGACAGCACCACTATCTGGCGGTCGGGGCGGCCCACCTGGGCGCCGATTCCGAATGGAACGCCAATCCCCATACATCCATGGGGACCGGCGTTGATGCTGGTGCCGGGCTGATAGATGGGAATCGATTGGCGCGCGAAGTTGAGAATCTCATGCCCATCGACAACCAGGATCGTCTCGCGGCTGATAATCTCGCGCAGCTCCCCGCACAAGCGCAGCGGGTGAATCGGTACCTGGTCCGAATGCAACAGGGGCGTCTCACGCTCCTCGTTGGAACGCTGCTTGGCCGACAATTGGGAGACCCACGGCGTTTCCTCGCGCGGACGGAACTTGCCCGCCGCCTCCTGAACCAGCTGGGTGAGCACCATTTTGGCGTCGCCCACTATTCCGATTGCCACGCCGCGATTGTGGCCGATCTCCCTGCCGTCAATGTTGACGTTGATAAATTTGGCGTCGCGGGAAAAACGCGGCGCGCGCAGATGAGAGAGCATCGCATTGGCTCGCGCCCCGATCACCAGCACTACATCGGCTTCGCGAAACGCCATCGAACGCGCCGCCGGGAAGGACAGCGGATGGTCCTCGGTCACCACTCCGCGCCCTTGAGGCGTGGTGAAAAACGGGATGCCGGTAACCTCTACAAAGTGGCGCAATTCTTCGCTCGCTACCGACCAAGTGATCCCGCTGCCGGTCAGCAGCAGGGGCCGCTGGGCCGATTGCAGGAGCTCGATAGCGCGGCGCACCTGGGCAGGGTCGCCCGCGGGCCGGCTGTCGACGCGGTAGTTGTCGGGATAGTTGACCCGCTCGGCATCCAGCTTCGTCATCAGTATGTCGCCGGGCAGGTCGAGGTAGACGGGGCCCTTCTTGCCGTCCATTGCTTCACGAAAAGCAGTGCTCACGTACTCGGGGATGCGGTCGGCCAGGTCCACGCGGTAAGCGGCCTTGACTACCGGGCGCATCATCGCCAGCTGGTCCATCTCCTGGAAGGAGTCCAGCAGCGTGCCCCGCATCGGCGCCGAGCCGCCGATCGCTACGATTGGCGAGGCGTCAGCCCAGGCGTTGGCCAGACCGGTAACCGCGTTGGCGGTGCCGGGACCCGAAGGCGTGATGCAGATGCCGGGCTTGCCCGTGACGCGCGCATAGGCGTGGGCGGCCATCGCGGCGGCCTGCTCGTGACGCACATAGATGCCGGTCATGCCCAGATCGATGCAGGCGCCGGCAGTGCCGCTGGTGGGTCCACCCATCATGAAGAAGAACGCGTCGACTCCCTCATTTTTGAAGCAACGCGCGATGACCTGTTCGCCCCGTATGGTTTCCATCCTTTGACGCCTCCTTGTGCGGCCTGGCGGTAAGCAAGCCCAATCCCAACCGTTGGCCAACCGCGGCTGCGGCAGCCTATCGAGCTCGAGCCGTATTCGAATCAGGCCCTGAAACTTCTTCCAGACCTTGGTCAAATAGCTGGATCGGGCTTAACAGAGCAAGGGAATCGGATTCACGTTAAGGATCATGGGTCTCGAGCATCGGTCATCGTCACGCGCGATTAAGATCCGCGGATGAATGCAGGTCTTAGATGTAAAATACTTAAACACCTGCAAGAAAAATGCGGACAATCGATTTTAACTTCATTTGCGATAAATCGCTCAGCCCGAAAAAATGTGCCCGGTGCAACCATTGCCGGAAATCCCGCAAATGTTGGCGTATCAATAGAATGAATGGCAACATTTCAAATAACGTGGATTGCATTTCGCAATCCCCCGGATTTTTTGTGGGGAGATTGAAGCCGTAGTTGATGCAGTCATGACCACCGGTAAACAGCGAGTTCTTGTCGTCGAGGATAACGATGACACGCGCGAAGCGCTGGCCGCCATGCTTGAGTTGTGGAACCTTGAAGTCGACGCCGTGTCCGACGGTGAGCAAGCTCTGATGCTCGCACGAAATAATTCTTATTCCGCCGTGCTCGTAGACCTCTCGATTCCTGAACCCGGCGGATATGCCGTGGCCCGTCAGCTCAGGACACCCTCACGCGCCCCAACGCTAATCGCGGTCACCGGCCGCAGCGGCACCATGGCCAAACAGATGGCATTCGACGCCGGCTTCGATCATTTTCTCACCAAGCCGGTGGATCTCCACCATTTGTCTCAGCTCTTGAAGAGTGGCGGCATTAAGACTGCCGATTGATGTACGCGGCCACGCGTTCAGGCGCACGGCGTGGCGGTTCAACCACCGGTCGCGGCTGCCGGTTCAAGCGTGGCCACCATCACTTCTTTGGACGCGAGCGTTCGGTAAAGGATCCCGCCAATCGCGGCGCCCAGGATTGGAGCCAGCCAGAACAGCCATAACTGGTGAATCGCCCAACCGCCCACGAAAAGCGCCGGGCCGGTGCTACGCGCGGGATTCACCGAGGTGTTGGTCACCGGGATGCTGATGAGGTGAATCAGGGTCAGGACGAGGCCAATCGGAATCGGCGCGAAACCGGCCGGCACCCGCTTGTCGGTCGCGCCCATGATAACGAACAGGAACATCATGGTCATAACGACCTCGCACAGCGCCGCCGACGGTAAACCATACCCGCCCGGCGAGTGCGCCCCATATCCGTTGGAGGCAAACCCGTTACTCAGGTCGAATCCCGCCGCTCCGCTTGCGATACCGTAAAGTACCGCGGCCGCCACGACTGCGCCGATAACCTGCGCAATGATGTATGGTATTACTTCCGAGCCGGGGAAGCGCCCGCCCGCCCACAATCCCACACTCACGGCCGGATTGATGTGGCATCCAGATATGTGCCCGATGGCATACGCCATCGTGAGCAGGGTAAGGCCGAAGGCTAGTGCAACTCCCATAAAGCCGATTCCCGTCTTAGGGAAACCCGCTGCCAGAACCGCGCTGCCACATCCGCCCAGAACCAGCCAGAACGTACCGATGAATTCAGCCGTCATACGCCGCGAAAGATTCACAATAAACCCTCCTATCGTGCATTGAAGCGCGGTAAAAACCGTCGCCTCGGTGATGTATTACCGCCTCTCTCCCACCCCGCCGGTTACGCCAGTGTTTCGTAAGCGCTCCGCTACCCAATAGGCCCCTATGCGGTCCCGAGTAGAGTTGTGGGCGGGCCGCGTTATCTGACGGTTACAATCGTTCAAGCCGCTACCGCAAAGCAAGAACACAAACATTGCCGTTCTTTACGGGTTGCGCGCTAACAACCGGCTGAGCTCGTCGCCCAAACCGGAGAACCGCTGGATTCCGCGGGCGATCCCGGTCCGCAGAAGTTCTTCTTCTCCGACCATCACGACACCACGGCGGCTGCGCGTGACGGCGGTGTACAACGCCTCCCGCGTCAGGATCGGCAGGTCGCGGTCCGGCAGCAGGACCGCGACCGCGTCGAACTCCGAACCCTGCGCCTTGTGGATGGTGGTCGCGTAGCACAGCTCCAGCGATTCGCGCAGCGCGTCAAGGTGAAAGGCGTCGAATCCACCGTCGCGCTTGAACACCGCCATCGCCGCCGCACGCGCGGGAGGGCGGCGGATCCGCACAATCACTCCCTGATCGCCGTTGAACAGCGTCCGCTCGTAGTCGTTGCGCACCACTATCACTGGCTCGCCGGGCAAAAATTCCCGCTCGGGCGCGACGCCGGCAGACTCGGCCCGGCGCCGATGCAGCGCCGCGTTGATCCGCTCGGAGCCGGTGGACAGCACGCGCGTGAAGCACAGGATGCGGGAAGCCGCCATTTGATCGAAAATCCGTTCCAGACCGGCCCGCGCGGACTCGTCGAAACCGTTTTCATTTTCGTCAAAAGCCCGCGCGCACAGCTTTTCCACCTCAGCCGACCTAATACGCGCGGTATACCATTGCTTTAGAAATCCTTCCATCCCGGCGCCGGCCAGAAATTCAACTCCCGCGAAGTCCAACTCCTCGGGACGGGCGCGCCAGGTAACGCCGCTCACGGCAGCGCTGGCGCGCGCGGCCACACTTTGGTCGGCGGAGTTGATCGCTTGTGCCACGGAAAACACCGCGCGACCTGCCGGATCGTTCGTATCCATCCGATAGCTGTGCGTCAGCCGCGTGCAGACGCCGCGGTAGCGATCCTGCCGCGCCCCCGCCTGGACGCCAGCGCCGGCGACGTCGCGGAAAATCGCGCCCGCCGCCACCGACGGCAGCTGATCGGCGTCGCCGAGCATGATCAGCCGCGCATCGGGCTTGAGCGCGCCCATCAAACGCTCCATCAGGGACAGGTCGAGCATCGGGCCTTCGTCCACGATCACCGCGGCGGCGTCCAGCGGATTGTTGCGATGGTAGGTGAAGCGGCCGCGGCTGGGCGAAAAGCCGAGCAGCCGATGTATTGTGCGAGGCTCGGGGCGAGCGTCTTTGAGTACGCGGTCGGCGTCGGCGGGATCCTCGATGCGCGTCAGACCCTCGCGCACGCTTTCTCCCATCCGGAAGGCCGCCTTGCCGGTCGGTGCGGCCAATGCGATCTGCTCGGGCTCAATTCCCATCCTCACCAGCACGCGCAGGATCGCCAGGATAATCGAGGTCTTGCCCGTGCCCGGTCCGCCCGAAATAAGCGCCAGCCGCTGACGAGCGGCGTTCCCCACGCTCTCGCGCTGTTCTGCGGAAAGCACCATCTTTAGATCGCGGATTGCGCCGGGCCGGGCCATCGTATCGGCGAGCGCCGCTTTGAGCCGGCCCGAGTCATCAGGCGGCTTTTGCGTCATTCGGCCGGCGAGCAGTTGCGCAAGTTTCAGCTCCGCAACCCTTACGCGATGGTGATAAATGAACGGGGACAGATATATCAGAGGCCGATAATCATCAGGACTGCGGCCGATGACATGGGGCGCCCAGTCCGTATCGAGCAGACGCGCGATCGCGTCAGCCATCGTGTCCGGCACGCCGGGGCCAAACGCTTCGCCGCACAGCGAGTCCAGAATTCGGCGCTTCGGCTGGCGCGCATCCTCCCTGACGACGGGCAGGCGGGTGCTGCCTTGCTGCAACGCCGCGAGCGACGCCGTGATCAGCAGGATCAGAGCGAGCCTTTGCTCGTCATCCAGATCCGGCTCCATCGCGGCAATCTCAGCCGCGACGTGAACCGCACCGGGCTCCAGGTTAAGTTCGGCAGCGCCAGCTTCGATCTGACGCAAGCGGCGGCGGAATTCCCCGGCGGTGTCCTCGGCGCCCCCGGCCTGATGGCGCAGCCAAACCGTCGTAATCCCCAAACTCTCGTAGCGCTCATCCATTCGATGCCGCCGATCCAGTCTCGATCCGCATCAGGGCTGCCTCGTAAGCGCAAATCTCGCTCCACGCCGGGCGATGGAAGTAAACACCCCGCCGCCCGCCCCCGTCCATACCGCGCAGGAAGATATAGAGCAGCCCTCCGAAACGCCGCTCGTAGTCATCCTGGTTGCGGATTTGCAGCAGCCGGATGATCCCAATCGAATAGATCTGGCCCTGCGTCCAGTAATGCTTCTTGACGTGCCCTTCAATCTCCGCCGCTTCGTAAGAAGATAGCTGGTCGCTTTTCCAGTCGGCGAAATAGACCAGGCCGTCATACTCGAAGACGAAGTCAACAAAGCCCTTGAGATACCCGCGCTCGACCGTCCATTCGCCCTGCGCCGCCGCCGCAGCGAGCAGCGGATGGCTCGACTCGGGAATTGGATAGACGAATTCCATTTCGCGCACGCTGGGGCATTGGTGCAGCGGCCCCACGGTGCGATCGTTGGAAATCGCAATGCGTGAGGTCAGTGTGTTGAACACTACCTGCGTGCCGCGATCGAACCACGCCGATTGATTTTTCACCTGGTTGCGATGCATCGCGGCGTAAAACAGCCCCTTCACATCGTCGCGCTGCCTCCAGCCATCGAGGGCGGGCGTCTGCGCGAAGGATTCCATGGCGACTCTTTCGATTACCTCATGCAGAAAGATGCCGACCTCGCGACCGCCGGGCAGATCGCGCTCGTCCGCGGGCATTTCAAGGTCGCGCTTAAATTCCTCAGGCGGAATATCCCAGCGCTGTTCCTCCTCCGATCCGCGCAGCGAGGTGTACGAGCGCATAACGAGTGGGTAATGGCTGCGCCTGAGAGTCCAGAACGAACCCGCGGACGGGTTATCTTTGTCATCCATCAGCGCCGGCGGCGGCGTCCACGCCTTGGCCTGTACGGACCAGTCCACAGAGCCGGCGGCCGTTTCAAACGGCTCCGCGACATCCTGAACCGCCAACAGTTTTGACAAGGCACGATGGTCCGGATCCGCTTCGATTGCGAGTAAACGATCGTTGAGCGCCGAATAATATCCGCCAAGCACTTGCTTGGTCGAATTTTCGGGCAGCAGTGGCAGGTAAAGGCGCACTCGCGCCCGGGTTAGCGCTACATACAAAAGCCGGCGATCCTCGCCTCCCTCTTCGGTCTTGAATGTTGGTCTGGCCGAGTCCTTCGCGGCTTGCCCGATCGCGAAACGCCGTTGCCCGTCCTCGTCATGGTACACAACCAGCTTACGATGATCGGGAATTCTGCCGAATCCCCCAAACAGCACCACCACGTCCGCTTCCAGGCCTTTGCTCATGTGAACGGTTATCACGGAAACCGCCTCGCGCTCACTTTCCAGGCGCTGCGTATTACCTTCCGCCACCTCAGGCGACGCGCGTTCGTTGATGTAGTCATCGAGCAACGCGATGATGTCGGGCAAGGCGAGCCGGCGCGCCAGCGCCGCCGCGAGCAGAATCTCGAAAATGTGCAAGTAGTTGGTCAACTGGCGTTCGCTACCGGATAGGAACAGCTCGCGATTGACCAGTCCGCTATCATGGAGCAGCCGGTCGAACAGGTCCGCGAATTGTCCCTGCTCGGCAATTGCTTTCCATTCGTAAAGGCGTTCGTTCAGTGCGTGCGTGGGCGGCACTTCTTCGATCAGGGCCACTTCGCGCAGTGGCACTCCGAAAAACGGCGATACCCACGCCTTGAGCCGGTGCGAGCGGAGGTGGGGGGCGGCGACCGCGCGCAGCACATCCAGGATGTGATAAGCCTCTGAGGTCTGGAACAGGCCCTCCTGCTTATAGAAGGCAAAAGGCACGCCCGCCTCGCGCAGATACTCGCCGGCCTCGGCACTCTCCTGCCGGGTGCGGGTCAGTACGAAAATGTCCTTAGCAGTGATAACGCGCGGCTTGGCGTCCTTCTCTTCGATTTTGATCGGGTGAGCGTCTTCCAGGATGCGGTGCAGTTGCTCGGCGAAATGCCGCCCCACCGCGGCACGGACTTCCGAAACCGACGCCTTTGCGCGATCGGCCCTCTGATAGCGCATCAGTATGACGGGCGTGATCGCGTTTCCCGCATTATCAATCGCCCTGCGATCGGGCCGGCCGCATCGCACCGGATAGTCGTAGGTAATCTCTCCTTCAAACAACGGGTCGTGCGCCTTCTGATCGAAAATGTAATTGCAGGCCTTGATCAGATCAGAGGTGGAGCGGAAGTTGTCGAGCAATTGAACCGGAGGTTTGGCACTGGCGGTCAATTCGCCGCGCGCCTTTAGATAAGTGAATACGTCGGCGCCGCGAAACGCGTAGATTGCTTGCTTGGGATCGCCCACCACGTACAGGCGGTTTCCCTCTTCGCTGTTGACGAACAGCCGGCGGAAGATCTGCCATTGCAGATCGTCGGTGTCCTGGAACTCGTCGACCAGCGCGCAGCGAAAGCGTGCACGCAAAGCCGCCGCCAGGGCCGGACCGCCGGGTCCCTCCAGTGCGCTCCACACCCACTCCAGCATGTCGTCATAATCGATCAGGCCGCGCTCGCGCTTGTCGCGCTCCAGGCGTCTTGCGATGCGCGGCAGAAAAAGATCGACCAGCTTCCATTCCTCCGATCTTGTCGCAATCGCGACCGCCCGCAGGTCGGACTCCAAATCCGGCACCTTGACGGGGAACTTTATGCCCTTTTTGAGCTTGCTGTCAGGAGCAAACAACGCATCGAACTTAACTCCCTCGAGTAGGTCCAGGAGCTTTTGCCCTGACTGGCGGGCCTTTTGGACGCAAGCCTCCAGGTCGTCGATCAGATGAAGAAGATTGCCCAGCGGTTCCGCATTGAGATCCGAGCGCCGGGACATATCGCGCAGGACCTTGGCGTCAAAACTCTTGATCAAGCGCTCGGCCGCCTTCTCCCGCGCCCCGAAGTCAGAGGAGTCCAGATAGCGGCGGCTACAGGCGCCGAACAGCAAGGTCTCCAGATCGTCGGGAGACTTGCCCTTGGGCTGATCCGGGTCCGGTCCCGTCAGCCATCGCTCCAACAGTGGGCGCGTTACGCTGTCCGCGGCCAGATACTCGCGCAGCTCCTGGCGAAATGCTTGATGAAAGGCGCCGCGGCCGTCGGTGAGTTGAAGGTCCAGCAGAGCGCCGCTTTGAAAGCCGAAATCCGTCAGCACGCGATGGCAAAAGCCGTGAATCGTGAAAATCGGCGCGCGGTCGAAGGAATAGAAAGCATCCTCCAACCGCTTGCGGCCGAGCTCGTCGATTACGACCGGTTCGGTATTTCCAGCGGGATCCGGACTGGGCGCCCCGAAGAGGATTTTTTCCAGCGCCTGGCGGATACGAACGCGCAACTCGGCGGTGGCCTTCTCGGTAAAAGTTACGACCAGGATTTGATCGACGGCGCATTCGCCGGACAGCAGCACATCGACCACCAGATGCTCGATCGCAAAGGTCTTGCCGGTTCCGGCGCTGGCCTCGATCACCGCGTGAACGCCAGCTCTGATTTCTTTGAGGATCGAAGGCCGATAGTAGATTGCGCTGCCCATCGCCGTCTCCACCCTATTTGTCAAAAAGAGCGTTGATCGGTCCGAAGCGGCGCTTGATGATCGCGATGACTTGATCAGGGGGCGGCGCCGGGTAAGTGCGGGGATTGCGAACCGGACCATAAGCCGATCGGCATGGGCTGAACTCGTTTTCGCGGATTGCTTCGATTATGTCCCTTACCTCGCGCGAATCAGGCCACTTTCTTCCTTCTTTCTCCTTGAAGATCCCCTCGATAGCTTCGATCGGCAGGAAGTAATGGTTCTTACCGGAAAAGATATCCTCGATGAGCAAAGTCAGGTAGGCGCGAGCCTCTTGCGGCGAGAACATACTGAAGCTGCGGACAAGTTTGGTTCGCTCTGTACCATCTTTTGGGCTGCCCACGACAATCGCCTCGAAGCGCTTGGCCCGGCTTTCGCCTGCCGCCGCGAGCGCTATGGCACTCAAAAAACCCGTCAGGAAGTCGCTGGGTCTGGCGTTGCCGGTGCGCGCAATGCAATTTATCGACTTGTCACGATTGGCCGACACCGCAACGATTCCGCGCAGAGCGATGGGCAACGTCGTAACTCCCGCGCCGTCGCGGATGGGTACGTCCAGAACGATTGCGTCGAGGACGCGGTCGGTCGCAGCGATTTCCTCCGCAGCGCCGCCGATTCGAATCCGCTCCCATCCGGCAAGGCTCACGACTCCCATCGCGTGGGCCTGTTTGACACACAACCCAAGCCGGATGAGGAAAGCGGTTCTGGCTGCCTCAGCAAACGGTCCCACCGGCGCTTTGCCCTCGAGCTGATGCAGCCGCAGGGCCTCATCGAACCATCGATCGGCGCCCTCGATGTTACCGCACGCCCCCCAAAAAGCCTCACGCAGCAGAACTGTCCGATCGAGATTCGTCTGAGTCAGCGGTTCGTTTTCCGGGTCGTCCTCATCACCGCCATCTTCATCAATCATTCCAAGCGCGTATCGTGCCGCGCCCTGGAGCGGGCATTCCAGGTACCTTCTTAATGCCGCGAGAGGAAGATGGATTTCGCGCTTGTCCCGCAGCACTTTACCATTTGAAACCGGCGGCATGACCTTGCGCAGCGCCGGCGAAAGATCCAATTGGACCTGCGGCGCGAGCATCTCGAGCAGCGGCTCGTCGGACGGTGGCGTGCCGGTGCAGGCGAGATTGAGGTCGGCGCGCAGCGCAGCCATCCGCGCCGCGCGCCGTGCGTTGGGATCGAAATTTACCAGCCCGCTGTCGGCGTCCTTGCCGCCAAGGTCGGGGAAATATTTCAGATCATAACTGCTTGCGGGATGGATCGTGGTCAGCTTGTTCAGTTCCGGCTGGCCGAGGTAGCGGCTGATAATCAGCTTAAGCTCGCGAATCAGCGGCGACGGTTCGACCGTCTGGCCGGTAAGCGCGTCGCGGGAAACCCAGGAAAGACCGATGCGCTCGCGCGTGGCGAGTAGGGTTTCCAGAAACAGGTATCGGTCGCGCTGGCTGGGGCTGACGTCGCCGGCGCGGCGCCGAGCCATCCGCAAGTCGAGCAGGTCGCGTCGGTCGCGCTGCGGAAAGATCGTCTCGCCCATGCCGAGGACGAAAATCGCGCGGAAGGGAATCGACCTCAAGGCCGAAAACGATCCTACCGCGACGCCGCCTTCGGCGTAGCGTCCCTGCTCGGACTGCGCCGCGCCGATGCGGGCCAGAGCGCGCGCGCACGCCACCTGGTAGGAAACCGGCTGGCCGCGTAGTTCCTCGGGCCCCATCGATTCGATTGCGGCCGCGCAGTACGCCGCGACCGCCCGGCCGGCCGGTTCGGCGGGATTGACGTAAGTCTTGACCAGGTCGCTCAGCAGGCGCGCCCACAGCGACATCGGCAGGTGCCGCTCGCGCAAATCGAGCGCATCGGCGAGCAACCGGCGCACGGTCACGATCAGCGCGCCGACGCTGGGCAGATCGCCCTGCGCGGTTTCGCAGGGCAGATACTCGCCCCCGTCGGGACCCGCCACGGTCCGCGTCTGCCCGCTGGGCCCGCCTGCCATGAAAACTCCAAGCGCAAGGCGCCGCAGGGCCTGGTCCCAATGGTAGTGATTGGCGGGAATATAGGTGCCCTCCAATTCGGTTTGATCGGCGCCAAAAAACACCCCGGCCGACCGGCACCATTGCTCCCATTGCTCGGTGTCCACCACCGCGCCACCGACGATGGCCGGATGCGTTACCAGGTGGAGTACCGCGTCGCGGTTGAAATGCCCCTTGGGAAGTTCGAGCAGCGATTGCACCGCTTCGACGACGCGGGATTCGGCACCGAAGGGCCGGTCGACCATGTTGACGGGAATTTGATAGCGCTGCGCGAAGACCGTCTCGACGTGGGGCAGGTACGCGTCGAGTTCGGTGTCCGGAATCAGCAAGGCTATCTCATGGAATCGCAACGGACGCCGCGGCGCGGCTTTTTCGTCGTCGCGAATCAGCGACCAAATCGAATCGGCGACGATCTCCACTTCGCGCCGGATTCCCGGACAGGCAAGGAAGTGGATGCTTTCATCGTGCGCCACGATTTCGCCGGGCAGGGATGCGGAATGCGGCTCGCGGCACAGGATGGCTTCCTGGATCCGGGCCAGCAACGTGCTGGGCTGCGCATGCTTGAAGTGCGGGTCGAAATCGCAATCGGTCAGTT
This sequence comes from Binataceae bacterium (SeqCode), assembly GCA_035939115.1. Lineage (GTDB taxonomy): Bacteria > Desulfobacterota > Binatia > Binatales > Binataceae > JAJPJA01. Next base: position 54,905 of record DASZGF010000167.1, read on the forward strand.
CGTTTAGTAGCCGGATGTATTCGCGCCCTGGTTTTCCCCACAGGCCGAGCGCCAGGTTATCATCCGCGGCGTCCAAGCCGAATGGGTCCTCGACGCTTTCCAGCGCGCCACCCACCTTGTGTCCGCGGTGGACAAGTTCGCGCGCCCCCCTAAAAGAACTATCCACGTCTTCCCAGAATTCCATGCACGGGTTCAGCGTGTAGATGTGCAACTCGGTGATTTGACCGATACGGGCAAACGCGCTGACGAATTCCGGGCCGGCGTAGGAAAGTGCGAACACATGCAGCGGGCTTGCAAGCGCGGCCTTAAGCTTGTCCGGCGCCACCGCCGCGAGCGCGGCGATCAGCAGGAAGTAGCGCGATTTATCCGTGGTAATCCATCGCGGCAGCAAGCGGCCGTCGGCGTCGAAAATCGAAAGATAAAGATGACGCTGCCAGCGCTCGGCTTCGCGCATGGCATCGAGCCCGGGCGCCACGCCCTGGGGCCATCGCGTAAGCATCGCGGCGCGCGAGATCGAATACTCGCGGAACAGGTGCGCGGTCCGCACACTCAACTCAAACAGCCGGAACTCATGGTCCGCAGGCCGCTGCGAGCCTGCCGACGCGTAGTCGGCGACGGCGCGCAATTCCGGATCGCCGTTAGCCACGCCGGCCCGCAGGCATTCGAAAATGACCAGTTCGAGTTCATCCGCTTCGAGAATCGCCGCCTGCGGATCGGCCGCCGCCACCACCTGGGCCAGGTAGCGGCGGAGAAACGGAAACTCGATGTTCGCCGCCACCCCGCTTACCTGGGCAAGACGCAGCTTGAGGAACTCCTGGATGATCCGGTTGGGTACAACGACTACGGCGCGCGATAGCGGATCGTTGCGCTGCTGCGCGCTTAGAGTCTGCGCAAGCGGCGCAATCAACTCCTCGAGGCGGTTGGAATAATGCAGGTGAATCATCCGACCAAC
>DASZGF010000168.1:0-23604 GCA_035939115.1 Binataceae bacterium (SeqCode)
GAGCAAGGGGTCGCGTGGTTCGCGGATCAGTTCTACTCGCTGCCGTCGATCTTCGACCGGCTCCTCTGCAAGTCGCGCGTCGGTATCTGGTGGAACCTCCCGCGCAATCTTGGCTACCGCCTGGCGCTCCATTGGCGCGCGACCGTCCGCTTCGACGACGGGAGAGCGGCGGAGATCTGAGGGCATTTTTGCTACCCCAAGTCCGATGGATTCGTGACGAAAGGATTGATTTGCAGGTGCTTGCAGGTCTGTACCAGTGGATACAGGATAACGGTTCGAGGATAGCTCGCTTTCTGCCTACCACGCTGCGGGGAAAGGACTTTCGCAGTCTGCTGCCGCTCTTTTATCTCTCCCGCCGGGCGAAGTTTACGGAAAGAAGCCAGCTTTGATGCTGCCGCTGCATGCGAAACATCGGCGCAAAGGCGGGAAAGCTACTTTTTCCGCGCCCTGGTAGGGTTCTGCGCTTCCGCGCCGTTCTTGCTTGCTTTGCCGTGCGGGCCATATATTGCGGCTGGCTTGGTTAAAACCATGGGACTTAAAGAAAATTCCGAGCGGATGCGGGAACTCTCGCGGCAGGCCGAGTTGGGCGGCGGCGAGGACCGGCTGGAAAAACAGCGCCAGGGCGGCAAGATGACCGCGCGCGAGCGGATCGATTTCCTGCTTGACCCCGGCTCCTTCGTCGAGCTGGACAAGTTCAAGACCCATCGCTGCTCCGACTTCGACATGCAAAGCCGCCGCGTCCCCGGCGACGGCGTGGTGACCGGCTACGGAACGATCGACGGCCGCCAGGTCTGCATCTTCTCGCAGGACTTCACCGTCTTCGGCGGCAGCCTGTCGGGCGCCTTCGCGGAAAAAGTCTGCAAAGTGATGGACCTGGCGATGAAGGTCGGATGCCCCGTGATCGGGCTTAACGATTCGGGCGGCGCGCGCATCCACGAGGGTGTCGTATCGTTGGCTGGCTACGCCGATATCTTCCTGCGCAACGTGATGGCCTCAGGCGTGATCCCGCAGATTTCGGCGATCATGGGACCATGCGCCGGCGGCGCGGTCTATTCGCCGGCGATGACCGATTTTATCGTAATGGTACAGAGCACCTCTTATATGTTCATCACCGGGCCCGACGTCATCAAGGCCACCACCCATGAGGAGGTCTCGATGCAGGAGCTGGGCGGCGCCGATACTCATGCCACCCGATCCGGCGTATGCCATCTCGACGTCCCCGACGATCAGACCGCGCTGATCGCGATCCGTGAGATGCTTTCCTACATGCCGCCCAACAACGTCGAGGACCCGCCCTTCCAGGAGCCCAAGGACGACCCCAACCGCCGCGACGAGGCGCTCGATGCGATCGTCCCGGAGAATCCCAACAAGCCCTATGACATGCGCGAGATTATTCTGCGCGTGGTCGATGAGGGACATTTCTTCGAGATCCAGAAGGACTACGCCCAGAACATGCTGATCGGGTTCGCGCGGCTGGGCGGTTATTCGGTGGGAATTGTGGCCAACCAGCCCGCGGTGCTGGCCGGATGCCTGGATATCGACGCGTCGGTGAAAGCCGCGCGTTTCGTGCGTTTTTGCGACTGCTTCAATATCCCGCTGGTGACCTTCGTTGACGTGCCGGGGTTCCTGCCTGGCACGGCGCAGGAGTTCGGCGGGATTATCAAGCATGGCGCCAAGCTGCTGTACGCGTTTTGCGAGGCGACGGTGCCCAAGGTCACGGTGATCACGCGCAAGGCTTATGGCGGCGCCTACGACGTCATGTCCTCCAAGCATATCCGCGGCGATTTTAACTTCGCCTACCCGACCGCTGAGATCGCGGTGATGGGTCCGGAGGGCGCGGTTAACATCATTTTCCGCGGCGAATTGCAGCGCGCCTCCGACCAGGTCGCCGAGCGCGCCCGCCTGGTCGAGGACTATCGCGCCACTTTCGCCAACCCCTTCAAGGCCGCCGAGCTGGGCTATATAGATGAGGTGATTCACCCGCACGATACCCGCTCGCGCCTGATCACCTCGCTCAAGGCGCTGGAAAACAAGCGCGACAAGAATCCGCCCCGCAAACACGGTAATATCCCCTTGTGAGGCGCGGCTCAGCTACAACCAAGATGTTCAAACGAATCCTGATCGCCAACCGGGGCGAAATCGCAGTCAGGGTCATCCGGGCCTGTCGGGAACTGGGAGTCGAAACCGTCGCGGTTTACTCCGACGCCGATCGGACAGCGCTGCACGTGCGCGAGGCTGACTACGCCGTCGCAGTGGGACCGCCGATCGCCAGAGAGAGCTACCTGAACACTCCCCGAATTATCGAGGCGGCCTGCCAGACCAACGCCGAAGCGATCCATCCCGGTTATGGCTTCTTTTCCGAAAACGCCGGCTTTGCCCAGGCGGTTATCGACGCCGGCATGGTGTTTATCGGTCCGCGTCCCGACGCTATCCATCGCATGGGCGACAAGGTCGAGGCGCGCAAGCTGATGGCCGCGGCGGGCGTGCCGGTGGTACCCGGATCGCCCGGCACGCTGGAGACCGAGGCCGAAGTTCGCGCGCTGACCGACAAGATCGGCTTTCCAATCATGATCAAGGCGGCGGCGGGCGGCGGCGGCAAAGGGATGCGCATGGTCGAGCAGGAAAAGGACCTTGCCTCGGCCGTGCGATCAGTGGCCAGCGAGGCGCAGTCATCCTTCGGCGACGGCCGTTTCTATGTCGAGAAGTTTTTACGCAGCCCGCATCATATAGAAGTCCAGGTGCTGGCCGACAGCCACGGCAATACCACCCATCTGTTTGAGCGCGAATGTTCGATCCAGCGCCGCAATCAAAAGGTCGCCGAGGAATCGCCCTCCCCCTTCATGACACCCAAGTTGCGCAAGGCGATGGGCGAGGTGGCGGTGCGGGCGGCGCAAGCGGTCGAATACCTGAGCGCGGGAACGATCGAGTTCCTGGTCGACGGCGACCGCAACTTCTACTTCATGGAAATGAACACCCGCATCCAGGTCGAGCATCCGATTACCGAGCTGGTGACCGGGATCGACCTGGTGAAGGCGCAGATTGAAATCGCGGCTGGCGGCCGGGTGCCCTTTAAGCAAAGTGAACTGCGGCAGAACGGATGGGCGATCGAATGCCGCGTCTATGCCGAGGATCCGGAACATGGCTTCGTGCCCGCGCCCGGCCGTATCGACACCTTGCGCCTGCCCGAAGGACCCGGCGTGCGCAACGATTGCGGCGTGTACGAGGGCTCCGAGGTCTCGTCATACTACGACCCGATGATCTCCAAGCTGGTCACCTGGGGCCGCGACCGCGCCGAGGCGATTGGCCGGATGCGCCGCGCGCTGAGTGAATACATGGTGTCGGGCTCGCTTACCACCAACCTGAACTTTCATCGCTGGCTCATGGATAATCCGCGATGGGTCGCGGGCGAGTACGACACCCGCTTCATCACCGACGAATACCGCCCGGGCGCGGCCGCGGCAGGCGCCGATGCTGAGCAGATCGCTGGGCTGCTGGCGGCTGCGTTTGTGGCTTCGCTCAGCAATCATCGTCCCGCCGCTGCGGCGCCTGCCGGCGCGCATCGTCAGTCGGCCTGGAAAACCGTGGGGCGAATTGATTCGTTGCGGAGATAGGGATCCCCGAAGATGCGGTATCAGGCGATCGTGGACGGCGCCGACCACGAATTGGAAATCGAGGAGCTGAGCTCGAACACCTACCGGGTCAAACTCGGCGACAAGACTTTCGACGTTGACCTGCGCAAAACCCACGGATCCTCGATGCTGGTGATGGTTGGGAACCGCGCCTTCGACTTCAGCATCAGCGCCGACGGCGACGACCTGTTGATGATCTCGCGCCACGGCGTCAATCGTGTCACGCTGGTTGACAAGACCCGGCGGTGCCTTCAAGCCGCCAGCGATCGCGTGATCACCGGCCGCGTCGAGCTCAAGGCGATGATGCCGGGCCGGGTCGTCAACCTGCTGGTCAAGCCGGGCGATGAAGTCGCCGCCGACCAGGGCATTGTCGTGGTCGAAGCGATGAAGATGGAAAACGAGTTGAAGACACCCAAGGCCGGCAAGGTGCTGGAGATCAGAGTGTCGGTGGGGCAGGCGGTCGAAAAAGGCGAGATCCTGGCGGTGATTGAATAGCGTCGGGAGGTTGATCGATGCCCGAGAAGGAAGATTCTCTCAAGGCCGCGCGTGATAGATACAACCAGGGCGTCGAGCGCGCGCTCAAACGCGGCGGCGAGCGGCGCGAACGCTTCGCCACCACCTCGGGAATCGAAATCAAACGGCTGTACGATCCCGGCGACGCGGCCGCCCTGGACTACGAGGCCGATCTCGGCTTTCCCGGCGAATACCCATTCACACGCGGCGTGCAGCCCACGATGTACCGGGGCCGGCTGTGGACGATGCGCCAGTACGCCGGTTTCGGCACCGCCGAGGAATCCAACCGCCGCTACCGCTACCTGCTCGAACAGGGTCAGACCGGGTTGTCGGTCGCCTTCGACCTGCCGACCCAGATGGGCCGCGACCCTGACCATCCACTGGCCCGCGGCGAGGTGGGACGGGTGGGCGTCGCGATAAGCTCGCTGGCCGACATGGAGACCTTGCTCAAGGACCTGCCGCTGGACAAGATTTCCACTTCGATGACGATTAACGCCACGGCGTCGATTCTGCTCGCGCTTTACCTGGTGGTGGCCGAAAAGCAGGGTGTCGGATGGGACAAGCTCAACGGCACGATCCAAAATGACATCCTCAAGGAGTACGTAGCCCGCGGCACGTACATCTATCCGCCGCGCCCTTCGATGCGGATAATCACCGACATTTTCGAATTCGCCACCCGCGAAGTGCCCAACTGGAACACTATCTCGATCTCCGGCTATCACATCCGCGAAGCCGGCTCGACTGCCGTGCAGGAGTTGGCCTTTACGCTTGCCGACGGTATCGCCTACGTCGAAGCGGCGGTGAAATCGGGGCTTGACGTTGACGCGTTCGCCGCGCGCCTGTCGTTCTTCTTCAATGTGCACAACAACTTCTTCGAGGAGGTCGCCAAGTTCCGCGCCGCGCGCCGGCTGTGGGCGCGGATCATGAAAGAGCGTTTTGGGGCGCGCGACACGCGCTCGATGATGCTGCGCTTTCACGCCCAGACTGCCGGCATGACGCTGACCGCGCAGCAGGTCGAAAACAACGTCGTGCGGGTATCGCTCCAGGCCCTGGCGGCGGTGTTGGGCGGCGCCCAATCGCTGCATACCAATTCCAAGGACGAGGCGCTCGCCCTGCCCACCGAAGCCTCGGCGCTCACGGCATTGCGCACCCAGCAGGTGATCGCGTACGAGTCCGAGGTGGCCGACACCATCGACCCGTTGGCGGGCTCCTACTATCTCGAAAATCTGACCACGCAGTTGGAGGAGCGGGCGCGCGAGTACCTGGCGCGAATCGACGATTTGGGCGGCGCGGTGGCGGCGATCGAGCGCGGCTTCATGCAGCGCGAGATTCAGAACGCCGCCTACACCTACCAGCGCGAGATCGAAACCAAACAGCGCATCATCGTCGGCGTCAACCAGTTCACCAGCACCGGCGCTGAACTCCCCGATCTCCTGAAGCTCAACCCGGAGTTGGAGGAGAATCAAAAGCAGCGCGTGGCGCGGATACGCGCGCAACGCGACTCAGCGGCGGCCGCGCAAGCGGTGGCGCAGGTCGCGCGCGCCGCTTCCGACGGGTCGAACCTGATGCCGCCGATTATCGAGGCCGTGCGCCGCCACGCCACGTTGGGCGAGATCGCCGACGCGATGAGAGGGGTGTTCGGCCAACATCAACCCAGCCACGAGTTCTAGCGCTTCCACAATATTGGCGCCCGCATGGGCGTTGGCCAGGTGGGCGTCCCCGGCCGCCCTGCACAGGCCTTCCAGCCTGGCATGCAGCATTTTTTTGTTCTTCCCATCGACCAAGCGCCGCCGTGCGGATCGCTTGCCTCCCTACGTAAAAGAACGCCGGCACGGAGGCCGGCTGCTACGTGCGGATTCCGTATCCCGTAGCAGCCGGCCTCCGTGCCGGCGTTCTTTTGCAAAATGTATAAACTCCAGGGGCGGTTGGCTAACCGCCCTTAACAGGCTGGAAGCCTGTGCCACGCAACCACCCCAGCTATTGGAGATCCGCGCGTTTGCCACGCGAATTTTCTACCGCCTTCACAAACTCTATTGCGGCAGATCCTGCACCAATAGATGATACAAGGGTTATGCTGAATTTCTGATGCTGGAGAGGGATACGGATGGGGCCAATCGCTAAAGGTATCTTCCTGACCAAGGGTGTTGGCAAACACCGGGAGAAGCTCACTTCCTTTGAGTTGGCCTTACGCAGCGCGGGAATCGCCGAATTCAACCTGGTGCGGGTGAGTTCGATTTTCCCGCCCAATTGCAAACTGATCCCGATGCAGGAAGGGCTCAAGCGTCTCACGCCCGGGCAGGTCGTATTCACGGTCATTCAGGAGAATGCAACCGACGAACCGCATCGGCTGATCGCCGCCTCGGTGGGCCTTGCGATCCCCGCCAATCCTGCCCATTACGGTTACCTATCAGAGCATCACAGCTTCGGCGAGACCGATCAGAAGGCGGGAGATTACGCCGAAGATCTGGCCGCCTCGATGCTGGCGACGATTTTGGGCGTCGACTTCGACCCCAACGTCAGTTACGACGAGCGCAAGAATATCTGGCGCATGTCGGACAAGATCGTCACCACGCGCAACGTCACTCAATCAGCGATCGGCGACCGCGACGGACTGTGGAGCACGGTGGTCGCAGCCGCGGTATTCGTCGATCTGCCTGAGGGCAGATAGTTCTTTCCAGTTTTCTGGTAAACCTCGAAATCCCAACAACCTTGACGGATCATTTCGAAGCTCCAGCGAATCCAGCGAGCCGGCCCTCAAAGGCGGTTTGAGCTTGATCGCCGCTGCGCGTAAGCTGGTGGGTGTGAGTACACGAATTCTCTACTGCAAAGCTTGAGGCTACAAGGATCGCGCGGTCAGTTTGGCCGCATCATTGGAATCACGCTGGGACGAAAAGGTCGCGATCGCCGAGGGCAGCCGGGGCCAGTTCGACGTGATGGCCGACGACGTCCTGCTCTTTTCCAAGAAGGAAACCGGGCGCTTTCCGCAAACGGGTGAAGTCGAGGAGCGCTATTCGCTGCTCAAGGACGGCAAGGAACTGCCGCCGATACCGCAGGCCGAACGGAAATGGTTCGTCTCGCGGCTGATTTCACGACTCACCAACTGACACGTCGCGCCTTGGCCGTACCGCAAGCTACCGTTGCGTTCCGTTTGACCGCGTCAGGCACAGATCGACGCCGCAAGTCTTTACGAATCCTTTTGCGCTGCCCTACTAATGTAAGGTAACTGAGGCGTGGGAAAGGCATCCGGGCGCCACCTTGCAGTCCGGATGAAGACCAGCGATGTACGATCTGCTCCTCAAAGGCGCAACGGTCGTGGACCCCTCTATCGGTCTTAACGGGCCGAGCGACGTCGCCATCCAGCAGGGCACAATCGCCAGCGTGGCACCGGCGATTGCCCCGGAGCAGGCCCGGCGCGTCATCGAGGTTCCCGGCGGGATCGTAACGGCGGGGCTGATCGATTTACACGTTCATGTCTTCGAAGGCTTCACCCGTTTCGGCGTCCATCCCGACCAGGCGGGCGTGGAGTCGGGAGTCACGACGCTGGTGGACGCGGGCAGCGCCGGCTGCGCCACCTTCGAAGGGTTCACGCGCCATATCATCCCCCACTGCCACACCGAGATTATCCCCTTCCTGCATATCGCCCAGACCGGCCTGGCGATGTTCCCGGACATAATCGCCGAAGCCAGCATCAACCTCGACGCGACCTTGCGCGTTGCCAACCGGCACAAGGGGCTGATTTGCGGCATTAAGGCGCGGATGGTTTCGCCGGCACTCGAGATTTTCGGCATGGAGATGCCAAGGCTGGCCAAACGTGCAGCCCGCGAAAGCGGGATCAAGCTGATGGTTCACATCGGCGACACCGAGCGGCGTTACGACCCCGCCGTGATACGCCAGTTGCTGCCGATGCTGGAAGCGGGCGACATTCTCACCCATTACTTCACCGCCAATCCCGGCGGCGTGCTGGACGGCAACGGGCGACTGGTGCCTGAGGCCTGGGAAGCGGCAAAGACCGGGGTGTGGTTCGACACCGCCCATGGCCGGGCGAATTTCAGTTTTGATGTGGGCCGGCGCATTATCGATCAGGGCCTGCTGCCGCACTGCATCAGCACCGATATCACGGTGCCCGGACGGATGCGCAGCGTTCACAGCATGACGGAGATGATGACCCGCTTCCTGGGGCTGGGATTCACGCTGGAGCAGGTAGTCACGATGTGCACGACAAATCCGGCCAAGGCTATCGGGGCCGCGGACCGGCTCGGCAGCCTGGCAGCCGGGCGGCAGGCCGACGTCTCGGTGCTGCGCATTCGCGAGGGCGACTGGCTGGTGCACGATACCGTGGGTGCAACTTTACGCGTCTCGCAAGCCGTCGTGCCGTGGTTGACGGTCAAGCGGGGCGAAGTCTTCCACGCGCAATGGGGTCCGCGTCCCTGGGGCTGGGAACCCGATCCCGGACCTTCCGGGGCCGTGGGTTGCTGCTAACGAGGTATCAGACGGCACATGAACCGGATAAACCTGGGCGATATCGTACTTCGATGGCGCCGTCCGATCGCGGCGGTGTTGCTGGCGATCACTGCATTCATGGCTTACCAGGCCACCAAGGTGAGCATTGCCACGCGCTTTGTCGATCTGTTTCCGGCGGCGCATCGAAACTCGAAGATATACGAGAGATACGGGCAATACGGCGGCGCCGATACCACCGTGTTCATGCTCGAGGTCAAGCACGGCGACATCTTCAATATCGACACGCTGACCAGGCTTCAGAACATCCACTACGCGGCCAACGCGCTGCCGCTGGTCAATCACAACGAGGTGTTCTCGCTGGCTTCCTACCAGACCTATTACGTAAGGGCCTCGCCCGGCACGGTGGAGTACCGCTGTTACATGTATCCATACGTGCCCAAGAACAAGGCGGAAATGGACGCGCTGCGTGAAACGATTTATGCGCACAAGGACCAGTTGCGCGGGTTGGTTGCCCCTGACTATAAGTCCGTGGCCGTCGTCGCCTCGTTCAACGACACCGGACCGTCCCAGAACTACGGCGAGTTGTTCAAGCAGATCCAGGCGATCGTCAAAAAATATCAGGACGCCAATCACACCATCTATGTAACCGGACAACCGGTGGTGCGCGGCTACGGCTATTATTATTTCCCCGTCATCCTCAGCCTCCTCCTGATTTCCATCGCCGCGATGGTGCTGGCTTTGTACATAAGCCTGGGCTCTTTCACCTCCTGGTGGGTGCCGCTGATCACCGGATCCTGCTCGGCGTTGTGGGGGCTGGGCTTCGTTGGGATGCGCGGCTACAACTTCGACCCCCTGATGCTGGTGGTGCCGCTGATTTTAACCGCCCGCGACATGAGCCACGGCGTGCAATGGCAAAAGCGCTACTACTACGTGCTGGGCCAGGCGGGAAGCCACCTCCAGGCCTGCACCGAGACCACCAACCACATGTTTCCCGCCGGTCTTCTGGCGATCGCCGCCGACATATCGGGAATCGTGTTCATCTCGTTTTCGGGTATCAGGGGGCTCGATCACATGGCTCGCGGCGGTACGGTATGGCTGTTGGCAAGCCTGCTGATGGTGTTCGTGTTCCAACCGATCGTGATGAGCTACCTGCCCGCCCCGACGCGCAAGGATCGGCGATGGAGTCCGCGCGGCGCCGCACTTGTGCGTCTGCATGATTTTGCTGATGGTCTGGCGCGCTTCGGCGTCGAGACCGGAGCGGCGCGCGGCGCGCTGCTGGTGGGTGCGGCCATCTTTCTGGCGGCGGGACTGCTCAGCGGGATGAGAGCACAGGTCGGCTATCAGCAACCCGGCACGCCGCTGTATCGATCCAGCGCCAGGGTAAACCGCGACATCCGCAAGATTGTCCAGAACTTCCCGATCGACGAAGGCTGGGTGATCGTGAAGACGCCCCTGACCGCCACTCAGAATCCCTTCAGCTATCCCATTCTGCACATGGAAGACGACCTGCGCGACAATCTCCTTCAAGCCCCCGGGGTGCGCAGCGTCGTTACCTTTGCCGACGACGGCATCAAGCCCTTTACCCGCGTTGTGCACGGCGGACATCCCAAATTCCTGGGCCTCCCACATACCGAGAAGCTGATCTTTGCCTCAATATTATTCTTCATGCATAGCCGGGCGCCGGGCGACATGGAGCAGTTCAATTACCGCGACACCTCATGCATCCGAATCCTGCTCAAGGACCATACGGCGCGAACACTGAACCAGGTGACACGCCGCCTCGCGCAATTCCAGCAGCAATACATGAGTCACCATCCGGAGCTGGCCCAGACGCGGCTGCTGTACCTGGGAGGGATTGCGGGGCTGTATGCGGCGGCCAATGACGTGCTCTTCGAGCTCGATCTCAGAAACATCGCGTTCGTCCTGATTGCGATCTTCATCTTCTGCGCCTTTACCTTCCGCTCCGTTGTAGCCGGAGTGCTGTTTGTCCTGGTCTGCGTGATGGCGAACTTTGGCGCCTTCATCTACATGCACCTGCGCGGCATCGGGCTTACCATCGATACCGTGCCGGTGATTTCGCTCGGCATCGGGCTCGGTGTCGATTACGGCATCTATACGGTCTCGCGCATCCGCGACGAGGTCAGGGACGGTATGGGTCTGAACGAGGCCGTTATTCTGGCGCGAAGGAATACTGGCGGCGCCGTGTGCATCGTACTGTCGATCATGGTTGGCGGCCTGATACCATGGATGTTCTCGCCGGCGTTGTTCCACGTTAACATGAGCCTGATGCTGGCCCTGCTGATGGTGCTGAACGCCGTGGCTGGAGTCCTGGTTCTGCCCTCGTTCATCTCGTGGTCAAAGGCGGACTTCATTACTCGATACCTGGCCGCACCGGGCCGCGCGCGCCCGGCAGTAGGGCGGGCCTCGGTGCCCGCCGGCGGGGCGTGAGGGCAGGCCGCCACGCCATGATAGATTAGTGGTGGCTTTCGCATCGATGGCGGGCGCGGAGGCCCGCCCTACTGGAAAAGCTATGAGAGACGACAAAGCGGGCCGCCGGCCCGACACCGCCATGCAATCGATTCCGCCCGAGCCGCTGACCCTGGAAGGCTCCTACATTCTCCATCAGATGATTGCGCTCCGATGGCCGCAGTGGAAGGCGCTGGATGCAAACCGGCGCGGGCGCGAGGTTGCGGCGGCAGGCGAACTGCTCGCGCAGGTCGAAACCCGCGCCGGCGGTCAGAGCGCGCTGTTTTCCCTGCTCGGCCACAAGGGCGACGCGATGATTGTGCATTTCCGCCGCTCGCTCGAGGAGTTGCGCGAAGCCCAGATGCAATGGACCCGGCTGGGGCTGTGGGACTTCTGCGAATACACCACTTCCTACCTCTCAGTGGTCGAGATCGGCCTGTACGAGGCGTCGCTGCGTCTGTACACAACCCTGGCCGGCGAAGGAATCGCGCCGGGATCCGAGCCTTGGAAGCAGCGGGTCAACAGCGAAATCACGCGCCAGCGCGAGGCGCTCGCAAGCCGGTTATACCCTGAAATTCCGGCGCGTCCCTACGTCTGCTTCTATCCGATGGACAAGCGGCGCGGAGAGAGCCGTAACTGGTACCAATTGCCGATTGAACAGCGCCAGGCGATGATGCGCGATCACGGGAGTATCGGGCGCAAATACGCGGGGTTGGTCAATCAGATCATATCCGGATCGATCGGGTTCGATAATTCCGAATGGGGCGTGGACCTCTTCGCCGACGATCCACTGGTGTTCAAGAAACTGGTCTACGAAATGCGCTTTGACGAGGCCAGCGCCGTCTATGGCGAGTTCGGCGAATTCTACACCGGTATACGAGTGCGCCCCGCCGAGCTGGCACAGTTACTGTAGTCTCCAACGCGGCACAGGCTTCCAGCCTGTGAAATGGCGGGCGGGGACACCCGCCCTACTGGATCTTCTGCTTGCTGGAGTGCCAGTCCGCGAGGAATTTTTCCAGGCCGATATCGGTCAGCGGATGGCAGAGGATTTGCCGCAGGACGCTGAAGGGCAAGGTGGCAACATGCGCGCCCAGCTCCGCCGCTTTCAGTACGTGAAGCGGATTGCGCAGCGAGGCAACCAGCACCTGGGCGGGGTAGTGGTAGTTGCCCAGGATGCGCATGGTCTGCTCGACCGTGGTCATGCCGTCGTGGCCGATATCGTCCAGGCGGCCGGCGAACGGCGATACGTAACTGGCACCGCATTTGGCGGCCGCCAGCGCCTGAAGCGGTGAGAAAATCAGCGTGACGTTGACCTTGATGCCGCGCTTGGCCAGCGCGGTGGTGGCCTTGAGCCCTTCCAGCGTCACCGGGCACTTGACCACGATATTAGGATGCAAACGGGCGAGCTTCTCGCCCTCCTCCAGCATCTGGGGAGCCGCGGTTGAGACCACCTCGGCACTTACCGGGCCGTCCATCATCGAGCAAATCTCGCGCAGCACCTCCGCGTAAGGACGACCGGTCTTGGCCAACAGGCTGGGATTGGTGGTGACACCGTCAATCAAGCCCCAGGTCAGGGCTTCCCTAAGCTCGCCGGTATCCGCACCGTCCAGGAAAATCTTCATCGTGACGCAACCTCCCGGCGCGGCGACGGCGGTTTAAGCAAATCGGCGCGCATCAACACAACCCTCTGCGTGGATTTCAGTCCGGCAAGCAATTCCGAAATACTGGCACTCAGGCGCGGATGAATCAAAGCGGGCGCCAGTTCGCTCATCGGCACCAGCACGAAGCGCCTCTCCTGGAGCCGGGGATGGGGCACGGTCAGCTTGGGGGAATCGATCAGCTCGTTGTCGAAAAACAGCAGGTCAAGGTCGATAACGCGCGGCTTGTATTTGGCGCGGGCCGCGCCCTTGGGCATCCGGACCCGCTTGCGCCCCATCGCGCGTTCAATCGACAACAATTGCTGCATTAGAACTTCGGCCGAAAGCTCGGTTTCAGCCTCCACCGCTCCATTCAGGAACGGCCCAATAACATCGCCCACCGGTTCGGTCTCGTAAATCGAGGACTGGCGGACAATCCGCGTTTGCCGCAGTTTTCCTATGCGTTCGAGTGCCTCGTGATAATTGGCGAGTCGATCGCCGAGGTTGGTGCCTATTCCGATGAAAGCCCTATGGGGCATCCACAATGCTTACAGCTTGAGCGCTTTAATTCTTTCGGCTGCCTCTTTTATTCGCTCGGTCGCCAGCGTGATTGACAATCGAACGTACCCCTCACCACTACTTCCAAAACCGGAACCCGGTGTTACCACCACTCCCGCTTCCTTAAGCACCCGCTCTACGAACGATTTCGAGGTGTATCCTTTGGGCACCTCCGCCCAGATATAGAACGTAGCTTTGGGGGCCTCGCATGCCAGCCCCAAACCACGCAAAGCGGACACCATTACGTCGCGTCGTTCCTTGTAAATCCTGCAATATTCCTGCAGAGTTCGCTCTCCGCCCTCGAAGGCCGTGATCGCCGCCTCTTGTATGCCCTGGAAAACTCCCGAATCCACGTTGGTTTTGACTTTGCCCAAGCCCGACACGAGAGTCGCATTACCCACCACGAAACCCACCCGCCATCCGGTCATCGAAAAGGTCTTCGACAGCGAATGGAACTCCACCGCGCACTCACGCGCGCCGTCCACCTCGAAAACGCTCGGCGCCCGGTAACCGTCGTAGGCTATTTCGGAATATGCCAAGTCATGCGCCAGGATAATGTTATTCCTCAGACAGAATGCTACCGCTGTCTTGAAAAATGACAAATCCGCGACCGCGCCGGTAGGGTTGTTAGGATAATTTATCCACAGGAGCTTGGCGCGCTTCGCCACTTCAGCGGGTATCGACTCGAGATCGGGCAAAAAGCCGTTCTGTTTCTTGAGGGAAAGGAAGTACGCTTCACCCTCGCTAAAGGTGCATCCGGAAAAATAAACCGGATATCCGGGGTCTGGTATCAGCACGATGTCGCCGGGGTCCACCACGGCGGTCGAGAAGTTGGCGATTCCTTCCTTCGAGCCGATCAGAGCGCAGACTTCGGAGCGCGGATCCAATTCAAGCCCGAAGCGGCGTTTGTACCATTTCGCCGCGGCGATCCTGAAGGATTCCAGCCCCTCGTAGTCCGGATAACGATGGTTTACGGGATTTTCGGCTGCCCGTTTGAGCGCCGCCACGATGTAATCGGGCGTCGGCAGGTCCGGATCGCCGATTCCCAGGCTGATGACGTCGACTCCTTTGGCCTGAACTTCCTTTTTAAGGCGGTCGAGTTCGGCAAAAAGGTAGGGGGGTAACTTTCCAAGCCGCTTGGCAAGATTGATTTGCATCAGATATAGGCTCCGCCTACTGTGGCTACCACAATTCCGCGGCTCGGGAAACCGAGCGGGTCCACACGGTTACACCTGACGATGCGCTGGGCTGGGGTGACGGGTATTCCGAATGGATAGAAACGGGTCCCGGCCACCGCGCCAGGCGCGAAGTCAAACATTGTTTCTATTCAGGACCGATGCGCTACCAGGTTAGATCTGGAAGTCGCCCTTGCGCCGGCGCTTGGCCGGACGCTTGGCCTCGCGTTCGAGGTCTTGGACTTCCTTGAGCACCCTATCCAGCCGCTGCCTGAATTCGTCAGCCTCGATCCTAACGCCCACGTGGCACTTCTGGCATACGAAGTGGGTCTCGGCGCTTTCTTCAAAGTCGCGCACCAGAATCGAGTTCTTGTGACCGCACTTGGGGCAGGCAACGTCGACCGTCTCGTCTTCGAACATACCTGGTGTCTCCGGGCTGATTATCCAATGAAGATCGTAAGCGATCCGACGCGCGATGTCACTATCCAGGGTGATACGACCCGTTGGCCGCTCGTCGTGAGCGCTCCGAGCCAAAAACCCGCATGGCTTTTTTGCTTTCCAAAATCGGGGCGAAAGCAGCTAAGCTACGGCGTCGAAAGACGCACAGGTTCTGACAAGATCATGAGGAGACCCCGATGAAGGCCGCCATTTTTCACCAACCCGGCAAGCCCCAGACCTTTGAGGAAGTGGACATCGACCAACCCCGCGGCAATGAGGTGCTGGTCCGCACCATAGCCTCCGGCGTCTGCCACAGCGACTTGTCGGTCGCCGAGGGCAAGGTTCCGGTGCCGACGCCGATGATTCTCGGTCACGAACCCGCCGGGATTGTCGAGGCGGTGGGCGGCGAGGTTACCGATTTCAAGCCCGGCGATCACGTGATCGCGCGGCTGGGACTGTTCTGCGGGAAATGCAGGCATTGCCTGTCAGGCCATCCCAACCGCTGCAACAACCGCGCGGCGATGCAGCGACGGGCGGATGAACGGCCGCGGATGCTCTATCGGGGCGCGAAAATCGTCGGCGTGTCAGGCGACGGCGCCGGCTTTGCGGAGAAAGATGCTTACCCACGAAAACGGTTTCGTAAAGATCCCGGACGACGTGCCCCTGGATGCCGCCGCTCTCGTCGGATGCGCGGTCGTAACCGGCGTGGGCGCGGTCATGAACACCGCCAAAGTGGAACCCGGTTCGACGGTCGCCGTGTTCGGCGCGGGCGGGATTGGGCTTTCGGCGATTCAGGGCGCGCGCATCGCAGGCGCCCGCCGCGTCATCGCCGTCGATATCAATGAAAGCAAGCTGGCGGCCGCCAGACGCTTCGGCGCCACCGATACGATCGACGCGTCAGCCGCCGATCCGGTCGAAGCGATCAGAAAGCTGACCGGCGAGGGTGTGGACTATTCCTTCGAAGCCATCGGTTTCAAGCAAACCGCGGAGCAATGCATCCAGGCGCTGGCGGCGGGCGGCACCGCGACCATCATCGGAATGATGGCGCCGGACCAGCGGGTCGAGATCGATCCGATGAGCCTGATGGCGGAAAAGCGCGTCCAGGGATGCCTGATGGGATCCGTCCGCTTCCGTATCGACGCCCCGCGCTATATCGACTTCTACCAGCAGGGGCGCCTGCTCTTGGACGAGATGGTCACGCGGCGCATCCGCCTGGAGCAACTCGACGACGCGTTCGCCGCGATGAACCGCGGCGAGGTGCTGCGCACCGTCATCATGTTTGATTAAGCCGAGCCGCGGCGACTGACTGTAATTGTCCAGGTTCGGGCGGGCTCCTGCGTCAGGTCGATATTGAGATCCAGAAAGTTGCGGATGACTTCGACATTGGTCGTAGTATGGCGCGACAGCGGTCCGGTTCGGAAGCGGCCCGCGCCGGCAATCGACATCGGCGCCAGCAGCTGGTCGGCCAGATACCGGCCGACGGGCAAGCCCGAAGCGATGTAGGCGCGCGCCTGTTTGACGGCCGAATCCGCCACCGCTTCCGCGCGGACGCCGAGTTCTCCGAATCCGGTGAAGACTTCCATATGATGCTCGGTCTCGATCTCGATCATTACCGCATTCCCCGGCCCTGGCCCACCGCGGATTTCCTCCACCACGGCGTCCTCGGATAAAAGCGAGAGCAGGCGCCGCACCAGGTACATCTCGCGCTCCGCGATCGAACGCGGGAGATTGGCCACGATGGCGCGGGCGCGAATGCCGCGGATAGCGCCCCTTTGCTTGAGTTCCAGCGGTAGGAGCCGGGTGGTGGCCGGAATTATCTCCACCGTAAAGCGACCGCCGCCGGCCGGATAAAATCCCGGACGCTGAAGTTCGGCTTTGACCGCCGGTCCCATTGCATTGATCAGGGGCAGGAAAGACTTGGCCAAAAAATCAAACGGCGGCGCTGCCGGATTGTGAGTTCCGCCCTCCAGCACCAGCTTTGACGGCGCCGGCGCCAGCAGCAGCGCCGGGAGCACGGTCTGTAGCACCAGGGTTGCGCTGCCCGCGGTTCCGACCGCGAACGCGAACTCACCGGCACGCACCGGACCCGGCTTAAAGCTCAGCGCCCCCGACCCGAGAACGTCCCCATCGACGACGGCGCCGCAAATCTGCGCCGCCGCCTTGGCGGCCGTCAGATGCTGGCGCAGGAGCCCGGGTTTGTCTCTGGCCGCACGGATCTTTTCGATCCGAAACGGCTTGCCCGTCACCGCCGAGAGCGCCAGCGCCGTACGCAGGATTTGCCCGCCGCCCTCGCCCAAGGAGCCATCGATCGTCAACATGCTGTCATCCCTTGACGCATACCACTTGGTGAAGCGTATGAACGATCTCCACCAAATCCTCTTGCGCCGCCATCACCGCCTCGATTGGCTTATAGGCCGCGGGCGTCTCATCGATCACGTCCACGTCCTTGCGGCATTCGATGCCGGCGGTCGCGGCCTCGTGATCCGCCACGGTGAAGCGCCGGCGCGCCTCGTTGCGCGACATGCTGCGCCCGGCGCCGTGGCTGCAACTCATGAAGCTGTCCGGATTTCCCAATCCCCTTACGATGTAGGAGCGTGCACCCATGCTTCCGGGAATGATCCCGAGGTCGCCGGCGCCCGCGCGCACGACTCCTTTTCGGGTGACGAAAACCTCCTCGCCGAAATGCATCTCGCGCTCGACGTAGTTGTGATGACAGTTCACCACCTCGCCGCTGATGGTGAACGGAGGGATGCCTTCGCTCGAACCCACCGCCTCGATAACCGCCCGCATCATCAGTTCGCGATTGAGGCGCGCGTAGGTCTGCGCCCAATCCACGGCCTCGACGTAGTCATTGAAATGCGCGCTGCCTTCCTCCAGATAGGCGAGGTCGCGGTCGGGAAGATCGCTGATAATGTGGCGCAGGTCCTTGCGCGCCAATTCGATGAAGTAACTGCCGATCCGGTTACCGATTCCGCGCGAGCCGCTATGCAGCATCAGCCATACGCGGTCGTCCTCGTCCAGACAGACCTCGATGAAATGGTTACCGGTGCCCAGCGTTCCCAGGTGCGCCGCCGGATGATTGTTGCGACTAATTTTGGGATACTTGCCGGCGACGCGGCTATATCCGGGCTCGAGCGCGCTCCAGATCTCGCTGGTATGCGCGGGCGGCTGATGCCAGGCGCCCTTGTCATTGCGGCCGCCGTGATCGGTGCTCCCGTGAGGCACTGCCGCTTCGATCGCCGTGCGCAGCGCCTTCAAATCTTCAGGGAGGTCGGAGGCAATCAGGCTGGTTCGCACCGCCGCCATTCCACAGCCGATATCGACTCCCACCGCCGCCGGGATGATCGCGCCCTTAGTTGGTATCACTGAGCCGACCGTCGCGCCGATCCCCATGTGCACGTCCGGCATCGCGGCAATCCAGCGGAAAACGAATGGCAGCTGTGCGGCATTACGCAGTTGCTTCTCCGCCTCGGGTTCGAACTGCACGCCTCTAACCCAGGCTCGGATGGGCACACCTGTTTGCGGCTCAAGCTCAATGTAGTTTTTCTGGTCCGTGGTCACGCTCATAAACTCCCGCGATGGCCCCCCGCGGCCGGCACGACAATCTTTGTCGAAACGCTCCATGCTCTACCCTTGAGCTACGGCCGACGGGATTCGAACCCGCAACCCTGAAGTCATGTAGTTCCGACCGCATTCGTACCGGCCGCCGCTTCAATATGGGTGACAAGGGGAGGCGAGATACCTGCTTTCGCAGGGAGGGGTTCGAACCCTCATTTGACCATGTAATCCCGCCCGCATTCACCCATGCTTCAATCATTTGACAGACCGTCATACTATGCCTGCTACACCCCGCAACGTTTCGACACCAAGCTAAACGCTACTGTCATCGAATTATCACCTGTCCACCAAGGACTTTCAGCGTTCCGACTCGTCTCAGAATGTTTCAGCACCGCGCGCAGAGTGCTTGACCTTTCTGGCACCCATGTGGCACCCATAGGTGTAGGCTTGGTGGTGTGGGCTGTTTAAGTACGTTCTCCGATACAGGGCTGGTCGGGCTGTTTAAGCAGACGGTTAAACAATGCGGTACAAGAAAAATAAGAAGAGCAAAAAAACGGTGGTGGACTTCACGACGGTCGCGATCGCCAGCGCCAAGGTGCTGCCGGAAGACTGGCCACATCTGCGCACGGATTATTGGGACCGAAAGCTGAAGGGCTTCGGATTGAGGGTAGCGAACTCGGGCCGCAAGACCTGGTTTGTCAGTTATCGCCACCATGGCATACGGCGAAGATTGACGTTGGGCACCTGTCCACCAATGTGGCTGGCGGATGCCAGGAAGGCGGCCCAGCGGGCTTTGGGCAAGGTGGCGGAGGGTCATGACCCCTCGGCCGAGAAAGCGGCCCAGCGGGCGGAAGAGGCGGCAAAGAGCAGCGGGCTGAATAGCTTCGAGACCGTCGCGCGGCTCTACCTGGACGAGTACATCTCGAAGAAGCGGCCCGCGACCCAAAAACAATATCGGCACGTCGTTGAGAGCCGCCTGATTCCCGCGTGGCGTGATCGCGCAGTCCGGGATATCGGGCGATCGGACGTCAAGGCGCTGATCAGGGCCATCCAGAACGAGGGGCACGACGTGCTGGCTAACCGGGTCGCGGCCATTGTGGGGGGGTTATTCGGTTGGGTTGTGGAGCAGCATTCCGATCTGCTGGACAGCAGCCCGGCGCTCAAGCTGGGCCGCACGAAGGAGTACGCGCGTGAAACGGTGCTGCGCGACCAAGAGATCCAAACCCTATGGCGCGCGTTGGAGCAGGAACCGTTGTTGAAAGCGGCCTACGTCAAGCTTTGCCTTCTGAGCGGCCAGCGTAGAGCCGAGGTGTTGGGCGCGTCGTGGGCTGAAATCGATCTCGATACCGCTTGGTGGACCATCCCGGCGACCAGGACGAAGAACAAACGCCCGCATCGCGTCTACTTGGCTCCGCAAGCTCTGGTGCTCGTCAAGGCCATCCGCGCCGCGGCGCCGGCCAGCAACACACATGTCTTTCCGGGTCAGATCCTGGGCCGGCCGAAGACGAATCCCCAGGATTGGATTGATGACATTCGGGACCGGACCGGCGTTGCGTTGCGACTCCACGATTTACGCAGGACCGCCTCGACCCTGCTGGCCCGCAATGGCGTGCGGAGCGAGATCATATCGCGCATCATCAACCACACACTGCCGGGCGATACCAACCAGATCTACAACCAATATGGATACGACAAGGAGAAGCGCGCCGGGCTCACCAAGCTGGACAGCGTTATCCAACGGATCGTCGAGGGCCGGGATCGCCAGGACGACAAGGTGGTGGCGCTGCACGCGTCATAGGAGGTTTTCTATTCGGAAGGAAACGAAACCGTTGGCAGGAGTTGGGCGACGGCCGGGTAGCCGCCAGCCGCCGCCCTGGAGAAAATGAAGGTCAGAACATTGAGAATCATAGCAATGGCAGGATCAAAAACGCAAGCAACTAACGGCAACGACACCGTCCGGCTTGAGCCCCTCATGACGGTAACCGAACTCGCCGATTATCTGAACATGAGTGCTGGCAGCGTCTATAACATCATCGCTGACATCACGGCGGCGGACGGCAAGATTATGCTTCGCGGCGGTTACCGCTTCATCCGCAAGACCGTGCGCGCGCGGGTTGAGGCCGGACTGTTCGGCCGCGGGCTGGATCAGAATGGCCTGGATCGGAATGGCGAGCCGGTTGGCGAGCCGGTAACGCGGAACGGCAAGCGCAAGGACAAGGTGGCCATCGAGGTGTCGCCGACGCGCGGCGCCTTCGATTAAGGCCACTCTCAGCGGTCCCTTTTGCTTTTTGGAGCTTTCCGCTACAACATGAAGCATGAACTTACGCCACGCTGCTGCGCTCGCCCTGATCGGCTGGTACCTGATGGCACCGCCGTACGGAGACACACGGCCAAAGATTCCGCTTTCAGAATGGGATACTCAACGTGTCTTTGATTCGGCGCGGGACTGTGACGAGGTACTTCATAGGTGGCGCGGCATTGTTGACAAAGTCTTGAAGGCAAGTAAAACGGACCAATTTTAGATAAGATTACGGTTGAACAAGTCTTCGTTTATAGCCATGCCCAATGCATCGCCACCGACGACCCCCGCCTCAAGGAGAAACCCTAGTGGCCGGCCTTCCGGCGCAAAAACTCCAATGAAATATGAAACCGAGATCACGGACGGATTGAAACAGGGGTTCTGTCCCCGCCATTTGAAGAAGCGGGTCCAGCCCGATAGGCCGAAGCAGTTCATACGGGAATATAGCGAAATTGCGCGCATCCGATTCCCTAGCCGTCTGCCATGTCCCGATTGCCACGCCGAGGCAGTATTGCGCGGGTTATAGAATCGCCTTTATTGCTCCCGCCGCGCTCGGATCCTAACCTTGCGGCACGTAGCCGCATCGCAACCAATTTTCGCGGCCATGATTGTGCTGCTCACACCGCGACGAAAGCCAGTAAGGATCTGCTCGCGTTGCGGTGCGGTCAGCTGGCGCCGGCGCATCTTGATATCGGTACCCAATCGGCGCGACAAGCGTTTTCTAATTGACGCCGCGCTCATACCCATAATGGCGCAACAGTATAGTAAGCTGCCCACGTCGTCGTCGTCAGATCTTAGCCACTCGGTCAACTCATCCTGCAGCGTGTGCCGTTCCGCCGCCGTCATTGCGTGTCCGTTGGTTGGTATCGTGTCGCCCTTCGCGAGCGCGACGTAATCGTCTATTTGGCGCCTCGCGTATGCTGCCCAAAAGCGCCTACAGGCGGCGATGTCGCTTTGCTCGAGGTGTCGTGCTGGTAGCTCTTCCATCACCAACCGACGCCCTTCCGGCCAATCCGCGGCGAGTAGGCGGCAAATCGACGGTGCTGCCGCTGCGCAGCCGCTTCAGCATCATCGCGGGCGTCCTGCTCGCGGCCGGTAAGCTCGCGACTACCCGGCGTGGTGCGGTGGAAGACAAACTGATTGCCGACTGGTTGGTATCGAAAAGGCTCAGGCCGGGGCTCACCCCAAGCCATGAGTAGGGCTTCGGCCAGGTCCGGCGATCTACCAAGGATCGACCTAACGGATGCCTTGTCCTCGATTTGCGTTTTGCCACGAGCGTCGATTAGATAGTTGACAACGCTCAACTCGCCGAATAGGTCGTCGCTCAATCCCGACACCCCGCCCTTGACGAGACGATCACGCAAGAATTGATAGCGTTCGGCCTTGGCATTCGCGAATCTTTCGGAATCTTTCGCGGTAGACCCGACATTGATCGGTTCGACCCTAAAGCCGGCGTCCCGGATCGACTGTAGAAAGTACCAACCCATACCGCTGCTATCGACTCGTGCTATACGCAGTCGGCCGGACCATTTCTTAAGAAAGGCAATCACTGGTCCTCGTGCGTCGGTTTCTGCCCAGGCGGCGATCTCGATAATGGAGTCGCCCGAACACGCCACGGCTGTTGTGCGATCTTTACCTGGACCCGCAACGTCAATTCCGACGATGACGTCGCCACCAGGATCGACGGCTGGGCGCCGCGCAGCCTCAAGCGCGCTTAACGGGAACAACGCGTTACTCGACTCGGTTGGGAACTGCCCAAGTACCCGTGACGCCCACAACGGTGAATTCGATACGTCGCCATTCCACCATTCGGCCCAACGTTCCTTGATCCAACGCCTCGTGCATAGATACGGACGCTGATTGCTATCGAGCTCGTCATCCTTCATCGCGAGCACGTCGCCGACCGTCAGTCCCTTCAGGTTGGGACAGTCGAAAGCCGAAATGGTGATGGCATGCCAGGCCGCTCGGTTGCGGCCGAAGGCATCGCGGAAGTATCCGGTTGTAGTGGTCGGGTTGCCTAATATGAGTAGTCGTGAATTGCCTGACGCCAGCACGCCATGGATCGCCGGCCAGAATGAATCGTCCAGCGCAGCCGCCTCATCCGCGATAATGAGGATATGTTCGGCATGGTGCCCTTGAAGGCGTCCGGCATCAGCAGCACTCAGCCCCAGGATCATGTTTTTAGGCCCGAGCCGGATCTCAGTTTGGGTAGCGGAAACGATGGGCAGCTTGTACTTAGCGCGCTGGAGCAAACTGTGAATCTCACTCCACAGCACCGTGCGGGTCATGAGCCATCCGGGCGCAATAGTCAGTACTCGGCTGTCGGCATGGAGCGCTGCGAATCCAATTGCCGCACAGGCTGCGACGTAGGACTTGCCGCTCGCGTGGCACGCCGCGATCGCTACCTGGCGATACTGCTCGATCGCATTGAGGATATCTCGCTGGACGTCCCAAAGGTTGGCACCGAGTATATTTTCCGCAAACGAGACGAGTCCCTTAGTCTTCCTCATTTGCACTCCGGATGCTTTCGAGGTCCAGCACCTTCACTGGCTTGGTCATCGTTGCCGCGACGGTCGGGCTCAGGCCGAGTTCCCGCGCCAGCCCGCGCTGCGTTTCTGCAAGGCGGCGAAAGGTATCGAGCGAGCCTCTCAATTCTCCCGAGTCAGCCGTCACGTCAACGTCCTTAAGCTTGGCGTAACTGCGCTCGATCAGCAGCGTGACTTCGGCGAAGGTCCGCAGCAGGGGCGCGAAGCGTGGGTCGTCGACGTACGGCGCGAGCCGGCGCATCTGGCCAACGAGACGGCGGACTTGTCCGTCTCGTTTGATGCGGGTCATGACGCGCGACACAGGCCGCGGCGGCGCGGAGAGAG
>DASZGF010000169.1:0-1509 GCA_035939115.1 Binataceae bacterium (SeqCode)
GCTGAAAGAGGGCGTGCTGCGCATCGCCTGTCTCTATTTGCCCAACGGCAACCCGGTCGGCTCGGACAAATATCCCTACAAGCTCAACTGGATGTCGCGGCTATTTGAATATTCGAAAGAGCGGCTGAAGACCGAGGAGCCACTGATCCTGGCCGGCGACTTCAACGTCATTCCAAGACCTGAGGACGTCCACAATCCGGCGGCCTGGGTCGAGGACGCGCTGTTCCGCTCGAGCACCCGCGAAAGCTTCCAGTCGCTGCTGGGCCTCGGCCTCACCGACGCGCTGCGCGCGGTCAACGACGCGCCTGGCCAATACACGTTCTGGGATTATCAGGCCGGCGCCTGGCAGAAGAACTGGGGCTTGCGGATCGATCACCTGCTGATGTCGCCGCAGGCTTCAGACCGGCTCATCGATGTCGGCATCGACAGCTATGTGCGCGCCTGGGAGAAGCCGTCGGATCATGTGCCGGTGTGGGCTGATCTTGATCTGGAGACGGCGTAAGCGCCGCCCCCAAAAGCCGCAGGGATCAATCCCGGCGGCCCTGCACCCAGTGCTCGAGCATCTGCAGCGCCATGGCGCGGTCATCATCGGAGGCTTTGGCAAACGCCCGGTTGTAGCTTTCCTTGATCCAGACTTCGTCGGCGGCGGCACCATCGCGCGCCAGGGTCAACCACATCAGGCCGCGTGCGGCCTGCCGCGGCAGCCGGTCACCGTTGAACAGCATCTGGCCTAGCAAGGCCTGCGCCTGATGCTGGCCCTTTTGGGCGGCAAGCCCGAGCCAGCGCGCGCCATAGGTGAAATCATCCCGCGAGGCGTCGGGGGTCTTCAGATAGAGCCGCGCCAGATCGTATTGCGCATCGGCGTTGCCGAAGTAGGATGCGGCATAGGAGAACATCTCCCGCGCCCGGTCCGGGTCGGACTTGATCTTCGAATTGGGAATGCCGTTGAGGTAATAGCGTCCGACCGCGACAAAGGCGTTGGCGACGATCGCCGATTGCGGCGCGGACGGGTTGTCTTCGGCATGCGTGCTGGCGATGCGGCTGAAATATTCGAATGCGCGGACATCGTCCTGGGCGACGCCGTTGCCGTCGGCATACATGCGGCCCAATTTCCACTGCGCGATGGGATGGCCACCCTCCGCGGCATATTGCAGTGCGGTGAGCGACGTGTCCGGGATAGCGGCCTGTGGAACCGGCTTCTTCAGCGCAGCGGTTCCAGTCTGCGCCGAAACCACCGGGATTGCCGTATCCTGATTGACCGGAGCGCCATCAAATGCGCGCGCGGGAGTGGCTAGCACCGCTGCCCCCAACATCAACGCAAAAATGGTACGCTCAGATGTCCGCATAACACTGTCTCTCGTGCGCACCCCCCGGATGGGTCACAGCCCCAGCCACCGCTGGCCCAACCTGTTGGGCATACTTCCACAGCGCACCCGACGTATGCTTTGTCTCGCGAGGCGCCCACTTGGTTTTACGTTCCGCCAGCTCGGCGGCGCTCAATTTTACGTT
>DASZGF010000170.1:0-95409 GCA_035939115.1 Binataceae bacterium (SeqCode)
CGCCTTGCGCTCCATCGTGGTGAGCGGGTCGAGGTCGTACGCCTGGTTCCAGGGACCCCTGATATGGGAGCGGGTCGGAACGATATCGGCCAGATGCACGAATGCGTCCTGCGCTTCCTGCACCAGCACGACCTGATGGTCGATGGTGTGCCCGCCGGTCACCAGTGCCTGCACCCCGGGGATTATGGTGGCGTCGCCCACGATCGGCTCCAGCAGCGCGGCGATCGGTTGCAGGCATTCGGCGGCATGGCGGTAAGCGGCGCGCATGCGCTCGTTGTTCGACCCGCTTGCCACCTCGATTTCGCCGCGTTGCACGAAATAGCGGGCCCGCGGAAAGGCCGCCTCAAGTCCATCCGAGGGCCGGCGCCGTACCACGCCGCCGCAATGGTCGAAGTGCAGATGGCTCAGCACCACGTGAGTTATATCGCCGGGTTCCATCCCCAAAGCGCTCAGTCCGTCCAGCAGCCAGCCGTCCTCGTGGCCGAAAATCTTGCGTTCCACATCGCGGAGCCGATTACCGATACCAGTATCGACCAGCACCGCCTCGCGCCCCTTCATTATCAGTGGACAGGTCAGGTTGAGGCGGATCCGATTTTTGTCATCGGGCGGATGCTCCTTCTTCCATAGCTCACGGGGCACCACACCCAACATGCACCCGCCGTCGTTTAACCACAGACCGTCGGTAAGGAATGCTATTTTGAAAGAACCGACTTGAATTTGAGGTGGAGTCTGCACGTTTTCTCCTGACCAATACGAATCTCGACGCGTTTCTCCGCTCCCCTCGAGCAAGGCAGCAACCTGCCCCTATTTTGCTCTCACTCCCCAGCCAGCCAAACCCCCAACATCATGGCCGCTGCTCCGTAAAGGGCGATCGAGGCCGAAAGCGCGACCAGGCGGCCCGCCCCAATCAGGGCCGCTCCGTCCGGGTTCCCATCGCGCCATTTGCGCTCGGTGCGCAATGATGCTACCAGCGCCATCACCATTAGCGAGTACAGCCCCAGCTTGACCGCCAGGATGCGGGCAAACATGGTTGAAAAGTCAAAACGCCGGCGCGCACCCGCGGCAAAGAGATTGATTACCCCAGTGACCAGCAATAGCGCCGCCGCCCCCACGTTGGCCCGATTGAGCCTCGGCACCACCCGCAACACGAACTCCTTTCCCTCCATGCTTTCCGCATTCATCACCGCGCCCGCCATCGCCATCGTGACGCAGGTCAACACCCACCACGATGCGACCGCCACGTGCAACCACAGAGCCCCGGTCGTCAGCCAAGCCACCGATCAATCTCCCCGGCCCCAAGCCCACCCTGGTTCAAGCCGCCCCGCTCCTTGATCGTCCCACGCATACCGCGCGTATCATATCAGCCGCGGCGCCCCGCCGCAGGTCCGGTGGAACCATCCTTTGCGGCTTTATACCCAGCCTCCTTGGTGATGTGTTGATATTGGCGCCGGCTTCACCCACAATGTCGGGGGCCGGTTACATCCAAGCGGAGAAAATTGCGCCGGCGTCGAGGATTCGATGGCACATCAAAGCGAACTCATCGCCAGCCTGAACGCGATGGTGGAAGAGCGCAGCCTGCTGAAGCATCCATTTTACCAGACCTGGAGCGCAGGCGGCCTGACCCTCGAGCGCCTACGCAACTACGCGGCCCAGTACTACCGCCACGTCGAAGCCTTTCCCCGTTACCTGAGCGCGCTCCATTCGCGCTGCGAGGACCTCGAAACGCGCCAGGCGCTGCTCGACAACCTGATCGACGAGGAACGTGGACCGGAGAACCATCCGGAGTTGTGGCTGCGCTTCGCCAATGGGCTGGGAGCTTCGCGCGAATCGGTACTCGCCGCCGCGCCCTCGGCCTCCACCAGCGCGCTGGTCGAGACCTTCGACCGTCTGGCGCGCCAGGATTCCATCAGCGCTGGATTGGCGGCGCTCTACGTCTACGAGGCGCAAATCCCGCCGGTCGCGGCGACCAAGATCGACGGACTCCGGCGATTCTACTCAATCAGCGACGAGCGCAGCTTAGGTTTTTTCACGATTCATCAGAAGACGGACTTCTTCCATGCCCAGACCACTGCCCGCTTGCTTAAGCGGCATGCCACCACGCCCGGGCAGGCGCGTTGCGCGCTGGAGGGCGCTGACACCGCCTTGAGCGCTCTGTGGACGATGCTCGACGGTGTCTAGATTCGACCGAGCCTGCCCTCCCCCCACGGGAGGAAGAAGAGAGAAAGGGAGAGGCAATCGTCGCAACTGCCTTTTCTCCTCTCATTTCTCTTTTCTCACTTCTCATTTGAACTGGACCCGGCAGGACGGTATTACCAGCCGCCCGTCTGGGCGGCGGCTGCCGGCTGCGAGGACGTAGGTTCATTCCGGCAGCGGCTGAGGAACGCCTCGATATCCCTATGATGGAAACGCTTTACTCGACCGAACATGTAACAGGGCAACTCACCTCGAGTGACCATCCGGTGGATGGTCATTTTGGTAAACTGCAGGCGCCGGGCGAGTTGGGCCACAGTGTAGAACTCCGGGGAAAGCTCATCCGTCATAAGCGGCGCGGAAAATCGCCGCGCGGAACCTGACACGCGCATTGCCGGCATCTCCTGATGCGCCACCGCAGCTATCCTGAACGGTTGCGGCAGCGGTGCTGCGGGTTTGACATAGCTATCGGGTGAATTGTGCATGGTGGGACCTCTGCCGGGGCGCGCTGATGGCGTCCTTAGCGGCACCCGATCTATTTTATTTGGAATTTCCACTTCCTACGACCTGAGCAGATTTCATGCCTATTTGACGGGACCGATGTAAGCAATTTTCTGGTTTTTCCCGATTTACCCGATTGTAAACTTGATCTGTTTCGAGACACAGGGATCGCAACTGTGCTCTTTCCGAACATTTAACCCAAAACAATGGACCTCTCTGCATCCATAACGATTGCATTGGTCGGTCTGTATTGATCGGTCGCAAATCACCCTCACCCTGTCAGGGATTGGGGAATGAAAATGTGCGGGCGTTTTTCTCACTTGCGGATTAGCCGCAGCCGGACGGGCGGTTCACGAACCGCCCCTAAGCCAAAAATCTGGCAGCGGCGCGTCTTTGTAGGGGCGCTTCGTGAAGCGCCCTGCGGCGGACAAACTCTTAGCAATCACCTTCGCGTCTTCCAACTGCTGTTTTTGGGTTTAGAGACACAACCAAACAGATACACAAAATAAAGCCGGGCGAGTTCCGAAGAGGAGGGGTGGAACCCGCCCGGCCGCTGCGCGTGACCTGCGTCGAAGATTCAGGCCACGTCGTCAGGCCGCGTCGCCATGAGTGGCGAGCGCCGCAGGCCTACTCAACGCTCTGGGGGCTGCTCTGAGTCTCGCTCGGCACTTGACTGGCCGCGGGGTCCCCCGCCGCGGTGCGCGCCTGCTTGAAGTATTCGCGCGCCTGCTGATGGGTATTCTGGCGCAGCGTCAGCATGTTCTTGTATAGACCCTGGGCCGCGCTCAGTTGCTGCGAATTGAGCGTTGCGCAGATTTTGACCGCCACCGCATCCTCTTCCTGCAGAAGCTTCTGCTTGTCGGTGGAGAGGGTGCCCTCCAGCGCGCTCAGGTCGCTGGTTTTGTCAAGAATGGCTTGCGTCAGGGCTTGCTTGTCGCTCCTCACCTTTTGATGATCGCTCATCAGGGTGGTTTTTTCTCCGCTGAAGATCGTTTTGAGATTGGCCCTTTGGTCGTGGGTCATAACGGCGATACAAGCTTTGGCCGCCGCCGATCCGTGATGATGGCCGCCATGGCCGAAACCATATGCATGCGCCGCCGTAACCGCCAGGGCTGCGCTGCCAATTGCCGCGGCCGCCATCGATAAAACATACTTCCGTTTCATACCTGCTCCTTTTTATTACCAGACCACATGGATAGCTGCGGTCTTCGATTAGAAAGACGACAGCCGCGCGCCGGCGGTTGACCTTAAAAGGCGCGATGGATTTGATTGCATACTATTTTTTATTACTCACAAATTAACTTTGTTGGACAGGCGACTGGCGCGCACACGCACAGCCGCCATTTTTCAATGTAAGGGTTAAGCCCGTAAACCGAGCATCGACATTTCGCAGTCAGAAACGTGATAGCGATGGTATTACTCGTCCGCAGGTGGTGGGAAGCCGCCCTTGCCGCCTTCCATCTGCTGCAACAGCGCCGCTTCCTGCCGATGCAGCTCTTCGAGTCTGTCATGAAAAGCGGCGGCGTCTTTCAATTGCTGGGGACTCAGCAGCTTGCGCACCGCAAGCGCGATCGCGACGCGCTCGTCGATCATCGCCGCCTGCGCGGCTTTGAGTTCGGCGACCTCCTTGCTTACGTCGACCGACGCGTCAGGTGAAATCAGCTTTTCGATTAGCGCCTCGCGCGCCTGGTGGAGTCGCTGATGCAGCGACTGCAGTTTGGCCCGGTCCGCCTTGACCATCGACAACAGCGCCTGTTTTTGTTCAGGGCTCAGTACCGCCTCGAACGGCATCATGGCGACCCCTTCGCGGCCAGGCGGTCCGCCACGGTAAGCCTGTGCGACCGCGCCGAATGCGCCCAGGCCGCCTGCAACAAGCAGAATCGCAAGAATGAATTTTCTGATCATTTAATGTTTACCGTTGATGTTGCGGCCGTTCCTCGGTTTCAGGGGCATCCCGGCTCCAGCGGATCGTTTGATTCCGAACAGGGCTCTTCGCCAAAAGCCCCCTGCACGTATGCGGCGTACATGGCCGGCGCCGCGCCACCCGCTTTGATTGCTCCTGGTTCCAGCGCGGAGAGTTGAATCGGCGCGCTCGATCGGACTGGTTCATGAAGCGCTACCGGCGCCGGCTGGCCGGTTAATCGCCTGACCGACACGCCCCGCAGCGACCATCCGACCATAAACGCCGCCACCACGGCGGCTGACATAACCGGTACGCGCCATCGGGCGAACACGCCAGCGGCGTGGCGCGCGCGGCGCGGAGGCGCTGCGTCGAGCGCCTGCGTAATCATGCCCATGTCGCTATCGAGCTGCTTGTAGCGGCCGGCACAGGCCAGGCAAGTCTTCAGATGCGCCAAGTCATCCGCGGCGCCTTCAGCCGTGTAACATTGCAGCAACGCTTGGTCGGTTAGACATCGATTCATAATGTTTTGGCAATTCCTTTGCGCAACTCGTGCACCGCCCGAAACAGATGCTGTTTTACGCTGCCCTGACTAAGTCCCAGATGCGTGGCGACCTCCTCGGTTGACCAGCCCTCGAAATGACGCAGGGCAAAAACCTCTCGCTGGCGCGGGGAAAGCTTGCCAAACTCGCCCCATACCACCCGCTGAGTCTCGCGTTGCATGGCGGCGTCCTCCGCGCTTTGATGGCCATTACCGGGGCTTTTGAACTCGTCAAATTCTTCGGTGCGGCTGCGCCATCGTTTCCACCAACTGGAGCGCAATCGATCGCGGCAGGCGTTGGCCGCCACTGTAACCAGCCATTTGTTCCAGGCTTCGGCGCGTTGGCCGGAGCGATAGAAGCGAAAGGCCTTGAGAAAAACCTCCTGCGCCACCTCCTCGGCTTCGTCGGCATCGGTCAGCATTAAGCGGCACAGCCGCAACACCCGCGTCTGGTGCTCCGCATAGAGGTCACGAAAATCGTCGTGCTCCAGGGGCAAAACGTCCACCTTTGCCATCTATTGCATATAGACGAAGACAGTGAAATTTCGGTTGACTTGCAGTACTCTCACGGATCGCCGGTTTCAGCGCGAAAGTGAGAATATCTGCGCTTTTCTTAACAATCCCGCGAAAAGGCCCCCTCTCACCCCTGGGCGGCGCATTACTAAATCGTTGCGCCCATCGCCCGGCTCGGCTGATACTGGTGGTGGTCAACCTCGGCATACTGGCCATAAGGCGGGTACACCCGCGTTGAAGTCAGTCTCTTATCCGCGCTCCGCACATTAATTAGACGGCGGAGATGGTTCGCTCAACCCATTGTAATCGATCAAGGAGCAGACGAGTGAAGCGCATTATTGTAATCCTTTCCTCAATGGCCGTGTTCACGGCTTTGGCGGCGTTCGCGCCGCCGGCGCATGCCAGCAGCAGGCGTGCGCGGATCCAGGCCTGTGCCGACAAGTCGGCGGGCGATCCGTGTTCATATACCCGCAAAGGCGCAAACGTGGACGGAACCTGCGGGACGGCGCGTCACGGCAAGCTGATTTGTACTGCCAGCAGTGCTGGCGCCGGTGAGCCATCCGGTGGAGCGATGGCCCCCAGCGGCGGCGCAGCGGGCGGCGACACGGGCGGCGCGATGGCACCCCCGAGCGGATCTACTGGTGGAACCGAAAGCGCCCCTTCGGGCGGTGGCGAAGCGCCCGCGCCAGGCACCCCGTAACGGAGAGTTCAAAAGCTCGCGGTATCGAGAAAGTAACGGTGTGATACGGCCCTCGATACCGGCCCCTTTCCAAGCGTGACGCCGCATCCGGCCGACTCGGATGCGGCGTCACTGCGTTCAGGGCGTGGTATCGACTCCGCCGCACACCTCGATTACCGCACCGGTGATGTAGGACGACGCCTCGGAGGCCAGGAACATGCATGGGTAGGCGATTTCCTCCGGAGTGCCCAAGCGTTTAAGCGCCCTCGTCGCTGCCATCCGGCGCTTTGTTTCCTCGTCCAGCAGCAGCTCCCAGGCGGGCGTCTCGATTGGGCCCAGGACCAGGCAGTTGACGCGGATACCGTGGCGCGCCCATTCAGCGGAATGCGTCTTGGTCAGGTTGTTGACCCCAGCCTTGGCGGCGGCATAGGGCGGATAGAGGGCGAAGCCGGTGAGCGACGCCTCGCTGCTGATGTTGATAATCGAGCCGGCGCTTTTTTGCGCGATGAACTGACGGGCCGCCGCCCGGGAGCAGAAAAAGACGCCATCGAGATTCACGGCGACGATCGCCTTCCAAGCGTTTGCAGACAATTCGAGCGAAGGGATCTTGAGGCTCGCGCCGTGGTTGTTGACGATCACGTCCAGGCGGCCGAAATGGCGCACCGCCGCCGCGATCATTTCATCCACCGCCGCCGGGTCGCGCACATCGCAGATCTGGTACTCGCATGCTCCGCCCGCGCCGCGAATCTGGTCGCGTACCCGGGCCAGGTTGTCGGCCTTGCGGCTGGCGATCAGCACCGGCGCGCCGGCCAACGCGAATTCCCGCGCGATTCCCTCACCGACGCCGGTACCGCCTCCCGTCACGATCGTAACCTTGCCCTCGACGCTGAATTTACTGGGGTTCATCGCTCGATTTCCTTTCACTCACTGATATCTGGCAAGCCATCGCAAGGCAGATAAGAATCGTCATTAGATAGCCGCCGGCGCAGACCCACGCCAGCCGGCCAGGAGCGCCACATGTCCGACACCATCGATCCGGTAACCGGCAAAGTCGTTCTCAACCTGATCTCCAGGACCCACGTCAGCAGGTTGGTCCTGCAATCGCTGCTAACGGTCCTGATTAAGGCCAACCAGCAGTTGGCGGAGATGGTCGTCCAGGACCTCGAGCGGCGCCGCGACGCCACCCGGGAACCTGAATTGCGCGATTACATGGAATTGGCGATCGGCGAGGTACTCGATGCGTCGGTCGCCGCCCACGCGAAGTAGCTCACGGGAACAAAGACCCGCTTGCTTACGCGGCTCTGACGGCAAGCCATGGCGGTTTTGGCTGCGTGGGACAGGCAGCCAGCGCAAACGTGGGCGCCCCGATTCTTCAGGGCGCCCGCGTTGCTATTGGCGAATCGTAAGCGCCGTTATTTCATGACGCGCGACAATCCCCCCGGGGAATAGATACCGGACTCCAGGTATTGACCCGGCGCGTCGTTGTCCAATTTCAGGTCGTAGCCGATGTCAGGCGAGGCGTGATTGCCCTGCCAATCCATGCCCAGGGAAAAGGCAAAGGCGAACCGCAGGGTCGTCTTGTCCCCTTTGTAGTCAAGCGGGCCGTGGATGCTCCAGTTGGTATGATAGATCTTGCCATTGCGATCGTAGTTTTCGAGCAGCGAGGTGCCATCCCAGTTCTGCGCGTCGATGTAGAATATGCGCTGCGAGTAGCAGTAACCTTTGCCCAGCGACGGCAGCGGCTTCATGTTGATGATGTACATCTTGCGCACTTCCCAATGGTTGTAACCGGGCTTGGGCCAGCCAGGGAACGCGGCGCCGGCTTGATAGTCGCCGCCGGCATAGCCCAGCCGCGATTGTTCGGTGTAAGCGGTTTTCGGGTCGGCCACCGCTACCAGGAGCTTCTTCTCGCCGTAGTACTCCGGTTTGAAGAAGGCCGGCTTCCAGTCGGTATCATCGGCCAGATAGTCGGTGCCGAGGATGGGCGTGCAACGCGACGCGCTGGACAGCCGCAACGAGCGGCGCAGACTGGGCAGGAACACGTATTCTTCGGTTAGCTTGGATGGATCCTTCGAAACCAGCTCCAACGCCGTCGTGTAACGCGACTGTTCGGGCGTAAGCTGTACGAAGCGGTTGGCGAAGATGTTGCCGTCGGCGTCGGACAGGTCCTGCGGATAGGGCGGATCGCTGAGCCCCATCAGATGGTAGAAGCTGTCGTCGGTTTCAACCGGGGTGACGTTGCCGAAGCTATCGGTCTCCCAGTTTTTGCTGAAACAATGCACCAGGAATGGGGTGTAAGCGCCGGCCCAGATGTTGTACATGATCTTCTCGGCCTTGTTGGGCTCCTGCGGATTGGGAAAGGGAATTCCGGCCCTATAACCTTGCCAGCTATACCCGCCGGTGTCCGAAAATGGCACCAGCTTGGTCTGTCCAGCATACTTCTCGGTATCCTCTCGCGCGGCCTTGGGAATCACGTAATCTCCCGTCGGCTGCACGTTCACCGTGTAGTCGGGGGTGTCGGCGATGTGGAAATGGACCTTGCCGCTGAACGCCAGCTGCATCCAGGTCATCATGAAGCGCTTGTATTGGGTCCAGTTATGAACGGTGATCTGGGTGCCCGGCGGGATAGTATCGGGCGAACTGGCGTCGACCATCTCATCGTAGGCCTTGCGGTCGAATTGTTGGGCCATCGCCGCCGTTCCTGACGCCATGAGCATCGCCAGCGCGATCGAACAGATACTTTTTCTCATCCTTTCATTCTCCGAAGTTTTGATTTACGCGAGAGCTCGCGGCAGCACACTGTCTGTCGGCCGGCCTCTTTATTGGCAAGCCGCTGGAATCAACAGCGTCGAATTTGTAGGTTCGAGGTGGCTCCCGCCCCCTCAGGATCGGGGAGAACCGTTCGTACCGCGCTTGGATGATCAGGCTAACCCTCGCTTCGACAGCGGTGAATCCTAAAGCTGCAGCGCTTTATTAACAGGCGTTCAATTTTCAGGCAAGCGGAGTTTAGGCAAGTTCTCTGGAAATCGCCACGAATGTTAAGTTTTTGACAAGTTGGTAATTCGGCGGGCAATTCGGCGGATCGATGTCGCCGATCGAACCAAGCTCTTGTTCTGACTGCGGCAAGGGGCACCGTTCTCACGCCGCCATCAAACGGTCTGATTCCGGCTGTGCATTGCCGCAGGCAAACGGCAGCAGCGAGGTTGCCGCCAGGACCACGCCGAGCAGAGTAAAGACCGGGCCATATGAACCGAATCGATCGAAAAACGCGCCGGCGGCGATTGGCCCGATCACTCCCGAGCCCATCTGCACCAACCCGGCCAGACCCATCAGGGTGCCATAGCGCCTGAGGCCGAATGCCTCCACTCCCAGCAGCGGCATCAGCGCGACCGGACCGCCGATGCCTAAGCCATAGGTGGCGGCCAGCAGGAAAATCACCCGATGGTCGCTGGCGCGCGGCAGCAGCGCGCAACTTCCGCCCATCATCAGCAGCGCGAAGCAGAGGCCGCCGCGCACGCCGAGCCGGTCGGTGGCCGCTCCGAGGATCGGCTTGGCCACCGTCGCGCCGATGTAATAGGTGCTAAGCACCCAGGCGGCCAGTGCCGGCGCAAAGCCGTCGGTCAGCAGAAACGGCACCAGATGCAGATTGACAGCCGCCCCGGTGATGCCGAACGCCGCAAGGATGAGGCAATAGAGCCAGAACGAACGCGTCCGCAGCGCCTGGCCTACTTCCACTCCACTGTGAACGTGCGCGAGTGCCGGACCACGAGCGGGGTCGCGCAGATCGCCGCTTTCACGCAGGAAGAAGGCGGCCAGTGGCAGCGCAACAACCAGCAATGACGCACCCTGCGTCGCGAATCCCCAGCGCCATCCGGCACGAGCCGCGACGTGGCTGATCAGTGGCGCCGCCAACGCCGCGCCGGTCGACGTCCCCATCATCATCACGCCCATGGCGATGCCGCGATTGTCACCAAACCAGTTCGCGATCACGTAGGAGGCGGAGACCAATGACGCGCCGCCGCCGCCCACCCCGAACAGCGCGATGGCGGCGGCGAGCGCAAACGGCGAGTTGGCCTGGCTCGCGATCAGCAGCCCGGCGCCGGCGATCGCCACTCCGGCGGCAATCACCGCGCGCGCCCCGATGCGATCGACGAACCATCCGGCCACTGGAGTGCAAAGTCCGATCGCCACCGCGACCACGGACATCACCGCCGAAAGCCGCGCGCGGCTCCATCCGAAATGCTTCAGCAACGGTGCGAACAGAACGGCCATCGAATCCAGGCAGCCGACCACGATGGCCATAATCACGAACAGCACCGCGACCATCAGCCAGCCCTGACGCTGGCGCGAAGTCATTGCCATTGTTTCGTCATCGCGCCGGTTAGCGCGATTCTCGCCGTCAGCTTTTCGCCCCGGCTGCCGACGGCGTAACCGGCTCGGGCTCGTGGGCGAAGTGCCGGATCTGTTTGCCGTCGGCGCGAAAGGCGTAATTCTCGTCGTAGGGCGGAGTGGGTGGCGCGATGCGAGCCTTCATCGCCTTTTCGATCACAGGTTCCAGTTGTTGGGCCTTCTCCCGCGAACGCTTCTCGTCGCGCTCGATAAACTCCGGCAGCACGGTCTTGCCGAACAATTCGAGACCGCTGCAAATGTCTTCGTGCGCCAGCCGTCCCATCTGATGCATGAAGATTACCTGGTCAACGCCGGCGGCTTCGTATTCGAGCAGGACCCGGCGAATATGTTCCGGGGTCCCCATGCAGGCATAAGCGGCAAGGGCCGCGAGCGCTGCCGCATCTTGCGGCGGTTCGGCCGCGGCGATCTTTCGTCCTTCTTCGATCACGCTGGTCTTTCCCGGCTGATGAACTCCATCGGTATAGAAATGTCTGAAGCCGTAGCCGAATTCGCCCCAGGCCGCGGCCAATTGCCCCACGCGCCGCGCATCGCGGCCGCACACGAACATGGAAAGGAATCCCACGTTGGGGTTGATCCGGTAGGTAATCGGATGGCAATCGCCGGCCAGCGTTGTGTAGTAGTCCTGAGTCCATTTGTGCGCGTCCACCGGCGACAAAAAGCCAAAGGTCACCGCGCCCAATCCCAGCCGCGCCGCCATCACGATAGTTTCCTGGCGCGAGCAGGCGACCCACACCGGTGGATGAGGCTTCTGGATCGGCTTGGGAATGATGTTGCGGGGCGGCATCTGGAAGTATTTGCCGTCGTGGCCGCGGAAAGGTTCCTCCACCATCATGCGGCAAATCGCGATCAACGCTTCGCGCCACATCGCGCGCTTTTCCATACGCGAGACGTGAAAGGCTTCCAACTCGCAAAAGGTCGAGGATTCGCCGGTGCCGAACTCGGCGCGGCCGTTGCTCAAGAGGTCGAGCATCCCCACGCGCTCCGCGATACGCGCCGGATGGTTGTAATTGGGTGGCAGCAGCGTGATGCCCGAGGCCAGGCGCATGCGCCTGGTGCGTTGGCTGGCCGCCGCCAGGAAACTCTCGCCCGCCGAGGAGTGTGAATATTCCTCCAGGAAATGATGTTCGACCTGCCACAGGTACTCGATACCCAACCGGTCGGCGAGTTCGACCTGCTCCAGCGCCTCCTGGATAAGTTTGTGCTCCGAATCCGGCTGCCACGGCCGCGGAAGCTGAAGAATCCCCAATAGACCGAATTTCATATCGTGCTCCTTAAGAGAGGCCGCGCGCCTGGCGCAGCAACATGTTGACCAGGCCGCCGTCGACCAAAATATCGATGCCGGTCACGAAAGACGCGTTGGGCGAGCAGAGAAAAACCGCCACCTCGGCGATTTCCTCCGCGGTTCCCCAGCGACCCACTGGCGTCTTCTCCAACATCATCGCCATCATCTCCTGCCGCGCAAACTCCTGCTTCCCCATGTTGGTGTCGATCAGGCCGGGCGAGATGGAATTGATCCGCGCACCGCGTTTGGCCCAGGCGGGAGTTACCCGCTGGCACAACTGGATTACGCCCTGCTTGGACAGTCCGTAAGCCGAACCGGGAACGAGCGGACCCGCCACTTTCTCGATCTCGGCCAGGAAATCGGGCCGCAGCGGGTCGTCGAGCACGGCGCAAGCGGGGGCGCTAATGGGTGACATATGCGCTGCCGACGAGGCGATGAACACCGCGGCCCCGCCGGGCGCCATCAGCGGTGCAAAAGCCCGCTCGATCAGCGCCGAGCCCACCAGGTTGACGTTCATGATGCGGCGCCCATCCGCCATCGTGGGCGATAATCCCGCCGTATGCACCAATGCCTCCACCTGGCCCGCGGCGGCGGCTTTTTGCGCCAGCGCGGCGACGGAATCGGCGCTGCTGACGTCGCACAGCACCGGCGTCACATCACGGCCCGCTTGGCTCAACTCAGCGCCCGCGGCCTCAAGCTCACGTTCCTTCAGGTCCGCGATTATCACCGCGCACTGCCTGGCCAGCAACCTGGCGCACGCGATCCCCATCCCGCCGCTGCCGCCGGTCACGACGCTGACGCGCCCCGCTTGTGTCCCCTGTGCCATCTCCAGTTACTCCTTGCGTCGGCCAACGTTACAAAATGTCCCGCCACCGGGTCAAAGCCGCTGTTGGCTACCTAAATTGAGGCATGAATGCGGCGCGCCCTTGGTATGGTATGCTTTTGCATCTTTTTGACGGGGATTGCAGGCTCGGCGCACGAGGATGGGGACCATGCGCTGCTCGAAGTGCGGCTTCGGAAATCCTGACGCGATGAAGTTCTGCGGGCAGTGCACCAACCCGCTGGCGCTAATCTGTCCCAAGTGCTCGTTCGAAAACCCCGCAACATTCAAATTCTGCGGACAATGCGCGGCGCCGCTCGTCTCGCCCGCGAAACAGCCCATCGCCGATACCGCGATTCGCATCGTCGAAACTGTGTCGGATGGCGCGCCTTCCGAGGGCGAGCGCAAGACCATCACCGCGCTGTTCGCCGACATCAAGGGCTCGATGGAGCTGATGGAGGACCTCGACCCCGAGGAGGCGCGCGCCATCGTCGATCCGGCGCTGCGACTGATGATCGACGCGGTCCATCGCTACGACGGCTACATCGTGCAATCGACCGGCGACGGCATCTTCGCGCTGTTCGGCGCGCCGGTCGCGCACGAAGATCATCCGCAGCGCGCGCTCTACGCGGCGCTGCGGATGCAGGAGGACTTGCGGCGCTACTCCGACCGTCTCCGAGCGGGGGGAGGACTGCCGATTCAGGCCCGTGCCGGCGTGAACACCGGCGAGGTGGTGGTCCGCTCAATCACCACCGGCGAGGGGCATACCGAATACACTCCAATCGGACATACGGCGAACCTGGCTTCGCGGATGCAGACGCTGGCGCCGGTTGGCTCGGTGGCGGTGACCGACGCCACGCGCAAGCTGTGCGAGGGATACTTCGCCTTCAAGTCGCTCGGCCCGACCACCGTTAAGGGCCTCAGCGAGCCGGTCAACGTCGCCGAAGTCACCGGGCTGGGACCGCTGCGAACGCGCTTGCAGGCAGCCGCGCAGCGGGGGCTTACCAGGTTCGTGGGCCGGCAGGCGGAGTTGGAGCAGATGAAGCATGCGCTCGAACTCGCCCGTCAAGGTCACGGCCAAATCGTGGCCGCGATGGGGGATCCAGGGGTCGGCAAGTCGCGCCTGTTCTTCGAGTTCAAAGCCGTCGCGCAAAGCGGTTGCCTGGTGCTGGAAGCCTACTCCGTGTCGCACGTCAAGGCCTCGGCCTACCTGCCGGTCATCGACCTGCTCAAAAGCTACTTCAAGATCGCTCCGGAAGATGACGAGCGTGCCAGACGCGAGAAGATCGCGGGCAAGGTCGTGATTCTCGACCGCACGCTGGAAGACACCCTGCCGTACCTGTATGCCTTGCTTGGCATTTCTGAGAGTGACAACCCGTTGGCGCCGGTGGACCCGCAGACCAGGCGGCGGCGAACCTTTGAGTCGATCAAGCGGATACTGGTGCGCGAGAGCCTCAGTCAGCCGCTGATCGTCGAGTTCGAGGACCTCCACTGGATCGACAGCGAAACGCAGGCGCTGCTTAATCTGTTGGTGGACG
The DNA here is from genome assembly GCA_035939115.1 of Binataceae bacterium (SeqCode). GTDB lineage: Bacteria > Desulfobacterota > Binatia > Binatales > Binataceae > JAJPJA01. The sequence continues at coordinate 14,375 of DASZGF010000170.1, forward strand.
GCATCGCCACCGCCCGCATCCTGCTGCTGGTCAACTACCGCCCCGAGTACCACCATCAATGGGGCAGCAAGACCTACTACACGCAGTTGCGGCTCGATCCGCTGGGCAAAGAGAGCGCGGACGAAATGCTGGGAGCGCTGCTCGGCTCTGGCTCCTCTCCCCCTGAACGTGGTTCTCGTTACCCTACGAGTGACCAGGGTTCTGACCACCCTCTCCCTGACCAGGGAGAGGGCTGGGGTGAGGGTATCGCTCCGCTAAAGCGCCTCATCATCGAGCGGACGGAGGGCAATCCCTTCTTCATGGAGGAGATGGTGCGAGCGCTTTTCGAGCAGGGTGTGCTGGCGCGCAACGGCGCGGCAAAGCTGGTGAAGCCGCTTAACGAGATCCGCGTCCCACCCACGGTGCAGGCGATCCTCGCCTCGCGCATCGAGCGGCTGCCGGCGGCGGAAAAGGAGTTGCTGCAGACCCTCGCGGTGCTGGGCCGAGAGTTTCCATCGGGCCTGATCAAGCACGTGGCCGGGAAATCAGATGAAGAACTGGAGCGGATGCTGGCGGTGCTGCAACTCGCCGAGTTCATCTACGAGCAGCCCGCGATGGGCGATGTCGAATACACCTTCAAGCATGCCCTGACCCTGGAGGTCGCCTACAACTCGGTGCTGGTTCAACGCCGCCGGCTGCTGCACGAACGTGCAGCGCAGGCGATTGAGGCCCTGTTCGCCGATCGGCTGGAGGACCATCTGTCCGAACTGGCCCATCATTACGACCGCAGCGGGAATGCGCATAAAGCGGTCGAATACCATGGCCGGGCAGGCCGCCTTGCGGCGCAGCAGACGGCCCATTCCGAGGCGGTCGGTAACTTTAGAAGAGCACTCGAACTGCTAAAGAAACTGCCAGATAGCGCGGATCGCGGCCGACGGGAACTTAATCTGCAAATGGCGTTAAGCTGGTCGCTTTTTATTTTGAATCCGATAAACCCTGAACGCGAACCAGTCCTGATTCGTGCGCGAGAGTTGAGTGAGCAGCTTGGCGAAGATGCGGAGCAGATGGAGGCGATGCTGCTGTTGGCGGAATCCTGTTTCTTCCGGCGGGATTATAGTAAGGCGCGCGAACTGGGTCAGCATCTACTTGAGCTCGCCGAGGCCGTGAAGGCTACGGCGATGGTCGCCGGAGCTCATTACGTACTCGGCACTACTGCTACCTGGCTGGGCGAGCTCGAGGCAGCGCGCGAACACCTTGAAATAGCCATAGCGCTCTTCGGCCCCGGACCTTTCCGCAACTTCGGCGAGGCTCAATACGCCCGGTTTGCGACCGGCGCCCTTACCACAACATTGTTGCAGCTCGGCTATCCCACGGCTGCGCTCAGAAAAAGCCGCGAATCCCTGGACGCCATGGGGCGGCCCTCAGTTCCTGCTGCTTTCGGCAGCGGTTTGCTGCAGGAAGCCGTTCTTCATGCATTTGTTCGGGAGAGCTCGACAACCCCGGAGCGAGCCGAAGAACTGCTTTTGATCGCCGCTGAGCACGGCTTGCATTTCGCTGCTGCGCAAGCCGCCTTTTTTCGAGGTTGGGCCCTCGCCGATAGGGGGCGGGAGCACGAAGGCCTCGCCGAGATGTTACGAGCTCTTCCCGGTATTGAGGGCTTCCCGGCAACCCCCGGGCTTTACGGCCGACTGGCAGAGATCTATGGGAAGACTGGCCGCCCGGAAGAGGGGCTTGCGACAGTGGCTACCGCGCTTAGGGAATTGGAGAGTGGCGGCGAGAGAATAGTCGAGACAGAACTCTACAGGGTCAAAGGCGAACTACTGCTGATGCGTGACCCTGCCGACGAGGCGGAGGCGGAGCGCTGCTTTCGCAGCGCGATCGACATTGCCCGCCGCCAGAAGGCGCGATTCTGGGAATTGCGCGCGACGACCAGCTTGGCCCGCCTGCTCCAACGGCGCGGCAAGCGCGACGAGGCGCGCGCGATGCTGGCCGAAATTTACAACTGGTTCACCGAGGGCTTCGAATTCGCAGACCTCAGGAACGCCAGGGGGCTGCTCGACGAGGTGGAAGCCTAGTCATGCGCTGCACGAAATGCGGAGCGGAAAATCGCGATGGTGCGAAGTTCTGCAACGACTGCGCGGCGCCACTCGCGGCACACTGCCCGGCTTGCGCCGCGGTTAACAAGCCCGGCGCAAAATTCTGCGACGAATGCGGCGCTGCCATGTCTGCAGGCCTGCGACGTCCATCCGTCGAACCACAACCAGCTCAAGCTGTAAGATTCGCTTCTGAAGAGTCTGGCGCGCCTTCCGAAGGCGAGCGCAAGACGGTCACGGCGCTGTTCGCCGACATCAAGGGCTCGACCGAGCTGATGGAGGCCTCGACCACGAGGAGGCGCGGGCGATCGTCGATCCGGCGCTGCGACTGATGATCGACGCGGTCCATCGTTACGACGGCTACATCGTGCAGTCCACCGGCGACGGCATCTTCGCGCTGTTCGGGGCGCCGGTCGCGCACGAGGACCATCCGCAGCGGGCGCTGTATGCGGCGCTCAGGCTGCAGGAGGAGCTGAAGCGCTATTCGGCAAAGTTGCGCGAGGATGGGAACCTGCCGATCGAAGGGCGCGTTGGCGTGAACACCGGCCAAGTGGTGGTGCGTTCGATCACGACCGGCGAGGGACAGACTGAATACACGCCAATCGGGCATACCACCAACCTCGCCTCACGGATTCAGGCCCTCGCCCCAACCGGGTCGATCGCAGTCAGCGAACAGACGCGCAAATTCGTGGAGGGATATTTCCGGTTCAAGGCACTCGGACCGACCAAGGTCAAAGGCGTCAGCGAGCCGGTCAACGTTTACGAGGTGACCGGCCTTGGGCCGCTGCGGACGCGGTTGCAACGGGCCGTGGGGCGAGGCCTTACACGATTCGTGGGGCGCGAGCCGGAACTCGCGCAGATGCGCCGCGCACTGGAATTGGCGCGCGGTGGCCACGGTCAGATCGTGGCGGCGATGGGCGAGCCGGGGGTGGGTAAGTCGCGCCTGTTCTTCGAGTTCAAGGCCGTCGCGCAAAGCGATTGCCTGGTCCTGGAAGCCTATTCAGTGTCGCACGGCAAGGCCTCGGCCTATCTGCCGGTTATCGACCTGCTCAAAAGCTACTTCAGGATCGCTGCCGAAGATGACGAGCGCGCCAGGCTCGAGAAGGTCGCGGGCAAGGTCGTGATTCTCGATCGAACGCTGGAAGACACCTTGCCATACCTGCATTCGTTGCTCGGCATTTCCGAGAGTGACGACCTGTTGGCGGCACTGGACCCGCAGACCAGGCGGCGGCGCACCTTGGAAGCAATCAAGCGAATTCTGGTGCGCGAATGCCTCAGCCAACCACTGATAGTAATCTTCGAGGACCTCCACTGGATCGACAGCGAAACTCAGGCGCTACTTAATCTGCTGGTCGATGGCCTTGCCATAGCCCGCATCCTGCTGCTGGTCAACTACCGCCCCGAATACCACCATCAATGGGGCAGCAAGACCTACTACACCCAATTGCGGCTCGACCCGCTGGGCAAAGAGAGCGCCCAGGAGTTGCTGACCGCGCTGATGGGCGATGATGAAAGCACCTTGCCGCTCAAGCACCTCATCATCGAGCGCACCGAGGGCAATCCCTTCTTTATGGAGGAGATGATACAGGCGCTCTTCGAGCATGGTGTGCTCGCACGCAACGGACCAGCGAAGCTGGTGAAGCCGCTTAACGAGGTTCACGTTCCGCCCACGGTGCAGGCGATCCTCGCCTCACGCATCGATCGGCTGCCGGCTGCGGAAAAAGAGTTGCTGCAGACCCTCGCGGTGTTAGGCAGAGAGTTTTCAGCGGTCGTGATCAAGCACGTGGCCGGGAAATCAGATGAAGAACTGGAGCGGATGCTGGCGGCGCTGCAACTCGCTGAGTTCATCTACGAGCAGCCCGCGATGGGCGATGTCGAATACACCTTCAAGCATGCCCTGACCCTGGAGGTCGCCTACAACTCGGTGCTGGTTCAACGCCGCCGCCTGCAGCACGAACGCGCAGCGCAGGCGATTGAGGCGCTGTTTTCCGATCGGCTGGAGGACCATCTGTCCGAATTGGCCCATCATTACGACCGCAGCGGCAATGTGCGCAAAGCGGTTGAATACCTGGGGCGCGCAGGCCGACTGGCGGCGCAGCAGATGGCCCATTCCGAGGCAGCCGGTTATTTGAAAAGGGCCCTCGAACTGCTCAAGCACCTGCCCGATAACGCCGATCGCGACCGTCAGGAATTTGACCTGCAAATGGGTTTAGACTGGGCGTTCTTTGTTTTGAATCCGGCAGACCCGGAACGCGAACCAGTCCTGCTTCGTGCCCGAGAGCTGTGTGAGCAGCTTGGCGAAGATGCGAAGCAAATGGAGGCGCTATTGCAATTGGCGTACTTCCGTTTCCTCCGGCGCGAGTATGGTGTGGCGCGCGAGCTGGCTGAGCGGGTACTGGGCCTCGCCGAGCCGGCGCAGCCTACGGCGATGGTCGCGGGAGCTCATTCCGTACTCGGCGTTATGGCTTACTTCCTCGGCCAGATCGAGGCAGCGCGTGAGCACCTTGAACTCGCTCTTGCGCTTTTCGGCCCGGGACCTTTCCGCACCTTCGGCGAGGCTCAATACGCACAGACCGCGACTAACCACCTTACCGCAACCCTTTTGCTGCTCGGCTATCCCGCGGCTGGGTACAGAAAAAGCCGCGAATTCCTGGACGGCATGCGGCGGCTCGCTGACCCCGCTTCCCTTTGCACGGCCTTGTTGTGCGAGGCTGTGACTCATGTAGTTCTTCGAGACCGCCGGACGGCCATGGAGCGAGCCGAAGAACTTCTTTTGATCGCCACCGAGCACGGGCTGCGCTTACATGCTGCGTTGGCCGCCTTTGTTCGAGGTTGGGCCCTGGCCGATGAGGAACGTGGGCAGGAAGGTCTCGCCGAGATGTCACGAGCTCTTCCGGCTCTGGAGGGCATGGCGACAACCACCAGGTTTTACTCCCACCTGGCAGACAGTTATCGCAAGAACAGGCGCCTGGAAGAAGGGCTTGCGACGGTGGCCACGGCGCTAAGAGAAACCGAGCGTAGTGGCGAGAGAATGGTCGAGCCAGAACTCTACAGGGTCAAAGGCGAGCTGCTACTGATGCGTGACCCGCCCGACGAGGCGGAAGCGGAGCGCTGTTTACGCACCGCGATCGACGTTGCTCGGCATCAGGGCGCCAGGCTTTTCGAACTCCGCGCGACCGTCAGCCTTGCCCGTATGCTCAAGCAGCAGGATGAAACTGAGCAGGGCCGCCAGATGCTCACCGAAATCTACAACTGGTTCACCGAGGGGTTCGAGACTGCCGACCTCAAGGACGCCAAGGCGCTGCTGGACGAACTTGGGACCTGAAATTGAAATATCGATGCAGCGCGTGACAGGCCCTCCACAAAATCCGGCCACTCCGCGCGCACCGTTCGGATTAATAAATGAAGGCTGAAGATTTCGTCATTTCCAAACGGCCGCGCTTGGACGCGGTCTCGAATTTTCCCCAGATCGCAATCGCTGATTACGAACGGCGCCTCAAACCGATGCAAGATACGCTGCAACTGGTGCAGCAAGCCTACCTGGGAACGAGTGAGCGCGCCGTGGTCGTGCTCGAAGGATGGGACACCGCCGGCAAGGGCGGGGTCGTCCGGCGCCTGGGATGGGCCTTGGATCCCCGCAGCTTCAAGGTCCATCCGATCTCCGCACCCTCGTCACGGGAGCGCAGTCAACATTATCTCCAGCGCTTCTGGGAAAAGCTTCCCGGCCAGGGTCAGATCGTGGTCTTCGATCGATCCTGGTACGGCCGGGTTCTGGTCGAGCGGGTCGAAGAATTCGCCGCCACGCACGAATGGAAAAGAGCATACCGCGAAATTAACGAATTCGAGCGGACCCTGGTTTCCGACGGCGTCCGCCTGGTGAAAATCTTTCTCCACATCACCCCGGACGAGCAGATTCGCCGCTTCAAGGATCGTCTGACCAATCCGCGCAAACGTTGGAAGCTGTCATACGAGGACTTTCGCAACCGCGATCGATGGAAGGACTACCAAGTGGCGATCGAGGACATGATGGAACAAACCTCGGCCAAACACTCGCGTTGGTATCTGGTGCCCGCCAACAACAAGCCGTTCGCGCGGCTCGCCGCGTTCAGAATCCTTACCGATCGACTGGGACAAGGCGTGCCCCTGGAACCACGTCCACTTGATCCCAAGACCGCCAAGGCGGCATCACGGCTGGTTCGCCCCGCGCGCTGAAAGCTAAACGATGTTAGCGGCCTCCGAACCCGTCGCACCGCCGCTAATGCCGCATTGAATCAAGCCTGCAGGGCGCCCGATTTGCCCTCCATTGCCGCATAGCGGGTTGAGCGGAGGCTGGCGGCGCGCCTGCGCGCTTGAATTTAACCTTCATATAAAGCTGGATTAATCGTGCCCGTATGATAATGAGCTACAGGCTCTTGTACCGATCGGCAAGGGAAATATTCGGATACGAGCTGGTCGCGAACCTTTTTGCCGTCAGGGGGAAGGGAAGCCATGGCTAACAAGACGCTTTCGACCTGCTGGTTCTGCCTGATTTTGATCAGCCTGATGATTTCCGCCGCTCATGCGGACGGTGACCTCAACAAGGTCAAACACATCATCATCGTCATGCAGGAGAATCATTCTTTCGACAACTACTTCGGGGTGCTTGCCTACGCGCCGGGTCACCCTACCAAAGCGGTCCATGCAGCTTAGGCGATCATCATTGCGTGGACGGACTTTCGTGCGAGCGCAATCCGCGGACAGGGGCTTACCATTGCCACAACTCCAATCGTGACGATGAACACGGGAAAAAAGTTTTCGCCTTCCACAGCAATGACTATTGCGTCAAGACCGACCTCGATCATTCGTGGATCGGAGTTCACCGGGAGGCTAACTTCTCCAGTCCGAACGAAACTCTGGCTTCCACCCCCGATGACGGTTTCGTGCTTCAAAACGACTCGACTAACCAACCCGATGCGGGCGCCGAGACCCGCACCGACGACGAAACCATGAGCTTTTACAACGAGCAAGACCTCGGCTTTACTATACCTTGGCGCAGACCTTCGCGATCGACGATCGCTATTTCAGTGCCGTGTTGGGACCTACCTTTCCCAATCGTTCCTATCTGATGGCGGCGACCTCATTTGGTCATCTCACCACCGACGAGGAAGTCCCTGAGCTCAGCGAGTCGCCCGTTCTGTTCTACGTACCCATCACCGGCACCATCTTCGACCTGCTCGATCAACACGGCGTGTCATGGGTGGACTATTTCAACGACGTCCCGCAGGGGATCAGCTTCCGGAATTTCCTGGCCGATCCCGTACACTTTCGGCCCTTTAGCAAACCGGCGCCGAATCCGTTTCCTCCCAATCCAAACAATTCGTTTTTGCAGGACGCCGAGGCCGGCACGTTGCCGTCGGTGGCATTCGTTGATCCGAATTTCGGTGTACTCAGTCCCGCCGCCGAAAACGACGAGCACCCCGTCAGCGACATCCGCGCGGGTCAGAGCTTTGTTGCCCAGGCCGTGAGCGCGGTGCGCAGCAGCCCCAACTGGAAGGACTCAATCATTTTGATCGCTTACGATGAGCACGGTGGATTTTACGACCACGCCGCGTCGCCGCCCGCGCGCCAGGGCGGAGCGCCGAATCCGGACGGAATAAACCCGGGGCAATGTGCGGACTTGTCCAATCCGCCCGCCAGCGAACAGCCCAGCGGAGGCCTAAACTGTATCGAGAGCAACCTTATCGAAGAATCATTCTGTCCCGGATTCACGCCCACGGGTTCGTTTCCGGCGCGATGCGCAAACTTCGATCAACTTGGCATCCGTGTGCCGTTAATGGCCATCTCGCCCTTCTCCAAGCGTCACTACGTGTCGCACACGATTGGCGATCACACTTCGCTAATCGCCCTGGTCGAGCACCGCTTTCTCGGCATGGATCACCTAACCGATCGCGACGCTCACGCCGATACCCTGGAGGACCTGTTCGATTTCGACCATAGTCCGTCGCTCGACGCGCCGGTGGATCCCGCGCTCGCGCTGCCGGCCAGCCCGTCGGACCCCGGCTGCGGTCCCTAGCAGCCGCGGGAAGAAAAGGAGTTCGCAGCCTGCTTTATCTTGGCCGGGTTGATATAGATTGCGGTTGCCAGGTCGACCGAAAATGGAGGAAGCATCGATGGCTCAAGGAATGCCTATCGAAGGAACCTGTGAACCGCGATTCGAACGGGTTAAAAAGGCTTTTGTCGAGAACTTTTCCACCCGCATGGAGTTGGGCGCCGCGACCGCGGTGACGCTGGACGGCAAGCCGGTGGTCGATCTGTGGGGCGGCTGGGCGGATAAGGCCAAGACCACGCCGTGGACCCGCGACACAATCGTCAACGTGTTCTCGACCACCAAGGGGCTGACCGCAATCTGCGCCCATCGGCTGGTCGATCAGGGCAAGCTCGACCTCGACGCTCCGGTGGCGAAGTACTGGCCGGAGTTCGCGCAGGCCGGCAAACAGGACCTGCCGGTGCGCTATCTGCTAAGCCATCGCGCCGGTCTGCCCGCCATCCGAAAGCCGCTTCCCACCAAGGCGCTGTTTAGCTGGGAGGCGATGACCAGCGCGCTAGCCGAGCAGGATCCATGGTGGGTGCCCGGCACGCGTCATGGTTATCACGCCCTCACCTACGGATGGCTGGTTGGCGAAGTGGTTCGGCGCATTACGGGCCGGAGCCTCGGCACCTATTTCCGCGAGGAGATTGCGCAACCGCTGGGCCTGGACTGCCATATCGGGCTTGAAGCCCGGCATGACGCGCGCGTGACGGCGATTCTTCCGGCGCCCCCGCCTGCTCCGGGTGAACCCAATGCATTCCTCGAAATGATGAAGGATCCGGAATCGGTCAGCGCCAAGACCCTGATGAATCCGCCCGATCTGATTGCGCCGCATACCGTCAACTCGCGCGAATGGCGCGGCGCGGAAATACCTGCCGCCAACGGCCATACGACCGCGCGGGCGCTGGCGCGCGTTTACGGTGCGCTCAGCCGGGGCGGCGAAGTGGATGGCGTGCGAGTCCTGACCCCGGCCAGCATCCAGCGCTGCCACACCGAGCAATCGAACGGCCCCGATACGGTGTTGATGATCTCCACCCGCTTCTCGCTCGGTTTCATGCTCTCGCAACCGCTACCTGGCTCCTCGCTGGGACCCAACCCGCACATCTTTGGCCATCCCGGCGCCGGCGGCTCACTCGGCATCGCAGACCCCGACACGAAGATCGGTTTTGGCTATACGATGAATCAGATGGGAACGGGCCTGCTGGTCGATCCACGCGCCGAGGCGCTGATCAAAGCGGTTTACGAATCGCTGGGCTGAATCCAGTAGGGCGGGCGTCCCTGCCCGCCATTCATGAAACGCTATTCGATGGCGGCATCCATGTGGGTACCGCTAGCGGGCCGTTTGAGCAGCAGACAGCTCGGAGCGACTATCATCAGGACGTACATAAGCGTCCGGTAGATGTAGTTGTACGACATCAACCATGCCGTCCGGCCAACTGTCTTCGCAGCTGCGGCAGGAGCGGCGACCGCAGGCACGTGATTCATCGCGTGAGCCGTGAGCTGCGCAAGATAGGTATGATGACGAACAGTCAGCATGCTGCTGAAGAGCGCGATACCGGTGGCCGAGCCCAGGTTGGCCATGATGTTGAACAGGGTCGCGGCGAAGCCCAGCCGCTCGCGCGGGATTTCGCTCATGCCGGCGGCAGTGAAGACCGAATAGGTGCCACCGATCGCAATTCCGAAGATGAATATCGGCCAAATCAAACCGTACAAGCCGGTATCCAGACGCCAGTGCGACATCACCCATAGCTCGTAGGCGGCTAGCCACAGCCCGATCGCCGGGTAGTAGCGCATATCCACGGCGCGCCGCGACAGCTGTCCGACCAGCACCAGTCCGATTGCCAGTCCCACCGCGCGCGGCGAAACCAGGAGGCCGGTTTTCTCGGCGTCGTAGCCCAGCACTTCCTGGATGAACAGCGGATTGAGCACGTTGATGGTGAATACGACCGCCGTATAGATCGGCACCAGAAAGGCAGCCAGGGTGAAGCTGAAGATTTTGAGCAGCCGGAGATCGACAATCGGATGCGGAAATCTCAGTTCGTGGCGCACCAGCAGGACCAGAAACAGCACCGTCAATGCCGAGCAGTAGCGCACCCACGGCGCCGCGAACCATCCCGCTCCCTGCCCGCGGCTGATCACGAATTCGAACAGGCTAAAGGCCGCGGTGATGTAGATCATGCCCATGTAGTCGATCGGTTCATCGCGGGTGCGCTTTTGCAGATGCGGCGGGTCATGCACGAAGCTGAGCACCATCACCGCCGCCGCCGCGCTGACCGGCACGTTGATATAAAAATTCCAGCGCCAGTTCAGGTTCATCGTGATCCAGCCGCCCAGCGTGGGGCCGAACACCGGCGCCATCACAGAGCCCAGCGACAGCGTCGACATCGCCAGCGTGTGCTCGTAAGGCGGAAAAGTCTCGAGCAGGATCGCCTGCGCCAGCGGCATCATCGCCGCGCCGGCGGCGCCCTGCAGAAACCTGGCGATCACGATTTGCGTCAGCGTTTGCGCCGCGCCGCAAAACGCCGACGCCAGCATGAAGCAGGTGATTGAGGCGACGAAATAGAGCCGCCGCCCGATGCGCGCCGCCAGCCATCCGGTCATCGGCAGCACCACCCCGATCGCGATCAGGTAGCTGGTCACCACCCACGTGATCTGGTCGAGCTTCGCGCCAAAACTGCGCTGCATGTACGGCAGCGCTACGTTGATGATCGAGATGTCCAGAGACTGCATGAAGCTGCCCAGCATCACCGAGGCGGCAATCAGCCACTTGCGGCTGGGATGCTGATCGAATTCGGGGACGCCCGCGAAATCGACCGCGGAATTTACTTGGGAAACCTCGCTCACACGATTACCGACACGCACCAAACAACGCGGTACATAAAAGGCCTCAATCTCCAGCTTTGGCGGGTGCGGGATATTTTGTCAGTGATGCGCAAGCAGCCAACACGCCGGCATCGATAACCGCCCATGGGCGCGCCGCGAAACCCGCTTCCAACTCCCAGATCGAAATGGTGGAAGGCCCGCGTACCTGCCGCACCTCGTCACGCAGGTCAGTTTGAATGCCCCGCCGGCCTCAGTCAAATTTCGCCGCTGTCGAAGCGCCCGGCAACCGGACCCGGACGCGGTTCGCCGAAATTGCACGTTTGGGATAAAGAGAAACGGGACGCCGGAAAAACGGCAATGAGATTGGCGAGTGCTTGCATGACGCGGTGGATACACTGAGTTGAATGGCGACCACGCCTCAAAAAGCATCATCTGACCTGCCTTCCACGCCGCAGCCCGCTCCTGCGCCGCCGGAAGCGGTGTTGGGCGGCGTGGCGACGGGCGCCAGCAAATGGCTGATCGCCGCCTCCGTGATGCTGGGGACGTTCATGTCGGTGATGGACGTTACGGTGGTGAACGTGGCCATGCCGCACATGATGGGCGGCTTCGGCGCCGACCTGCTCACCATCACCTGGGTCTCCACCGCCTACAGTATCGCCGAAATCATCATGATCACGATGAGCAGTTGGTGGAGCACCCTGTTGGGCCGCAAGCGCTTTTTCATGTTTTCGATGGTCCTGTTCCTGGTCGGGTCATTCCTGGCCGGCGCCTCCCAATCCCTCGGCCAGATGATCCTTGCCCGCATCCTGCAAGGGATCGGGGGCGGCGGTCTGATTCCCTGCGCCCAGGCAATCGCGCGCGAGACTTTCCCGCCCGCGGAGCAGGGCATGGCGATGGCGGTCTTCAGCATGGGGGTCATCCTGGCACCGGCGCTGGGACCGACGCTGGGCGGCTGGCTGGTGGATAACATGAGCTGGCGGTGGGTGTTCTACATCAACCTGCCGATCGGTGTCGCCGCGCTGCTGATGGTCAGCACCTTCGTCCACGATCCGCTGTACCTAAAACGCGGGGTCCAGAAGATTGACTGGACCGGCATCGCGCTGCTGACCATTGGGCTGAGCACTTTCCAACTGGTGCTGGAACGTGGCGAAGAGGTCGACTGGTTTTCCTCTAACTTGATCGTAATCGGGACAATCGTGGCGTCGGTTTCGCTCGTGGGCCTGGTAGTGTGGGAGCTTTACACTGACGAACCGGTCATCAATCTGCGTTTGCTGGCCAATCGCCAGTTGAGGATCGGCACCACGCTCAACGCCGTGATCGGCTTCGTTCTATTCGGATCGAGCTTCGCGCTGCCGCAATGGACCGAGACTTTGCTCGGCTATCCGGCCTTCCAGGCCGGCCTGGTGCTGCTGCCGCGCCCGCTGACGATGATCATCATGATGCCGATAATGGGCCGGCTATATAATTACCTCAATCCTCGCATACCAGTGTTTATAGGTGCGTTGTTGCAGATCTACGGGGTCTGGGCCCTGGCGCATTTTCCCTTGGCCGTCGGATTTTCAAACTTTGCGCCCTCGCTGGTCGCGATGGGACTGGGCTCGTCGTGCTTCGCGGTAACGATCGGTACCATTTCCCTCAGCACGATGCGCGCGGCCGACATGACCGGCGGCTCGAGCATCTTCACCGTCTTTCAGCGGGTCTCGGCCAACGTGGCCTATGCGTCCCTGGCGACCTTGCTCGCGCGGCGCACTCAATTTCATCATCAGCGCCTGGTGCACGGTATTAGCGTACTCAATGACAATTACCGCTCGGTGCAAGAGGGCTTTGTCCAGCAGTTCATGCGCCATGGGACTCCCGCGCCGCGCGGCGTGGTCGCTGCCCTGATGAACGGGATGCTCAACCGCCAGGCCACGATCATGGCCTACAACGACATTTTTACTTTGATGGTATGGCTGTTCGTGCTCGCGCTCTTCCTAATCCCCCTGCTGCCCACTCGTCCGCCGCACCTGCGCCCCAGCGACGCCGCCACCCACTGACCGGGGCTTTTGACGAAGCGCCTTCTCTCTTCCCGTAGCGCCGGCCTCCGTCCCGGCGTCTTCGCGCGATCCAGCGGGGACGCTGCGCACGCGACCGAAGAGAAGTAAACGCCATCGCTGTTGCCCATTATTGTCGTTGCCTGCAGAGACGCCGGCACGGAGGCCGGCTGCTACGGCAGAAAAGCTCGCCGCAAAAACGTGCCATTATTTTTTTCGCTGGACTCGGTTCGAGATCTACCGGCCCTCGCGGATGAAGTCCGCGATACGCTCGCCGATCATCATGGTGGTCAGATTGGTGTTGGCGCGCACACAGTCGGGCATGATCGAAGCGTCGGCGACGCGCAAATTGCGTACGCCGTGGACGCGGCCGTACTGATCCACCACCGCCGCGGGATCGGACGCCGGTCCCATCTTGCAGGTGGCCGAGATATGCATGCAGGTGGTCGCGTTGCGCTGGGCGAACGCATCGAGCGCTTCGTCATCCCGCAGCTCTTGCGCGGTGGGCTCGATACGTTCCACGGTGATCGCCTTGAAATCGGGATGCTCGCCGAGGCGGACCGCGAGCCGGATCGCCTCGCGCATCCGGCGCCGGTCGGATTCATCCTTCAGGTAGCCGTAATCGATCAGTGGCTGAACGTCTGGATCGCCGGATTGTAGGCGCAATTCCCCTGCGCTCGCCGCCAATTCGATGGCCGGCAGTATGCGTGTTCCAACCGGCGCAAAGCGTCCCATTTCGAGCTGTTGCGCGTAGGAATACATGAGCAGTTGCAGATCGTTGCGCAGGGGCGAACCGGTCGAAGTGCAGCGCAGCACCAATTGCATACGCGGCGCCAGCGGATCGAGCGTATAGTCATCGCGGGTGCGCCAGGTCACGTTGCAATATGGATGGTCGCGGAGGTTCTTTCCGACCCCGGGCAGATGATGGACCACGGGGATAGCGAAGTTGCGCAGCTCGTCCTGCGGCCCTATTCCGGACAGCATCAGCAGATGGGGCGAGCAGATAGCGCCGGCGCTCAGGATGATCTCCTCGCCCTCGACCACGAACTTCTCCCCGCCGCTCAGCACTTCCACCCCAGTGGCCCGATTGCCGTCAAATATGACGCGGCGCACCTGGCATTGCGGCTTGATCGTAAGGTTAAGCCGATGCCGCGCCGGATTGAGATAAGCAATCGCGGTGCTCCAACGAACCGCATCGACGTTGTTCAGCGGCGCAGGACCGATACCGGTGCCTTGCGGATGATTGAAGTCCGGACAGTCCGCAAAGCCCTCGGCGCGGCAGGCATTGTAGAAGGCGCGCTGGTCGGGCAGCCATTCGTGCGGTTTGAACCGCCGCGCGATAATCGGTCCGCTCGAGCCATGAAAGTCATCGCCGCCGAAATCCTTATCGGTCTCCAGCTTGCGCAGGTAGGGCAGGCACTGGCGAAACGACCACTGGTCGTTGCCCTTCTCGGCCCACGAGTCGAAGTCTTCCGGGACGCCGCGCAGGAAGACCTGGCCGTTGACGGCACTGCCGCCGCCGGTCAACGTTCCCGCCGGCACCATCATCGGCGGCGCCTGGTCGGTGGCCTTGGCAGTGAAATATCGCACGTGACGGTCGCTAGCCATCACGTCGGCGTTGGTCGCGTAGCCGTACTTGATATCGTCGGGCAGGCGTTCGAAGTCCGGGTAGTCGGGCCCGGCTTCGATCAGGAGGACGGATCGGTGCGGATCCTCGCTCAGGCGCGCAGCGACGATCGCGCCCGCCGAGCCGGCGCCCAATACGATGTGGTCGTACTTCATCCAGTTCCAGAAAGGTCAGGAGCTGAATACCTGGGTAGCATACGCAAAGTCGCAATATTCTTTGCCCACCTGGATCTTCCCATCCCTAACGATGAACAGGAAATGGTAGAGGTTCTCGTAGGTCTTGCCATTTTTCAGCTTGGCGTAACCTTGCGCCTCGACCGCGACGCGCTCACCTTCCGCGGTGACGCCATTGACCTTGAACGTGACCGGCGCCTCGAAGCGGGCGGTGACCCCAGCGAGGATTTGCACCAGTTCAGCCTTGGTCTTGGTGCCGCCCATCGGCCCTTTCGCCATAACCATCCAGGTGGCCGAATCAGCCAGGTTGTCGAAGGCATGCGGATCTCCCGCCGACCTCTGCTCGAAATACGCCAGTACGACCTTCTTGCTTTCTTCTGTACTCATAAGGCCCAACCATATTCCGGCCCCGGCTGATCGGCAAGATCGCCGTTTGACCTCGCGCGATGGCGTTTCAACGGCGGCGCGGGCGGGATAAACTGGATTGATACCAGGTTTTTTGCGGAGTATTCCGAGCCGATGGATGAACGGTACGAACCGAAGGAGATCGAGCCCAAATGGCAGGCCGAATGGGAGCGCAGCGATCTATATCTGACGCCGTCTGACCGCAGCAGGCCGAAGTTTTACCTGCTCGAAATGTTTCCCTATCCTTCCGGCGAGGGTTTGTCCGTCGGGCACCTGCACAATTACGTGCCGTGCGACGTCGCCGGGCGCTTCCGGCGCATGACCGGCTACAACGTGCTGCATGCCATGGGATGGGACGCCTTCGGACTGCCGGCCGAAAACGACGCGCTGCTCAAAGGCCTCCATCCCAAGGAAACCGTTCCGCGCTATGCGGCCAACTTCAAGCGTCAGCTCAAGATTTCCGGATGCGCTTACGACTGGACGCGCGAGATCAATTCGTCCACGCCCGAGTACTACAAGTGGACGCAGTGGTTTTTCCTGCTGCTGTACGATCGCGGCCTGGCCTACCGCGCGGTCGGCTCGCAATGGTGGTGTGAAAAGTGCCTGTCGATTCTCGCCAACGAGCAGGTGATCGACGGATGCTGCTGGCGTCACACGGACACGCCGGTTACCAAAAAGGAGCTCGAGCAGTGGTACTTCAAAATTACCGCGTACGCCGACCGCCTGATCGAAGACCTCGACTCCATCGACTGGCCCGAGCGCATCAAGCTGATGCAGCGCAACTGGATCGGCCGTTCGGAGGGAGCCGAGCTCGCTTTCCCGGTGACCGGCCATCCCGGCGAGGAGGTCAAATTCTTCACCACGCGCCCTGACACCGTCTTCGGCGTCTCCTTCATGGTGCTGGCGCCGGAGCATCCGCTGGTCGCGCGCATTACGACGCCGGAGCAGCGCGCCGAGGTTGAAGGCTACGTCGCGCAGGCGCGCCGCCAGAGCGAGATCGAGCGCCTGTCCACGGTCAAGGAAAAGACCGGCGTTTTTACCGGCGCGTACGCGCACAACGTCTTTACCAACGAAGAGATCCCGATCTGGATCGCCGACTACGTCCTGATGGGCTATGGGACCGGCGCGATCATGGCGGCGCCGGGCGAGGACCAGCGCGATTTCGAGTTCGCGCGCAAATACGGATTACCGATTCCGCGCGTGACCGCGCCGGCCGGCGGCGGCGAGCCGCCAGAGGATCGCGCGTTCACCGAACATGGCGTCACGATCAATTCCGGCTTTATCACCGGCAAGCCGACTGCCGAGGCGATCGCGATGATCGCCAAGTACGCGCAGGAAAAGGAAATCGGCCGCGCCACCGTCAGCTACCGGATGCGCGACTGGCTCATCTCACGGCAGCGCTACTGGGGATGTCCGATTCCGATCGTTTACTGCAAGCGCGACGGCATCGTGCCGGTCCCCGAGGATCAGCTTCCGGTGCTGCTGCCCGATATCAAGGATTACCAGCCCGCGGGAACCGGCCGCTCTCCGCTGGCCAACGTGCCGGAATTCGTCAACACCACCTGTCCCAAATGCGGCGGACCCGCCGAGCGCGAAACCGACACCATGGACGGCTTTGCCTGCTCGTCGTGGTACTTTCTGCGCTTCGCGTCGCCGCACGAAACCTCCGCGCCGTTTAAGCGCGAGGAGGCCGACTACTGGTTGCCGGTGGACCTTTACGTGGGCGGCGCCGAGCATGCCGTCATGCACCTGCTGTACGCGCGGATGTGGACCAAGGTGATGTACGACGCCGGGCTGATCAATTTCAAGGAACCCTTTCCCGTCCTGCGCAATCAGGGAATCATCTGGGCCGAAGACGGCCAAAAGATGTCCAAGAGCAAGGGCAACGTGGTAACGCCCGACGCGATGGTGGACAAGTACGGCGCCGATGCGCTGCGCCTGTGGGAGTTGTTCATGGGGCCGTTCGAAGAGCCCACCAACTGGAACGAAGAGGGCGTCGTCGGAACGGCACGCTTTCTGACCCGGGTATGGAACCTGGTCCGCCGCAACGTCGAAGCGGGATCCCCGCAAGGCGATCCCAACGAGCAGACGCTGCGCAAGATGCATCAGACGATCAGCACGGTGACCGATCACGTCGAGCGGCTGCGTTTCAACACCGCGCTCGCCGCCCTGATGGATGAGTTCAACTACCTGTCACGCCTGCAGCCCGCAGAGATTGGCCGCGCCGCGATTGAGAGCTACGTCCTGATGCTCGCACCGATGGCGCCGCATATCACGGAGGAACTGTGGCGCGCCCTGGGCCATAACGAATCCGTCCATCTGCAGGAATGGCCTCGATTCGATCCGGCATTGGCAAAGGACGAGGTCGTCACGGTCGTGGTGCAAATCAACGGCAAGGTCCGCGACAAGTTGGAGGTCCCAGCCGACAGCGCCGAAGACCAGGTCCGCGCGCTGGCATTCGAAAGCGCCGCCGTCAAGCGCCATCTGGACGGCAAGACCCTAAAGAAGGTCATCTACGTGCCCAACAAGCTGTTGAGCATCGTCGTCTAGTCTCCGCGCGGCGCTCAAAGACTTGCGACGACTTCGGCAAAAATTTCGGCAACGCGTTCAGGCATGCATAGGAAAGGCGAGTGGTCGCTGTCCAGTTCTACTCGATGCGTGGCGCGCTCCGCCAGGCGCCGCTGCCATCGGATGTCCAGCGCCCGATCATCGCCGCAAAGAACGTAGGTTGAAGGGATTTGTTTCCAGCCGTTGCGCCTGATCCTTTGTGAGATTGCCTTGGTGCCCATGTAGGTGTGCAATCTGCCTGCCGCCCAAGCCGCGATGGAAGGACTACAGCGATTGAAAAACAGCCCAATTGCCTGGCTCTTGTCCACAATCTCCAGCGCCTTGCCATCTTCGGTGGCTTTGATCCAATCAGCCGCCGGCATCTTGATATCTTTCCAGACCTCGTCAACCTCGAACATGACAGTGGAGATCATCACCAGATGCTTGATATTGGCGCTGCCGGCCGAGGCTTCGCTAACCACATGCCCGCCATAAGAATGGCCGGCCAGCACCACCGGAGAATCGATCGAATCGGTGAACCGACGAACTGCCTCGGTGTCCGTGTAGAAATCCGTCAGACCCTCAGGTTGTTCTCCACCGCTCTTCAGATCCGGGGCGTGAGTCTTTATACCCTGCTGTTCGAGAAGTCCACGCAAAGGTTCCCAACACCACGACCCGTGCCAGGCGCCGTGAACCAAAACCACTTGAGCCTTTGTTTCCATAACGGTGTACCCTCAAACCCTGCTAACACAGGCGGCGGTTTCGCGTCCACTCGACCGCGCCGCGCGCGGCTCTTTTCACATCGGACTCGGAAAGGGGTTATAGCCTGCAACGGAGGGTATCCGATGAAGCAGGACAACGAGATTTTTGAAGACCTTACGCGGTTTGGCGAAAATTCCGGACGGATTTTGCAATCGCTGCTCGAAGCCGGGGCCACGGACCAACGGCCAACGGGTGCGCAAAGAGCGCACCGGCCGCAAGCCGCCGTTGGCCTGATCCCGTCCTCGCCGGTTGGCCCCCTGCTGGTCGGCCTGAGCGGGCGCGGCATCGTGATGATCCATTTCCTTAAAACCGCCGCGGACCCGGCGCATGCGACAGCCCGCCTGCGGCGCGACTTCGACCCAGTGCCGGACCAAAGCGCCGTGCAGCCCGTGCGCAATGAATTGGACCGCTTCCTGGCCGGAGACCAAGCGGCCTTGCGCAGCGATATCGACCTGAGCCTGGTCAAGGGTTCCTTCCAGCGTCGCGTCCTGGAACGCCTGCTCGAGGTTGGCCCCGGCGCGATCCTTAGCTATTCATCGCTCGCCGCGTGGGCCGGTGCGCCGAATGCCTCGCGCGCGGTGGGCGGAGCGATGCACGACAACCCAATTCCCGTTTACGTGCCGTGCCATCGCGTGGTTCGCTCCGACCTGAGCCTCGGCGGCTATGGAGGCGGTCTTGACGTCAAGCACAAACTGCTGAGCGTCGAGGGCTTTTCGTTCACGCCAGCCGGATTAGTCGCGCAGGACGCCGCAGTATGGGGCAATCGGGGCACACAAATATTCTGCCGTCCGGGCTGCCGCGCTTTGGCCCGCGCAGACCGGAATAATGCGATATTATTTCGCGACGCCTCCCGCGCATCAGGGGTCGGGATGCGTGCCTGCCGCATTTGCTGTTAGAGGAGTGAGGGGTGAGGAGTGAGGAGCGAGAGAAGAAACGGAGAGCGGCAGGGCCTGCTCTCGTTTTTTACTTCTCTCCCCTCATCTCTTCCGGTTGTGGAAAATGATGCCGAGCGTGTACCTTTAGGAGCAAGCGGCAACAGCGCCAAGGAGGCGGCCATGATTAGCAGGCTTGATCACGTCAATATCGTGACGAAGAACATCGGGGAAACCATCCGCTTCTATACCGAGGTGCTCGGCATGAAGAATGCCCCTTTGCCGGGCGGCATGATGTCGGACAGAAACGCTTTTATCTGCGACGACGAGGGCAACGCGGTGCTTCATGTCCAGGGCGTGGACCCCGCGAACCCGCAGAAGACCTTCGATAGTATTCGCCAGCGTCTGGGCAATCTCCGCACCTCGATCGAGCTCGAAGACCTTGATGGCAGCGCGTCAATCGAGCATGTGGCCTTCGCCTGCAGCGATTACGATGCGGTCCGCGGCAGGCTCAGCAAACACGGCCTGGAGATGCGTTTCAATGAAGTACCGCAGATGAGTCTGCGGCAGATATTCGTCAACGATCCGAACGGCATCACGCTGGAACTCAACTTCCGCGCCGGCTGATTCATCACGCGGTTGGCGGAGTTCACGCGGCATTGTGGAAGATGATGCCGAGCGTGTACCTCATACCATGGCGCAGCGGGCTTACGCCGTGGCGCATCCGGGCCCGGTAGTATCCGCGCGTGCCGTGGACCGGCCAGAAGCTGGAAGGAAAGATTACGGCCTCGCCGCGCTCCAGGGTGATCGCGGAGCAACGAGCTTGGGCGCGCGGCCGATCCTCCAGCAGCAAAAATTCGCCGCCGCTGTAATCGGCCTCGCGCCGGCTTAACGCCACGGTAATCTGCAAGGGGAAAACCACCTCGCCATAGATATCCTGATGCATGCAGTTGTAGCCGCCTGTCTCATAGCGCAGCATCAGTGGCGTCGGCTTGGTCTGGCCGCGATCGGCACAGTCGCGCAGATATCGCGTTAGGTCCGACGGCAGCGCGGCGGCCGATGGATCGAGCACGCGCCGCCAGCGGTCCGCGACTGGAGCCAGGCGCTCGTAGCAAACGGCGCGCAATTCTTCGACGACCGGCGGCAGCGGATCGGCGAAGTACTTGTACTCACCCACGCCGAAGCGCAATCGCGCCATATCGATCTTTTTGCGGAAGCGCTCGCGCTGCGGATAAAGGCCGACCATTTCCGCGCATTGCCGCGCGCCCAGGATTGCCGGTGTAGTCGCGTAGCCATGCTCGTCCAGCGACTGCTCGACCTGCTCCCAATCAAGCCGCTCGATTCGCCGCCGCAACTCGGAGCTTTCAATCATAGGACATAGGCGCGGACAGGCGGACTAAAGCCGGCACTAACTGGCCATCCGCCGCAAGGCCGGGACGGAGTCGAATATTCCCTGAGGCAGATTGAGAGTGCCGGCCACGTTGGAGTACGGAAAACGGCGCACATTAATATGGGCATGAAGGGGTAAGCCATGCGCCTGATGGATTTCGTAGTCCAGTGGCACGGGTCCGATAAATCTGAGGATGCGGTGGATCGCGCGCGCAAACGCCCGCAATCCCTCGCCGTCGAATTGATTCAGCATTTCGCGATGATGCGGCATCACCACGTCGTAGCTGCGGGGAAAGGCGCCGATCGGGCTGGCGTAGCTGACCATCTCGGGCTGCTTATCGATGATCAGATCGAGTTGGTCCATCAATGCGATCAGCTCCTCCCACAGGCGCGGATCGGACCCCGCCGCACGCAACTCCGCGTCCATCGCCGGCAGACATACGGGCGAGCCGATGATTTGCTGATGAATGTGCGGTTGCGAAGCGCCCGATTCGGGTCCCTGGTTCTTGCGCACCGCCACCGACTGCACAGTGGGATTACGAAGAGCGCGTTCAACCACCTGGGCGTTCACCTCCATCAGACGGACGAAGTGCGCTTCGCTGAGCGCGCCGGTGAACAGCAAATCGCTGGGGAGACGCGCCCCCGGCATAAAATGGCGCGAATCCTCGACCACCACGTAGGACTCGTTGCGCCCGCCGGTCAGTTCGGAGGGGATGCGGGGAAACAGGTTGTTGAATACCCGTATGGTCCATGGACTTGCCGGGTCGCCGTCCCACTCCGGGACTTCCTTTGGTGCAAGCCGGATCAGTTCAGCCGGCGCTTTCGATTCGTTGCCCGGGCAAAACGGACAAGTGGCCGTGGCCCGCGCCATCCGCTCTTCATCCGAACGGCTGGGAGATGGAGCGGCGAGGCTGCGGGCCCCCAAAGTGAAGGCGAAGCTCTTGTCGCGCAGATCGACGATGTAGGAGATGACGCCGGTGAAGGGATTCCTGATCCAGACCAGCGCGCCGCCGCGCAACTCGTATTCGATCGGCATGTCGGTACCGATTCATTTTTAAGCATCGGCGCGCGCCTGACACAACGAGCCCCGGCCGGGCGCACTGCGCGTAATCCTATTGTTGTCCACACCAAATGTGGAAAGCGGATTACTTTTCTGATCGGTCCCGGTCCCATTTTCGGTGGCCGGCTGATCGGTGGGTATACAAAAGCGCTTGCTGCCGGCCGTTTGACGCGGCAGATTGCGCTGGATTGGCAGGATCGCGCGACTACTTCAGCCCAACGAGATATAGCGCCAAGGCAACGAACAGCATCACCGCCGCGGTTGTGAACCATCTGCCGCGCCTGAGGTCGTCTTCTTCGGCCGGTTCCGGCGCCGGATCGGCGGCCTTTTCCAGCGGTTGAATACCGCGTAGAAAACGGGCCGACAGGGTCCCGGCTTCCAGACCCAGGAAGTCCGCGTAACCTCGCACAAACGGCAGCAGGTACAACTCGTCGGCAATTGCGCCGTAATCGTTGGCCTCGAGCATCGTCAGGTACCTGGCGGGAATCCGAATCCGCTCCGAAACTTCGCGAATCGTCATCGCCCGCGCCTCGCGCCCCGAGCGCAGGATCGCGCCCAGGCTGCGGGCGCGTTTCGCCAAGCCGTCCGCATCGCCGCTTAACTGCTCATGCTCCATATTGTCCGGTAGCATCGGCTTCACCGATCTCAGCGTAATGCTTGCGCACCGCGAGAACTGTCGATTTTGGTCAGAAATTTGAGTGACAAAAGGCTGAAACCGCCACCGCCCTGCCCGTCCATGTTATCCACCACCACACCCCATCTAAAACACAGCTGTTAGATATGTGACACAGAATCGGCAAAAAGTCCAAAGGTCGCTCTTAATTCTCAACAATTCGTCAGGTACCGCCCGGCAGATTGGTGATCGCCAGCTTCTTGCCCTCCACTACAATCTGTCGCGGCGGCGGATTAAGGGTCGGGCCAAGGCGTGAAAAATCGCGCCGATTGATCACCAGGATAACGCAGGAGCCTGAACTCCAGCGCGTGCGCAGCGCGTCATCGGTGGCGATAAAACTGGCCGCGGCGTCGGCGCTCCATCCCCAAGGCGCCAACTCGCCGCGATAACCGACCAGGGCCTCGCGCCATCCGGTATAAAACGGGAGCGCCTGGACATGATGGCGGTATGAGGCCATCACACAGCCGGGCCGCAGTTCGCGGGCGATCGCGGATGCCAGATTGCGATAGGAGTTTAAGGCGTCCGCGTCCTCGCGCGCCTTAACCATCGTCCCGAGCGCCACGACCATGCCCAAGGCGAGCGTCGCGAGCGCCGAAGTTGCGCCAGCCCCCCTGCGCCATAGCACCAAGGCCGCTACCGCGCCCAGCACCATCGCGCCCACACCCATCATCAGGTCGGGGCGCAGCGCGGGTATCGCTTGCAATTCCTTAATCCGAGGGGCGGCAATTATAGCGGCCACGGCAACGATGACATCGATCGCGGCGGTTGTGGCGAGGATGCGCGAAACCCGGCGCGGATCGATCCGGGGCAACCGGCTGACGCCGTAACCGGCCAGGACGGCGGCAGCGGGTATACCCGGAAGGATATACGAGCCAAGCTTGGAGCGGGGAATGGAGAAAAAAACAAAGACCACTGAAAACCAGATCAGCACAAAACGGAGACTACGCCGAACTTCGTCGCGATTAACGCCGGCCGCCTGATCTTCCCGAGGCACCTCGATAGCCCCCACGGGATTGTGCGCAGCCGCGACGGCGGGGCGGTCGGGCGCGGGCCAGAACATTTCCCGAATTGCGATTGGAATGAAGCAGATCCATGGCCATAGACCCACGGCCACCACCACGACGAAAAAATAAGGGCCCCATTCATGCTCGTTGCTCACGGCGTAGCGCTGCAAATGCTCGTGAATAAAAAAGAAGCTCAGGAAACCAGGATTGCGCCATGACACAGCAGCGAACCAGGGCAGGTTGACGGCGGCGACGATCAGCCCGCATCCGAGCCAGGGAACCTGGGCAAGTTCCCTGCCCCGACCTTCAATCAGTAAATACACTAACCCAGTTGCGCCGCTGAGAATCAACGCCACCGGGCCCTTGGTCAAGGTGCCGAGAGCGGCGAACAGCGCGGCCCGGTATAGCCAGTTGCGCCCCGCACTCAGCGTCGGCTTGCGCGTCGCGGCATAAAAGCTCGCCAGGGCCGCCGTGACGAACATGGCGAGTATCGGATCCAGGGTAAGAAAGCGGCTGAAGCCAAAAAAAAGCGGGCTCAGAGCAAGGCAAATAGCCGCGCAGACGCCGCCGGCCGCGCCAAACATCGACTCGGCCAAAACCTCGGTAAGCGCGATTTGCGCGATACTGGCGAGCGCGATCGGCAGGCGCACCGCGTTCTCGTTGCGTCCCAGCAGCCGGATGGCCGCGGCGGTCGTCCAGTAAACGAGCGGCGGCTTTTCGAAGTAGCGCACCCAGTCATCGCGCGGGGTGACGTAGTCGCCGCTAACCAGCATCTCGC
Organism: Binataceae bacterium (SeqCode); assembly: GCA_035939115.1. Taxonomy (GTDB): domain Bacteria; phylum Desulfobacterota; class Binatia; order Binatales; family Binataceae; genus JAJPJA01. The sequence continues at coordinate 38,660 of DASZGF010000170.1, forward strand.
GCGCGATCTCCGCATACCGCCCCTCGTCAGGCTCCCACAAGGCAGCCTTACCCAGCCGCGGCAAATAAAGCAGGCAAGCAATCGTGACGCACAACGCCACCCGGGCGAATCGGCTCTCACACCAGGTCACGACGCCCAAGTTTCTAGACCGCGATAGAGACAGTCAATCGCAATCCTCCACTTTGCCCAGATGTCCGTCGTCAGCGCCGGGCGATTGCCCGCTTCGCGCGTGACGCCGCCGCCGAAGCGTGGTAGAAGTTAGCAGTGGAAGGTGCGTAAGAACATGGCAACTCTCGATTGGTCCCAATGCCCTGCGGTCGAAAGCGTGCCGGGGAGACTGAGCGGCGCATGGGTGTTTCGCGATACCCGGATGCCCGTGTCCGCCGTGTTCGAAAACCTCGAGGCAGGAGCCACCATAGAGGAAATCATCGAGCAATTCGACATCACCCGGGAACAGATCAACGCAGTACTTGAATTTGCCGCGCGCAGCCTTGACCCGGTCCCCGCCCCCGTCACAAAGTCCCCCGAGCATGCTCGTTCTCTTTGACCATGTAACCCCTGCCGGCATCGCCAGGTTTCTTCCGGGCCACACCGTCACAAAGGCCAAAGAGCGAGGATGGGATCGGCTTTCCAACGGCGACTTGCTGGACGAAGCGCATCGGGCCGGCTTTGACGTGCTTCTGACCGCCGATAAAAACATGCGCCATCAGCAGAACCTGAGCGGCCGCAAAATAGCCATTGTGGTGGTGAGCACCCCGCAATGGCCGGTTGTCAAAACCTGATGTTTTCAAAACGGGTGGAATCCGAAACACAGCGCGGCGACTCGAAGATGGAGCGCCGGGTTATTTCCCGCCTACCAAGCCATGGTAGAGTGCTGTCGAGTCGAATGGGCGGGCACGATCATGAAAGAAGTCGCCGCATTAGAAGCAAAAACCAAACTCAGCCACCTGCTCGACTTGGTGGAAGCGGGCGAGGAGACCGCAATCACCACCCGGCGCGGCAAACCCGTCGCGCGGCTGGTATCTGCGACGCCCGCTGTATCCGAGTTTGACCGCGAAAAAGCGCCCGCCACCGCCACCGCCCGCATCATCGAACGGAGCAAGGGCGTCAACCTCGGTGGCCTCAAGATTAGGGATTTGATTAACGAAGGACAACCATGAGTCTCGTCCTCGACAGCTCGGAAACACTAAACTGGTATTTTGAGGACGAGCGGACGCCGGCAACAGTCGCGCTGCGGCGGCAGGTGGCCGAAAGCGGGGCAACGGTTCCAGGACTGTGCCGACTGGAGGAGCCCGCAAGCGGTCAGCCGGAAACGACCTGCCAAGCGCAGCGATTAACGGGCAGAATTGTGGGCGGCGTCACACGAAAAGGGGGCATTCATGACTAAATTGCGGGTTGAGAGCTTCTCCATTTCCCTCGATGGCTACGGCGCTGGCCCCAATCAGAACCTCGCCAACCCGCTCGGTGCCGGTGGAACCGCGTTGCATGAATGGGCCTTCGCCACCCGAACGTTTCAGCAGATGCTTGGAGGTGACGGCGGCGCGACGGGCATCGATGACGACTTTGCAGCACGCGGTTTCGCCAATATCGGAGCTTGGATTCTTGGCCGGAACATGTTTGGGCCGGTCCGTGGACCTTGGCCCGACGACACCTGGAAGGGATGGTGGGGCGAAAACCCGCCCTACCACACTCCCGTCTTCGTCCTCACCAACCATCCTCGCCCATCAATCACCATGGACGGCGGCACCGTCTTTCACTTTGTCGCCGATGGTATTAACGCCGCACTGACACGCGCAACCGAAGCCGCCAATGGGCAAGACATCCGACTCGGCGGCGGAGTTGCAACTATTCGACAGTACCTTCGCGCTGCGCTTATCGATGAGATGCACCTCGCAATATCGCCGGTTCTCCTCGGTTCAGGGGAGCACCTTCTGACCGGTATCGACGCGCCAGGACTCGGCTATCACTGCACCGAACACGTGGCGAGCGCGAACGTCACGCACGTCGTTCTAACAAAGCGCGGGTGATCGCCACCCTTAGCTTCGCCACCGCTCGCGTTTCACAAAGGGTCCTTTACGCACAGTCAGTTTGGCTGCGTCTGACTCAATCGGTGCGGGCCCTGCAGGCCGTCTATGACGAGATCGAGCAGTCGTTCAGCGCGAGCTTCGCCGGCGGGCAGTTATGTCGAGGTGAACATACAAGTCAAAACCTGACTGTTTCAAAACCGAGAATCTGAAACGCGGGCGTTACCCGAAGGTGGAGTGACCCGACGTGCCCTGCGTGGGAGCTAATACCTGACCCGGAAAGCGGGCTGTCCTCTGGATGTATCGTGAGATCAGACCAGATTTACAACTTAAGAGCTTCGCCGATTTCATGCGGGCGCAGCGCGATCGCGTGAAGGTAGGCCACCGCTGGCGCGTCTGGCTGCCGACGACCTTGCTCCCACTTTTTCAGCGTCGGCAGAGGAATTCGATATTTCCGGGTGAATTCCTGCTGCAACCAACGCAGTTTGCGCCGGATCGCACGCACATCGGGCACTTCGATCACATGAACGCGTGCGCTGCTCGCCCTGCCTTCCGCATGCCGCATGCTTCACCCAAGCTCTTAACCATGTCCTTGAACTGTTCATTACTTGATTGCGGCGTCGTCGAGCACACCCAGCGCCAGGGCTGACCAATCCATCGCCTCGCGTCCATGTGCGAGGCCGGCTACCATTCGCTCGTGCACTAACGCCGCCACAGGAACCGGGACGCGCGCTTCGGTCGCCGTTTTCAACGCCAGTTCCAGGTCCTTGAGGCCGAGCGACAGCTTAAAGCCGGCCGGCGTATGACGCTTGGCCGCGATCATATCTCCGTAACCCTGATACACCGGACACGCGAATAGGGTCTTGCCCAGCATGTCGGCTACCTTGACGCGATCGATACCGTTTCGTTCGGCGATCGTGAACGCCTCGGCCATCGCTTCAAGCGCCGCCGCTATCAGGAAGTTGCCAGCCACTTTCACGACATTGGCGGCGCCAGGCTCCTCGCCATAGTCGTAAATCGCGCGCCCAGTGATTTCCTGCAGCGGACGGACCCTTTCCTTTGCCGCTGCGGGTCCGGACGTACAGATGACCAGTTGGCGGGCGGCGGCGGCGTCCGGCCGGCCGAATACCGGTGATGCCACATAAATGCTGCCGCGCTCCGCGTGGTATTGGGCCATCCGGCGCGCGGTGGACGGCGCGATCGTGCTCATTGAAACATGAATTCCGCCGGGGGCGAGCCGCGCCGCGATGCCGCCCTCCCCCATCACCATACTTTCGACCGCAGCGTCGTCCGCCAGCATCGTCAGCACGATCCCGCCCGGTGTCGCGGCGTCAGCATGACTCGGAGCCAGCGTGGCGCCCTTTGCGGTCAATGGTTGCGCTTTGGCGGCGGTGCGATTGAACACCTTGAGCTTCACTCCCCCCGCCGCCAGCAGATTCTGCGCCATCGGCAGGCCCATCGAACCCAGGCCGATAAATCCCGCTTCCAAGTTCATGATTTCAACTCCATAATCGTGATTACGACCCCTTCTTCAGGATGGGTCTCATATCCGGTGGGAGCAAGAGTTTTTTAATTTTTTTGTCCCTTCTCCCATTAAGTTATGGGAGAGGGCCGGGGAGAGGGCGCCTGGAACTCTCCGCCACCACGGGAGCGCATTGCAAAAGGAGAAAACAATGATCCATCGATTCTACTTCATGGGCCGCCGCAACGATCTTACTCTGGAGCAATTCCTGACTTACTGGCGCACCAAGCATCCCCGCGCGGTTTCCACTCCAGTCCCGCAAATCAAACGCTACGTTCAAAGCCATCGCGCGCCTGAGATGGAAAGCACCGCTCCCTTCGACGGTATCGCGGAGACCTGGCACGACGACTTCGACGACATGTTCTCCCTCATTCGCAGCCCGGTGATTCCGATCTTCAAAAAGGACGAGGAAAACTTCGTCAACCACGCCCACGCCGAGGACCTCGCGACGACCGACCGGGTGATTCTGGACGGTCAACGCACCACGCAGATGCTCAAGGGCATCTTCACGGTGAAGCGCCCGCCAGAGATGAAGCTGGCCGAGTTCCGGCGCCATTGGCAGGAAGTCCACGCTCCGCTCGCGATCAAGCTGCCCGGCCTGCGCCGCTACGTCCAATGTGAGGTGATTGACGAAGCCTATTCAATCGCCGAACCGCGCTGGGACGGCGCGGCTCAACTATGGTTCGACGATCCGGATTCAATCCGCCGCGCCTTCGAGTCCGAAGTGTACAAGCACGAGTCCGGCCCGGACACGCAAAAATTCGTCGGCCAATCCGCGGTCGTCTGGGTACACGAACATCCGGTGCTACCAAAACGCTTTGAGTAGGCGCCGCCCTCGTTGGTGCCGTTAGCGGCGGCTCTTGGTGACGCGGCAGGCCGTTCGCGCGGAATTTTCAGGGAATCGCTATACGTAGGCGCCTTCGACGTAGGCCAGCGCAGCTTCGAGCACGGCCTTGGCATCTTCTTGCGCGAGCACGTCAATTGGTCGGCGGCTATCAAGGAGGCGATTGCGAGCCGTCAACCATTGCTCGATAACGGCAGGTGTGAGGGTTTCTTCCATAACGACCTCACACAATGTCACAGAGCTTTTCATCGTTATGCGTGTCGCGCTTCAGGGGCTGTTCGCTGCCAGGTTCCGGGAGCGGCCGTCCACCTCGGGGTCGAAGCCGAGGGTGCGGAGTTGGTCGGCGATACGGGGGGTCATCAAGCCGACTTTTTTCAAGTTGCCGGTGACTTGGGTGTACATTTCGCGTTTGAACACTGTACGGAAATACACGTAGTCGTTGGTGCGGGCGGCCTCGGCGCGGATGCGTTTGACCTCGGCGATGCGCTGCTCGCTGAAGCCGGCCGCCTCGAAGGCCGCGCGCGGAAACATCCCGCGCATCACCAGGCGGCAGGCCTCCACCGTGAAGTCCTCAAGCTCACGCAGTTCGGCGCCGTCCAGGCCGCGGATTACGTCGGGCAGTCCCAGCACGGAGAATCCCATGTGACGCGATTCATCGGCGACGATGCGCTGGCAGATCGAGCGTAGCAGCGGGTCCTGCGCGGTCTCGGCCAGCATCCGGAACATCCCCACGGCGAAGGTTTCGGCGATTAGCTGCAAGCCGACGGTCTTGATAAACCACTTGCCTTCGCCGAGTAACTGATCGAACAGCAGCCGCAGGTTGTCCGCGATCGGATAAATACGCCCGCCGCACTTTTCGGTCAGGTAACGGCTCAGGACCTCGGTATGGCGCGCCTCGTCCACCACCTGGGTGGACTGAAAGAACTTCGCGTCGTTGGTCGGCACCATGTCCACCAACTGACTGCAGGCCAGCATCGCGCCTTCCTCGCCATGCAGGAACTGGGAGAGGCGCCAGCAGGAGAATTCGAGGTTGAGCCGCCGGCGCGTCGATCCGTCGAGTTTATCCCAGAACTCGCTGCCGTAGCCGTCGATAAGTCCGTCGGCGAAAATTCCGGCTTCCAGGTCGACCGGTGCGGTCCAATCGATATCCGACGCGGCGTTCCACTGATCGCGCTTGGCGTTTTCATAAAGCCGGCGCATGTCGGCCGCATGCACGGCGTAATCGCGCTGGAAGAGCGTATTAAAGCGGCTTTCAACCTGGTGCTGAGTGGGATTCGGATGTTCCATGCCTTTTGTCCTGATAAAACCGCGCGGTTTGCCCGGCTCGCCTTCCTTCACTCCACTACAGCTCGATCGCGGGGTCAAGGTTGCTACAGGCACCATCCGAATTAGAGGCCGAAGGTGCTGGCGATCATGTGAGCCGCGGTGATAGGTTCCACGTGCGATGTGTCGATCGTCAAGGCGGCTGAAGGCATCGCTGTCTCGCATACGATAAACTGGGCGCGAAGCTGGCGCAGTAGTTCCACTGAGCGGAGCTTTTCCAAACTCGCTGCGGCCGGCGTTGCCGATCCGACGCTCCTGTTCATCCACTGGCAGCGTCAGCCGAACAATGATGAGCTCGCCCCCGAAAGCCTCGATTGTCTTCCTTGCCCGATGCGGGAAGTCGGGTGCGACTGTCGCTTCGGGCGCGAAGGTGAAGATGATCGATTGCCCCGCTTCAGCGGCCTCGCGAAACATGGCCAGCCAGAACACTTCACGAAGGCGAATGAAACGATCGCTACCGAACGGAAACACCGACCCCACGGCATCGACGATCAGGTGATTGTGGAAGACGGCGAGACCGGTCAGCGCCGCCAGTTCTCGCGCTACAGTCAGCTTTCCGGAAGCAGCTGCACCGTAGATGAAGACTAGTTTCATCGGACGATCCCAGCTTTCGTACCGACGCGTGAAAACAAACTCGACTCAGTCATTCGCCCAGTTTGATCCAGCTCGATGAGGGACCGCGCATGTTGACCAATCGTGGGCCGTCCGCCGGGCGAGGTCCTCATCGGAATGGGAGGTGGCGGTGCTGTTCGAACCGAGCGGCCCGGATATCATGCTGCCGAAATTCCGACCTGTGTCTGAAGAATCCGAAAAAGAGTGGGGCAGGCAGGGACGCCTTGGCCCCACTGATTTAATTTAAGTGATTTAAAAATGTATTTTGAAGCTAAGTTTTAGTTAGGCGCCCAACACGCCACCAGATTAGGCCGAGGCGTCAGGCTCGGCTGGAAACCTGACCCCGCTCAGCCGATGTGATAAAGCCGCGAGGCGTTTTCGAATACGATCTTCCTGGTGACATCCTCCGGCACTTCGGCGAAGTCCTTTGCGATTACTTCGCGCGAATGCGGCCAGGTCGAGTCGGAGTGCGGGAAGTCTGACGCCCACATGTAGTTGTCGGCGCCGAAAAAGCGGTAGGCGGAGGCGCCCACCGGATCGTCCTGGAAGGTGGCGAACATCTGGCGCTTGAGATAGTCGCTGGGCTTCATCCGCAGCCGGGTCATCTCTACGCCGGAGAATTTGTCGTAGCCGTGGTCCAGGCGGAAGATGAAATGCGGCAGCCAGCCGATGTCGCTTTCGGCCGATACGATCTGGAGTTTCGGGAAGCGCTCGAGTACCCCACCCATCACGATCGTGAACAGGCTGACCTGAATGTCGGCGGGATAGAACATGTAGCGCGACAGGTAGATCATCCCGAGCGCGTCTTTTTGAGCGCGGGCGGCGATATCCGCCGTGATCACCCCGGCGCTCTGACCGCGCGCGGTGATGATGTGCAGCGACAACGGCATCTGCAAGTCCGCCGCCGCCTGCCAGAACGGATCGTAGTCGCGGCTGCTGTAGGGGCGATCATCCGGCGCGGCGGCGGAGATCATCGCCGCACGCAGACCCTGCTTGCGGCAGCGCTCCAGTTCCGCGACCGCATCGTTGACATCGTGCAGAGCGATCAGCGCGCTGCCGATCAGACGGCGCGGGTTGTGGGAGCAGTACTGGGCCAGCCAATCGTTGTAAACCGCGAAGCAGGCGCGCTGCAATTCGACGTCGGGCAGCGCAAACAGCGGCATCCCCAGCGTGGTGTACAGCACCTCCGCTTCGACCCCGTCGACTTCCTGGTCCTTGATGCGTTCCACCGGATCCCATCCGCTGGGACGGGCGCCTTCGTAACCCTTGTCCAGGTGATCGCTCAGTTCGGTGCCGCTCATGCCGGTGGCGATATTGGGACCGAGCGGAAAAGGATTGATTCCGGGCGCCATCAGCCAATAGCCGGGCCCAATGGGATTGGTGCCCACCCGCGGCGCGCGGTCGGCAAAACTCCGATCCAGGCGCTGCGTCCACAGGTCGCCCGGTTCGATCACGTGCGAGTCAGCCGAAATCACGCGTAATGTTGCCATTTCGCTATCCTCCGTTCGGTGCTTCATGTGCGGTCAGTCGCGCATCAGCTATAGCAGGAGAAGGGGCTGCGCGCGTACCTCACAGCTTCACTTCGTTGAGTTTGCCGCTCTTAACGTCATAGACGAAACCGCGGACGGGGATTTCCTTCGGGATCCAGTGATGCGACCTGATCCTTCCAATCTGGCGGCGGACGTTCGTTTCCAGGTTATCGAAGGTATGGAAATGGCTGGGCGCCATGACCGAGACGCCCTTTTCGCGCTCCAGTCTTTCCAGCAGGTCGGCGTCCTTGAAGGTCAGCATCCCGCAGTCCGTGTGATTGATCACCATGAATTCCCGCGTGCCCAGCAGGTAATGCGAAATGAGCAGGGACCGGATCGCGTCTTCGGTGGCGATACCGCCGGCGTTGCGGATGATGTGCGCGTCACCGGTACTGAGCCCCAGCATCGGTTCGATAGTGAGGCGCGCGTCCATGCAGGCGACGATCGCCAGCTTCTTGGCAGGTGGCATCGGCAGGCTCCCCAGCTTGAAGTTTTGGGCGTAGGTCTGGTTGGCTTTGAGTGCTTCGTCGATGATGCTCATGTTCAGCCTCCTGATCCTTGCATGGATGCCTTGTCCAATGTGTGCTTGAGAGGATTCAGTCACCCTCTCCCTAACCCTCTCCCATGACACTGAATGGGAGAGGGGCAGACGAATCAAGTTGCTAATCCTGGTTGATTATGTCGCCAACCAGGTAATCGCGCACGACCTCCTTGTCGAGCGAATCGATGTCCCATCCCTCTTCGCGGAAGGACGACTTGATCAGCTCGGGTTCGGACCACAGGCCGACCTCGCCGCCGCCGATTTGAAAGGTCCGGCCATTGACCGCGGCCATCGAATCGGTACACAGCCAGGCGACCAGCGCCGCGACCTCTTCCGCCTTGGCCGGAAGAGGGGTTTTCATGCCGCGATTTCCCAATACGTGCCTACCGAAGGTTTGTTCCAGCTTAACCCCCGCCGCCACGCCGCCGCCTTCTCCGCCCGCCAGCCGGGTATCAATCGCGCGGGGCCGGATCGCGTTGCAGCGCACGCCGAAGCGGCCCAGGTCGCGGGCGACGGTGCGGGTGAAGCCGACGATTCCTTCCTTGGCCGCAGAATAGTTGGCCTGTCCGAAATGGCCCAGTCCGGATTCCGAACCGGTATTTATGATCACGCCGGAGCGTTGCTCGCGAAAAATCGGCGCGGCATGGCGCACGGTGTTGAAGCATCCCTTCAGATGTACCGCGATTACCGCGTCCCAGTCTTCCTCGCTCAGGTTGTAGATCACGCGGGCCCGCGCGTTGCCGGCGTTGTTGACCAGGATATCGAGGCGCCCGAAGGCTTTGATTGCGCTGTTGACGATCCTTGCGGCTCCGGCGAAGTCGGCTACCGAATCACCGTTGGCCGTCGCGGTCCCGCCAAAAGCCTGAATTTCCTGTACAACCTTTTGTGCGATGCCGAGGTCTGCGCCTTCGCCCTTGGTATCGCCGCCCAGGTCGTTCACCACAACTTTGGCCCCTTGACGGGCCAGCAGCAGCGCTTCGGCCCGCCCGATCCCGTTGCCCGCGCCCGTTACGATAGCGACCTTGCCGGCCAGTCTTTGTTTGGTATCCGCCATGATGCCGTCCTCCTTTGCGGAATGCGTTCAATAACCGCCTTTGCAATCCGCATCAAATCAGGTGCTGGCGGCGGAACACAGAGCTTCCAGCGCCGAGCCAATTGCGGTGGTGGCGCGTCTTAAGTTTTTCAGGATCGCGGGCACCCGCGCCAGCGCGGATGGATTCTTGAGGAAGAACGCCGCCGCACTAAGCGGCGCCACATGCCCGGATTCATCCGCCAGGTCAGCGCCGGGTATTTCATGATGAGCTTCGTCAATCACGGCGCGGAGGCAGACGAACGGGAATCCCGCGACGGCAACCTCCGCCGCGATAACGGCGCTCTCCATGTCAACCGCAATGGCGCCGCTGCGCGCGTACGCCTCGTGCTTCGCGGCCGCGCTGGACAGCACGCGCCGCGCAGTTAACATCGGTCCCACGGCCGCCGCCAAACCGGCGCGGCGCAGCGCAATCCGTACGGACTCCACGGTATCCGGAGCTGTGCGCGCGACCTCGTTGAAGATGCCAAAAGAAAAAGAGCCGGCACGGAGGCTGGCGCTACGGGAATCGTCGCCTGATTCCAGCAGCAGGCGGTCGGCGATCACAAGGTCGCCGGCCCTTAAATCCGGACTCAGCCCGCCGGCCACTCCGGTAGAGATCACCAGACGCGGCCGCAGCAGCGTTTGCAGGGCGCGGCGCGCCGCATCGCGGGCCGGTGCGGTGCCGATCCCGGTCGCCACCAGGAAAATATCCTCGCCGCCCAGCCGTCCCCTGAAACCGCGCAGCCCCTGGTCCAGTGCACAGCGGTTGCCAATGCGCTTGCGCACACCGCCAAGCTCGCGACGCAGTGCATAAAAGACGAGGACCATTCTCCAGGGAACCTTAGCTTCTTTGTCGCATCATCGAGCGACAGGTATCATTGCTAGCAGAATTGTGCGGAGATGGCCCCGGGTCAGTAAAGAGAAACGGGAGGGAAGAGGCCGATTGCTTTGAAGCTTCTGATTGTCAACGGCGACGATTTCGGGGCGTCGCGGGAGGCCAACGCGGGCATTGTGCGATGCCATCGCGAGGGTATTCTTACCAGCACCAGCCTGATGGTTGCCGAACCGGCGCGCGAGGAGGCGGCGGCGCTGGCCCGAGAGTGTCCGGAGTTGGACGTTGGCCTGCACCTGGTGTTCGTTCAGGGGAAAAGCGTGCTGCCTCCCACCGAGTTGGGGTCGCTGGTGGATGCGCGCGCGGTTTTCAGCGGCAGTCCGGTAAAGGCGGGCTTGCGCTACTTCTTCAATCGCGGCCTGCGGCAGAAAATCGTTGACGAATGCCGGGCTCAAATCGAAGCGCATCTGCGGCTGATCGGCTACCTCAACCATATCGACGGCCATCTCAATGTTCACGTGCATCCGGTGATCATTGAAATCCTGGCCGATCTGGCGGTCGAATACCGCGTGCCCTGCCTGCGCCTGCCGCGCGAGCCGGTCATGACCACGATGCGCCTTAGCCGTGACCATGCGGCGCGCAAGCTGGCCGAATCTGCTGTTTTCCGCACCCTGTCCGCGCGTGCGCGCCGGCTGATGGCACAGCGGGGAATCAAATCGGTGGACTGGCTGTTCGGGCTGCATCAAAGCGGCAATATCACCCGGCGCTATTTACACGGTCTCCTGGCGCGCCTGCCTGAGAACTGCGCGACCGAGCTTTATTTCCATCCAGCCGCCGACCTTGGCGGGCGTGCATCGAGCGCCGCGGCGCAAAACGAAGTAGAGTTGTTGACCGACCCCCAACTGCGCGATCTGCTGGTCCGCTACGGCATCGGGCTGACGACGTATCGCGAGCTGGCGGGCAGCCGTATCCAATTGCAGCGGGCCGCGGGGTCAGCATCGCGACCGCAATAGGTGCGGGGCGGACCTTTCGCAACCGGCTGCCCGACCGGAGCCTTGGGAGGTTTTTCAGCCGAATATTCGGGCCGTGGGCTTTCGCATAAATATGACAGAAAAGAGCCGGCACGGAGGCCGGCGCTACGGGGAAGGGGCGGCTGCCAACTGTTCTCTCTTTCACGAGGACGGCGCCTTCAGATAAAGATGTTGAGGGGAGCGGCCTTTGACCCGCGCCCGTAATCGCCCGGGCAACCAGCCGAGGAAAAGGAGCCACATGTATCATCACGACAGCGCCAACGTGCAGACCTCGGCTGAGGTTTACCGCCTGCCCGCGTCCGTTAAACCGCAGCATTATGATATCCGCCTCGAACCGGATCTGAAGAACTTCACCTTTACCGGCGACGAGACCGTCGCGATTGAAATACATGAAGCGGTGGATGAGATTGCGCTCAATGCCCTGGAGTTGGAAATCGACCAGGTCACGCTGAGCCGCGACGGTGAAAGCCTGACCGGCAAGGCTGAGTTTGACGCTGTCAGCGAGCGCGCGATCCTGCACTTCGGCCATAAGGTGAATCCAGGCAAATGGTCGCTGCGGATTCGCTTCCGCGGAATTTTGAACGACAAATTGCACGGCTTTTATCGCAGCCAGTACAAAGACCCCGCCGGCCAGATGCACACTATCGCGACCACCCAGTTCGAGGCCACCGACGCCCGCCGCGCTTTGCCGTGTTGGGATGAGCCGGCGGCCAAGGCGACCTTCAAGCTGACGCTGATTATCGACCAGAACCTGGCGGCGATTTCCAATACCGCGATCGAGCACGAAAAGGCGTTGGGCAACGGCAAGAAAGAGGTCGCCTTCCGCCAGACGATCCGGATGTCCACCTACCTGCTGGCCTTCGTGGTAGGCGAGTTCAAGGCCACCGACGCGGTTGACGCCGACGGCACGCCGCTGCGCGTATGGTACGTGCCGGGCAAGGAGGCGCTGACGCCGTACGCGCTGCAAATCGGCGCGTTCTCGCTGAGCTACTTCGCCCACTACTACGGCATCAAGTATCCCGGCGACAAGCTCGACCTGATCGCGATTCCGGACTTCGCCGCCGGTGCGATGGAAAACCTCGGCGCCATCACCTTTCGCGAAACCGCCCTGCTGGTGGACGAGAAGACCGCATCGCGCGCTGAGTTGGAGCGGGTCGCGGACGTCGTTTCCCATGAGAACGCCCACATGTGGTTCGGCGATCTGGTGACGATGCAGTGGTGGAACGGGATCTGGCTCAACGAGGCCTTTGCCACCTTCATGGAAATGCTCGCGGTCGACGCCTGGAAACCGCACTGGGAGCGATGGGTGAGCTTCGGGCTGTCGCGCGGCGCCGCGATGGCGGTTGACGGCCTTAACAGCACCCGCTCGATCGAATATCCCGTGCATTCGCCGTCCGAGGCCGGCGGAATGTTCGACGTGCTGACCTATGAGAAGGGCGCGTCGGTGCTAAGGATGCTCGAGCAATACCTGGGCGCGGAGGAATTTCGCAAGGGCATCTCGCTCTACCTGCGCGAGCATGAGTACGCCAACGCCGAGACCGGCGACTTGTGGGACGCGCTGGAAAAATCCAGCCATCAGCCGGTGCGCAAGATGATGGATACCTGGATCTTCCAGCCCGGCTTTCCGATCATCAGCGCCGCCAAGGGCGCCGACGGGCGGTCGATCAAGCTCAGTCAAAACCGCTTCCTGTACATGCGGGGCGCGGATGCCGGCTCCCAGCAATGGCACGTTCCGCTGATGATCAAGGCGGCCACTGAAAAAGGAATCAGCGAGCATAAGCTGATCCTGACCTCGGCTGAGACCACGCTTGAATTGCCCGCCGCCGTCAAATGGGTCGTCGTCAATGAAAGCGGTTACGGGTTCTATCGGGTTCGTTACAGTTCGGACCTATTGACCGGGGTGACCGGAGCGCTGGACAAGCTGAGCGCGATCGAGCGCTTTGGCCTGGTCAGCGACACCTGGGCCGCGGTGGTTGCCGGACTGGCTCCGCTGCGCGACTTCTTCAGCATGGCCGGGAGGTTTCGCGACGAGACCGACCTCAACGTATGGCGCGCGATACTGGGCGGGTTCGCGTACCTGGATAACGTCGTCGATCAGCAACATCGCCCGGGTTTGCAGGCCGAGGTGCGTCGGCTGCTGACTCCCGCCGTACAGCGGCTGGGATGGGAGCCCAGACCGGGCGAAAGCGAACTGCAAAGCCAGCTTCGCGGGAGCCTTATAGGGGCGCTAGGCACGCAGGGCGACGACCCGCAGGTGCAGACGCGCGCCCGCGAGTTGTATGCGCAATACAAGCGCGAGCCGCGCTCCGTGGACAACAACCTGGTCCCGGCGCTGATTGGAATAGTGGCCCACACGGGCAACGCCGCGGATTACCAGGAGTTCAAGGAACGGTTTAAGAATGCTCAGACCCCGCAAGACGAACAGCGCTATCTTTATGCGCTGGCAGATTTCCGGCGGCTCGAATTGCTGCGCGATGCGATGCAGATGACGCTCAACGGCGAGGTGCGGACCCAGAATGCCCCCTACCTGATGATGGAACTGCTGATGAACACCGAATGCCGCTACGAGGCGTGGAGCTTTCTGAAGCAGAACTGGGAAAAGATGATGGGGCAGTATCCGGAAAATGCGATTCCGCGGATGGCCGGCGGAATCACTGCGCTGGTCGATCAGGAGAATGACGTCGACGAGTTCTTCAAGACTCACAAAGTCAAGCAGGGCGGCAGGACTATCGAGCAGCACCTGGAGCGCCTGCATATCGCGGTCGCATTTAAGCAGCGCGAAATCGCCCCGGCCCCGGCCGATTTGGGAATCAAGTAGTACGTAGCTAAGGTGGCGCCCGCGGGTTCGCTGACAGGCTAAAGGGGAGAGAAAAAAAATGAAAAGCTGCATCCGCGCCGCGCTGATTGTCGCGTTGGCGGTCGGAACAAGCTTGGCGTTGGCGGGCTTGTCCAACGCCACCGATCCAACTTTGCACCTGGAGGGGTCGGGCGATTTGTCCAGTCCGACATGTGCGTGTTCGACCACCAGTTGCACAGGCGTTTTCACCGCCAATCTCACCGGTACGCCTTTCACCACGGCGAGCCTTAACCTACCCCTTTCAACTGGCCTGTTGCCGGTGGCGGGAAAGGGCGGATGCGCCACGGCGACCGGATTCGGCACGCTCAACAGCGGCAAGTTCAGCGTCCAGTTTTACGGACAGGTTTGCAGTGATCCGCTGCGCCAGTGGTTCAGTCTCAGCGGTAACGTGCAGATGGTGGTGAGTCCCGAAACGCCGGGGCCTGGAACGGCAGCATCCGGAACCCTGGTCGCCGGCGGTCCGATCCACCTACCTTGCGGCACGTCTACCAGGAGTCCATTTCCGGGCGCGACGGCCGACATGCTGGTAAGCATCCTGGGCGTCGCGGGCAAGGTACCGCTGCTGACTCCTTAGCACGAAAATTCGGCGGCGTATTTCTTCAACCTCTCCCGATGACAAGGCCGCGTGAGGGTCCTTTAGAAAAAAAATCCTTACCGCCATCTACGTAGCCGGGATTCAAGAGCACAAGTTGGGCCTGGCATCAGCGTTACAAGAATTTGAAAGGTGCCGCGAGAAAAAGAGTCTCGCGCATCGATGACAGGCAGGGACGCCTGTCCCACGATTTTTCGGGCACCGATCCCAACTTCTTTCCGCCACCCTTATCGATACTCCCAAGTCAGATAGTGACATCAATTGGTCGGTGCAAGAAAAAAACCGGCACGGAGGCCGGCGCTACGGTAGAGGGGAGCAACGACGAAGTTTGATAGCGTAGCCGTTTGCTATGGCGCGCGCTTCTTTCCGTAGCGCCGCCCTCCGTGCCGGTTCTTTTTTTCTTAGTTAAGTACGCGAGCCATTCCGGCGCATCACTGCGAGCCAGGGGTGGCGTCGGATATCGGCGACGCGGCCATCGGTGGCATTGGTTGCGGCGCGGGGTTGCTTCTGGAATGGCTTTCCGGCTGAGGCTTGAGCTCCTTGATCAACGCCAGGCCACCGCCGGGCGTGATTTTGAACTTACGGTCGCCCCAGCGTACGGTCTTGCCGACCAGGCTGCTGAACCATATCCCGGTAATGCAGAAGTCCTTGAACAGCAGCAGCCCGAGGTCCGGGATGGATAGCGGCAGTTTGCCCACGCCGCTTATCATCATCGCGCCCATCGCCAGTCGCGCCGCCACCGCCGCCGCGGCGATTGCGATCGAGCCGGGACTGAAGTGCGCGGCCAACAGCAGTATCAAGGCCCAGAAGGGTCCGTGGGTTAAGATGGTGCCCAGGCTAATCGGGCGCACCGTCCGATATGTGCGGGCCCAACGCAGTTGATGGTGCCAGAAGTCGGAAAAAGTGCGCTCACCCGGCACGATCGTCACCAAGGCGCTGGAAAGACCGATTCTATAGCCGCGCTGCACGGCGCGGTTGCCCAGATGGAAGTCGTCGGCCAGCAGGTCTTTGATCGCTTCGAAGCCGCCGATTTCCTCCAGCACCTTGCTCTTGATCGCGATAGTGGCGCCGAATGCGTAATGCAGCGGCTCGAAGGAGTCCGCCAGTATGGCCATCGGCATGAAGTCGGTATTTATGTAGAGCGCTTCCAACCGCGCTCCGAGGTCTGGCCGCGGCGGCCGCGCCCGATAGGCGCAGGTGACCAGTCCGATCTTGCCGTCGGCGTACAGGTCGCCTACGACGCGGCGCAGATAATCACGTTCCACCGCGATGTCCGCGTCGCTCAGCACGAAGACGTCGGGCCGCGACGCACGCGGCACCATCTTGATCAGTTTGCCCAGCTTGCGGTTTGCCGCTGAGGGATCGCCCCCCACGGTCAGGCTGATCTGTTCGAACTGGTAGCGGGGCTTAAACGCCAGCGGAATCTGCGCAGCCGGATCTTCGTAGCTGGAAACGCCGAACAGGTATTCCTTGCGCGGATAGTCAACCTCCATGAAACTCAGGAGATCGTCGACCAGGCTGTCGCTGATGCCGTGGAGCGGTTTCAGCAGGGATACGCGCGGAACTATTTTCGGTAACGGCCGGGGCGCCGCGGCTGCGCGCCGCTTGAATCTCCATGCCGCCGCCATGGTCGCGGCGTAGTAACCGATCGAAATGCAGATTCCAGCCAACGCCAGGCTATATACGATGCTCACTGAAGTTACCCGCGCGCCGGCCAACGGTGGCCGTCAGGTGGCAGTCTGTTGTCGATGGGCGGAAGTCCGAGTCTCCGCGCCCTCATCCATGCCGTCAAACCGACGCCGCCTGCGCCCGTCTTTGGCGCATCGTCGATAAGAACTGCATCCCTTCCTTCAACAGGCGCTTGCACTCCTCACTGGAGGTAGCCATCTTCCGCAGCGACTTGAAAATATACTTGGGCCGGAAATAAAAACTGCGGTAAAACCGCTCGACGGCCTGGTAAATTTCATCCGAGCTGAGTCCCGGATACTTCACCGTGCAACGCTGATAGCCCGATTCATCCAGCAGCGGATCGACCGCCAGGTAGCCCGCCTCGGTGGCCTGCCGGAACAGTTCAGTTCCCGGGTAGGGCGACGCGAGCGATACCTGGATGGTTTCGCAATCCATCTCGCGCGCAAAGCGCATCGACTCCTCTATGGTTTCCTTACTTTCGCCGGGCAGCCCGAGGATGAAAGTGCCATGGATGAGGATGCCAAGCTTGCGGCAGTCCTGGGTGAAGCGCCGCGCCCGGTCCAGCCCGACGCCCTTTTTGATGTTCTTGAGGATCTGGGCGTTGCCGCTTTCGTAGCCGACCACGAACAGGCGCAAGCCGCCCTCCTTGAGAATTTTCAGGGTTTCGAAATCGACATTGGCGCGGGAATTGGTGGACCAGATAAGGCCCAGCGGCTTGAGTAGTTGCGCGATCTTGCGTGCCCGCGGCGGGTCGGCGGTAAAGGTGTCGTCGTCGAAGAAGACCTCCTTGATTTTGGGAAATTTGGCCTTCATCGCCGCGACTTCTTCAAACACGTTTTCAGGACTGCGGGTGCGGTAGCTGTGTCCCTGCGTGACCTGCGGCCACAGGCAGAAGGTGCACTTCGCCGGGCATCCACGCCCGGTGTAAATCGATACGTAGGGATACTGGCAGTAGGGACTGTTATACCGCAGGTAATCCAGATTCCGTTCGTAAACCTCGGTCACGAAGGGGAGGCGGTCGAGTTCCTCGCCGGTCATCACCGGGCGGTCCGGGTTGTGCGAAATCACGCCGTTTTTGCGGTAGCTGATCCCACTGATTTGGCTCCAATCCATCCCCTGCGCCACTTCCACCATCGAGTGGTCGAATTCCTTGCGCCCGGCGATATCGATCGCGCTGGAGATCTTGAGTGTTTCCTCGGGGGCCGCGGTCGGATGGCCGCCAACGAATGCGATTATGACGTTGGGGTTTGCCGCCTTGATCGCTTCGGCCGTCCGGCTGTCCATCCGCAGCGACGGGGTGGACGTGTGGATGACGACCAAATCGTAACCTTTGGCCTCTTCCACCGTCATAAAAAGATTGTAGTTGTGCGGTGGAGCGTCCAGCAGACGCGCGCCCGGTATCATCCCGGCCGGATAAGCCAGCCAGGTCGGATACCAAAAGGACCACACCTCGCGCGTCGCCTGGTATCGCGAACCCGCGCCGCCGTCGAAGTCCTCGTAGGAAGGAGGATTAAGAAATAAGGTTTTCATCACGTCCATGCAGCGCCACCTCACAGCATCCTGTCCGCTTGGTTAGTCTGAATATTACAAAGAGCTTTCCTCCAAGGCAAGTTGGCGGTGTGGTTAAAGATCGGGGAGATCCTGGAATAGGGCCCGAAATCGAGATTTGAGGCCGATTAGCCTCCGAAGTGGTGAGAGATTCGGCGTTTCGACCGGCGTTTGGCGTTCGATCGGCGTCGGGACGGTGATAAAGGCGACCGAAGCACATAATCCAGCGAAGGTGGTAATCATAAACCAGAGCAGCCCTAACGCGGCGGCGTCAGCCTTGGGCACCCCAGCCATGCCGAACAGAACCACGTAAAGCCCCTCGCGCACGCCCAGACCGTTGAAGGTGAGTGGCGCGGACGCCAGGGTGTTGGTGGTGGGAACACATAACAAGAACAGCCACGGCGGTATGTTAAGGCCGAGTCCCAACCCAAGGACGTATTGCGCGACCACCTGCATCAGGTGAAGAACAAGCGAAAGGGCGAGGGCGGGAATCAGAGCGACACGTCCCTGGAGGTAGGGCGAAAGCATCGCGATAATGGCCGCAATCCGCCGGGGCATGAAGTTTTCCAGCGCGGCCGCCGCTGGCATTAACAGATAGCCCACGGCGGTGGCCGCGCTGATGACGAAAATCGGCGTCGTAATCGAGGAGGGAAAAATCCCCCGTCCGAGAACGGCGACGCAGACCGCCGTCAGCCAGATCAACACCATCAAGCCAAAACCGCGGTCGGCGACCACCGAGGCCACTGCCTTGCCGATCTCATGATGGCGTCGGCCCAGATACAGCGCGCGCGCGGCGTCACCCCCGACGAGGCCCGGAACGAACAGGTTGGTGAACGCGCCAATAAAAAAATAGAGCAGGAATTCCAGGTAACTGCCGGTAATGCCAACCATCCGTGCCAGGAACTGCCATCTGTATGTCGCCACCATCTGGCCCGCCACGTAGATTGCGGTCGCGGCGAGGAAATACGCCGGGCGCTCCCGGGTTAACAGGTGCAGCAATTGTTTCAAATTAACGCGGCTGAGGACGAAGCTCAGGATGCCGATGCCCAGCAGCGCCTTCAGCACATAGCTGCCGATCGCGCGGCGCGTGCGTACGCGCTCGGCTGCCGGAGCCGCCGCCGGCGGGTTAGGTTCGGCTGGCATACCGGGCATCGGTCAGCCTGGCTCCCGGATGCTTGTAACGGCCCGTTTGTGGCCCTGTGCGGCGATTATCCGGATCGGACCTAATTGCGGCGCGAGGTGCTTGAGATCGGCCTCGTCGATTATGAGCACCGCGGAACGATCCCTGCCCCACAGGCCGAGGAGGTCGGCGTCGGAGTTCAGAAAATAGCGGTCGCGATCGGCACTGTGTTCCGCGCCGAAGCGCAGCTCGCTGAGGAAGGGTCCTGCCAGGATCACCCGGCGGCGGGTGTAAAACGGTATTGCCTGCGGATAGCGATGGTAGTCGATCAAGGTGGCGTCAGGCGCACGCGAGGCCAGTTCGCGGCTGAGCGGGGCGTAGGAATGCAGCGATTCCACCGCAATGCGGCCGTACGTGCCGGTCAGCAGCGTCGCCACCACGGCCGCGACGATTATCGTCAGTCCGGTCTGGAAGCGGCCGCGGATAAAAGCCGCGGATGAGGCCGCGCCGCCGATCAGGATTATGACACCACTTAACGCGATAACGCGCGTGAGGATCCCGATATCGCGATTATGGAAATAGGCTGCCGCTGCGGCGACCGCTATGCAGACTATGCCACCAGCGCACAGCACCGGTCCGAGCGCGGCGATGATCGCTGCGCTGCGGGCACGCCGTGGCAACCCCTGCGCGGAGCGGTTTTCGATCGCGCAAAGGATCGAGTCCGCCAGCAGCAGCGCTATAGGCGGCACAGCGGGCAGGATGTATGGAATCAACTTCGCCTCCGCGGCGGAAAACAATATCAGCACCAGCCCGGCCACTATTGCACACCAGGAGCGGACGGGGCCGCGCGTCCCATGAAGCAGGAGCAGAGGAAAGCAGATCGACCACGGCAGCAGACCCACGATGATCACGGGCAGGAAAAAATAGAAAGGCTGATCGTGGCTGTAGCTGGCGACGAAGACTCGCCGGAAATGCTCGCCGATAATATAGAAGTCCAAAAACCCCGGCAGTCTGACCGCGACCACGGCGAACCACGGCAGAGCTATCGCAACCACTATCAGCATGCCCGCCACGACGTGGAATTTTCCCAGAGCGCTGCGCAAGTCCCCCTGCCGCCACAGGAACAGGATGCCGGCCAAAACCGGCAGAACCACGCCCACCGGCCCCTTGGTCAGAACTGCCAGCGCGATCGCGAGGTAAAGCGCAATCCACCAGCGCCCGCCGTCGCGCCATTGGAGAAAGAAGGAAAAAAACGCCACCGACAACAGCGCGGTCAGCAACATATCGGTGGTCAGCACCTGGGCCATCGTGGCGTACAACGGGCTGGTTATCAGGATAGCGGCGGCGAGCAGGCCGCGCCGATGATCGAAAACCCGCCGCCCAAACCAGTAGGTGACGATCACGCCGAGCAAGGCGCTCAGGGCCGGAACCAGCCGCGCCGCAAACTCGTTGGTTCCCAGGAAATGGAACGCAAGCGAGGTCGTCCAGTAAAGCAGTGGAGGTTTTTCAATATAGGGAACGAAGTCGAGATGGGGGACGATAAAGTTTCCCGTGACAAGCATTTCGCGGGCGATTTCAGCGTAGCGCGCCTCGTCGGGCTCCCACAGTCCGTAGCTGCCTAAATGGAAGAAAAACGCCGCCAGCGCAAGCAGGCCAAGGGCGGCGGATTCGATTAGCTCACGCCGGCGCGCTGCGCCCGCGTCCGCGTCGCTGGACTCGGCCGCGGACAGCGCGGTATGGAAACTACTCGCCATCACTACCGGCCTGTCAGTTTACCTGTACCGATACGCGGCTAATAGCCTACCGCGGCGCCGCCTTTGCGCGGATCGGCCGCGCCGTCGTAGCCGTCGGCCGTTATCTGGATTGCTTCCTCGTCGCCGAGCACGGGTACCGTTTTGACCTGAAATCCCATCGCGGCCAGCGCGTCGCGATCCGCCGCCGGCATCGCCTGCTCGATCAAAACCGTGGCGGGGTAGAACTGATGGTGAATGCGCGGAGAACGGATCGCCCGTTCCGGGTCCAGATGGAAGTCCAGCACGTTGAGCAGCACCTGCAACGTTGCAGTAACGATCGTTGGACCGCCGGAACCTCCCAGGGTCAGCACCGGTGAACCGTCCTTCAGCACGATCGTGGGCGTCATGCTGGACAGCGGGCGCTTGCCGGGGGCGATCGAGTTGGGGCCAGCGCCCCGCAGTCCGTAAACGTTGGCGACGCCGGGAGCGAGCGCGAAATCATCCATCTCATCGTTGAGGATGATACCGGTGTGCGGCACCGTCATCCGGGCGCCGAATGGGGTGTTGACCGTGGTGGTGAGCGAGACGACGTTCGCATCGCGGTCAACCACGCACAGATGGGAGGTTCCGTGATCGAGCGGTGCATCAGGTGCGTGATGGACCTCGAAGGCCTTGCGGCGGATCTCGTCAATTCGCGCCGGTGAGAGCAGGAAGTCGATCGGAACGTGGACGAAGTCTGGGTCGCCATAATAGGTGGCGCGGTCGATGAAAATTTGGCGCATCGTTTCCACCAGGCGCGCCAGGTAGGGAGGAGAATTGAGCCCCAATGCGGAACCCTTGCCCGGCTCCAGGATTTCGAGCGCCTCCAGCAGCATCCCGCCGCCCGATGATGGCGGGGGCATCGAGAAGATGCGATAGCCACGGTAATCGCGCTGCAACGGCGCGCGCCATACCGGCCCGTAGTCGGCCAAGTCCTTGGTGCTCAGCAATCCGCCGCGGCTCTTGATGAAAGCGGCAATCCTGGTCGCAATATCGCCGTGGTAGAAGTCATCCACTGGATGGTCGCCCAGGGCTTGCAAGGTCGCGGCGAGTTGGACTTGCGTGATAATCTCGCCCTCCCCGCGCGGAGTGCCGTCGGAATGCAGAAACACCGCCTTGAGGCCCTCGTCGTGGGCGAGGTCGGAAGCGGTGTGCGAGATTTCCTTGGCCAGATGTTCCCCGCATGGAAAGCCATTGTGCGCCAGGTTGATCGCGGGTTGCGCATCGCGCGAAAAGCTCATCTTGCCGAAGCGCTTTACCGCCGCCGCCAGCCCCGCGACTTCGCCCGGGACCGCAACCGCGAGTGGACCGTTGCGCAACAGGTTTTCGTCGGGCTTGCCGTTGCGCATATAGGTTGACGCGGTCACGGGGAGGGGCGCTTTTTCGCGGAAATCGAGCGCGTAAATCTTGCGAGTCTTCGCGATGTAGATCAGCATGAACCCGCCGCCGCCGATTCCGCATGAAGACGGATTGGCCACTCCCACCGCCAGCGCGGTGGCGGCCGCCGCGTCCACCGCATTACCGCCCGCTTTCAGAATCCTGACTCCCGCGTCGGCTGCCAGCGGATGCTCCGCCGCCACCATCCCATGTTTTGCAATGACGGCTGCGGCGGACCCGGCCGTCGCTAGCGCGAGCCACAGCCCTATAACTATGCACAGTGTGGTTTTCCAGATCTGGTTCATCGTCAGCACAAGCGCGCTACCGCGGACGCCTTCGGCGCGGAGCCGAGGCATCACGCGGTCCGTTCGCGTTGTGCAGTTACTAACAGCCCTTGTTATTCAAGGAAAGGACCGCGGGATCTTGCGGGATGACTTAACGGAGCGCTTGGACTAACCTCGGGGTCGTATCGATGGGCGACTGATTCGGGAACCAGGATCCCGAAAAGGCGGAGCATTATGCCGGCACAACATTTTTTCGCGCAGCAACCGTCCGAAGTAGGCCTCGATCCGGTAAAGGTGCAGGCCTTGCTCGACCGCGCACAGCGGGAAGTTTCTGAAGGGCTCCTGCCGTCGTGTCAGATCGCAATCGCGCGGCAGGGCAAGATCGGTGCGATGCGCAGCCTGGGCCGCGCCGTCCAGGGCGGAGTTGAAAAGCCCGTCACCGACCAAACCCTCTACATAGTTTTTTCCTGCACCAAGGCGATTATGGCGTCCGCGGCGTGGCTGCTGATCGGCGAGGGCAAACTGGATGCGTCCAGGCGGGTGGTGGATTACATCCCCGAATTCGGCACCAACGGCAAGGACGTGGTGACGGTCGAGCAGTTGCTGATCCACACGGCAGGCTTTCCCGACGCGCCCTATGCACAGGAAGATTGGCTCGATCGCGGCAAGCGCATCGCGTGCTTTGGCAAATGGCGGCTGCAATGGCCGGCCGCCAGCAAATACACCTACCATCCGACGTCGAGTTTCTGGGTGATTGCAGAGATCGTCCAGCGCCTGTCGGGGATGGATTTTCGCGAGTTCGTCCGCAGACGTATCGCCGAACCGCTGGGCTTGCCCGGATTGCGGGTTGGAATTCCGCGCGATCAAAGCGCGCGAGTTGCGGACCTGGTTTATGTTGGTGAAGCGCTGAAGCCCGAAGATTGGGAAAAGATGGGGGTGCCGGTCCCGCCCGAAACCGAAGTCACGGAAAGCGCCATCCTGGGCTTCAATTCGCCGGCGGTGCGCGAAGCCGGCGTCCCCGGTGGCGGCGCGGTGACCACCGCCGCCGACATGGCGCTGTTCTACCAGGCGCTGTTGGCGGGAGGAAAAGCCTACGATGGAACGCGCATCTGGACAGAGGAAACCCTGCGCGACGTGATGCGTGTGCGCACCGAAGGATATGTCGATCCGGTATTCGGCCTGCCGCCAAATCGCGGCCTGGGCGTGGTGATCGCGGGCGGCGACGGCAACCCCAACGTACGCGGCTTCGGCCGCACCAACTCGCCAACCACCTTCGGCCACGGCGGCGCAGGCGGCCAAATAGCCTGGGGCGACCCGGCCACCGGCATCTCCATCGGCTACTGCACCAACGGCTTCGACCGCAACGAAATCCGCCAAGGCCGCCGCGGCGTCGCGCTATCGAGTCTCGCCGCAGTGTGCGCGCTACCGTGAAGTTCTCACACATGAGCACACGGAGTACGTTTGCATCCCCGAACATCTGTGCCGGTGTCATATCTTCACTGCCTCGATGCCAAATCGCCACTGAGGTAAGGCAAACCGATGGCTCAGCGAGTTCAATGCCCGAACTGCGGCTCAACCGAAAACATCAAACAAGCCCACGAGACCTGGTGCTGGCTCCGCATGCAAGATGGCCCAGATGGACCGCAGCAGGACCCCGACTATGCGCCCGACTACGCCAACGATCTGGATTGGGAGGGTATGAGGCCCACGGGCCATTTCTATTGCGAGGATTGCGGCGAGCAATTTGATGATTGGCCTGAAGACAGTGAGCCCGGGCCGACCCAGGAGCGGAGCTGAATGCAAAGCTTCGCTGAGCGCAAGCCAGAGCAGACCGAGCGCATAGCAGACCAGATGAAACTCGATTCGACCGATGCGAATATCGCGCCGCCGATTAGCGCGAGGGATTTACCCCGCTCCAATTTGTGACTAAATTTCTGGCAGACCGCCGTCGGACTCGGCGCACCGAGTAAGGAGCCCTATGGCTGCCAAGGCCAGACGTCAGAATTTCCAGACTATCTCGTGGTTTAACGATGTCTTCAAGCGGCAACTCCTCGAATTAAACCCACCCTACCAACGTCGCAGCGTCTGGAACCAGCCTACAAGAATGACTTTATAGACACTGTTCTGCAACAGTTTCCTGCTCCAGCAATTTTTCTTTTCTAGGAGATATCCCCGGACGGAGCAAGCAAGTACTACGTGGTCGACGGGAAGCAGCGTCTCACCGCGATATTCGAGTTCGTTTCCGGAGCATTTCCTGTGGCGGAAGATGCGGAACTCACCCACCTAAGGGGAAGGTACTTCGACCAGCTCTCCAACGGGGAAAAGACTCTTTTTTGGACTTACGAGTTTCGGGTGGAATATTTACCGACAAACGAAGAGGGTCTGATCAATAAAATCTTCCAACGTATTAATAAGAACACGGCGAAGCTGACACCGCAGGAATTGCGGCACGCCCGTTTCTACGGGCCATTCATCACGGCAGCCGAGGACCTAGCTGCAGCGATGAGTACCATCTTTCCCGAAGGTTTCCCCGCATTGAAAGCCAATCTAGGAAGCAAATGAAAGATGTGGAACTGGTCGCTAACCTTCTACTGCTCCTCGAAGCGAGCATTTCAGGTCTTGCCAAAGATGACCTTGGCGAAGTGCGCGGCTACTCGCAAGATGAGCTAGACGAAGCGTTCAGCGAACGTGACACTGAATGGGAGTTTCGGGCTCAGTTACCGCCAAATTCAATGAGGTCGCCAAAATCGTCAGCAACATTGTGAAGCATCCTGAGCCTCCGGCTTGGCCCATGTACAAGACGCGCCTTAGAAACCAGGCGGACTTCTACTCGCTGTTTGCTGCTGTGGCCGCGATATCAAAGAATGGCGCGATCGAAAATTCTCCTATCTCGCTCGCCGAACGCCTAAAGTCCTTCATCGAATCAGTTGAACATGAGGATTTGCGCAACGCTAATAATCAGGCGACGATCTATTTTACTGCCGCGCGCTCGAACTCAAATGATACCGGCTCTCGACGCTCTCGGATTCGTATCATTCGCGACGTGTTGATGGATAGAAGCGAATGATTACCCCGGCTGCGGTTGGAAAGAAATATGGTTCGTTGGGGCCTTATTTGACTCGATTACGAACCATAGTTCGCGACACGCTTCAGCCGTTCGTTGATCGAAGA
This sequence comes from Binataceae bacterium (SeqCode), assembly GCA_035939115.1. Lineage (GTDB taxonomy): Bacteria > Desulfobacterota > Binatia > Binatales > Binataceae > JAJPJA01. Next base: position 64,400 of record DASZGF010000170.1, read on the forward strand.
GGCTACGCTATAGTGTCTCGAATTAAATCGCTGGAATCGTTAGCGGAGAAACTCGTCGAGAGTGGTCGCTACAAAGGCTGGTCGGAACTGGATGATTTAATTGCATTCACAGTTGTCGTTCCGACTCTGTCCGATGAGGCGCCGGTGATAAATTTTCTAACCTCTGTTTTCGAAAAAGTCAGCCTAAGAGCACGTGGTGCGAGCGACAAAGCACCCGAGGTGTTCAGGTTCGATGGCACCCGGTTCATTGCTCGCCTGAAACCGTCTGGAAGTCCCGGTCGTGAGAATATCGAAGCGATCACGTTTGAGGTGCAGATTCGCTCAGCGTTTGAACACGCTTGGAGTGTAACGACACACGCCTTATCGTATAAGACAGCTAATGTGACTTGGGAGCGGTTCGGCTGGCCTCACAACTCAAGGCGGCTGTCGAGCAGCTCGACATTATGATTCTTGCGTTTGAAGATGCTGCGTTGAAGATTGAAGCGAGTAACTGGCCAATTGTGGAAGCGCGTCGGAAAATAGCCGACAGTTTCGCTACGATTGTCGCGGCCGGCAGGCTACCAGAAGTGATGGCCCCTAAAGATTGGAGCCGCTTCGCGGAGAATGTTCTAGACCTGGTGCAGGCTTCAGCAGGGGGTGTGGGGCGCAGGCAGCCAGTTGCGATGGCCCAAGCAGCAATCGATGCTGTCGAACGAGAGTTGGTGGTGTTGGGCCAGAGCGCCACTTAGCATTTCCCTATGGCAGTTTACCTTTGCATGCCTTTGCAACGCTGGAATCGTCAAGGCTCCGCTGGATGACCGCTGGCCTGTAATAACACCGGAACTTGAGGGTTTTTATCCGATCGTCAAGGGATTCGCGCCACGATTCGATTTTGCCTAATAGGTCGGTTCCTTACGAACATTTTGAGTACGCAGGCGAGGAATCAGTCCAAAAACGGGTTGCTGAGCATAATCGTCGCTTCGCGGGCGGCGCCTGTGCCTACCATTGCCAGGGGGACGGCGGTTAGGTCGGCGATGCGGTCCAGGTAGCGGCGGGCGGGGGCGGGTAGATCGTTCAGCGAGCGGGCGCCTTGCAGGCTTTCGTGCCATCCGGGTAGGTCTTCGTAGATGGGACGGACTTTGTCCAGGCCGATGCGGCCTGGGGGCATTTCGTTGTAGCGCTGGCTGGCGCGTTCGTAGGCGATGCAGATTCTGAGCGGATCGATTCCGGTCAGGACATCCAGCTTGGTCAGCGCCAGGCCCCAGGCGCCGTTTAGGCGTAGGGCATGGCGCGCCAGCACCGCGTCGAACCATCCTATTCGCCGCGGCCGGCCGGTGGCGCTGCCGAACTCGTCGCCCTCCTCGCGCAGGCGCTTGCCTAGACTGGTTTTGATCTCGGACGGGAAGGGGCCGCCGCCCACCCTTGTCGTGTAGGCTTTGCTGATTCCCAGCACCGCATCCAATTTTCCCGGCGGCAGGCCGGCGCCGGCATAGGCGGCAGAGGCCAGGCAAGTGGACGAGGTCACGTAGGGATAGGTGCCAAAGTCGATATCCAGCATGGCGCCGTGCGCGCCTTCAAACAGCATCCGCTTACCCGCTTCCTGCGCGGAATAGATAAAGCTGGCGGTGTCGGCGAGGCAGGGCATCAGCCGCTTGCGCGCCACCTTCATCTGCGCGACCAATTCGTCGGTCTTAATCGGTTTGGCCTTGAGCACGGACTTGAGGTAGGCGTTCTTGTCGGCCAGGTTGCGTTCCAGCCGGGCGGTGAAGGAGCGGAAGTCGACCAGATCGGCGAAGCGCAGCCCGCTGCGCGCGACCTTGTCCTCGTAGGCGGGGCCGATTCCAAAACCGGTTGTACCGATCGCGTTGGTTCCCAGGCGCGCTTCGCGTCCGCGGTCAATCGCGCGATGATAGGGCATCACCATGTGTGCGTCATAGCTGAGCTTGAAGCTGTCCTCGCCGGCCAGGTAGCCGTTCGCGCGCAGTTTGTCGAGTTCCTCGATCAATGCGAAAGGGTCGACCACGGTGCCGTTGCCGATCACGCAGGTCTTGCCCGGATGCAGCGCGCCGGCCGGAACCAGGCGCAGGATGAATTTCTGCCCGTCGACCACCAGCGTATGAGCCGCGTTGTTGCCGCCCTGAAAGCGGACAACAATATCGGCGTCGGCGGCCAGCAGATCGACAATCTTGCCCTTGCCTTCGTCCCCCCATTGTGTGCCGACTACGGCCACGGTCTTCATCGGATAGCGAACCTCGGGCAGGCTGTTGAAAAAGTATTTTCACAGCCTGCCCCCTCTCTCTTATCTCTCCCAGAGGGAGAGAAGATAAATGAAAGCAGCCAGTTTTGATGCAGGGTGTTGAGAGCCACCATCAGAGAACCTTACTCGGCACTAACTTTCTCAACATCCGGCTACGCTTTGCGCCCGTGTAAGTGTGCGGACGCGGACGAGGTAAATCAACGGGGTTGATGCGTCTTGCTGAGAATTTTCGGCCTGTTCCGCCGCGCCCTATTGCTCAAAGTTTGATCAGGGTGGCCGAACTGATCGCGGGAAGCGCCCGCAGATCTTCGAGCACGGATGCCGGAGCCGGACCGTCGATTTGCACCAGGTTGATGGCCATCCCGCCGCTGCGGTCGCGGCCCAGCGCCAGGCCCGCGATATTAACTTTGGCGCGCCCCAGCAGCGTCCCCACAGCACCCACGACACCAGGAACGTCGGTGTTGCGACATAGTATGAAGTAGCCTTCGGGCACCGCCTCGACTCTGAAGTCGTCGATCCGGATGATCCGCAGCGCGCGGTTGCCGATAAGCGCGCCCGCCACTTCATGCGTATCCGAGGGCGTACGCACCTTCAGGGTCAGCGTGTTGATGTAGTCGGTGGCCTCTCGCGAGCGGGTCTCCACCACCTGGATACCGCGTTCGCGCGCGATAAAAGGCGCGTTGACGTAATTGAGCGTTTCGTCCAAAAAGCCGCTGAGCAACCCCTTGAGCACCGCTGCCGTGATCGGCTCGGTGTTAAGGGTGGCGGCCTCGCCGCCCAGTTCAACCGTCACCTGGCTGGGAGCCTCACGGATGATTTGGGCGGCCAGGCGGCCGAGCTGCTCGCCCAGCTTCAGATGCGGTCCCAGGACCTCCAGTTCCTTGACGGTCAGCGTGGGAATGTTGACCGCCTGGCGAATTGCGCCGTTTAACAGGAAGTCGGCGATTTGCTGGGCGATATCAATCGCGACCTGGACCTGCGCCTCGCCGGTGGCGGCGCCCAGATGCGGGGTCGTGATCACCTGCGACAAATGGAGCAGCGGATGGTCGGGGGGCGGCGGTTCCTCCACGAACACGTCGAGCGCGGCGCCGGCGACCTTGCCCGAGCGCAAGGCCTTGACCAGCGCGGCCTCATCGACAATCCCGCCGCGGGCGCAGTTGATGATCCGCACTCCCTGCTTCATGCGCGCAATCGCGGCGTCCCCGATCATGCCGCGGGTTTCGTCGGTCAGTGGGGAATGGACAGTGATGAAATCGGCGCGTTCGTAGAGCTCGGTCAGGCTGACCTGTTCGATCCCAAGCCTGGCGGCGGCGGGCGCCGCCAGCATCGGATCGTAACCGATCACCTTCATCTTCAATCCAGCGGCGCGGTCGGCCACGATGCGCCCGATGTTGCCCAGTCCGACTACGCCCAGGGTCTTGCCGCAGACCTCGATGCCGATGAATTGGTCGCGCTCCCATTTGCCGCCCTTGGTGGACGCGTCGGCGGCCGGGATGTGCCGCGCCAGCGCCATCATCATCGAGATCGCATGCTCCGCCGTAGTGACGCTGTTGCCGGAGGGACTGTTCATCACCACGATTCCGCGCCGGGTCGCGGCTTCCAGGTCGACGTTGTCGACGCCGACCCCGGCCCGTCCAATAACCCTCAGGCAATGTGCTCGTTCGATAGCCTCGCGCGTGACCTTGGTTGCGCTGCGCACCACCAGGGCATGATAGGGCTCGATTATTTCAGCCAATTGATGGGAGGTAAGCCCGGTTTTGACGTCGACCGCCAGGGCCGGGTTGCCGCGCAGCACCTCGATGCCTTTGGGGGAGAGGGTGTCGCTTAACAGGACGCGGTAGGTTTCCATGATGATTTTTCAGGCGCCGGATGCGATTTCAGCCTGAGCCGCGGCGACTCCCGCGCCGCATTGGAAGTCGTAACCTTCGCTGCGCAGCGCCAGTTCGATCGCACCGATCGCGACCAGCACGTCCAACGGCGCGACGTAGCCCATGTGGCCGATCCGCACCAGCTTGCCCTTCATCTGATCCTGCCCGCCCTGCACCGTGACCCCAAGTGCGTCGCGCATGTAGCGCACGAGCCTGGAGCCGTCGATTCGCGGTGGGACCAGGATTCCGGTTACGCCCGGCGCCGGATTTTCCACCGCCAGCAGCTTGAGGCCTAGGGCGCCGGCCGCGGCTCGCGTTGCCCGGGCCATCAGGCGATGGCGCGCGAAGACCGCGGGCAGGGTCTCGGCGTGGATCATCGCGAGGCTTTGGTTAAGTCCGAAAACCAGCGAAATGGCCGGAGTGTAGGCCGTCGTATGCTCGTCGCGCTGGGCCTTGAGTTCGCGGTTCAGGTCGAAGTAAAAACGCGGCGAACGTGGCTTGGCGGCACGGGCCCAGGCGCGGGGCGACAACGCGACGATTCCCAGTCCGGGCGGTAGCATCAATGCTTTCTGGCTGCCGGTGACCAGTGCGTCGACGCCACAGTCGTCCATCTTTTGCTCGAGCACGCCGACCGACGTGATGCCGTCAACAATCAGCATCACGTCGCGATTGCGGGTGAGCGCGGCGATCTGCTCCACCGGATGGACCGCCGTGGTCGAAGTTTCGCTCGCCTGCATCAGCACGGCCCGCGCATCGGGATGAAGCCGCAAGGCTTCCTCGATCTGACCGGGCAGCACAGCGTTTCCCCACGCCACCTTCACTTCGTGTGCCGTGATTCCGAACGCGCCCAGGATACGGCCCCAGCGCTCGCCGAACTTGCCTCCGTCCACGTATATGGCGGCTTCACCCGGGGCCAAAAGATTGGTGACTGCCGCCTCCATCGCGCCGGTGCCCGAGGACGCCAGGAGCAAGACCTCCTGTTCGGTGCCCATCAGCGGTTTGAGCCGCTGGCGCGTCTGGTCCAGGACGGCACTGAACTCGGGCGTGCGATGGTGAATGATCGGGCGGGTCATCTCCAACGCAACTTCCGGGGGGACGGTCGTCGGACCCGGGGCGAACAGATACTTTTTAAATGCAGGCACTTTGGGATCGTTCAGCTGAAATTCCTTCAGGGAAAATCACGCAGCGATAAAAAAGCTCGCACGCATAGGTGCAAGCCGGAACCCCGCCCCTCTGACCCGTTAACCGAGGCCAAAAGGTAGCATAACTTTGGATAACGGAGCGGTAAAATCGAGTCAAGGCGAAGCGTCGCGCCTGGCCGCGCTTCTCAGACGAAGGACGTCGCTATGTTTCCTCGACGGCACACCGCGCCTGGTCCGGTCACAGGCTGAGGGTCTGTGACTGGATGACCCAAATCAGTGGGACAGGCGTCTCGCCTGTCCCACTGAATTTTGCACCCCATCCGAACCAGGTGAGGCCGATGTGGCAGATCCATCAGCGCGGTCAGCCGCACGGACCTAACCGGATACGGCCGACCGATCGAGCAAATCCGCGTTGCCAACCGGCGCGTGCTCGCGCCCGCTTAAGTGGACGCTGCCTGGCGCGCGGGTGAAAGGATCCTCGAGCGCGAGTTCCTTGCCGATCTCACGCAATTCGGGGAGCACCTCCTGCCCGATCAGCCGCACGCAGGTTCGGCGCGCCTCAAGCGGAAGAGGTCCGTCCAGCCAGAACGAAAAGATGCCGGGGCGCAGAACTTCCAGGATATGACGCAGCTTGCGCACCACTGTTTTCGGCGAGCCGGTTACGACCTGCCCCTGCTTTTGCCAGTTGTCGTAGCCCGCATAAAAGCTGCGCTTCAACTCCTTCAACTCATCGTCATTTGTCGGGTCGCGCTGGAAGGGCGAGCTGGGCAGATTGGGATTGGCCGCCTTGAGAGGCCAGCCGATGGATTGCGTCTTTGGAGTTGTAGCCCGGCGGGAACATCCATTCGGGCCGCGGGAATTGGGAGAAGCCGCCGCCGAACATGAAGCACTTGCCCAGTTCATAAGCCTTCTCGTCGGTTTCAGCGACCACCACCGGTTGCAGGTAGCCGAAGTTTTCCAGCCCGGCCTGATAGCCATGATCGGCGGCGGTTTTGGCGTAAACATTAAACAGTTCCAAGGTCGGCTTGAGCATCGTCGCCAGCGCGATATAGGGGTAGCCGTGCTGGGCCGCCCATATCACCGTCTCGACGCTGATAAGCCCGGGTATCCAGATTGGCGGATGGGGCTTTTGCAGCGGCAGCACCCAGGGATTGATGAACCGGTAATGGAAATGCTTGCCCTCCCACCTAAACGGCCCCGGTCGGGTCCAGATCGCCAGGATCAGATCGTGAGCTTCGTCGAAGTATTCGCGGTTGAAGGCGGGATTGGCATTGTTGAAAAGCTGCTCGCTGCCGGCGCCGCGGATGAAACCGGAAACCAGGCGGCCGCCGGAAATCATGTCGATCATCGAGAGTTCTTCGGCCAGCCGCAGCGGATTGGCCACCACCGGTGTGGGATTGCCCAGCAGCACGATTTTGACGCGCTTGGTAACGCGCGCCAGGATAAAGGCCTCCACGTCCATCACCGCGCCCATGCAAAAGGGCGTTCCATGATGCTCGTTGAGCATCACCGCGTCGAAGCCCAACTCGTCGCACAGAATTTTCTCGTCGAGGTATTCGTTGAGCAACTGCGCGCCTTTTTGGGGGTCGAAGAACTTGTTGGGCACGCCGAAGAAGCTGCGTAGCTTGAAGACCTCGTCCTCGGGTACGGCGTGATAGGCCCGCTCGGTAAAAAACATCAGCAGCATCGAATTATCCCCCGTCTCACGGCTGCTTCAGCGGTGCGCCGGCAGCGCGGAGCTTTGTTGGGCGGTTTTCCGTCAATCGAGAAACTCCTCCACCGCGCGGATGAATTCAGCGGGTTTTTCGATCGCCGGCATGTGGCCGCAATTGTCGAAGGTTAGCAGGCGCGAGCCGGCGATCTTTTCGTGATAAAGATGGCCCACGCTGAGCGGCATCACGTTATCCTGCCGGCCCCATAAAATCAGAGTGGGCAGAGCGGTGATGTTCTCCAGCAGATGCGGCATGCTTTGGGTAAACATGTAGGGTTTCCATGCGATTCGCGCGGTGGCCGCCCGCGCATCTTCCCATGCCTCCCACTGCGCCCCGGCCTGCTGCGATGTTAGCTCCGGCCCGCCGTTATACAGCGATCCGAACTCGGGTGTGCCCTCGGGGTTGTGAACGTTTCGATTGAGGAACTTGCGCGCCGTCACCGTGTACATATCCATGATCTCGCCCTGAGGCGGGCGCAATCTGGCCGCGCCGACCAGGATCACTTTGTTTAGCTGGCGGCAATTGGCGACCGCCATCTCAGCCGCAATCCATCCACCGAGCGAAAAGCCCAGCACATCCACCGGCGCCAGCTTTTGTTCGCGGATGAAACGCGAGTAAAAGGCCGCCAGGTCGCGCATGTCCATGATCCAGTCGGCCGCTTGCGACCCTCCGAACCCCGGATGCAGCGGGACGATCAAGCTGCGCTTTTGCGCCAGCACCGCGTGCCATTTGCACCAGCCTTCGAAGCCCAATTCGCCATGCAAATAGAGCAGCGGCTTGCCTGCCCGCCCTTGAGCACGGAAAGCTCGGTTTCACCGACCCGGACCTTCTCCTCGGCCCACTGTTCCGCCATCTGGTAAGTCTCCTAAACCGTTCCGGCTCGTGAGTCCAAAGCCGGAGCGGCGGCGTTTCCTGCGATCGCCCCGGTTCGAACCGGAGCGCCGCGTTGCGATTCGGTAACGACAGGCCCTACACGCAACCTATACTTGATCATTCGCCCAACTGGCCAGTGGTGTTACTCCGCGGAGGGTCGGACTGTCGCCAGAAACGATCGCCTCCGGCGACTTGCCTCTTCTATGGATTGCGCCATAAAATATAGCTAGACAGGCTAGATTGAAGAGGATTTCTAACCATGGCATGGCGGTTGGCCGAAGCAAAGAACCGGTTCAGTGAAGTTTTCAACCGTGCGCTCGCTGAAGGCCCCCAGCGGATACTCCGGCGACACGAAGCGGTCGTCGTGCTTTCCGAGCGCGACTACGAAAAACTGGCTGGGAAGCGTCCTGACTTCAAGCAATTCCTGCTGGGCAAGGGGCCCACGCTCGAAGGTTTAGACCTTGCTCGTGACCGTTCCCCGATGCGCGATGTGAAGCTTTGAGAGTATTGCTCGATACCTGCGTATTATCCGAATTACGTCGTCCCAACGCCCATCCCGCAGTTCGGCGCGCGATTGAAAGTTTCGACGCCAACGATGTCTTTGTCAGCGTCCTCTCCATCGGCGAAGTCTCAAAAGGAATCGCGCTACTCGCCGAGAGCCTGAAGAAGCGTGCGCTTCAGACTTGGCTGCAGGCCCTGGAAAGCAATTATTCGGAGCGCATTCTTTCGGTTGATCTTGAAACCGGTCGGATTTGGGGAGAACTCGTCGCAGCGGCCCAGAGGGTGGGCCGGCCAGTTGCAGCGGTTGACGCACTGCTTGCCGCTACGGCCAGGCGTCATGGCCTTCACCTCATGACGAGGAACACCGCCGACTTCGAACCCACCGGCGTCCTGCTGCTCAATCCCTGGGCTGACTGAGAAAGCTACAACTCACAGCGTGCGGGTAATCGGCATGCCCTGCGTTGCGAACCAGCCCGAGCGCCCCGGTAGGTTGCCCCGCACGAAGGGGCAAGTCAGCAGTTGTTTTACGAGAAGGCCGTGCGGTATCAGGCGAGGAAGCTTCGGCAGATTTCACTTCGTGCGTGATTACGTCATCAACAAGATGAGCAGACCACCTGCGACTATGAATCCGCCGCCGAGAATGATTCTGTCATCCGGAATCTGCTTGAAGAGAACAAAGGAAATGACCTGGGAGACAACGAAGAAGATCGCGATATAGACCCCCATCATGCGATTGAAGTCGAGGCCGCTCTTATTAACCAGGAAACCATACGCGAACAGGGTCAACGCGCCAGCCGCCAAGGAATACGTTGCTCCCTCCAATCCTATCCGGATCAGCGCATCCCCTCCTACTTCGAGAGCGGCGGCAATTATGAGAATGGCGAGCACCTTTATAATCACAACTCTCCTCCGGACACTGCCTGACCCTGCGTTGCGACCCAGCCTGAGCGCCCGGGTTGATTGCCCCGCACGACCCGGCAAACCGGCAGCGACTCCCGGTCCAGACCGGCAGCTATCGCGTCGAGGCGTAGGAACTCGGCGCCCGCTTCCTTGAGCCTGCGCACCAGCATGGTGAAACTTTCCAACTGTCCGATCCCCTCGGTCTCGGCGTGGACGGTATGAACATTGAGACGGTCGGCGGTCATTTGAGCGTGGTAAAAGCGCGCCACCGCTGCGGCATCAGTCAGGTTCTCGCGACCCAACACCTCGTCCAAGGTGGGCAAGGTGGTGGGAATTTCTGGGGTGGGAAGCATTTCGCCGTCGATCTGTGGACGAAACGGGGTCGTGCCGCGGGTGTCGCTGCGGTAGAGCAGCCCGGCGCGATCCAACAGGCGCATCGCAATGGCGTTGGTCCGCCATCCTGGCGCCGCCCATCCGCGGGGATCTTGGGCAAATATCGCGCGGTAGACCTCGAAGGCGTCCTGTATTTCCTGCTCCAGCCCCTGCGATCCCAGTTCGTCGACCCAGTCCTGCCAGCGCACGTGGTCATAGCCGTGAACGCCGACCTCGAAACCCTCCGCATTCAGATCGCGCAGTAGCTGGGGGAACGTTATCGCGACCGGGCGGGCCTTGAGCAGGGTGCCGGACAGGATCGTGCGCCATCCATACATCGACACGGCGCGGGTGCGGAACATCTTGGACACAAAGCCGCGGTTGGTGAATAACCGGCGGATCGCCTTGCCCGAGTTATCCGGGCCCATCGCCACAAAGAAGCTCGCCGTTACGCCCTCGCGCCGCAGCATCGCGGCCATCGCGGGAACGCCGGTCTTGAGCCCCTCGTGCGTATCGACGTCGATTTTGAGCGCTATTTGCACGTTGCTGCGGACTGTTAACCGCGCGAGACGGATCGATGCGGCGGTGTGAGCGGACGTGGCGTGCGTTTAGTCGCGCGCATGCTCGCTCCTGAACCATTCGATCGTGCGCAACAGACCCTCGCGCAGCGAGACCTTGGGCGTGCATCCGAGCAGGGTGCGCATCTTGGTGTTGTCGGGGACGCGGCGGGGGATGTCCTCATAGCTGTTGCCGTACACCTCTTCCTGCTTGACGAACTTGATCTTCGAGCGGCTGGAGCCGAACAGTTCCAGCATCAGCTTGCCGAAGTCGAGCACGGTCGTTTCCACGTCCGATCCGATATTGATCGCGTGGCCGTCGGCCTCGGCGTTAAGCCCCGCCGCTATGGTGGCGTCGGTAGCGTCGCTGACGTAAGTGAAGCAGCGGGTCTGCATGCCGTCGCCCACCACCGTCAGGTCGGCGCCGCGCAGCAGTTGCCCCATGAAAATCGTAAACAACCGTCCCACGTCGAGCTTGTCCAGCCGCGGTCCGTAGATGTTGAAGTAGCGCACGACAGTTACCGGCAGGCCGAGCTTCTGGTAGGCGAAGCAGAAATGCTCACCCACCGCCTTTGAGGTGGAATAGCACCATCGGTCGACGGTGGTGGCGCCCAGGACACGATCGTCATCCTCTTTCCATGGGACCTTGGGATTGCGCCCGTAAACTTCGGAAGTTGAGCTGAAGACCAGGCGCTTGGTGTATTTGTAGGCGGCCTTCAGCACGTTCTGGGTGCCGTTGACGTTGACGTTGAGGGTTTCGTAGGGGTCCGCGACGTAATGCTCGACGCCCACGACGGCGGCCAGATGGTAAATCAGGTCGACCTTCGAGACCAGGCCGTCGATCAGCTCCGGATTGAAGACCGAATCATGGACGTAGTGAAAGCGCGGATTGTTCAGCAGATGGCGCACCTTGGCGATCGAACCGGTGTCGAGAACGAAGACTTCGTCGCCTCGCCCGATAAATGCTTCGCTAAGGTGAGATCCCAAAAACCCGGCGCCGCCGGTAATTAAAACTCGCATGCGCTTTTATTATTCAAGTTTAAGCTTTGCTTCAACGAGTGATCCGGAATCGATGGCCCGAAACGAAAGGTTACGGGCCGGCGTTTCCGGTTCTCCCTCAAACTGCACTCGACTTACAATAACGATGCCTTCACCTGCCGCTACTTCCAGCCCCGGCGCGCTCATCCCGAGGATTTGCCCGGGATCACGTGCGCGGCCATGCTCGGCTCCGATTGACGCCTGCCAGATGAACAGCTTGCGTCCCGCGACAGTGCAGAAGGCACCGGGATAGGGATGGGTCACGGCGCGCACCAGGTTGAAGATCCGCCGGGCGGGCCAGTTCCAGTCGATGCGCCCGTCGGCGGGAGTGCGCCGTCCGAAATAGCTGCCGGCGCTCAGGTCCTGGCGGCGGCGTGGCGCGCATCCGGCCACGATTTGCGGATGGAAGCGAGAAATCAGGCCCGCAGCCAGCGGCGTCAGCTTGCGCGACAGGCTGAGCGCCGTATCGCTGTCTTCGATTGCGACGGCTTCCTGGGCGACGATGTCGCCGGCGTCCGCGCGCGCAACCATGTAATGGAGCGTCACGCCGGTTTCGCCCTCGCCATTGACCAGCACCCAATTGATGGGCGCACGGCCGCGATAAGCCGGCAGCCTGGAAGGATGCATATTGAAGGCGCCAATCGACGCACATTCCAGGATTTGGCGCGGCAGCAGACGGCGGTAGTTGAAAGAATAGATGACCGCTGGAGCCCATCGGCGCAGCCTCTCAATCCAGTCCGGGCCGAATTCCTCGTTGGTGTAGATGGGGATACCGCGCTCCTGCACGAGCTGCGCACATGAGCGCCACCAGATCTCTTCGCCAGGATCGTCCCGATGCGTGAGGAGGGCGACAATCGGTGCGCCCAACTGGAGCAGGGCTTCGATACAGGCGTAGCCCAGGTCATGGTAGCCGAACACGACGCATGGCGCCCGATCGACGTTGGTTTGGTTTGCCCCAGACAAGATGAGAATCTGCCGGCCGTTCAAGGCGCGGGGTGACCCTCGTGTACCGCCCGCACCAGGTAAGTCGGACGGCGGCGTACTTCCAGGTAAATGCGGCCCACGTATTCGCCGATAAGCCCGATGGCCAGGAAGAGCAGGCCAACGAAGAAGAACAGCACCGCGAACAGGGTCCACATCGCGCCTTCCTGCTGCGGTCCGTAGATTAATCGATGGCCCACCAGAACGCCGGCGAAGGCGATATCGAACAGGGCTATCACGATGCCGGTGAGGCTGAGGATCTGAATGGGGAGCAGCGAAAAGCCGGTTACCAGGTTGAGGCTGAGTTGGGCCAGGCGCAGGAGGTTGTACTTGGACTGGCCTCCGGCCCGCTCGTCGTGAGCGACCCGGATTTCGGCGACCCGTTTGGCGAAACTGTTGGCCAGCGCCGGGATAAAGGCCGCCTTTTCGTCGCATTCGATAACCGTGTCGACGATATGACGGCGATAGGCCCGCAGCATGCATCCGTAGTCGTGCATCGGGACGCCCACGATCAGCGAGGTGAGGTGGTTGTGCAGGCGCGACGCCAGCCGCCGATAAACCTGGTCCTGGCGCTCCGCCCGCCATCCGCCGGCCACATCGTTGCCCGCCTCGATCGCCTCGAGCAGCCGCGGTATCTCTTCGGGCGGATTTTGCAGATCCGCGTCCAGCGTTACCACCACCGCGCCATGGCATTCGCGAAAGCCGGCCAGGATGGCGGCGTGCTGGCCAAAGTTGCGGGCCAGTTCGACCACCCGGACGCGGGCGTTGTCAGCGGCGATTTCGCGCAGCATATCGAGCGAATTGTCGCGCGAGCCGTCGTCCACGAAGATCACTTCCCATTCCGGGAGCTTCGATACCACCGCGCTCAGGCGCTGCCACAGCGCAGTCAGATTGGCCGATTCGTTGTAAACCGGAATCACGATCGAAACCAGCGCGGCCGGGACTTTGGCAACCTGGTCCGCGGTCGCCAGTTTGCCCGGCGCGATCAATGTGCCTGGACTGGATGCCATCGTTTTGGTGCTGTCAATGCGGCATTGTGGCAGAGGCGCAGGAACAATTAAAGGCGGGTTCAGCAGCACAATCCCCTGTGGCGAAGCGATCTATACAGTCGCAGCCTCGAAAATATCTACTTGATGGCGAGCGCGTTGGGAGGCGAGCCGACGCCGCCTGGAATGTTGAGCGGCGCCGAGGTCAGGAAGAAGCTGTAACGCTTGTCCGCCGCGCAATCGTCCGCCAATGATTCAAAGTCCCACATCTCGCCAATCGGCATACCGAAGAACGCCAGCAGGTGCGGATGCAGCATCTCGCCCATCGCCTGCGTGTTGACCGCTTCGAACGCCGGCGAATCCGACGCCACCGCCGCGATGTGATTGTCCCATAGCCAGCGAGCCACGTCCGTGGTTGCTTCCACGCCCGGTGCGTCGGGACGTTGAGCCACCTCGGCCCTCACCTCGGGGCTTGAGGCCAGATAGGACTTAACCCATCCGACCCGCACCAGCAGGATATCACCGGGCCTGATTTTGGTCTTTTGTTCGGCCAAGGTCGCCTCGAGGTCTTTCAAACTGATGACATGACCGCTGTAGCAGTCAATGATCTTGCCGCGGCGTTCCATGAAGCGGGCTACATCGGCCAGCACGCCGCGGCCGGCGATGCCGCGCCGGGCGAGATTTTCGATGCCCAGGTGGGTGCCGCCGCCGCCCCGCCCTGTCACCTCCCTTTCCGGCATCCCGTTGTAATGTCCGTGCACGGGATGCTTGATGTGCCCGACGGCGTCCCATTGCGATGAGGCTTGGGGATAGAAGTTGTCCAGGTAATCATCGGTAAAGAAGTCGGCCAGGGGTAGTGGGAATATGTGATGGCGCATCACGCCGCGTCCATACAAGGGAGGGTCGGGCAGGTTGAGCGGCAGGTTCAGGGAGAAGACCCGGCCCGTGCGAATCTCGGCCGCCGCCTTGATTACGCATTCCGCGGTCATCAGGTTAATGGTGCCCAGTTCGTCAGTGTCGCCGAACACGCCCCAGGCCGCGCCCTTGGGCGCTCCGGCTCGCACTGGCAAGTCATCGTAGCGCGGTAGTTTGGTCGTCCGGGCGCTGGTTTTAGCCGCCGCGACGCGGGCAATCTTGCGCGTCTTTGCCTTGGGCTTCGGCTTGGGTCTGGATTTTACCTGAGCCACCTTGGATCGGGCCTTTGAAGCGACCGCAACTGCCTTCTTGCGCGCCTTCGCCATGCCTGCCTCCCTTTGACGGACTCAATGGTTATTCTGTTAGCGTTGTTGCGTCAGTCACACTCACCCTAACCCCTTACCCACAACTAAATGGGAGAGGGGAAAGAAAACAACCACTGCCATGACTGCATGGGAGAGGGGGGGAAGAAAAGAACCTCTCCCACAGCTGGTACGGAGAAACTCAGAACGAGCTGCCCTCTTCGATTGCGGCTTCCTCGCGGACCAGTTCCTGGATTTCCTCATCGAGGATTCGCTTATCGCGCCATCCGCCCCACTTGTACCAGTAAGCGGCCATTAGCGCCGAAAGCACGGTGGTCACCGGAAACGCATACCAGATGCCCTTGACATGCAATGCCGTGCGCGACGACAGCACATAGGCCAGCGGAAAACGCATCACCCACAGCGAGATCATCGCCAGCACCATCGGCGCGACCGTGTCGCCCGCACCGCGCAGGGAGCCAGTGAGCACCTGCTGCAATCCGATGAAGCCGAAGGTAAGCGCGATTGCGCGGATGAAGTCGGCGCTCTCACCGATCACTGCGCCGCCTGAGGGGATGAAGAACCTTCCAATCCAGGACGCCCCCAGGAACACCGCTGCTCCGGCAAAGCTAAGCGACACAAATGCGAGCGTGCAAGTGATGGTATTGGTGCGCTCGGCCCGGGCCAACTGGCCGGCGCCGATGTTCTGCCCGACCAGGGTGGAGGTCGCCACCGACAGCCCGATCGCCGGCACCAGCGCGCAGCTCATGACGCGCACGCCAATTCCGTAAGCCGCCACGGCGACCGTGCCGAACCCCGCCACCAGCATCGTCATCACCGTCACGCCCAACGCCTGGGTGGATTGCTCGATCGAGGACGGGAAGCCGATGTTGAAAATGCGGCGCATCAGGGCGAAGTCGGGCGGCAAATCGCGCAATCGCAGATGGATTCCGTGGCGGCCACGGACCATCAGGGTCAGCCCGATCGCCGCGGCCAGCGCCTGCGTGAGCAGGGTCGCCAACGCCGAACCAGCCACGCCCATTTTTGGAAAAGGCCCCCATCCGAAGATCAGCAGCGGGTCGAGGGCGAAGTTGATCAGCACGGTGACGAACACGATGCACATCGGCGGGTACACGATTCCGCGCCCACGCATCAGGGCCTGATAGGCAAAAAACGCGAACACGAAGATGAACCCCAGCACCGCGATCTGAAAGAATCGCACGGCGTCGGGCAACACGTCGGGCGCCGCGCCCATCAGCCGCATAACCGGCCACGCTATCGAGTATCCGATGGCTGCCAGGACCAGCGAGATCAGAAACACCATCAGCAAGGTTTGCGCGGCGACATGATTGGTCGCCTCCTCGTCACCGCGGCCGGTGTACTGCGCCAACAGGACGGTTCCCGCGATCGGCAGTCCTCCTCCTAGTGCGATCAGCAGGAAGCTTATCGGAAAGCAGAACGAGACTGCGGCGACGGCCTGCGCGCTGAGCCGTCCCACCCAGAAGGTGTCGACCAGCTGATAGGCGGTTTGCAGAATGTTGGAGGCGATGATGGGGAAGGAGAGCCTAATGATCGCGAGGCTGATCGATCCCTGCGTAAGGGGCGCCTGGGGGCGAGGCGCCTTGAGAGCTTCAGCCGCCGTAGCCACGGAGGCACCTGCTCGAGGTAAAGGCTTGTCCAAAACGTCGATCCTTCTTCAACCGGTCACTTACGCATGGATACAGCAGCCGAACTTTCTTGTCGATCCCTGCACGAAGCCGGCGCGCCGCGGCGGCCCGCCGCCTTGACACACTCGAAGCGGTTGCGTTACTCGTCCGGCGAGTTGAAGCAATTCTCCAGCGTAACCGCGGGAGCAGACAAGAGGGACCCCCGATGGACGTAAAAGGCAAAGTGGCCATCGTAACCGGCGCCAGCCGCGGCATGGGCAAGCAGATGGCGCTGCGGCTCGCCAGGCATGGCGTCAACGTAGTGCTGGCGGCGCGAACCGCGGAACAGGGGCAAAGCGAATGGCCCGGATCGCTCAAGCAGACTGAGCAGGAAATCCGCACCCTGGGAGTTGATTGTACTCCCGTCCGCTGTGACCTTACGCAACGCAAGGACGTGGAAAACCTGTGCCGGACGGCGCTGGACAAGTACGGCCATGTCGACATCCTGCTCAACAACGCGCGCTATGTCGGCCCCGGGCACTTCGACCCCTTCCTTCAACTCGATATCGACACCTGGGAGAAGAACGTCGACACCAACCTGATGGCGCCGATCATCACCAGCCGGATGTGCATCCCCAGCATGATCCAGCATCACACCGGCATGATCATCTGCACCACTTCCTCCGCCGCCACCGGCAAATTGGGGCTGCCCGGCAAGGGCGGCATGGCGATGCATTACCCGATAACCAAACTCGCGCTCAACCGCTTTGTCCAATTGCTGGGCGATGAGATGAAGGAGCACAAAATCCCGGTCATCGCGCTGGATCCGGGCGGCGTGCTCACCGAGCGCATCGAAATGGAGGTCAAGTCGCGCTCCGGCGCGGTTGCGGCGGGAATCGATCCCGCGGTCTTCAAGCCGATGGACATCCCGGCCTCCACGGTCGAGTACTTGTGCTGTACCTGTCCGGATCCGATGCGGTATACCGGTCAGGTAGTGGTATCGCAGGAAATGGTCGATCGCTTCCATCTCGTCTAAAGTAACTTTGCTACGGAATCGCGGATGGCATTTTCTTGCCGCCGATAATCTCGCGCGCCGAGCGTTTCCGCGACTGCGCTCGGTGCGCGGTTCTGCGCGCGCGCTCCCCAACTTTGTGTAGCTGATCCACCCTCACCCTGCGGGCGACAGCGCCACCCACTGGGCGTTAGCGCCACGGTATGGGCGCCACGATTCCCTGTTCTGGATCCAAAAGCGTTACGTCCGCCTGATGGTAAATCCGCCATCGTGTTTCGTTCTGAGACGTTATCCGGCGAGGAACGTTATTTATCGTGACAATTCGAAGAGCCGGAGCGCCTTAGTTAACGGTCTTGCCGCGAAAAACAGCGTGGCATGCCTCGTGCAAATTATCGCTGTAGCAAGGAGCAGCGTAAAACATAAATTCCTGCTGCGGTAGTAAAAGCTGACAGTCTCACCCGAAAGATAGCAGTTTTTTCGATCTAATCCCGCCCGCTGCTTCCGCGCGAAAGAAACAACAAACGCACGGAGGCTGCACGTGAAACCACGCGCTAGAGGTTTGTTCCTGATCTCCATCCAGGCGATTGCATTGGCATGGATACTGATACTTTTTCCAGCGAATGCTGTTCTGCCCGAGGCGGGCGCCGCATCAACTTATGTGACTATCACCGCGCCGAAGGCGGGAGCGACGGTTGGTGGAACAACCACGATCGCCACATCTGAGAGCCCCGACGTGAGCTGGATCAACGTGTTTGTCGACGGCAAATGGGTGGCATCCAATCCGTCCACGGCTTTGCCGCCCTATTGGGTGGCTTGGAACTCAGCCACACTCGCCGACGGCAACCATACGGTGTCAGTGACCGGGTACAATTCGAGCAACACGTCGATAGCGACCGCTGCGATCCCCATTAAGGTCCAAAACCATTCGCCGAGCCCGACGCCAACGTCACGGTACACTGCGCGCCCCACCGCAACCCCGACCGTGCGCCACACCGCAACCGCGACCGTGCGTCCCACCGCAACCCCGACTACGCGCCCCACCGCAGCCCCGACTGCACGCCCTACCCCGACATCGCTCAAGCCTACTCCAGTCCCGACCTGTGTCAGGATCATGAGTCCGGCAGGGGGTACGGTGGTGCGCGGTTCAGGCGTTGCCGTCGGCACAAACGACACCTGTTCGGGAAGGTGGTTTGAGAGTCTCTATATCGACGGCTCGCATGTCGGCGATTTCCCGGCAGGCGCCGTAATTTTCGACAGCACAAAATTATCCAATGGTATGCACACCGTTGAGGTGACGAGTCAGAGCGTGAATCCTGGCAGCCGCATGCTTGGCAGCGCGTCGGAGCCGCTGAACATTGCGAATGGATCGACGACGCCCACGGCGAGCCCTGGTTTTTCGCCGATTGGCACGCCGAATCCCTCGCCTACGGCCAAGGCGACGCCGACGGCCAAGGCGACGGCGGTGGCTCACCTAAGCAATCTGGCGCCCAACGCCTCGTTGCCGGCGGAATCGACCTGCGCCAGCTTAGCCAACCAGTCGAACTTTCCGGAGACTAGTCCGGAGAACGCCAACGACGGCACCGGCTGGAACGCCAATAACCAAATCTGGACGACCCCGTCTTATTTCTACGCCAACGCCGGCCGCAATGGCCTGGCGCCGGCATCGGACTTCGCAGCGGTTGACGGCAACTATGCGGGCACCACCCAGGACATCATTCGATGGGCGGCCTGCAAGTGGGGCGTCGACGAAGACTGGGCCTATGCCGAAACCACGGAAGAGACCGGGAGTTGGACTAATGCGTGCGCCCAACTGCATGGCGGTAGCACCTGTCATGAGGGGGGAGACTGCGGCAACCCCGACGCCAGTTCGGGCGGCGAATCGCCTAATCTGAGCTTCCTCGGTTTTCCGGTAACGAATAGCAGCGGGACGTTCGTCGGTCCCAACGCATATGGCGGCCAGAACGCCAACGGGTCCACGTGCTCCTCGAGTTGGGCGAGTTGGAGCATCATTCAGTCCAAAGCGAACGCCTACGAATGGTACACCTGGCCGATGCTGGCGGTCTCGACCGCCTGGGGTGAGGACTACCGCTGGGCCAAGTACCGGGCGTGCGTCAATGGCGACTACGCCAACTTTTTCGGCGGCTCTTCCGATTATCTGAACGCGGTCTCGCGGGCGCGGTCCAACCCCAGCGGTCAGGTACCGTCGGGTCAGGCCGGGCCGGCAAACCTGTTTACCAACGAGACCAACATGCAGTACCTCGGTCTGGGTTGCGTCGCTACTCACTACTCCGGAGGGTGGTACGACAGCGGGGCCGTCAGTTACTTGACCAATAGCAGCTCCGGCTTTCTATATCATATGAACGGCTCGAAGTGGCCGGGAGGTCGAGGCTAAAGAACGTATCAACCGCTCCAATCAATAACATTGGAGCGGTTGGCGCGCATTAGCCAAAATAGGGGCCACGAGCGCGTTATGTTTAACTCAGGATGCTTCCCCATGAAGAACTGGAAAAACTGGTATATGACAGCGGAATATTCCGGCAAAGGCGCCGCCGATTGATTTTTTTGCCGGATGCCGTTGGCTTGGAGGCTTTGCACCAAGCTTGATGGTAATTTGTGACTTTTAAGTTCTCTTCAGCTTGTAAATCCATGTAAATAGGACCATTGGGGCGGCAGCATTGCGGGCTTGATTATCGCGGACCCGACTCCTCCGCAAACCTTTACGTTCGGACTCTTGGACAGAGGCGGTCGCTAAATATTTTTCAGCGCCATGCCGGCCATGCATCGCAGTAATTTCTACAAATCTGAATTCGGGCAAGCCGTGCAGATCCTGCATTCCCGGGTGCCGAAAGTCAGCTTTTTCGATAGCGACTGGTGTGGCATCGGTTTTGCGCTCGTTCCGCTCTCTTAGCTGCCCGGGTGTGGCTCGCTCCAAACCCGACCCTTGACGATCCGTCCATTACTGGTGCGCGGTCAGCTCCGGGAGCTAAGAAAATCGTTCGGCGCCGATCCCGCAACTTCGCATTTCTTGCCGGGAGGACGGTGGGGGATGGGCTTTGTCATCAAGCGGTGCCGACGAACAGTTTCAATTTGTCGTAGAATTGACTAATGACGATCTCACCCCAGTTTATTGGTGTCCGTTCTGATTTGAATGGGTTTATGATTGCGCCGCACGCTCTGAAAAGGACTCGCCTGTCGATTATGCCGGCGGCACAATGTCGCGAGGTCTGGGAATTATTGATCAGCCGAGCGCCGGACGTGTCGCTTTACCACAACCCGCAATGGCATCGCGTTCTGGAACAGACGTACGGAATAAATTTCATTGCGGCGATCGTCGAAGATAACAGCACTCCAGTCGCCGGATGCATGCTGGCGCGCCCGCGTAATCCATTGTCACGCCGCCTGATTGGCTTGCCTTTCAGCGACTACTGCGCACCGCTTTCGCTCCGACCCGGTGGAGCGCAGTTGCTGACGGAGATGCTGGCGGCCCAACTGCGCGCACAGGGCCAGTCCTGCGAATTGCGGGGAGCAGCCGCACCGCCCCCGTGGAAAACGGTTGATACCTTCGTCAATTGGACGCTTGAGTTGAACCACCCGGCCGAGACGATTCTCGGAGCGATACGCGGCAACTTTCGCCGCGCCGCTCGACGCGCGCGGGAGGACGGGGTCATGATGTCGCACGATTCCAGTCAGGACTACGCCAGTCGCTTTTACCTGCAGCACCTTGAGAACCGGCGCCGCTTTGGCCTGCCCGCGCAGCCCTGGCGCTTCTTCCGACGGGTGGCGGAGATCATGGGTGAAGGCGGTAATTTTGAGGTGTGGCTTGCCACCGCGGGTGGGCGCGACGTCGGCAGCGTGGTGCTGCTCAAAGATCGCGCGACGCTTTATTGCAAGTGGACCGCGCGCGCCCCGGACGCGCCGACCGGAGCGATGCAGCTTCTATTCTGGAGCATCTGTGAGCAATACGCGGGTGCTTTCGACACCTTCGACCTGGGAAGAACCGACGCTCGCAACGACGGACTGGCCAGCTTCAAGCGTTACCTGGGAGCAAACCCCGCTCCCCTTCCCTATTCTTTCTATCCCGATACAAACACGCACGTCAGCGCCGAACATCTGACCGGTCCCGCAGTGTGGTTAGCTGCGGTGTGGCGCCATTTACCGCTGAACGTGGCGCGCGTCATCGGAGGCGCCCTTTACGGATACCTGACCTAAGATCATGCCGCGCGAGCCTGGAGCGCACGCAAGAACATCACCCATGAAAGTCGACCGGTTGCGGGCAGGCGTTGCCGCCCGCGTTGTAGTCAAAAACCATGCGGCCACCGAAGTCGGCGCCCAGCGCGAGCCATAGGGCAAGAAGCCCCAGCAGGATCAGAAAAACGCTGTTGCCTTTAAGCGGCATCGGCCGAGCCAACCACGCCCACACCGACAGAACAACACTCAGCCCCAACACGCCCAGCATGATACGTTCGTGGTAGACCAGCAGATGCTCACGAACCGGCGGCGCGACCATCACGCCCTGCGCGCCGTAGAGGCCACTCGCCACCGCCGCGGCCGCTCCGACGGTTCCCAGCCCCAGCAGCCACAGCCCGGTCCATGCCCAGCTCTCCCTTTTGGCGAACCAGGCAAGCAGGTAGAGGAGCGCGGCACCGAACAAAAACGCGA
Source organism: Binataceae bacterium (SeqCode) (assembly GCA_035939115.1). Taxonomy (GTDB): domain Bacteria; phylum Desulfobacterota; class Binatia; order Binatales; family Binataceae; genus JAJPJA01. The sequence goes on from DASZGF010000170.1 coordinate 86,100, forward strand.
TCGGAAAATGGACCATCAACGGATGGATGTTCTGAACATTCTGCACTCCAGGAAACAGATCGCCGAGCACGTTTTCACTTTACCGATTCGACGGTTAGAAAACTCGACCCGCCCTTGCTGTATTCCTGCCCGGTCACCGTCACCTCGTCTTCCATCTTGTCGGTAACCGAAGACGGCAGCGATTGCGCGTTCTTCGGCGGCAACAGCACGTAGTACTTGTCGGTTTTGTCCTCCACCAGCAGGACCGGGATTCCCGCCTTAGCGCATCCTACCGCGCACTTCTGATGACTGGGGCCATGAGCGCCCGTGGTCAGATAGCAGAAACTGTCCCTCAAGTGCCCGCTGACTGAAGTTTCCGCGGCCGCCGCGCCGGCCGCGACGATCGAGAACAGCAAGCTCAAGCATAATGCCGTCAGAGCCTTCATGATTCGACCTCCCTGATGTTAGTTTCGATTCGATGATTGCTATAAGCCTTTTTTGTCACCATCCGTCTCACTAAGCAAGCGCGTGGTTCGGCGGCTTCAGGCCTTGCGGAACTTTGGCAGCGTTACTTCAGGAGTAACGTCTTCGAATATCACCTCAACCGGCAAGTCCAGGCGCAGCTCCGCGGGCGGAACGTCGACGATCCAACTGACCATCCGCACCCCTTCTTCAAGCTCGATGACCACGGGGCTGTATGGGACCGCATCGGCAAACTGGGGCATCATCGGCTGCATCACCGTGGTCCACGAAAAGACCTTGCCCCGGCCTGACGACCTTGCCCATTCCCAATCCGATGACGCGCACTTTGCGCACATCTCGCGCGGCACGTGCCGCCACGTGCCACAGCCCTTGCAGCGCTGAAAGCGTAATTCGTGTTTCTTGCAAAAGCCGTAAAATTCGGCGCCAAAACCACGGCGCCGCGGCAATGGTCTGCTATACGCCGGCGATTGTTCTGAATCTGGCATAATTTGTAGTCCACTCTTGTCGAAGCATTCTCGCTCACTGGCGCAAAATTGCCATCGCGCCGTCGCCGAAGTCGCCCCATCCCGTTACCAGGCCGAGCTTCGCGCCTTTGACCTGACGGGGGCCGGCCACTCCACGCAACTGTCTTACCGCTTCCGCGATGTGATTCATCCCCGACGTGTGCGCCTCGGAGAGCAGGCCGCCGTGCGTGTTAAGCGGCATCTTACCGCCCAGCTCGATCCGTCCGTCGGCCACAAAATCCGCCGCCTCGCCGCGCTTGCACAGGCCTATCGCCTCGAGTTGCAAGAGCACGATGTAGGTGAAGCAGTCGTAGACCTCGATGAAATCCATATCATGGGGACCGACCTCGGCCATCTTGAACGCCCGCGGCGCGGCATAGCTGAGACCGATTTGAAAGAGATCGGGGCGCGAGGGGATGTCATCCGCCGGATAGGGATGTCCCTCGGCCGCGCCCATTATGTAAACCGGTTTCTGCTTGAGGTCCTTCGCGCGCTCGGCAGTGGTCACCACCACCGCGGTGCCTCCGTCCGTTTCCAGGCAGCAATCCAGCAGCCGGAAGGGATAGTTGATCAGGCGCGAGTTGAGATAATCCTCCATCGACATCGGCCGGTCGCGCATGTAGGCCTTTTCGTTGAGCTGGGCATGGCTGCGGCAGGCCACGGCGATTGCGCCTGCCGCGCGCTCCGGAACGTTATATAAATGCTTGTAGCGGGTGGCGATCCACGAATACCACTGCACCGGCGTGGATGATCCGAATGGTACGTAGTATTCGCTCAGCGTGTTAAGCGCGGGCGCCAGCGGTATCGCGCCCGCGGTGTCGATCGGATCCACGCCGCCGCGAATCACCTTGCTGCTGGCCTGGTTGAATCCCACGGCGAGCAGGACATAGTCCGCGATACCGTTGCTCACTGCCAGGGCGGCGCTCTGAAGCGCCGCGACGGGGCTGGCTCCGCCCATGCAAACCGTGACTGCGTAGCGCAGGTCTTCGATTCCGAGATTGGCGGCAAAATGCTCGGCGGTGGCGTACAGGCGCGGCGGAATAACACCATCGATGTCGTGCGGCTTAAGCCCGGCGTCGGCAATCGCCTTGAGCGACGCTTCGAGCATCAGTCCCAACTCGGTTTTGCCGGAATTACGGCTGTAAGGAGTTTCACCGATACCAACAATGCAAGCTCGATCTTTGAAACCAGCCATGTCATACGCCTTTCGTGCAAAAGCAGTCTCGTCGAGGGCCATAATTAGCCGCCCTCGCCAACGATCTCAATCCGCGCGATCACCTTGGCTCGGCAAAGCCTTGCGCACAGGTGAGCCGCTACAGAAGTTCGATGATGCTGGCGTTGCAGGCCTGCGGACTGAGCACGAGCAAAGCCACAGCGACCGGCAGCGAGAAGCGTCGCGGACCCGCACTACCCGGGTTGACAAAAAGAACGCCTTTGCGCTCCTCGACCAACGGACGGTGGGAGTGACCGGAAAGGACGGCCGCAAACCCCGCGGCGGCCGGTTCCAGACTCAGTTCGCCGAGGTCATGGATCACGTATAGGACGTGGTTCCCGACCTCGACGACGGCATCCGTGGGCAAACCGGAAGCCCACGAGCCTTTGTCGTTGTTCCCGCGAATCGCGTGAACCGGCGCGATTGCTTTTAGCGCGTCCAGCACCGCGGGAGCGCCGATGTCTCCGCAATGCACAATCACATGCGAGTCCCGCAGGCGGTGGAGGGCCTCGGGCCGGATCAGACCGTGCGTATCCGAGATCACACCGACGACGTACCCCGGCGCTTTGGAGACCGGCGTTGCCATGGTTCTGCTAACCTTCAAGCAGCTTGCGCATCAGCGGCCTGTGGGCGACTGGCCATTGAGCCGCAGCCGAACCGACCATCGCGCAACGCGCAGGCGCAATCAAGCCCGCTCCACAATCCGCAGTCTCCGGTGTTTACCGCTCCAACAAGTCAAGGGTTGATTACGTGGAGGCGATGGCGCGCGAGAGTCCTGTTTCATATGTGCCCGTGGGGAGAACCCTGATATTGTACAAGCTCTTACGATTCAGCGAGCGGAGGAGACGATGGCTGAAGGACCGTTTTCCGACATTACCGTGATCGATCTAACTCACGTTTTGTCAGGCCCCTACTGCACGATGCTCCTGGCGGAATTGGGAGCTCGGGTTATCAAAGTCGAACACGCCGGCCATGGCGACGAGACCCGCCATTTCCCACCGTTGGTAGAGGGAACTTCAGCCTACTTCGCCACTGTCAACCGGGGTAAGGAGTCGATCGCGCTCGAGTTCGAGAAACAGGAGGATAAGGACCTTCTGCTAGAGATGATTCGCCGCGCGGACGTGGTAGTGGAGAACCTGCGCTACGCCACGCTCGAGCATCTGGGCCTTGATTACGAAGCATTGCGGCGCATCAACCCGCGGCTCATCTATGCCGCGATTTCAGCCTTCGGCCAAACCGGACCGTTGCACGAGCGCTGCGCATACGATCCGATTCTTCAGGCGATGAGCGGGATGATGACCATCAACGGTCAACCCGGCAGCCCACCCACTAAAGTCGGAACCTCGATGGTCGACTACTTCAGCGGGATGTTCTGTCTGGCCGGGATTGAAGCAGCTCTGTACAATCGCACCAGGACCGGCGAGGGGGCCAAGGTCGATATCGGCATGTTGGACGTTCAGATGTCGGTACTTGAGAGCGCGCTGATGAACGTCCTTAATGGCGGTCCGGCGCCGCAGGCGATTGGCAACAGGCATCCCGCCGTCTCTCCCTGCGACACATACAGCACCGCCGACCGTCCAATTATAATAATATCCGGGAACGACGAGACCTTCAGGCGTTTGTGCGTCGCTTTGGGTCGCCCGCAGATCGGCAACGATCCCCGTTTCCTGACCAACCCCGATCGCAAAGCCAACGAAGGCGCCCTGAAGGTCGCGATGGAAGAGAGCTTAGGCAGCCGGACCGCAACCCAGTGGGAAAGCGTCCTAGCCGAGGCTGGCATACCCTGCGCTATCGTCGGCACCGTTGCGGAAGCGGTCGATAATCCACAACTGAGATCCAGGAACATGATCGTAAACGCAGGCGAGATAAGGATGGCGGGCAATCCCATCAAGATCAGCACACTATCGGATCCGCCGGCGCGCAACCCCGCACCGAAGCTCGACGCCGACGGCGTCCGAATCCGCGCGGAATTCGCACCCAAAAAATAGGGCGACGCCGCTTCTATGGCACAGCGGTCAAGATTTTCCCGACACCGCGAAGAATGACTGCCGGAATCATTCTACAGCGCTGAAAAAATATCGGCGGGAAGTTCGCGGCCCTTTAGATCGCCCAAAACCACCAGCGCCATCTGGTCGCGATCGAAAAACGTACCCGCCAGCTCGATCACCTGATCGTTGGTAACGGCTTCGATATCGCGGGCCAGCTCCTCGACCGGGATGTCGCGGCGGAAGTAAATCTCGTTGCGGGCCAGCCGGTTCATCCGCGAATCGGTGGACTCCAGTCCCAGCAGCAGGTTGCCCTTTAGCTGGCTCTTGGCGCGCTCCAGCTCGGACGCTTTCAGCCCCTCGCGCGCGACCTGCTTTAGCTCGCCCAGCGTGATCTCCAGCACCTCATCGACCCATTCGGGATTGGTGCCGGCATAGATGCCGAAGTAGCCACAATCGATATGGGAGGACAGGAAGGAGAAGATGCTGTAAACCTTGCCGCGTTTTTCGCGCACTTCCTGGAACAGGCGAGAGGACATGCCGCCGCCCAGCGCGGTGTTCAGCAGGTAGGCTGCGTAGCGCGCCTTATCGGTCTGGCTGATGCCCGGACCGCCCATGCAGATATGGGCCTGCTCGAGCTGCTTTTCATGGTTCAGCACCAGCGAATGCACCTTGGGCGGATTTATCGCATCGACCTTGCCATTGCCCTGGATAGCGCCGAACAGCCGTTCGCATTGCGCCACGAGAGAGTCGTGTTCGACCTTGCCCGCCGCGGCGACGAAAACCCGTTCCGCGCGATAACGCTGATTCATGAAAGAGGTCATCAAGGCGCGATCAAGCCCGGTCACCGTAGCGATACTGCCGGCGATCGGCAGCGCCAGCGGATGACCCGCCCAGAATTTCAGGTTGAAGAGGTCGTGAATGAAATCGTCGGGCGTGTCCTCGGCCTGGGAAATCTCCTGCAGCACGACCTGCTGCTCGCGTTTGATCTCCTCGGCGTCGAACAAGGATTCCAACAGCAGGTCGGCGAGCAAATCCGTCGCCATCCCGAGGTCGTCGCCCAGTACCTTGGCGTAGTAGCAGGTGTATTCCTTGCCGGTAAAGGCGTTGAGCACGCCGCCCACCGCGTCAATCTGCTCGGCAATTTGCGCGGCGGTGCGTTTTTTTGTGCCCTTGAAGAGCAGATGCTCAATCAGATGGCTGACGCCGTTTTCATGCGGCTCTTCATAGCGCGAGCCATTCTCCACCCAGATACCGATACTGGCCGACAGAGAATGTGGCATCGCCTCGGTGAGGACCCGCACACCGTTTGACAACAGGGATTTGCGCGTCATGCCAGTGGCTTCGCCTGCGAGCCCTCGCCTTGGGACTCCTGTTGGGCCTCGCGCACCGAAAGCCGGATCTTACCGCCACGGTCGATGTCGAGCACCTTGACCATCACCTCATCGCCCTCGTTCAGGACGTCCTCGACCCGCCGCACCCGTTTGTCGGACAGTTGCGAGATGTGCACCAGTCCGTCGGTTCCGGGCAGGATTTCCACAAACGCGCCGAAATCGACCACCTTGCGGACCCTGCCCTTGTAGACGCGGCCGATTTCTGGCTCTTCGGTGATCGCCTGGATCGTATTGATCGCTTTTTCCATCGCCACGCTGTCGGCTGAGGCGATCCGCACAGTGCCGTCATCCTCGATGTCGATCTTGCATCCGGTTTCTTCCACGATTCCGCGGATGACCTTGCCGCCCGGACCGATAACGTCACGGATTTTGTCGGGCTTGATGTGCAAGGTGACGATGCGCGGAGCGTACAGTGACACTTCCTTGCGCGGTGCTACCAACGCCTTCTGCATCACGTCGAGCACGAAGAGCCGCGCGTCGCGCGCCTGGTGCAGCGCCTGGCGCATTACGTCGCGCGTGATGCCACCGACCTTGTTGTCCATCTGGATGGCGGTCACCCCTTCCGCAGTGCCGGCGACTTTGAAATCCATATCGCCGTAATGGTCCTCGTCGCCCAGGATGTCGGTCAGCACCCGCACCTTGTCGCCTTCCTTGACCAGGCCCATCGCGATGCCTGCGACCGCCGCTTTGACCGGTACACCGGCATCCATCAAGGCCAAACTGCCGCCGCATACCGTAGCCATCGAAGAGCTGCCGTTGGACTCCAGCACTTCCGAGACGACGCGAATCGTATAAGGGAACTGATCTTCGGGCGGAAGCACCGCCTGCAAGGCGCGTTCGGCCAGCGCCCCGTGGCCAATCTCGCGGCGCGAGGGGCCGCGCAGAAACTTCACTTCGCCGGTGGAAAAGGGCGGGAAGTTATAGTGAAGCATGAACTTCTTGTAATGCTCGCCCAGCAGTGCGTCGATTTTCTGCTCGTCCGACGAAGTGCCCAGCGTCACCGTGGCCAGCACCTGGGTCTCGCCGCGGGTGAATATAGCCGAGCCATGCGTTCTGGGCAGGGCCTGAGTGGTAGCGCTGAGCTGGCGAATGTCGGTGGAGCGGCGATCATCGATACGGCGATCCTCGTCGACGATGACGCGGCGTACCCGCTCGCGCAGCAAATAGTCATAGGCCGCGCTGAGATCGTTCCTGGCGTCGGGGAAGCGCTCCGACAAGTCCGTCACGACGCGGTCTTCGAGATCGTACAACGCGACTGAGCGCTCCTTCTTGCCCGGAGTGCTGAGCGCAACGTCCAGACTGTCGCCGATCCGCGCGCGCATCGCCTCCACTATCGCCGGATCAAGCTCCTTGCGCTTGAACTCGCGCTTGGGTTTGCCCACCATCCAGCGCAGCTCGCGCTGGATTTCGAAGATCGGATTCAATTCCTCATGTGCCGTGAAGAGCGCTTCGAGGATGGTCTCTTCGTCGACGATATTGGCGCCGCCCTCGAGCATCATGATCGAGTCGGGCTTGGCCGCAACCACCAGCGAGATGTCGGTGCCTTCCATCAGACTGCGCAGCGGATTGACCACCAGCTTGCCGTCGATGCGGCCCATCCTGACTGCGGCCACCGGGCCGTCATGCGGAATATCGGAAACCTCCAGCGCGGCCGAAGCCGCGATCAGCGCGAGAGTATCGGGGTCGTTTTCCCGGTCCACTGAAAGCACGGTCACGACCAGTTGGGTTTCCTTGTCGTAGCCCTTGGGGAACAAGGGGCGCATCGCGCGGTCGATCAGCCGCGAGGTCAGAATCTCCTTCTCCGAGGGACGACCCTCGCGCTTGAAGAATCCGCCCGGAATTTTGCCCGCAGCAAACGTCTTTTCCAGGTAATCTACCGTCAGCGGGAGAAAGTCGACCTTATCCCGGCTGCTGTACGCCGAAACAACGGTGGCCAGCACGACGGTTTCGCCATACTGCGCCAGCACTGAACCATGCGCCTGCCGGGCCAGACGCCCAGTCTCAAGCGAGAGCTTGCGACCATGAAAGTCGATTTCAAGCTTCCTGAACATATTAAAATTTACCTCTAGGGAGGTGGGAGCGGCTGCCCCAACTTAAGACAGAGCGCGGAGTCATTCTGTCGTCGGCCCTGCCTTGGCTGCCGCACCAGGGGTGTGCGGGCCTGTCGCAGTGTCGGTCTTAAGGCGACCAGCCTTATCTTCGGATGCCCAATCTCTCGATCAGCGTTTTGTAGCGAGCGAAATCGCAACCCCGCACATAATCGAGCAAGCGACGGCGCTTGCCTACCAGGCGCAACAGGCCAACCCGGGAATGATGATCTTTGACGTGCGATTTGAAGTGCTCGCTCAGACTCTCGATACGGGCCGTCAGAAGCGCTACTTGCACTTCGGGCGAACCGCTGTCGTTCTGAACACGAGCGTAGGAACCGATTATTTCCCGCTTACGGGTCGAGGCGAGGGGCATCAGAAGACTCTTACTTTCCCTTTATCCTTTCGTTAGCCAGGAAATTTACCACAGCGCCACGGCCTCATTCAAGCCGCCCCCCAGAACACCGTGAAAAATCCTTTTTTATCAGCATCTTTCGCTAAATCAGCTTTCAAATGCAGTCAACCGGCGAACACCCGCGCCAGCCCGAGCCGTCCATCCGGACCGAATTGCGCGATTGCGACCAATGCGCCGTCACATGCAACCTTAAATGGCCCCTGCCCAATCCTGACCATCGCGAGCAACGCCGACGCATCGCCATTGCGCACCCGCCGCGCCAGATTATGGTCCGCTTCAATCAGAGGCATTTCCGGCAGAGCCTGGCTAATACCAACTAGAGCCGGGGTTCGCCCTGCGTCAAAAGCCGCCATCACCTCGTCCAGTGCCGTTGCCTGTCCGATGGAAAAACCGCCCGTGCCCAGGCGCCGCAGTTGCGTCAGATGCGCGACCGTACCCAGCGCCAGGCCAATATCGCGGGCTAGCGAGCGGACGTACATCCCAGTCGCGCATCGCAGCGAAAAGCGTAGTTGATCGGCGCCATTGGCCGACAGATCAAGCCGCATCACCTGGACCATGCGACGCTCCGGCGGCGCGGGTTCCATACCCTTGCGCGCCAGCTTGTAAAGCGGCACCCCGGCGCGCTTGATCGCGGAGTACACCGGCGGTTCCTGCTCGAATTCACCCGTGAACTGTCCGGCTATCTCGTCCAGCCGCGCCTGATCGAAGCGTGGCACGGCTGCGGTTTGAACCGTCTGCCCGGTCCGATCGAGGGTGTCGGTTTGTGCGCCCAGCGCGATAATGCCCTCGTAATGCTTGTCGTGATGCTCCAGGAACTGCGCAATCTTGGTCGCTTCTCCGATCAGGATCGGCAACAGCCCGGTGGCGAATGGGTCAAGCGTGCCCAGATGGCCGACCTTGGCCGGCTTGACGAACCTTTTCACCCGCCGCACCACCTCAGCCGAGCCGATATCCGCAGGCTTATCGATCAGAAGTATTCCGTCCATTCCAGATCCATTCGGTAAGTCCGAACGCGGCGGTTGTAATGTTTCAGCAAGGTCCCGCGCCGTCATCCTGAACGAAGTGAAGGATGTCGTGCGGTCCTCCGCGCGCCCACGCAGCGGGCCACAGCAATCAGGGAGAACAAGGAGCAAATTGGTATGCTGTACACTTCAAAGAATCGGGTGTGAGGAAGAAGCCGCCGTTCATTCATAAGCCATGCTATTACGCGCGGAGGACCGCGCGAGATCCTTCGACTCCGGCAGCCTCCGC